>NZ_UYXQ01000003.1 GCF_900624995.1 Pseudomonas antarctica
GGCCGTGGAATGGGGCCGGTATTAACCGCGCCAACACGGGTACTATAGCCGCCCCCTGTGGCCAAGGCCATTGTCATGACTGACCCCGTACGCCTTTCCGAACGCCTTATCGAACTGGTCGGTTGCTCCCGTCGGGAGGCCGAGTTGTTTATTGAAGGCGGCTGGGTCTCGGTGGACGGCGAAGTGATCGACGAGCCGCAGTTCAAGATCACCACCCAGAAGGTCGAGCTGGACCCAGAGGCGAAAGCCACTGCGCCGGAGCCGGTGACCATTCTGCTGCACGCGCCGGTGGGTGTGGATGCCGAAACGGCAATGGCCTCGATCAGCGCCGAAACCTTGTCGGAAGAACACCGCTTCAGCAAACGCCCGCTTAAAGGCCACTTCCTGCGCCTGACCGCCAGTGCCAACCTGCAAGCCAAGGCCAGCGGCCTGCTGGTGTTCACTCAAGACTGGAAGATTCTGCGCAAGTTGACCGCCGATGCCGCCAAGATCGAGCAGGAATACGTGGTGGAGGTTGAAGGCGACATGGTTGCCCATGGCCTCAATCGCCTGAACCATGGCCTCACCTACAAAGGCAAAGAGCTGCCAGCCGTGAAGGCTAGCTGGCAGAACGAAAACCGCCTGCGCTTTGCGATGAAGAACCCGCAACCGGGCGTGATCGCCCTGTTCTGCGAAGCCGTTGGCTTAAAAGTCATCGCCATCCGCCGCATCCGCATTGGCGGTGTGTCCATCGGCAAAGTGCCGGTGGGCCAATGGCGTTACCTGTCCGGCAAAGAGAAGTTCTAAGCCGCACCCCTTTTCTCGGCACCGACACATGTGCGCGGTGCCCTCAGTTGAATACCAGGATTGCCCACCATGATTCACAACGACGTACTGCGCAGCGTGCGCTACATGCTCGACATCAGCGACAACAAGATGGTCGAGATCATCAAGCTCGGCGGCATGGATGTGACCAAAGAAGACCTGCTGACTTACCTCAAGAAAGACGAGGAAGAAGGTTTTGTGTTCTGCCCGGACGACGTCATGGCTCACTTCCTTGACGGCCTGGTGATCTTCAAGCGCGGCAAGGACGAAAGCCGTGCGCCGCAGCCGATCGAAACCCCGGTGACCAACAACATCATCCTTAAGAAGCTGCGCGTGGCCTTCGAACTGAAAGAAGACGACATGCACGCGATCCTCAAGGCCGCCGAGTTCCCGGTATCCAAGCCTGAGCTGAGCGCACTGTTCCGCAAGTTCGGCCACACCAACTACCGTACGTGTGGCGACCAGTTGCTGCGTAACTTCCTCAAGGGCCTGACCCTGCGGGTTCGTGCGTAAGCCATGAGTTACAACGTCTCGCCCGTCGGTTTTGTGCGCGCCTGCTTCAAGGAGAAGTTCGCCATCCCACGCCAGCCGCAACTGGCACCCGCCGCCCGTGGCGTGCTGGAGCTGGTGGCGCCGTTCGACAGCGGTGAGGCGGTGCAAGGCCTGGAGCAGGTCAGCCATGTGTGGTTGCTGTTTCTGTTCCATCAAGCCCTGGAAGACAAGCCACGCCTGAAAGTACGCCCGCCGCGCCTGGGCGGCAACACATCCATGGGCGTGTTCGCCACTCGCGCCACTCATCGGCCCAATGGCATTGGCCAGTCCGTGGTGAAACTGGACAAGGTCGAGCCGGGCCGGCTGTGGATTTCGGGGATTGATTTGCTCGATGGCACGCCAGTGCTGGATATCAAGCCGTATGTGCCCTACGCCGACATTATCGACGGCGCCACCAACAGTATCGCCAGCAGTGCGCCGCAGCTGATTCCCGTGCAGTGGCTGAAGACCGCTCTGCAACAGGCACAGGGCCATGCGCAGCGCCTTGACGAGCCATTGGTGGCCTTGATCGAACAGTGCCTGGCGCAGGATCCACGGCCGGCGTATCAAACGCCGGGGCCGGAGCGCGAATATGGCGCGCAGTTCTGGGATGTGGATGTGCGCTGGCACTATCCGCAAGCCGGGATGATTTGTGTGCTGGAAGTCATTCCGGCCAAGTAAACGCCGAAAACAAATGTGGGAGCTGCTACACAAGCCAGCTCCCACATTCATTTGGATCGGCGGTTATTTCTCGACGAACGCACGCTCGATCAAGTAATCACCCGGCTCACGCATACGCGGCGAAACTTTCAGGCCGAAGCTGTTCAACACTTCGCTGGTCTCCTCCAACATGCTTGGGCTGCCGCACAGCATGGCGCGGTCGTCTTCAGGGTTGATCGGCGGCAGGCCGATGTCGCTGAACAACTTGCCGCTGCGCATCAGGTCGGTCAGGCGGCCTTCGTTTTCGAACGGCTCGCGGGTCACGGTCGGGTAGTAGATCAACTTGTCACGCAGGGCCTCGCCGAAGAACTCGTTCTGCGGCAGGTGCTCGGTGATGAATTCGCGGTAGGCGACTTCGTTGACGTAACGCACGCCGTGGCACAGGATCACTTTTTCGAAACGCTCGTAGGTTTCCGGGTCCTGGATCACGCTCATAAATGGCGCGAGCCCCGTACCGGTGCTGAGCAGGTACAGGTGTTTGCCCGGCTTCAAATCGTCAAGCACCAGGGTGCCTGTCGGTTTTTTGCTGATGATGATCTCGTCGCCTTCCTTCAAGTGCTGCAATTGGGAAGTCAGCGGGCCATCGGGCACCTTGATGCTGAAGAACTCCAGATGCTCTTCCCAGTTCGGGCTGGCAATGGAGTAAGCGCGCATGAGCGGGCGGCCATTAGGCTGTTGCAGGCCGATCATCACGAACTGACCGTTCTCGAAGCGCAAGCCCGGGTCGCGGGTGCACTTGAAGCTGAACAGAGTGTCGTTCCAGTGATGAACACTGAGGACACGCTCGTGGTTCATGTTGCTCATGTACGGGGAACTCCTGGAAATGGGTCTGCGCCAAAATGTTGGATGCGCAATTGCACAGCATTCTAATGGCGGCGACAATATCTGTTAACTGGATTATTAAGATAAGGGTTATCGGTTATATCGATATGCGATTTACTCTCCGTCAACTGCAAGTCTTCGTCGCCGTCGCCCAGCAGGAAAGCGTCTCCCGCGCCGCTGGCCTTCTGGCCTTATCGCAATCCGCCGCCAGCACCTCGATTACCGAGCTGGAGCGTCAATCCAGCTGCCAATTATTCGACCGCGCGGGCAAACGCTTGAGCCTCAACGCCCTCGGCCATCAGCTGTTGCCCCAGGCCGTGGCGCTGCTGGACCAGGCCAAGGAGATCGAAGACCTGCTCAACGGCAAGTCCGGCTTCGGCTCGCTGGCGGTCGGCGCCACCCTGACCATCGGCAATTACCTGGCCACGCTGCTGATCGGCAGCTTCATGCAGCAGCACCCCGAAAGCCAAGTGAAGCTGCATGTGCAGAACACTGCACATATCGTGCACCAGGTGGCGCACTACGAAATTGACCTGGGTCTAATCGAAGGCGACTGCAGCCACCCGGACATCGAGGTGCAAACCTGGGTCGAAGATGAGCTGGTGGTGTTTTGCGCACCGCAGCATCACTTGGCCAAGCGCGGCGTGGCGACCATGCAAGAGTTGACCCATGAAGCGTGGATACTGCGCGAACAAGGCTCCGGCACGCGGCTGACCTTTGACCAAGCCATGCGTCATCACCGCAGCGCACTGAATATCCGCCTGGAGCTGGAACACACCGAGGCGATCAAGCGTGCGGTGGAGTCAGGGTTGGGGATTGGCTGTATTTCCCGGTTGGCACTGCGCGATGCGTTCCGCCGTGGCAGCCTGGTACCGGTGGAAACCCCGGACCTGGACCTGGCGCGGCAGTTCTACTTCATCTGGCATAAACAGAAGTACCAGACGTCGGCGATGCGCGAGTTTCTGGAGCTGTGCCGCGCCTTCACCGCTGGGGTTCAGCGCAGCGACGAGATCGTGCTGCCGAGCATTGCCTGAGCCTTAGATCAGGATCACGGCCCACACCAGGGTAATCATGGTCAGCGCGATAAATTGTGCGGCGCTGCCCATGTCCTTGGCGTTTTTCGACAGCGGGTGCAGGTCGAGGGAGATCCGGTCGATGGCGGCTTCCACCGCCGAATTGAGCAATTCGACGATCAGCGCCAGCAAGCACACTGCAATCAGTAAGGCGCGCTCGACGCGGCTGACATGCAGGAAAAAACTCAGCGGGATCAGGACCACGTTGAGCAACACCAACTGACGGAATGCTGCCTCGCCAGTGAATGCCGCACGCAGGCCATCCAGGGAATAGCCCCCTGCGTTGAAGATACGTTTGATACCGGTTTGACCCTTGAAAGGCGACATAGATGTAGGCAACTGAACCAAAGGAGTGGGGGAAACTAGATCACGCAAAGTCAAAAAAGCGTGAACCAGTAACAACTTAATGCTGCGAAATTGACTCAAGTTGTTGCAAGAGCAACGCCGCCTGAGTGCGCGTGCGTACCCCCAGCTTGCGGAAGATCGCCGTAACGTGGGCCTTGATGGTCGCTTCCGACACGCTTAATTCGTAGGCAATCTGCTTGTTCAACAAGCCTTCGCAAACCATCGTCAGTACTCGAAACTGCTGGGGTGTCAGGCTGGCAAGGCCATCACGGGCAGCCTTGGCTTCGTCGGACACGTTGATTTCTTCAAACGCTTGCGGCGGCCAGGACACGTCGCCGTCCAACACCCTGCGCACGGCCTTCTGGATATCGTCTATACCGCTGGACTTGGGAATAAAGCCGCTGGCGCCGAACTCCTTGGAGCGCACCACTACGTCAGCGTCTTCCTGGGCCGAGACCATCACCACCGGAATCTGCGGGTATTGCCCGCGCAACAGCACCAACCCGGAAAAACCGTAGGCGCCGGGCATGTTGAGGTCGAGCAACACCAGGTCCCAGTCGGATTTTTCGGTGAGGCGGGCTTCCAGCTCGGCAATGCTGGCCACTTCGACCAGGCGCACGTCTGGCCCAAGGCCCAGGGTTACGGCCTGATGCAGCGCGCTGCGAAACAGCGGGTGGTCATCGGCTATCAGGATTTCGTATGTGGCCATTGATTAAATGATCCTGTTTTTTATGGCAGCCCTGATGGGTTCAGGGTTCGCCAGTACACAAGGCAACGGCCAGGCAGCCATCACCACAGGGCATGCTCAACGTCAAAAACACCTGCAACGACGCTGAAAATTCACGCTTACGCCCCAATCGGCGCCCAGCATGCCCAGCGTAGCCTAGAGGGTCAAGCACTACGCCCGCGGGCATTTTAGCGGGCCGGAGGTTTACGGTGCCATCATGCAAACGTCGTGTGGTTATAGCACCGGAATATAGGGTGTAAGGCGAGTATGGACGATGTCCGTCGGGTCCAGCGGTAACTGGAACTTGGCGGCCAGGTAATGGGTGCTGAAGACGTCGAGGTAGGCGTCCAGCACTTCACTGGCGGCTTGGTCACTGGCCAGCTCCAGGCACAGCGCCGCGACTTCGGCGGTGCAGAAATGGTCATCACGTTTGGAGCGGCGCAGCTTATAGCGCGACAGCTGCTCGGGCGCCAGGCTCAACACCGGCAAGTGTTCCAGGTAGGGGCTTTTGCGGAACATCTTGCGCGCTTCGCTCCAAGTGCCGTCCAGCAGGATAAACAGTGGGCGCTTGCCCGCCTGCACCGTGACTTCGCCGACGACCCGCTCAGGCGCGACGAATTCGCCGGGGAACACGATATAGGGCTGCCATTGCGGGTCGGCCAGCAAGGTCAACAGTTCGGGGTCGACCTCGGTGCGCGACCAAGCGAACGCGGTGGTGTCTTCGATCACATCGGCGATCAGCCAGCCGGTGTTGCTGGGTTTCATCGGCTCAACATCGTGCATCAGCAGGCACATGGCCGAGCGCGCCTCTACCTTCGGCCGCCAGGCACACAGGCAGTACTCGGGAATCACCCGACAGCCGGGGCAACGTTCGGCGCGCGAACCACGGTTGAGAAAAGGCCGCACGGCCCGTGCCAGGCGCTGAGTACGCAAACGGGAGACGGCGTGGCTCATCGGGGGCAACCCGTGAAAGGGAAAATCGACACTGAGGAAACTCGAGGCGGGCTTTAAGTGGCGGCAGTTTACCAGAGCCGTCCGCACTTCTGAGCGATACGCCTGGCTGTAGTGGCAAGGGCTCACCTATCATTGCGCGCCACTGAACGCACAGCGCAGTGGCTGGTCTATGCACCAGTAACCGAATCAGGAGAGTTTCATGCTGCGTTCCATGCTGCGCGTTGTCGCCCCATCCGTCGCCCTTGCGTTGGTATTGCCTATGGGCGCCCACGCGGCCTCGCTGCTGGAGGCCCAAATGAACCGCAAGCTGCAAAGCGTCGCGGCTGAAAGCAACAAGGACCTGCCCCGGGAAATCGACGAAAAAACCCTGGAAGTGGCCTACACCGTTGAAGGTATGCAACTGATCGATCACCTCAGCGTGCAACCTGACCGCGCTGAACAGATGCGCGCCAACCCCAAGGCCGTGTACTTCCAACTGGGCCAAAGCGTGTGCCTGAACAAGGGTTACCGCGAATTGATGGCTAAGGGCGCAGTGATGCGCTACGAAATCACCGAGAACAAGACCAACCGCCCAGTGGCGTCGGTCAAGTTTATAGAAGCGGATTGCCCAGCACCTGCGACAGCCAAGAAGAAAAAATAACCTTCGCTCGACCGTCGCGCGCTGCTGCCCAGTGGCGCGCATGTCCCTCGCTGCCTATGCCAGCCAACAGCTAAACTGCATCATGCGTGGCCAATAACCGGTTGCCAGCCAAGGGTTTTTCGGCTCATGATCACGCTATCCCGGCAGCCCTTCCATCGCGTTTTTCACGCCGTTCTGTAACATTTTCAGGGCAAAAGAGGGTTGCCCTCCTGCGACTTGCAGTGCAAAGGTTTCCAAATCACAAGGAACATACAGAGCCCGCTTTGCCACTCGGCAAACACCGTGTAGGCCTGTGGCATGCAGCGACACATGCAGTGTCGTGGCCGCGGACGACGATCTCGCCGATGGCCCAAGCTCTGTGAAGAAGGAGAAGTTGAATGCCTTACGAATCGAATGACCACCTGCTCCGTCATTTTGAAGAACACGGGACCGACCTCACACAGCAGGTCGATGCGCAGCTCCAGCTAATCGCTCCCAACAGCCCGAATATCCCCCTTTATCGCGACATGATCCTCACCGTTCTGCGCATGGCCCAGGACGACCGCAACCGCTGGAACGCCAAAATCACTTTGCAGGCGATCCGCGAGCTGGATAATGCGTTCCGCGTTTTGGAACAGTTCAAGGACCGCCGCAAGGTCACGGTATTCGGCTCGGCGCGAACGCCGGTCGAAAGCCCGCTGTACGCCCTGGCCCGGGAAGTCGGCGCCAAGTTGGCGCAATCCGAGCTGATGGTGATCACCGGCGGTGGCGGCGGCATCATGGCGGCAGCCCACGAAGGCGCGGGCCTGGAACACAGCCTGGGGTTCAACATCACCCTGCCGTTTGAACAACACGCCAACCCGACCATTGATGGCACCGAAAACCTGCTGTCCTTCCACTTCTTCTTCACCCGCAAGCTGTTTTTCGTCAAGGAAGCCGATGCGTTGGTGCTGTGCCCGGGCGGTTTTGGCACCCTGGATGAAGCGCTGGAAGTGCTCACGCTGATCCAGACCGGCAAAAGCCCACTGGTGCCGGTGGTACTGCTGGATGCTCCGGGCGGCGGTTTCTGGCAAGGCGCCTTGGACTTTATCCGCAGCCAGCTGGAAGCCAATCGCTACATCCTGCCCACCGACCTCAAGCTGGTCCGCCTGGTGTACAGCGCTGAAGAGGCGGTGGACGAGATCAACCAGTTCTACGCCAACTTCCACTCCACCCGCTGGTTGAAGCGCGAGTTTGTGGTGCGCATGAATCACCCGCTCAGCGAGCGTGCCCTGGCCCACTTGCAGAGCGAGTTTGCCAGCCTGCGCCTGAGTGGGGAGTTCCAACAGCAGGCATATACGGGCGAAGAACATGATGAGCCGAGATTCGGCCATTTGACGCGGTTGGTGTTCAACTTCAATGGGCGTGATCAGGGCCGTCTGCGGGAATTGGTGGATTACATCAACTTGCCGGAGAACTGGGCGCAGGCTCAGGGGAAGACCCAACAGCGATTGACGCCTGAGCCGGCATGACTTTTTGAAAGCAAAAAAAAAGGCCCACTATTTTCATAGTGGGCCTTTTTTGTGGTGTTCAGGTGACCTTACAGTGAAGCGAATGGGGCTGCTACGCGGCCAGCGGGAGCAAACTCCCTCGCCACAAAAGCTCGCCTATCGTCCTGGTCAGCCGTCCATGTCTCGGCCACTTAGCAGGCGGCTGATCATCTCCATCGAAAACCCGCGATAACTCAGAAAGCGACCTTGCTTCGCACGCTCCCTGGCATCAATCGGCAGATGGCCGGCAAACTTGCGGCGCCAGGTGTCTTCAAGCTGCGACTGCCAACTGATACCGCACTCACGCAGGGCGAGATCGATATCGGCGCGTTGCAGGCCGCGCTGGCTCAGCTCTTCGCGAATTCGCGCGGGGCCATAGCCGGAGCGCGCTCGGTAGGAAACAAAGCTTTCGAGGTAACGGGCTTCCGACAGCAGCCCTTCTTCCGTCAGGCGGTCGAGGGCAGTGTCGATCATCTCGGGCTCTGCGCCGCGCTGACGCAGTTTACGCGTCAGCTCGACTCGACCATGCTCGCGTCGAGCGAGCAGGTCCATTGCAGTGCGCCGAACGGCGACGAGTGTATCCAGTACAACAGTCATCGTTTGCTTCAGATGTCAGTGTCGGCTTCTTCTACTTCTTCAACCGGTTCACGGTTGGCTGCAGCTTTCACGTCAGGTGCTGGAGTCAGCAGCTTGTCGCGGATCTGCTTCTCAAGCGTGGCAGCGATATCCGGGTTGTCCGCCAGGAACTTGGCCGAGTTGGCCTTACCCTGACCGATCTTGCTGCCGTTGTAGGCATACCAGGCGCCGGACTTCTCGACGAAACCGTGCAGCACGCCCAGGTCGATCATCTCGCCGTTCAGGTAGATACCCTTGCCGTAGAGAATCTGGAACTCAGCCTGACGGAAAGGCGGGGCCACTTTGTTCTTAACGACTTTAACGCGGGTTTCGCTACCGACAACCTCGTCGCCTTCTTTAACCGCGCCAGTACGACGGATGTCCAGACGAACCGAAGCGTAGAACTTCAGCGCATTACCACCGGTGGTGGTTTCCGGGCTGCCGAACATCACGCCGATCTTCATACGGATCTGGTTGATGAAGATCACCAAGCAGTTGGCGTTCTTGATGTTACCGGTGATTTTACGCAGCGCCTGGGACATCAGACGGGCTTGCAGGCCCACGTGCATGTCACCCATTTCGCCTTCGATTTCAGCCTTGGGCACCAGGGCCGCCACGGAGTCGACTACGATCACGTCGATGGCATTGGAGCGCACCAGCATGTCGGTGATTTCCAGGGCTTGCTCACCGGTGTCCGGCTGGGAAACCAGCAGGTCGTCAACGTTGACGCCCAACTTGCCGGCGTATTCAGGGTCGAGGGCGTGCTCGGCGTCGACGAACGCACAGGTAGCGCCCATTTTTTGCGCCTGGGCAATCACCGACAGGGTCAGGGTGGTTTTACCGGAAGATTCAGGGCCGTAGATTTCAACGATACGGCCTTTTGGCAGGCCGCCAATGCCGAGCGCGATGTCCAGACCCAGAGAGCCAGTGGAAATAGCCGGGATCGCCTGACGGTCGTGATCGCCCATACGCATTACGGCACCCTTGCCGAATTGACGTTCGATCTGACCCAGGGCCGCAGCCAAGGCTTTCTTCTTGTTGTCGTCCATTAAAGTCCTCACGTAATCAATAAGGCCTGACGGCCAACACCTGTATAAGTAGACAGTATTGTTCCACAAAGATCGAAGATCGCCTACCCCTGATTTTCTATTTCTACTGCAGCTCGTCGCAACAAGCCCTCTAACGCGGCTTTTACCGTTTGTCGGCGGACCTCGTCACGGTTGCCGGGGAAGTGCGCCAGCTCGGCCGTCACCTCTTCGCCAACGCCAAACGCTAGCCAAACGGTGCCCACCGGCTTGTCCGGCGAACCGCCGTCGGGGCCCGCCACGCCGCTGACCGCCACGGCAAAGCGTGACAGGCTTTTTTCCTGCGCGCCTCGGACCATCGCCTCCACCACTTCCTGGCTGACGGCGCCGACCTTGGGGAACAGGTCGTCTGGAACACCCAATTGCCGCGTCTTCTGTCGATTGGAATAAGTGACATAACCCGCCTCGAACCAGGCCGAACTGCCCGGAACCCGTGTGATGGCTTCGGCGATGCCCCCGCCAGTACAGGACTCAGCAGTGGTGACGTGGGCATTGAGCACCTGCAGGCGGCGGCCCAATTCAGCGGCCAGTTGAGTGATTTCCTTCACGGTCGTCTCCAGATGTCGGCGGGGATTCGCCTACCCTACAGGAGCAAATCGCTCGCGCAAGCCACAGACTGGATCAAGATGCTAACGCCCGACGGCGCGCACGTAAGCCTGGCAGGCACGCAAGGCGATCAGGGCGTTATCACCGTCGTCGGTGATGGCGATAATTCGTTGAGCATGCGCCGGGTCAAGTTGGGCTCGCGCGGTTGCATGAACCACGCCGCCGGGGGTGGTGGCGGTTGACACAGGGCAGCCATTGGCGGGGTCGGTGGCGTCGAGTAGGACTGACAAGCGCACATCAGCAGTGGCCAGGCGGTCGCGCAGAGCAGCTTGGTTATGTTGGGCATCGCTCAACTCCCGAGCATGTTGTTGGTCACTCGCGCTGAGTTGTTGCTCCAGGGCCAGCCGTTTGTCGTGTTCTGCCTGCTGTTGATGCACGTACACTTCGCGTTGCTGGCTAAGTGCCTGGGCATGCTCAACCGATTGCTGCTCAAGCTGGACGCCATAACGCCAAACCTGCACCTGCCATACCACCGCCATCAGTAGGAAAACGCCCCCCCAGCGGCCCGCCTCTAGGAGGCGCATAACACCGCTTTCGCCCGTGCCCACAGCTGCAAACGGCCCTGCAGGCCATTGAGCCCGCCGTTGATGCGCCGGGTAATGGTGGTGAACTGGTCCCTGTCAGCAAGCTCATTCAAACCGTTGCTCTGCCAGAACCACGCAGCGGACTCACACGCCCACTGCGGTTGCTCCAGCAGCTCGGGCTGGCGCAGCAGGCGATCATCATCAAACAGCGCCAGGCTGCAGGCGAGGTAGTTACGACGCCCGGTGATCTGGATCAGCCCCCTGCCCCGATACTTCTGGCCGTCTTGGTCCGCCTCGGGGGTATTGCCCAGACGGGCAGCCAAGGTGCCAGTGTCGTATTTGCTCAGGTATTGATCGCTGCCCAGCTCGCGAACATAGCGCAGCTCGCCGGATTCATGACCGACCTGGGCGAGGAAGGCGGCGATGCGCTTTGCACGGTTTATCTCGAAACGAACGAACGCCACATTTAAGGGTGTTAAAAAAACGCCCGCTCTAAGGCGGGCATCCGGCATAACGCCAAGCAACTGTGGGAGTGTTATCAGCATTGGTTTTACCCTCAAAAACCTCTATGTCGACAACCCATACGCCGTGATTGAACTGCGATAGCCCGTCACTGGATCGCCGACATGAACCACCTGATTTATCGACCAGCGCCCCTGCATATAGGACGGCCAGCTCTCATCGAGCACTAACAACCCTTCGGCGGCCAACAATGGATTGCCTGGGCAATCGATCAGCAATTTCAAATCTTCACGCCCCACACGACGGAGTTCGCCTTCGGCAACGGCGCGCGCTTCGGCTTCGTTCTGGTAGCGTTGGCGCAAGGTTTTGAACGGCGCATTTCCCACCTGGACCACACGCTGCTTGCCAGCGCCGGCATCCCACCAACTGGCGCGGCAACCCGCGTATTTCGCGCGGGAAGTTTCGTCGAGTTTGGCGGTAATGAAGCTTTGTTCACCGGGGCGGTTGTCCTGCGTCACGGACAGCTTCACCTGCGGCAGTAGCTGGCCGGAGAGCGAATTGGCTCGGCCGGCTTCGGCCAACACATAGAGCTCGTTAAAGGGTTTAGTGACCGCCGAGTAGAGTTTGGCCAGGCGCGAGATGAACGCCATGTCACTTTCGTTGGACTGGTCGATGTGCGCGATCGCAATACCCTCCAGCGCGGGTGCCACCCGTGGTGAAAAGCCGTGAGGGCTGACCAACTGACGAAACAGCGCGCCCAGCGTTGTCGGACCGTAACTGGCGGATCGACGCTGACGGTAACCCGTGGCATCGACCACACTGAAGGGCGCGGCGGTGGCCACGATCATCAAGCGCATGGGAAACAGCACCGGGGTACGTTGGGTGACGACAAACTCGCCCTTTTCCACCAACCCCGACTCCAGATAACCAGCACGCAGGCCGATCCTGCCGCTCAGGGTGGGCAAACCTTCCAGCCCTTCAATATTAAGTGTCAGTTCCAGCCGATCCGCCTTAATGCCGGCAGCGTCAGTGTGGCTCCAGTGCATCAGCCGTTGATTAAGCAGCGCCGCGTTGGCGCCGTAAAACTCCACGATCGGTGTGAATCCCTGTGCCATGCAGCCTCCTTAATCCCAGGCCAGAACAGGCCGCACCGCAGCAGGCCGTGCTTGCATTTCAGGCACGATCACCCACACACCGGCCGGCAGTACCGGGCCGTATTCGGCCAGTAAGGGGTTGTGGCGCCAGAGGGTTTCTTCCGCCGCGTCATCGCAACGCCCCAGCTCGCGGTAGAGCAACAGGTTGACCGAATCACCGGCAATACTACGTACTCTACGCATTGACGAATTCCTCTAGTTCCATAGTCCAGGCCATGAGCATGGCGGTGCCGTCGTCGATCACATTGCTCTGGGTTTCCGTCACCGAATTAATCCGCCAGAGGCCCCAGTTACGGCCAATGCCATCGACCAGAGGCAATGGCGCCCGCGCATTTTGCAGCGCACGCAATTCGTCCAGGCGCTGCATACCGATGGCGTACATGGCCATGCCGCTGAACGTGAGTTTTTCCAGCTTCTGGCCGCTCTGCCGCGACTGAGACTTGCTGGCAATAATCGCCAGGTCACTCCAGCCGCCGTCGCTGGTACGTATCAGCGACGAATAGGCAAAGCCTCGGGACAAGCCAAAGATAAAGTCGCCGAGGACCATTTGTTGTCGCATCAATCACCTCCTGAAGGATCGGCCAGTGCCGCGTTGCGCCGAATCCCCAGGCTGTCGGTGACCATCGGCATGCATTGGAATTGCAGGGCCTGGATCACTTGGTTGACGACGTGCTGGGCATCGGCGGGGTTGACGCCCGTAATCTGGATGCTCGGGGCGAGGGTGACTTGCACGTTGTCTGTGCGCGCACTGTTGAGCTCTTTGCTCACCGCAGCGGGTGCAGGCAAGCGATCGCTTGAGCTGAACAATTTATCGCCCAGCCAGGCGCCCGCTTCACTGCCAAGCAAGCCGCCAATGGCGCCACCGACAGCCGTGCCGACGCCCGGAAAAACCAGCGTGCCGATAGCGGCGCCGGCGGAGGCTCCGGCCCAGGCGCCACCGGCTGAGCTCAGGCCTGAACCGACAGCTTTTGCGTCGCCATTGCGTACGCCCTGGATCACATTGATGGCGGTGTCGGCATACCTCAACGGGCCGAGGCGGCGGGCGCCGACTGACTCCAGCCGTGTCATGGCGTTCGCTAGCCGAGAGGTTGCCGGCGCTGGCACGCTGGGAACAGCACCCGCGGCACGGTTCAACGGCGTGGGTGACGCAGGCTGGGGCGGATTCGCGCTCACTTGGCCGGGCATCGGGACCAAGCCGCGATCCAACGCCTCAATCAATCCGACGCCCTTGCCTGGCACCAGATTGCGCGCGGCATTGGCCCCCAGCCGATTGGGCGGCTGACTCGGACGCGGGGATACCCCTTGAGTCGATGCACCGCTATGAAAGCCCAATCGCGGGCCTTCAAATGCCTTCCCAACCTTCTCGAACAGGCTGCGCACCGTCGCGGTGAACCCGCTGGTTGTTTTGCTGGAGGTATTCCTCCACCCCGCTAACCTTGATCTGCCCGCACCTTTGCGCGCCGGCGTGTTTTTGGGCCCAAAACGCTCACGCCCACGCAGCGCCTCGCTGACGCCTGGGCAGCAGCCATCATTCCCCTTGCTGGCGCCCTTGAACAACGCACCTATGCCGGGAACTCTGCCAAGCGTGCCCTCAATGGTCTTGTCTGAAACCTTGGTTCTGAACGAATCCGTCAGGCCCTCTCCCGACCACTTGAGAAACTTGATGAGTGAGGATTCGTCGGCAGGTGCTTGTCCTTTCGATGTATTTTTCGCTTCACTGGTAACGGTGCCGCCCACCGTGCCCGCCAGCGTAGCGCCTGTAATGAATAACGTACTGTTCAGCGTTTCCAGTGTCTCTCGCAGCCGCACTTGCTCCAGGGTCAAGGCGTTGATGTCCACGCTGACGGTGACCAGTGCCGAGCTGAGCTGCGACTGCGACTGCGGCTGTGGTTGCGGCTGCGGCTGCGGCTGCGGCGCAGCATTCAGACTGAGAGGCGCGGCAAGGCGTGCGGAAAACGGTGCCAGCACATTGCCCAGATCCGCATCGCCGAGCATCCAGCGCTTATCTTGCTGAGCAAGCCTGGTCTGAAATTGAGTCTCTTGCATCCCGCTTACTCCTGTTTAACGCCAAGGCGAGTGATCGCAATGTCGTAGCGGCGCAATGCTTTGCCGGCGTCCCAGTCGAGGATTTCCGCCTCATTGACCGAGTAAATCAGCGGCACCACATCGAGGATCACTTCGATGTCGCGCGCCGAAAGAAGTCCGCCGGTTGATTTAAAAAATCATCGATACGCTCCTGCAATTGCGTCCAGTCGGGCACGGTCAGGCCGGCGAGGTCAGGGATCATCAGGCCGGTGCAATGAGCGGTGATGAACTCGGCGCGCTCTTTGTTGGTGGCAAGTTTTTTCATCACTTTGGTGGCGCGCAGGGCCGGCATTTCCAAGGACAGTTCGGTCAGCGAGCGGCCAGCAGCGTCGAGGGGCAACAGCAATTGCACGGGTTGGTCGTGGCTCGCTTCTTCGCGCGCATCCAGGAAGAACGACGCAGGGCGCGTCGACATTTCATGCACGTACTGGGCGATGCTTACGTAGTCCGGACGCTTGAGTTGGTCGAGCTCTTTTTCCGACAGGCCGGTGGCGAGTTTCGCCAGTTCAAAAAACTGGTCGTCCTCGTCATCACCGACCCGGGCCAGCGCGGCTTTTTGCGCGGCGTAGTACAGCGGCTTGAGTTGAACCTGCTGGATCGTCGCGCCGGTGTCGGCGGTGATCGGAGACAGCAGGCTATGCAGCGGTGGCATCCAGGCCATGGGGCAATTCCTTGTAGTGCGTGTTTGAAAATCTAAGGGCGAGCACGGTCAATGTGGGAGCTGGCTTGCCTGCGATGGCATCACCTCGGTACACCAGACACACCGAGTAGCCTGCATCGCGGGCAAGCCCGGCGCCCACATTGACTGTGCCCACTTCAGATCACCGTCGTCGTTAAGGCATCAATACGGCGCGGCGCGCATCGCCGAGAATGTCGACACCGTTGAGCACGAACTTCTGAGTGCGCACGTCGATGTCGATCACCGAAATGCCGTTTTCCAAACGGTTGTACGTGCGGCAGGACAGCTCCAGCGTGGTGGTGGCCTTGTCGCCCATCTTCAGCTTCGCCTCCTGCAGGGATTTCAACTTGCCGCCGACGGTGTGATAGGTGAAGTACGTCTTGCCATCCTGGTCCTGGCCGGCTTCACGCACGTTCAGCAGGATGTCGTCACCCAAGCGCACGCCGAGGGCCAGCATGATTTCCGGGCCGGCACCTTGCAGCACCAGCGTGGCGTTGAGCACCTTGCCGCTTTTGGCCATTTCTTCGGCAATAAAACGCCCGCCAGACATGGCTTCCATGTCGAACTCGATCTTCGGCGGGGTGAATTCTTCCACCGTCGCGGACAACGGCAGGCCTTGAAGGGTGGCCGCAATGGCCTGTCTTACACGGTTGGTAAACATTAGAGAACGTCCTCCAGGAACTGCTCGATGATTTCATCGCGGGCATTGAGTTGATAAATCATGTGTTCGTTCGGCGCGTAGCGGCCGTAGTCGATGACGATGAACCAGGTGCCGTTTTTGTACTTCTCGACACTGTTCAATTCCGGGTGCAGGTACACGCTGCCGCCGGGGATGGTTTCGTCGGCGACCAGGGTTTGCAGCCAGTCGTTGATGCGCTTGACCTCCTGGTCCATGAAGGACTTGGTGAGGTTCTTGGCCATGGCTTTCTGACCGGCCTTGACCAGCTTGCGGCTGATCGCATCTTCCAGGCCCACGTAGCTGATGAACTTGCCGGTGATGGAGCGGTTACCCAGCAGCGAAAAACCGCCAAGGATGGTGCGCGCGTAGTAGCTCACGCCATAACGGTTGAGCAGGTCGCCTTCGGTGGACGTGTCGAGGATGTTGTACTCGACCACGCGGGAAACGTCCTCGGCAAACGTCACCTGGTTCCCTGGGCTTTCCCACTGCTTGACCTTGGCCAGTGCAGCAATAGCCAGCGAGGATGGCGACAGGAACACGTTTTTCTTCGCCGCTTTGGAGTACACCGACGGCATGTTGTGCACCAGCAAGCAACGGTCGAAGCCGAGGTCGGCACCGCCCAGCTCGCCGCTGTAGGTCACTTGGTCGGCGACGGACGCGTCCTTGCCATCCAGCACCACACGGGCCTTGATGCGCTTGCCAAAGGAGGCGAACTCACCGGCCACAGCCTTGGTGCCGGTGAAGCCAGGGGCGCCGATGATGGTCAGGTCTTCCGGGACGCTGCTCAGGGCAGCCAGGCCCAGTTTGCGGCCGGTGGCTGGCTCATTGCCGCCGATCACATTGTTGACAGTGTCGGCCGGGGTTGCACCCTCCTCCACGATCACCACGTAGACCGGCACCTTCACCACTTTGAGGATCTGGTAAACGGCCTGGAACAGCGTGCCCGACTCAGCGCCGGTCGGGTCCAGCAGCGCCTGGGTGGTGAAGCTGTTGATGCGGAACGGCGCGTTTTTCGGGATCGACGCGTGGGCATTCGGCGCAGTGCCGACC
The DNA here is from genome assembly GCF_900624995.1 of Pseudomonas antarctica. Taxonomy (GTDB): domain Bacteria; phylum Pseudomonadota; class Gammaproteobacteria; order Pseudomonadales; family Pseudomonadaceae; genus Aquipseudomonas; species Aquipseudomonas antarctica. The sequence continues at coordinate 17,064 of NZ_UYXQ01000003.1, forward strand.
AGGCCGATGACGTTATCACCAAGGCCACCCATGGCCTCGGGGGATTCGGTGGCATTCACGGTGATGCCGTTGTGCTCGAAGTTCAAAACCTCAGCCATGGTTAGTCAGCCTTCTTGGGGGTGGAGTTGAGGACGCTGGTCAGTTCCAGGCGGCCGGCGGTGCGCAGGGCGGATGCTTCAACGTCGAGCAGTTCCAGCTCTTCGCCGGCGGTGGACCAATGGCCACCTCCGGTGGGGAATGGGATGAGGACGGTGTAGGTTTGGCGGTTGGCCATAGGTGGATCTCCGGGCATAAAAAAAACCGCAGTGCGGTTTTTTGTTGGGTTATCGAAAAGTGACAGCCAGAAAAGAAAACGCCCCGTCAGAGCGGGGCATTTATTGGAGTAGCGTTGAGAGCCAGATCGGCGCCGGGGGGCGGTGCTCGCTCAAGGGAAACTCGCCAACCTCTGGCCACTTGCGCAAGGCGCGACGGTAGGCTTGCAACTCGGAGTACTGCTCAGCGGTGAGCGTGGTTTTTGACTCGTCCTCAAGCTCATCCCGGTGACGAGTCACTACGCTGTCGGTAGCCGCCAATTGAATATCGCGCCAAGTGCGCTCAGAGGCAGTCAGCTCCTGATCACTGGGTGGCGGAGGCTCAACCAGCAAAGGAAAGCCATCATCCCCCCAGGCAATGATCTTGCCCTCATACTGCCCAGCAAGCAGCTCGGCATGCCTTTCCAAGGAAATTTCTACCGCGTCTTCTGGTATGAAATCATTAATTTCGGGGTCAAAAAAACCACGATTAGCTTTTGAAGCAAACATGCTATTCCCCTTATTCAGTACCCAACAGCGATGAAAAACCCACCAAGATTTGAAAGCTTCTCGCCCGTCATAGAGTTCATCGCGGTGGCCATAAGTGCGTTAGTCGTCATCGGCAAAACAGAGAACGTCGTTGCCCCTCCGTTTCCTAGAATGGATGCACTTAGACAGGCCGTTGGGAACGTTATTGGCAGCGTTGCGGACCAGTTTCCCGATTGAGTTCCGGACGAAACGGTGCTCCCCCATTGGGTGATCAACCCACTGGGTTCCTTCTTGTAGCCGGAGTAGCCTAGCGAGGCGGCAAACTCGGTAGCTAACTTCAATACCGACGTGCCCGACATGAAATAGTTAGTTCCCTGCAAGACCAAATCCACCGATGAGCCAGGCGGGATAACCAAGCTCGTCTGCGTCCTGGTTGCTATAACCGCTAACGTATCAGCGCCCGATGGCAACAGCTTCGCGTTCGCCGTGCCTACGTTTCGAAAAGAAATAACACCTCCCATCGGCCCGGAACTGGAGGGCGGCAGCGTTACCGTAAATTCCGTACCTGAGTTGAGTAGCAATACTCTTCCGAAAAATTGCGGCGTTAACGTTTCACTGACAGACATCACTGAAACGCTACCGTAGTTACCCAATGCTCTCTGCACAAATTCCGTGCTCGCCAGCGCGTTACTCACGTTGAACCTAGGCGCGGTAGGCGCCATGGGAGTACCCAAAAAACCTGGAGAGTTGAGCGGCGCGAATCCTTGCGTCACATTCTGAAAAGCCAAAGCTGTTGTTCCCAGAACGATGGCCCCATCCGTAACCAGCTGCCAGATCGTATCGGCAAGCGTCGCACCCTGCTCAACCGACACCGTCATCGCTGACGTCACCTTGGCACTGGCGTCCGCATCTTTAGTCCTAACCCATGCCGCATTCGTTACAACATAAAGGCCGTTATCTTTTGCGGCTGTCTGATTTTTAACGAGAATCCGATCACCCGCCACAACAGCCAAGCCATCAATTGTTTGCGCTGCACTCAGAGTGATATTTTCCGTAGTCGCCACACGCACCGACTGTTTCGCATCCAGCTTGGCCAACTCATCAGCCACATAACCGGTCACCCAAGCCCGCGTCGCCTTGACCACCGTGTCATCAATCAACAACGTCACAAGCGACGCATTACTGGTCTCGAAAATCGAGCGAATATAGAACTCTTTCCCCGAACCCGACGTCGCCAACACCGGCTTGAACGACTCCGGGTACTTAACGATTGCATAAAGAACGCCGGTATCAGTCCAAAGCCCGGCCTCGCGCACATACCACCCACCGACCTCAGGTGGAATCGTCACCTCGGCCAGCAACCAGCTCGGATTTTTCTCGTCCTGAAACAGCGCATTCAACGGCCCACGCCACACTTCACGCTTCAGCGCTTTGGCCGTGGCGTCGGGGTTGTAGACGGCGCCATTGCCGTCACCGACTGAAATTTGCGCGAGTTTGATCGGTACGCCAGCAGCTTTGCAGGCAGTTTCATAAGCAATCCCTGCGTTGGTCAGCAGGGTATAAAAGTCGGCCATTTAGGACCCCTGTGGATAAATAGTGACGGTTTCGACGGTGTAGAGCCCCGCAGCCATAAAGACCACGCCAGACGCTTCGAGCCCTTGAATAACAATCGGATAAATGGTGGTCAGCTCACCGCAGACGGTAGCCGCCCCGATGGAGTGGCGGCCAAACGCGCTCAAACCCACCGTGACAGTAAAAATGTCGCGCTCGCTTTTAGCCTCCGCCAGGCGCCGGTCCAGTCGTGCATCGATTTCTTCGCTGTAGGGCAGCTCGGAGAAAGCCCTGATGGCAAAGCTATAAGGTTTGCCTCGCGGGGACTGTTCGTACCAGGCCCGTACTTCGGGGATCAGCTGCAGGCCTTTGGCCGCGTTCTCAAGCGCTTTTCGCGTGCCTGCCTGCCGAGCGGTCGGCCAGGCAAGCTTTACTGTTGCGCGCTTTTCGACCTCTGGAGCAGTAGCGCTCCACTCGTTTACCCCTCGGTCAGCCGCCAGATACGGTAAAAAATCGGCGGGGGTATGCGTCGGGTTCATCAATTCGGGAAACGGCGGCATGACTCGCTCGAGTAACTGACCGAAGCCTTGATCCAGTGCTTTTTCCAAGGGCGAACTGTTGGCGGGTAACAGGCTCGGTTTGCGCTCACTCATAGCGTGCGCACCTCCACTTCAACCCCGCTGCAGAACGGCGCCTGGAAGGCCGTCGCAACGATCGGCGCCAGAGGCTCAAGGATCTGCAGTTGCGCAGCCCCTGCACTGTGAATCGCATAGTCAATCCAACTCGGGTCCACTCGCCCTTCCAGCCGATGACAAGACGCTGCGTAGTCCTGCAGCAGTTTCTGTGCGGCGACTTGAGTGAGCCCCGAATCCGGGCCGGCGTTGATCTTGGCGACCACGCGGATTTTGTACGGCAGGATGTGCGCACCTTGCACGCTGACCAGGTCAGTCTCCGGTCGTACATCCGGCCGTGCGAAATGGCGACGAACGCCGTCAAGCAAATCGGCGGACGGCGTGCCGTCGCCCTCACGAGAAAGCACGGTGACCATCACTTCGCCGGGCGCCGTTCGACGGCCATTGCCATCCTTGACCTGGGCCGCATAGCCGTCCGGATCAAAGGTGTAGCTGACCGTCACCACGCCCGGTGTCGCGCTTTGCACGTTCACCGAAAGCCGCTCGCCGAGGGTGAACACCTCGCGGCGATACTGCATCCGCGAGCCTGCGGCCGGCGCATGTGGCGCCAGGTAATAACGCAGGCGCGCATCGTCATCACTTTCCAACGTCGGCGGCACGGGTGGGAAAGCCGCCGGGTCGCCGGGGTCGAGTACTTGGCGCTCCAGGCCCATGTCGGCCAGGCGTGCATCCAGGTTGCTGCCGGTGGCCCACCACGCCAGCATCTGCTTGATACGCGCATTGTATTTGCGCTCGTGGGTTTGCAGGCGCACGCAAAAGGCTTCCAGGGCCAGGGTCAGTAACTCGCTTTCATTGTCGAGGCTGACCTTGAGTTTGGCTGCGCTTTGCGGCGCACGGGTGGCGACATAATCGACGACAAACGCCTTGAATTCAGCCAGCAACGGTTCGAACTCATCCACCGCGACGATGGCCGGCTCCGCCAGTTGGTTCTGGCCGGGGATCAACATGCTCATGTCACGACCTCGAAGGTTTGTTGGCGGTTTTTCCAGGTGCCGGCAAAACGCAGCAACAGGCCGGCACCTTGGCGGGTGGCGACGATGACCTGGGGTTGGAAGTCGCCGATGCCGTTCTGCGCGTTGTAGAACGCTTGGGCGGCGTGGCTTTGGGCGAGGATCAGCAGGTCGTCGCCGAGGTTCTGGCCCAGCAGTTGCGGGATCATCGAGCCATACAGCGGACGCTTCTGGCGGGTGCCCAAAGGGGTGGTCAACGCTCGGGTGGCGCGCTGCACGAATTGCAGCCAGTCATCGACGGCTGCCCCGGTGTTTCGATCGATTCCGATCATGGGATGTCCTTATCAGGGGCTGATGACGCGTCCTTGGTGGTCCACCACCGGGCCGCTGAAGTGCGCGCCGCCGGCATCCAGCAACAGGCGGGTGCCGCCGATTTGCAGGGTGATGTTCTGGGCGCTCATCGTCAGGCGGGCGGCGCCGACCTTGATGTCGACCTGTTCGCGGGAACCGCTGAAGGTGGTGGGGCCGTTGACCCAGTTGAAGGTGTGGCTGGCGTCGTCGTAGTCGCTTTGGGTGCCGTCTTGATGGCGGCGTCGGGTCAGCGTCGCCACGTTGGAAACCGGCGGGAAGCGATCACTGTTGAGGCCAAACAACGCCACTGATTGCGCACCGCCCTCGCCGCCGCCGTAGTTGAGCAACAGGCATTGCTCACCCACGGTGGGGATGCGGGTTTCGGTTTGGGCACCGGCGCTGGGGTTGAAAAAGCGGATCGCCGGTGTGAGCAAGTCGCCATGGCTGACCTTGCAGGTGTTGCTGGCGGCATCGACTTCCTGGCACACGCCGATTCGACAGAAACTATCGGCGCGTCGGTATAGGTCTTCGAGCTGGGTTTCCATCTCCACTAAACGCTCGATGATCGGTCCCAGTTGCAGGCGTAACAGCGCGTCAAACATGGGCTACTCCGCCAGTGGTTTGTATTGATCGGGGTCGTTGATGTTCGACACTTCCCAAGTGCGGGCAAACAGCGGCTGGCCTGTGGGATCGTTGAGCAGCACCGGCCCGAGATAGAGGGTTTGCGTGAAGGAAACGGTCCAAGTGTCGTAGTCCGTTTGCGCAGTGGCCCGCAGAGAGGGAGCGGCGACGATATTCGTCGGCAAATCGCACTGTGCCTGCGGCAGGTTCCAGCGGTTATCCAGCACCAGGTCCATGAGTTGGCTGGCCAGGTCGCAGGCATCAAACGGCAATGCACCCGGCGCGACCATGGCCTTGAGCGAAATGGCCAAGGCGTGGGCCTTACGGCCTTCGCGGGAGCGAATGCCCGGGCCGTTGCCCTCGACTGTGATCAATACGCCGGTTTTATCCTCGGCGCCCTGAAAGTCCTGATGAGTGCCGACCTTCAGGTCCGGGAACGCGGCGTGCAGTGCGTCGCCAATGGCTTGGGGCAGTTGGGAGGGTTTTTCGATAAGCGTCATTTTGAGTAGCGTCCTTGCAACGGTTACTGCGGGTCCTGGCGGGAGCCTTCGTTGACGCCGATGCGCTTGGCCGCCCACCGCTCATAAAGGCCGATGGCTACATCCGCACCGGCCATGGCGGTCAGGCAACCAATGGCGCCGGCCGTCCAGATCGACATGCCGGCGGCGTAACACAGCATCAGGGCTGACACCCCGCAGACCATGCACGCCCCGGACCTCAAGGCCAGGCGCCGAATCAGCGACCAACCCCGCGCGCCCTCCTTGTCGGCGCGCCACATTTCGCCGGATACACCGCCGATCACGGCCAGTGCGATCACCAGCCAGATAGGCATTTCCGCTAACGCTTGCTGCTCGTTTGTCATGTCACGCCTCCTGGCTGAGCATTACCGGCGCGGTGCCGGCTTTGTTGGGGTAAATCCATTTATCGGTAGGCATTCCAAAAAGCCCGGTTGCCCGGGCTTTTCAGTAATGATGTCCTCGAACCTTCGGCGCTACTGGCGCGGTACGGTTCTTTCCTCAATGTTTTTCCGACCACGATCCCTGTCTGCCGGATAACTGCTTCTGGTGCTTTACGCTGCACACCCGGGTCAGTTGCCAACCCTCTGAACCGTTAAGGCCGGTTCATCGCTGCCTGTTTTTTGAAGCGGTAAAACTAAAGAGCGTCGGCATCCTTGCCGGTGTTGCCTGGCATCCCTGCCATCGCTTCGATGGCGTCCTTGCCGATGTTGCGTGCCTTCCTTGTCTTCCTTGGCAGCATCCTTGCCGCCTCCACCAGGCCTTGTTGGCTGGCTTGAGATGAAGAATATGCATGTATGCATATACAGTTAATGCACAAATGCATTTATTTTTCCCAGCCAAATGCATTAATGCATTTGAAGCCTTGTGGGGTAAGGGTTCGACGGTTTTCTACAGGCGAAAAAAAGCCCGCTCGTTGGCGGGCTTGGTCTTACGTAAGAAGGTTAACGGGCGTACATGCCCCACCAGAACACATGACCGAGGATGCTGATCTGCTCATCCTGGATATCCTGGAAGCTGTAGTCCTCGTCCGGGTGCTCATCGCGATTAAAACTGCGCAGGCGAATCCCGGAAGGCAGGCGGTAGAGCTGTTTCACCCGCAACTGGCCATTGTGGTTAATGGCATACAAGTCGCCATCAACGATGTCGCCAATGCCGCTTTTGCCGGCATTCACGCCCACCGTGGCGCCGTCGCGCAGTACCGGCAACATACTGTTGCCGCGCACCGTCACACACTTGGCCTGGTCGAACTGCACACCGTTATGCCGCAGGCTGCGTTTGCCGAAACGCAAGCTGGCCTTCTCGCTTTCCTCGATGACGAATCTTCCTGATCCAGCAGCCAATTCAACCTCGCGCAGAAAGGGGATCGACACCTCGTCATCATTAACGGGCGTGTCGTCGTCCCACAGGCTTATGTCCTTGAGTTCCGAATGCATCGGGTCGCGCCCGTCATCGCGCAAAGCGCCCACCGCCGCGCGCCCGCGCAAGTGGTCGGTGCTGACGCGGAAGTACTCGGCGATGCGTGAGATGTGCTTGTCCGACGGGTCAACGATCTTGCCGCTGAGGATCCGCGAGAGTGTGGATTGAGGCACGCCGGTACGCCGGTGAAGCTCCGTGGGGGAGATCCGGTCGCGGTCCAGCAGTTCTCTTAAGACGATAGATACGTTGCGTTTTTGCATAACGGGGATAGTGCCGGGTGTTTTGGGGGTTGGCAAATGCTAATTTGCATATTTAGTGCAAATCCAGAAGGCGTTAGCCAACATGTCAGTAAGCAATGGGGGCCTAGGCACTCGTCAATTTCAAAGTCTGAGAGGCTGTTATCGGCCAAATGCAGTCATTCAGCCATATGGTGAGTAGCGGATCTGAGATTGTGCGGAACCTCCGCCCCCGAAGACGCCCGCGCAGAGATGCCGTTACGAGCTAGGTTCACAGGCAATCGTGAGCTGGTATAACTGTTTGGTATACAGGCACGAAGGAAGGGAAGCCATGGCTCTCATTGATGAAGTTGAAGGCTTGCAATCGATTTACATCAATCGTTCAACCGGGAATGGAAACGACGATGATGAGCGGGATTACCCTCTTTACCGGCAGAGCGTTCTTGATGACCCTCGTGTGGCCTCGCTGGTGCCCGCGTGGGTGCGTCGTTACAGGAATTTGGATCAGTTTTGGGGGTTCATCCAGCCGAAATTCCCAAGCTACGCAGAGCGCAGGAAGTTCATCTGGGATGATTTTAGGGCGCTCGTCGACTTCGCTGAATCGGGTGGGGAGCACCCTTCGGATATCGTTGTCTCGGAGGCGCTGGACCGCATTGACGCTGAACACGTTCGGATCGCTTGGACAAAGGCGCTTGAAAGGCGCTCAACTGACCCCGAGGGAGCTATTACCATGGCTCGTACGCTCATAGAATCGGTATGCAAACACATTCTTGACGAAGCCGGAACGAGCGACCATGAGACGACTCCTGATCTGAACAAGCTCTACAAACAAACAGCTACGCTTTTAAATCTGACGAAGGCACAGCATGAAGAGGTCGTGTTCAAGCAAATCCTCGGAGGGTGTACCGCAGTTATAGAAGGGTTAGGCGCGCTTCGGAATCGTCTAAGCGATGCTCACGGAAAAGGAAAAAGCGGGGTGAAGGCTGCTCCACGGCATGCAGAACTGGCAGTGAATCTGGCGGGCTCAACTGCGCTTTTCCTGCTTGCCACATGGGAGGCGAAGAACGGCGATTGAGTGTGGTATCGCTCAATAAGGGGCGGATCAAATTCAGTACAGATGGATGGTCAAATCAACCTAGTACCGACAAATCAAAAACGTCCGCTTCTGGCCGACTCCTGCCTGCCATGAAAGGCTGCGATCAACATGATAGAGGGCCTATCAGCCGTTCCCAACGAGACTTACTAAAGGGCACTCTCATTAGCTATATTGCGGCATCAGAATGAGAGTTTAATAAGGAAAAATTTTGGACATGTCTGAGGTAAAGGCTGAACTGGAGGCGGTGCTTCAGGATTTCGGGGCTCGTCCCTATGGTTTTTTTTCCATCCTGGACGATTCAGACAACCCGAACCTCAATCTGCGCAAGCAGAATACTGACTGGGACTTCATAAAATCCGAGCGCTGGCACAGCATTGATCTGTCCAGCTACATGCTATGGAGCATTTCTGACAACGGAGATCTGCTTTGGTGGAATGGTGAGCAGACAATCGCGATGAATCCGAGGGACGGTACCTACCTGTCCGAGCCCGTCAGTCCGCGGGGGTTCATTCGTCTTGTGGGGCTGAACAAGGTCGGAAGACTGTTCCCGGACTTTTGAATGGTCACATACTGGCCGGTTTCTGCCTGTCGCCAACGTCAGCTATGGGTCGAAAGCAGCCGGTCGCGCCTGACCGCTTTCGACCCAAAGCGGCCCTTCGCACTGCGTGCGGTCTGTGGGTAGAATCCCTTTTTCCAAACCAGTACCAATTGATGCCAATGGTCCAACCGACGACAGTAGCCAACATCATTGGCCCTTGGAAAGGAGAGGCTCCGACAACGTTACTACAGCATTGTCGAGATGCCTGGGACACTCCTTTTAAAGAACTGTCAGATCTCATGGTCGCTACTTTTCTGAACCAGCGAATCGCATTTCCTCAAATGTTGGCCGAGGCCAAGCGGCGATTGGATTCAGAGCCCCGCGATGACACGGAATACTTCGATGACCAGTTAGCTGAGGCAGTTCTAGGTGCTGACAAGTGACCGTTTCTGGCCGAAAGCTGCCTTCACCTTTAAGCCACTGACCAGAGGTCTTACATCTTTAGGTGATCATTTCCGGGGCGTATCCTTCCGCCTGGGTCCGATGGCAACTGGCGGAGCACGGAGGTTTCCCATTTCCCAGTTGCACCCACCCCACCACCACGCTACCCTCCCTCCGTCGCTGCCAATTCAGCGACCGGGCCTGATAACCCGTCTAGATGCAGGCGCCAAAAGCGCCACGCATTCGTTCAAACAACGAACGTGGTAGCTCTCAATTGATATGGGAGTTTTACCGATGACCGCTACAAATCCGTCTGCGTTAACCACCCTCGGCGTCACCCCTTCTCCTTTCACTCCGACCAACCTCTATTCCGCGTCAACTGCGGTGTTTCCCTGCACGAAGCCTTGCATCACGCCTCCGACCTCCTCCACGTTGCCAAGCAGCTCGCAGAAGATGCGGCGATGACCAAGGAGACGGACCGTTACGCCTGGGCGTCGCATTACTTGCAGGAGATGGTCAAGGCGGTGATTGATGATGTGGTGAAGGTGTTGGATTCGCCTGTTAACAATCATTAAGGGCCGACAGTAAAAAAGGGCGGCGCTTATATAAAGGCGCCGCCCTTTTTTGTGTTTTACCTAGCCGTTTACGACCTGCGAAGCCCCGACTTCACGTGTTAACCTTGCGCCCATCGCAAAAATGCTGGGCCAAGCGCCCAATGCCGATCAGTTAAGTGACCCCGATTGGGCACGATGTTGAGCTTTCGAACTTCAGCGATGCAGGGCCTGCGGCCTGCAGGTACAGCGCGGCGATCCCTTCGCAGCCTCGCTAAGGCTCGACCGCTCGCACATTCGGCCTGCGTCGTTTGGAAGTCCGCGCTGCGCAACTGATCGACACTGGACCACGCGCCCCCTTTGCCCCATCACTTTCAACGAATTTGCCTACTATCCAATGAGTAAAAACACCTCCGATCTGTCCTCCCACACGCCGATGATGCAGCAGTACTGGCGTCTGAAAAACCAGCACCCTGATCAGTTGATGTTCTATCGCATGGGCGACTTCTACGAGATCTTCTATGAGGATGCGAAGAAGGCCGCCAAGTTGCTGGACATCACCTTGACCGCGCGCGGGCAGTCGGCGGGGCAGTCGATTCCGATGTGTGGGATTCCTTACCATTCGTTGGAAGGCTACTTGGTCAAGCTGGTGAAGCTGGGCGAGTCGGTGGTGATCTGTGAGCAGATCGGCGACCCAGCGACCAGCAAGGGGCCGGTGGAACGTCAGGTGGTGCGCATTATTACGCCGGGCACGGTGAGTGATGAGGCGTTGCTGGATGAGCGTCGTGACAACTTGATCGCGGCGGTGTTGGGCGATGAGCGTTTGTTCGGCCTGTCGGTGCTGGACATCACCAGCGGCAATTTCAGCGTGCTGGAGATCAAGGGCTGGGAGAACTTGCTGGCGGAGCTGGAGCGTATCAACCCGGTGGAGTTGCTGATCCCGGATGATTGGCCTAAGGACTTGCCAGCGGAGAAGCGTCGTGGGACCAAGCGTCGTGCGCCGTGGGACTTTGAGCGTGATTCGGCGTTGAAGAGTCTGTGCCAGCAATTCTCGGTGCAAGACCTTAAAGGTTTCGGTTGCGAAAACCTGACCCTGGCCATCGGCGCCGCCGGTTGTTTGCTCGGCTATGCCAAGGAAACCCAGCGCACCGCCCTGCCGCATTTGCGCAGCCTGCGCCATGAGCGCCTGGACGATACCGTGGTGCTCGATGGCGCCAGCCGTCGCAACCTGGAGTTGGACACCAACCTGGCCGGTGGCCGCGATAACACGCTGCAATCGGTGGTCGACCGTTGCCAGACCGCCATGGGCAGCCGCTTGCTGACCCGTTGGTTGAACCGCCCACTGCGCGACCTGACTGTGCTGCAAGCGCGCCAGACGTCTATTACCTGCCTGCTGGATGGCTATCGCTTTGAAATGCTGCAGCCGCAGCTGAAAGAAATCGGTGATATCGAGCGCATCCTGGCGCGGATCGGCCTGCGTAATGCGCGGCCGCGTGACTTGGCACGCCTGCGCGATGCCTTGAGCGCGCTGCCGCAGTTGCAAGCAGCGATGACCCACCTCGACACGCCGCACCTGCAACAGTTGGCCGTGACCGCCGGCACTTACCCGGACCTCGCGGCGCTGTTGGAAAAAGCCATTATCGACAACCCGCCGGCGATCATCCGTGACGGCGGCGTGCTGAAAACCGGTTACGACACCGAGCTGGATGAGCTGCAATCGCTGAGCGAAAACGCCGGGCAGTTCCTGATTGACCTGGAAGCCCGCGAAAAAGCTCGCACGGGCCTGGCCAACTTGAAAGTCGGTTACAACCGCGTGCACGGCTACTTTATTGAGTTGCCGAGCAAGCAGGCCGAGTCGGCGCCGATCGACTATCAGCGGCGTCAAACCCTTAAAGGTGCCGAGCGTTTCATCACGCCGGAGCTCAAAGAGTTTGAAGACAAGGCACTGTCGGCCAAGAGCCGCGCTCTGGCGCGGGAAAAGATGCTGTATGAAGCCTTGCTCGAAGACTTGATCAGCCGTTTGGCGCCACTGCAAGACACCGCCGCCGCCCTGGCGGAACTGGATGTGTTGAGCAACCTCGCCGAGCGCGCGCTGAACCTCGACCTGAACTGCCCGCGTTTTGTCAGCGAGCCGTGCATGCGCATCGTGCAGGGGCGCCACCCGGTGGTGGAGCAGGTGTTGACTACGCCGTTCGTTGCCAACGACCTGTCGCTGGATGACGATACCCGCATGCTGGTGATCACCGGTCCGAACATGGGCGGTAAATCCACCTACATGCGCCAGACCGCGCTGATCGTGTTGCTGGCGCATATCGGCAGCTTTGTACCGGCGGCCAGTTGCGAGCTGTCGCTGGTGGACCGCATTTTCACCCGGATCGGTTCCAGCGATGACCTGGCCGGTGGCCGTTCGACCTTTATGGTGGAAATGAGCGAAACCGCCAACATCCTGCACAACGCCACCGAACGCAGCTTGGTGCTGATGGATGAAGTGGGGCGCGGCACCAGCACCTTTGATGGTCTGTCCCTGGCATGGGCGGCGGCCGAGCGCCTGGCGCATCTGCGCGCTTATACGCTGTTTGCCACGCACTATTTCGAGCTGACCGTATTGCCGGAAAGCGAGCCGCTGGTGGCTAACGTGCACCTCAATGCCACCGAGCACAACGAGCGCATCGTGTTCCTGCACCACGTGCTGCCGGGGCCGGCCAGCCAGAGTTACGGCCTGGCCGTGGCGCAACTGGCCGGTGTGCCGAGCGAGGTGATCACGCGTGCCCGCGAGCACCTGAGCCGCCTGGAAGAAACCGCCCTGCCCCACGAGATACCCGTGGCCAGCCCGGCCAAAGTCAGCAACAAACCCAGCGCGCCGCACCAGAGTGATATGTTCGCCAGCTTGCCGCATCCGGTGCTGGATGAGTTGGCTAAGCTTGACGTGGACGGCTTGACGCCGCGCAAAGCGCTCGAAATGTTATATGCACTGCAGACTCGGATATAACGCAGACGCTTGCAAGCTGGTAGACTCTCGCGCGGTTTGGGATGCTGCAGGCTTTTAGCCTGGCCTGCAGACTATCGCTCCCGAACCTCGCGAACCCCACCACAAGGGGTTTCGCTGCCGCCGCCTGAGGAGAGAATTAGAAATGACCTTCGTCGTTACCGACAACTGCATCAAGTGCAAGTACACCGACTGCGTCGAAGTGTGTCCGGTGGACTGCTTCTACGAAGGCCCGAACTTCCTGGTTATCCACCCGGATGAGTGCATCGACTGCGCCCTGTGTGAACCAGAGTGCCCGGCCGTCGCTATTTTCTCCGAGGACGAAGTCCCGGCAGAGATGCAGGAATTTATTCAGTTGAACGTTGATTTGGCGGAAATCTGGCCGAATATCACTGAGCGTAAAGAGCCAATGCCTGATGCAGCGGAGTGGGATGGCAAGAAAGGTAAGATTGCAGACCTCGAGCGCTAAACGCGCCGCCGCCCGATAAAAAGGCCCCTTGCGGGCCTTTTTGCGTTTCTGCGCGGAGGGTTTCACTTTTCTACAGGCAAAAAAAAGGGGCGGTATGACCCGCCCACATTTTTTCCCTAGTCCCTGTATTCCTTTTCATCGTCCTGATGAATCGCATCCTGCGACGTTCCTTCAACCATCGTTCCTTGATGGCTGTGTCAATCCGTGGACACAGGGCTGATGTTAGAGAGTTCCAAGGGAAGTTCAACGGGATCCAACCCGTGGACTGACAGACTTCAGCACTCAAATTGGAATAAATAATTGTTATATTTCAACGAGATAAAAAAATCTTTCACAAAATCAGGACGTACACGCCCGGTAAAAAAACCAAACACTTACCCAAAAGTAAGCGAATGCTTACACACGCCATTGCGTAAATGCGTATTTGGGAACCGTTGACGAATCCTCAGGCATGAAAAAGCCCCGACACAGTCGAGGCTTTTTCTCCTTCAAACCGATCAGTCGTCGCTCACCGTAATCGTCGGCATTGCCGGCGCAGCCGCTTCTTGCAGGACGATCCGCGCGCCCACATGACGGGCCAGCTCTTGGTAGATCATAGCGATCTGCCCGTCGGGCTCGGCCGCCACAGTGGGCTTGCCGCCGTCAGCCTGTTCACGAATTTCCATCGCCAGCGGCAACGAGGCCAGTAGTTCGACGCCGTATTGGGTTGCCAGCTTCTCGCCCCCGCCCTCGCCAAACAGGTGCTCGGCATGCCCGCAGTTGGAGCAGATGTGTACCGCCATGTTCTCCACGACGCCCAGCACCGGGATGTTGACCTTGCGGAACATCTCCACGCCTTTTCTGGCGTCGAGCAGCGCCAGGTCCTGAGGCGTGGTCACGATCACCGAACCGGCCACCGGGACTTTCTGCGCCAGGGTCAGCTGGATGTCGCCGGTGCCTGGCGGCATGTCGATCACTAAGTAATCCAGGTCGCCCCAGGCGGTCTGGGTGACCAGTTGCAGCAAGGCGCCTGAAACCATTGGCCCGCGCCAGACCATCGGCGTGTTGTCGTCGGTGAGAAAAGCCATGGACATGACCTCAACGCCCATCGACTCAATCGGCACGAACCACTTCTGGTCCTTGACCTTGGGTCGGGTGCCTTCGGCAATGCCGAACATCACGCCTTGGCTGGGGCCGTAGATGTCGGCGTCGAGAATGCCCACGCGGGCACCTTCTCGGGCCAGGGCCAGCGCCAGGTTGGCGGCCGTGGTGGATTTACCCACGCCGCCCTTGCCGGACGCCACGGCGACCACGTTCTTGCCGTTGGCCAGGCCCGGGATCTGCGCCTGGGCCTTGTGCGCGGCGATCACGCACTGGATGTCGACCTTGGCCGAACGCACGCCGTCCAAGCCTTCGATGGCCATTTGCAGCATTTGCGCCCAACCGCTCTTGAACAGACCGGCGGCATAACCCAGTTGCAACTGGACTGACACCTGGTCGCCCTGGACCTCGATGGCGCGTACACAGCCGGCGCTGACCGGGTCCTGGTTCAAATAGGGGTCGGTGTATTGGCGAAGAACGGCTTCCACCGCTGCGCGATTGACGGCGCTCATGGGCTACTCCCGAAAAAGACTGACTGAAACAGGCGGCTATCCTAACCGTTCCAGACGCCCAACGGCATGCTTTCCAGACTTGGGAATATTCAGAAACCGCGCCACGGGGTGAAATATATTTCCCGGCGCTTTATAGTGGCCGACCTCCGTTTCATCAAGTAGCCGAGCCCCATGTCCGAGCCACGCAAGATCCTCGTCACCAGCGCCCTGCCCTATGCCAATGGTTCTATCCATCTTGGCCATATGCTTGAGTACATCCAGACCGATATGTGGGTGCGCTTCCAGAAGCATCGCGGCAATCAATGCATTTATGTCTGCGCGGACGACGCCCACGGTTCGGCCATCATGTTGCGCGCCGAAAAGGAAGGCATCACCCCGGAACAACTGATCGCCAATGTGCAGGCTGAACACAGCGCCGACTTTGCCGAGTTCCTGGTGGATTTTGACAATTTCCACTCGACCCACTCCGACGAAAACCGCGAGCTGTCGAGCCAGATCTACCTGCGCTTGAAAGACGCCGGGCACATTGCCCAGCGTTCGATCACGCAGTATTTCGACCCGGAAAAGAAAATGTTCCTGGCCGACCGCTTCATCAAGGGCACCTGCCCGAAATGCGGCACCGAAGACCAGTACGGTGACAACTGCGAAAAATGCGGTGCTACTTATGCACCGACAGACTTGAAGGATCCGAAGTCGGCGATCTCCGGCGCCACGCCGGTGCTCAAGGATTCCCAGCACTTCTTCTTCAAGCTCCCGGATTTCCAGCAGATGCTGCAAACCTGGACGCGCAGCGGCACCCTGCAGGACGCCGTGGCCAACAAGATCGCCGAATGGCTGGATGCCGGCCTGCAGCAGTGGGACATCTCCCGCGACGCGCCATACTTCGGCTTCGAGATCCCGGGCGAGCCGGGCAAGTACTTCTATGTGTGGCTGGACGCGCCGATCGGCTACATGGCCAGCTTCAAGAACCTGTGCGATCGCACGCCTGAGCTGGACTTCGATGCCTTCTGGGCCAAGGATTCCACCGCCGAGCTGTACCACTTCATCGGCAAGGATATCGTCAACTTCCACGCCCTGTTCTGGCCAGCGATGCTTGAAGGTTCGGGCTACCGCAAGCCAACCGGCATCGCGGTGCACGGCTACCTGACGGTCAATGGCCAGAAGATGTCCAAGTCCCGAGGCACCTTTATCAAGGCGCGCACCTACCTGGACCACCTGTCGCCGGAATACCTGCGCTACTACTACGCCTCCAAACTGGGCCGTGGCGTCGATGACCTCGACCTGAACCTGGAAGACTTCGTGCAGAAGGTCAACTCGGACCTGGTCGGCAAGGTCGTCAACATCGCCAGCCGTTGCGCCGGGTTTATCCACAAGTGCAATGCTGGCCTGCTGGTGGCCGAGAACGCCGCGCCGGAACTGACCGACGCCTTCCTGGCCGCCGCGCCAAGTATTGCCGACGCCTATGAGGCCCGCGACTTCGCCCGCGCCATGCGCGAGATCATGGGCCTGGCCGACCGTGCCAACGCCTGGATCGCCGACAAGGCGCCATGGTCGCTGAACAAGCAGGAAGGCAAGCAGGCTGAAGTCCAGGCGATCTGCGCCACAGGCATCAACCTGTTCCGCCAACTGGTGATCTTCCTCAAGCCAGTGCTGCCATTGCTGGCCGCGGATGCCGAGGCATTCCTCAATGTGGCGCCGCTGACCTGGAACGATCACGCCACCTTGCTCAGCAACCATCAGTTGAACGAGTTCAAGCCGCTGATGACCCGTATCGACCCGGTTAAAGTCCAGGCCATGACCGACGCTTCGAAAGAAGACCTAGTCGCCAGCCAGACCGACACCGGCTCGGCTGCGCCAGCCGGCAACGGTGAGCTGGCCAAAGATCCGATCTCGCCGGAAATCGACTTTGATGCCTTCGCTGCTGTGGACCTGCGTGTCGCGCTGATCGTCAAGGCTGAAGCTGTGGAAGGAGCCGACAAGCTGCTGCGCCTGACCCTGGACATCGGTGATGAGCAACGCAATGTGTTCTCCGGGATCAAGAGCGCTTATCCGGACCCTTCCAAGCTCGATGGTCGGCTGACCATGATGATCGCCAACCTCAAGCCACGGAAAATGAAGTTTGGTATTTCCGAAGGCATGGTGATGGCGGCTGGCCCTGGTGGTGAAGAGATCTACCTGCTGAGCCCTGATAGCGGCGCCAAGCCGGGTCAACGGATCAAGTAAAACTATGGGGTGAGCACGCTTGTTGTGAGCGGGGCTTGTTGTGGCGAGCGGGCTCACCCCAACAGGCCCCGTTGTTTAACCGGCATGCCAATGATTACCCCATGAATCTGATTCAACGTATCGACGCGCTGCTGCCGCAGACCCAATGCGGTAAATGCGGGCACCCAGGCTGCAAGCCTTACGCCGAAGGCATCGCGCTGGGTGAGGCGATCAACAAGTGCCCGCCCGGCGGCCAGGAAACCATCGCCGGCCTTGCGCAATTGCTGCGTGTGCCGGTGCTGGAACTGGACACCAGCCGAGGCGAAGCCCCCGCCCAAGTCGCCTATATCCGCGAGGCTGAGTGCATCGGCTGCACCAAGTGCATCCAGGCCTGCCCGGTGGATGCGATTGTGGGCGCCGCCAAGTTGATGCACACCGTGATCATCGATGAATGCACCGGTTGCGACCTGTGTGTCGCGCCCTGCCCTGTGGACTGCATTGAAATGCGCCCTGCCGCCACTGTGCTGCCGATGGTTGGTGGCCTGGCGACCGACGATCACCAGCGCCACGAACGTGGCCTCAAGCGCGACCGGGCACGGCGGCGCTATGAACAACGTAATGCACGCCTGCAACGCGAAGAGGCACATAAGCTCGCTGAGCGCCTGGCACGGGCCAAACGCTCAGCGCCAATTGCACCTGTACCGGTCGACAGTGTTCAGGCGGCCCAGGATGCAGCGATCAAGAAAGCCAAAATCACCGTTGCCATGAGCCGCGCCCAGCTGCACAAGTCGTTAAAGGCGTTTGGTCACCCGCCAACCTTTGAGCAACAGTCGCAGCTTATCGTGCTGCAGCGACAGTTCGAAGCGGCGGAGCAGGCGCTCGTCGCTCTGGAGGTGAACAGCCCGCCGCCGTCAACGACGACTAAAGACCCTGAGCTCAAGCGCGCAAAAATCCAGCTGGCCATGCGCCGCGCCGCGTTGAAAAAGGCTCAGGACCACAATGCTGACGAACAGCAGCTTGCGACCTTGAATGCCGCACTGACCGCCGCCGAGCAAACCCTGCACGATGCCGAAGCCGCCAGCGAGCAGCCCAGGCCCGACTTGCAGCGTGTAGAGAAACGCCCCATCGACGCCCAATTGCGCCAGCTAAAAACCGCCCTGGCTTATGCCCGCGCCGATGTCAGCAAGTTGCAACGCCAACCAGGTGTCAGCGCGAATGAACTGAACGCCGCGCAACACAAGCTCGATGAAGCGCAGCGCAACGTGGACGCCCATACCGGCGTTTGATCCACAACAGGTGCTGCCGGCCGTGATGGCGATGGTTTATCCTGCAAGGCCTGCACCCGCTTTTGAAAATCACGCTGACCGCCTGCAAGGAAATGCCTGCCCCATGAACGCCGCAAAACGCCTGGAAATTTTCCGCAGGCTTCACGAAGACAATCCTGAACCCAAAACCGAGCTGGCCTACTCCTCGCCGTTCGAGTTACTGATTGCGGTGATCCTGTCGGCCCAATCCACGGACGTTGGCGTCAACAAGGCCACGGCCAAACTCTACCCGGTGGCCAATACGCCAGAGGCCATCTATGCCTTGGGCGTGGAGGGTTTGTCGGAATACATCAAGACCATCGGCCTGTACAACAGCAAGGCCAAAAATGTGATCGAGACTTGCCGTCTGCTTGTTGAATTGCATGGCAGTGAAGTGCCACAAACTCGTGAGGCCCTGGAAGCCCTTCCCGGGGTGGGCCGTAAAACCGCTAATGTGGTGCTCAACACTGCTTTCCGACAACTGACCATGGCGGTGGACACCCATATTTTTCGCGTCAGTAACCGCACCGGCATCGCCCGCGGCAAGAACGTCGTGGAAGTGGAAAAGCAGTTGATGAAGTTTGTGCCCAAGCCGTATTTGCTCGACTCCCATCACTGGCTGATCCTTCACGGGCGCTACGTTTGTCAGGCGCGCAAACCGCGTTGCGGCAGTTGCCGCATCGAAGACCTGTGCGAATACAAGGACAAGACATCCGACGATTGAGGGGTGATGGGTTTTCTCGATCAGTCGATTGAAAAAATCTTTTTTACCCTTTGGTGGTTTATCGTTATAAGGAGCGCCAACGGCAGTCTTAGCCTGGAGTTAACCTTATGAGCACTGGCAAAGAACAACTGGATGTAGAAGACGACCTCGTCGAAGCGGATGACGACGGGGAAGCCCCCGTTGCAGAGGTGGCCAAGACCAATTTGAGCAAACGTCGCACTATCGATAACTTGCTGGAAGAGCGACGCTTGCAAAAACAGCTGGCCGATTACGACTTCGATCTCTGATCGAGCCGCCTTCGACCGGAAGCCTCCCTGACGGAGGCTTTTTTTTGCCGGTTGTATGAGGTCGTGTGGAACGCCCGCCTCCTGTTATACGAGGCCGTTGCGTTGGGCCAACTCAATCAGGTCTACGAGCGAACGCGCATTGAGCTTGAGCAGCAGGCGCGTCTTGTAGGTACTGACGGTCTTGTTGCTGAGGAACATGCCGTCAGCGATCTCCTTGTTGGTTTTGCCCCGCGCCAGTTGCTGCAACACCATCATCTCTCGACCCGACAAGCGCTCGACCATATCCGCCTCACTGGCGTTACCCATAGTGGAGCGTACGGAGTTGAGGGCCTGGTTAGGGAAGTAGCTGTAGCCGGAGAGCACCGCCTTGATAGCGCTCAACAACTCCGTCAGGTCCTGCTGCTTGCACACATAGCCAGCTGCGCCCGCCTGCATGCAACGCATGGAGAAATGGCCGGGCGCCTGGGAGGTCAGCACCAATACCTTGACGGGTGCGGGCTGCTTGGTAGAAGCCAGACGACAGATAACCTCCAGGCCATCGAGTTTGGGAATTCCGATATCCAATATGACAATGTCCGGCACATGCTCGCGTGCAAGTTGCAACGCATCGACGCCGTTATCAGTCTCGGCAACGACTTCATAACCATGACGCTCCATCAGCATGCGCACAGCAAGACGAATGACGGGATGATCATCCACGATCAGCACTTTATTCATGAGAAAGTCCAATTTCGCTGTTCGAATTATTTAGAGCAAGCACAATAGCCTAGTCGTTTCCTAGTTGGCATAGCGCTCCCCCCCAAGCAACAGCAAGCAGAGACCCAACCCACAACGATAAAGGAATTAACCTACAAAAAAACACTAACTCGGATGCATTCGGTTGTATGCAGCCTTTCAGAACTTTCCGGGGGCATACATATTTTGAGTGAAATATCCGCCGCATAAGCGGCTCAAGGTAAACGTGCCGCACAGGACTTTCAGGAAATGCCCATTGCGCGCAGCCGCCAGGCGAGTGAAAAGGTGAGAAAATTCCGACTCTTTTAGTTCCATTCAACATATTTTCTAACATCCTTAATTCCTACAGAGTTTTCTTCGTCTTACATACCATTCCCACTCATGTAGTGAATTTTCTGTAAGACATAGTTCCTAGGCAGGTGTTAAAAAATCGTTCATACCTGTAAAACAACATGCATACAGCCGAGCAACTTTTATACCCGATAAACAATAAACATCCACCAAACACCGTTAAACATTTGGCTGGACTCCAAGCTAGCCTATTGAATACATAGGCAAAAAAAATGGCCCCTTAAACAGGGGCCACCTTTCACAGCCAAGGCATCACTCAGAACAGCTTGCGACCCTTGTTGGCAGCAATGCGCATACGCAGCGCATTCAACTTGATGAAGCCTGCTGCGTCCGCCTGATTGTAGGCGCCACCATCTTCTTCGAAGGTGGCGATGTTGGCGTCGAACAGCGACTCATCGGACTTGCGACCGGTAACGATCACGTTACCCTTGTACAGTTTCAGGCGCACAACGCCGTTCACGTGGGCCTGGGAGGCATCGATCATCTGTTGCAGCATCAGACGCTCAGGGCTCCACCAGTAGCCGGTGTAGATCAGGCTGGCGTACTTGGGCATCAGCTCGTCTTTGAGGTGAGCCACTTCACGGTCCAGGGTGATGGACTCGATGGCGCGGTGAGCGCGCAGCATGATGGTGCCGCCCGGGGTTTCGTAGCAGCCACGGGACTTCATGCCCACGTAACGGTTCTCAACGATGTCGAGACGGCCGATACCGTGTTCACCACCGATACGGTTCAGGGTCGCCAGCACGGTGGCCGGGGTCATTTCGACGCCGTCCAGCGCGACGATGTCGCCGTTGCGGTAGGTCAGTTCCAGGTATTGTGGTTTGTCGGGCGCGTTCTCCGGGGAGACGGTCCATTTCCACATATCTTCTTCGTGCTCGGTCCAGGTGTCTTCCAGCACGCCGCCTTCATAGGAGATGTGCAGCAAGTTGGCGTCCATCGAGTAAGGGGACTTCTTCTTGCCGTGACGCTCAATCGGGATGGCGTGCTTTTCAGCATAATCCATCAGCTTTTCACGGGACAGCAGGTCCCATTCGCGCCAAGGGGCAATCACTTTCACGCCGGGCTTGAGTGCGTAGGCACCCAGCTCGAAACGCACCTGATCGTTACCCTTGCCGGTAGCACCATGAGAAATGGCGTCGGCACCGGTTTCGTTGGCGATTTCGATCAAGCGTTTGGCGATCAGCGGACGTGCGATGGAGGTACCCAGCAGGTACTCGCCTTCGTAGACGGTGTTGGCGCGAAACATCGGGAAGACGAAATCGCGGACGAATTCTTCGCGCAGGTCGTCAATGTAGATCTCTTTCACGCCCATGGCTTGCGCCTTGGCACGTGCAGGTTCGACCTCTTCGCCCTGACCCAGGTCAGCGGTGAAGGTCACCACTTCACAGTTATAAGTATCCTGCAGCCACTTGAGGATCACCGAAGTGTCCAGGCCGCCGGAATACGCGAGAACGACCTTGTTTACGTCGGCCATGCCATCACTCCACGGGGTTGTACGGAAAGCCGTCGATTCTACCGACCAAAACCGTGAATTTACAGAGGCGCGACAGCAAATGAAGATAAAGCGACAGATTATGTCGAGCGGGCGACCGATGGCCGCACCTTATGGCTGCACTTTATGAAGTGTGCGCGGGATTGCTCGGGCCTGTGGCCTGCGGCGCCGGTTTCTCGGGGGCTGCCACGCGTTCAAGCTGAATATTCACACGACGGTTGCGCGCGCGGTTGGCGGCATTGGTGTTGGGCGCCAGTGGGTAACTTTCACCATGGAACCGCATCGTGATCTGCGATTCCTGGATGCCGTTGGCCTTAAAGTAGTCCATGACCGCCAGCGCCCGGCGGCGCGACAGGTCTCGGTTGGTCAAGCGGTTGCCGCTGTTATCGGAATGGCCATTCAACTCGACATGGTTGACCGTGGGGTCGGCTTTCATGAACGCGAGGATCACATCCAGCTTCTTCTTGGCGGCCGCGTCCAGCTCAATGCCACCGCCGGGGAAGCCTACTTCGGTCTGTTTGACCTGATCGTAGTTCATCGGCAACAGCTTGGTCGTGCACACTTGATAGTCGTTGTAAGCCTTGTTGAATTTTATCGGCAACAGCCGGATTTCCGAGTAGCCACCGTCACGCCCGTAATGCCGCACGGTCGGGCTGCGCCCTTCCAGCAAACCCGTGAACAGCCGCCCAGCCTGGGCCTGGGAGCTGTTGAAGAGTACATCGCCACTGCCGGCACGCACGGCGCCGAGGTTGATATCACCCCGGCCCGGTTGCCAGGGCGCAGCGGCAGCCAATAAGGTTGCCGAGCCCGCGCCCAGCGAACCGTTGTAGGCTTTCAGGCGAAAGGTCGCCTGCTCGCCCGCCCGGCGCACGAACTCGCCCGAGCCGAAATCGGTGATCGGTTGAGTCAGGCGGCACTCGAACTGGTCGCCATCCACCTTCCACTCAATGTTCTCCAGGCGTGTCTGGAACGTGAGGGCCATCGCAGGCAGGCTGGCGAACACACTGAGCAGGGCTAGATAATGCTGGCGCACGGGAGGCTCCACTGGTTTCGACAACACTTCAAAGCGTCATACGTCGTTAAGGCATACCCCGTGATATCGGTAGCGTCCTGTAAAACTTGATAGCGAGTGCCTGCAAGAGTCTTTTCCGGTAGCATTCCCACCAGATTGACCCGCCTGGAATCCCCAATGTCCGACCGCCT
The DNA here is from genome assembly GCF_900624995.1 of Pseudomonas antarctica. Lineage (GTDB taxonomy): Bacteria > Pseudomonadota > Gammaproteobacteria > Pseudomonadales > Pseudomonadaceae > Aquipseudomonas > Aquipseudomonas antarctica. The sequence continues at coordinate 40,149 of NZ_UYXQ01000003.1, forward strand.
GACCCTGCTGCGTCCCGACGACTGGCATATTCATCTTCGCGATGGTGCTGCGTTGCCTCAAACTGTGGCCGATGTAGCGCGCACGTTTGGCCGCGCCATCATCATGCCTAACCTGGTACCTCCGGTGCGCAATGCCGCTGAAGCCGACGCCTATCGCCAGCGGATCCTCGCTGCACGGCCGGCCGGCAGCCGCTTCGAACCGCTGATGGTGCTCTACCTGACCGACCGCACCCAGCCTGAAGAAATTCGTCAGGCCAAAGCGACCGGCTTTGTTCACGCCGCCAAGCTGTACCCGGCGGGCGCGACCACCAACTCCGATTCCGGCGTGACCAGCATCGACAAGATCCTGCCGGCGATCGAAGCGATGGCTGAAGTCGGTATGCCGCTGCTGATCCACGGTGAAGTCACCCGTGGCGATGTCGATGTGTTTGATCGTGAGAAGATCTTCATCGACGAGCATATGCGCCGTGTGGTCGAGCTGTTCCCGACGCTCAAGGTGGTGTTCGAACACATCACCACGGCCGATGCCGTGCAGTTCGTCACCGAGGCTTCGGCCAACGTGGGTGCGACCATCACTGCGCATCACTTGCTCTACAACCGCAACCACATGCTGGTGGGCGGGATTCGGCCGCACTTCTATTGCTTGCCGATCCTCAAGCGCAACACCCACCAGGTGGCCTTGCTGGACGCTGCCACCAGCGGCAACCCGAAGTTCTTCCTCGGCACTGACTCCGCGCCCCACGCCCAGCACGCAAAAGAAGCCGCGTGTGGCTGTGCCGGTTGCTACACGGCTTATGCAGCGATCGAGCTGTACGCCGAAGCATTCGAGGCGCGCAACGCCCTGGACAAGCTCGAAGCGTTCGCCAGCCTCAACGGCCCGCGTTTCTATGGCCTGCCGGCGAATACCGACCGCATTACCCTGGTCCGTGAAGACTGGACCGCCCCTGCCAGCCTGCCGTTTGGCGAGCTGACTGTTATCCCGCTGCGCGCCGGTGAAACACTGCGCTGGCGCCTGCTGGAGGTAAGCAAGTGAGTGAAGACCATTACGATGACGAACACGAGCACAGTGGTGGTGGCTCCCGTCACCCGATGGCCGAGCGGTTTCGCGGCTATCTGCCGGTTGTCATCGACGTAGAAACCGGCGGTTTCAACTGCGCCACCGACGCCTTGCTGGAAATCGCAGCGACGACCATCGGCATGGATGAGCAGGGTTTTGTGTTCCCGGAACACACTCACTTCTTCCGCGTCGAGCCATTCGAAGGCGCGAATATCGAAGCCGCAGCCCTGGAGTTCACCGGGATCAAGCTCGATCACCCACTGCGCATGGCGGTGAGTGAAGAGGCGGCGCTGACCGATATCTTCCGTGGCGTGCGCAAGGCGTTGAAGGCCAACGGCTGCAAACGCGCGATCCTGGTCGGCCACAACAGCAGCTTCGATTTGGGCTTCCTGAATGCCGCCGTGGCGCGGCTGGACATGAAGCGCAACCCGTTTCATCCGTTCTCCAGCTTCGACACCGCCACCCTCGCTGGCCTGGCTTATGGCCAGACCGTACTGGCGAAAGCCTGCCAGGCGGCCGGTATCGACTTCGACGGTCGTGAGGCCCACTCGGCTCGCTACGACACCGAAAAGACTGCCGATTTGTTCTGCGGCATCGTCAACCGTTGGAAGCAGATGGGTGGCTGGGAAGATTTCAACGACTGAGGTGTCGGTGAGCTTTGTGGCGAGCGGGCTTGCCACACAAGCCCGCTCGCACAGAGTTGAATCCCGCACATAAAAAAACCGGCCTTTTCAGGCCGGTTTTTTTGTACCGCGAAACGGGCTTACAGCTTGCCAGCGTTCTCGGCCAGGTAAGCCGCGACGCCTTCTGGCGAAGCGTTCATGCCTTTGTCGCCTTTTTTCCAGTTGGCGGGGCAGACTTCGCCGTGCTCTTCGTGGAATTGCAGAGCGTCGACCAGACGGATCAGCTCTTCCATGTTACGGCCCAGCGGCAGGTCGTTGATGATCTGCGAGCGCACAACGCCCTTGTCGTCGATCAGGAACGCGCCACGGAAAGCCACGCCGCCTTCGGACTCAACGTCGTAGGCTTTGGCGATGTCGTGCTTCATGTCGGCAGCCATGGTGTATTTGACTTTGCCGATGCCGCCATCATTGATGGCAGTGTTGCGCCAGGCGTTGTGGGTGAAATGGGAGTCGATCGAAACGGCGACCACTTCAACGTTGCGCGCCTTGAAATCGTCCATGCGGTGGTCCAGAGCGATCAGCTCCGAAGGGCAGACGAAGGTGAAGTCCAGCGGGTAGAAGAACACCAGGCCGTATTTGCCTTTGATGGCTTCAGACAGTTTGAAGCTGTCTACGATTTCGCCATTGCCGAGGACGGCAGGTACGTCGAAATCCGGGGCTTGTTTGCCGACGAGTACGCTCATCTGTTATCTCCTGATGTAGGGGGTGACGATTGAAGTAAAAGGACCGGCGCAAGTCTGGCGCAGATAAGCGACAGCCCTGTGACGCAGTCACGCTTCGTGAAGACCGACCATCATACACTGAAAAAACCGTTCGTCAGTGCGCCGGCAGCCTCCGGCAATACCCTGTGAAACTACTTTGACAATCATTCTCGTTAACATTAAGATCCATTGCACTTAAGCCTTAAACCCGCGATGGTTCTCCCTTATGTATGTCTGCCTCTGCACTGGCGTCACCGACGGACAAATCCGCGAAGCAATCTATGAAGGTTGCTGCAGCTACAAGGAAGTACGTGAAACCACCGGCGTTGCCAGCCAGTGTGGCAAATGTGCTTGCCTCGCCAAGCAAGTGGTACGGGAAACCCTGACGCAGCTGCAAACAGCCCAGGCCGCGCTCCCTTACTCAGCAGAATTTACACACGCTTAAATAGGCGTGCTTTAAAGATCCGGACTTAACGTCCGGTTTTTTATGCCCGAAATTCAATTAGTTAGCGTCAAGACGCGGAACACAAACATTCTTATTCCGATTAATTTTCATTTATTATTCAATAACTTAGGTTTGACACTAAGGATTTCGCCGCTCAAACTCCGCCTTATACACAGCTATTACAGGGCAGGACCCCAGTCATGAAAGGCGACATCTCAGTCATCCAGCAACTCAACAAAATCCTTGCCAATGAACTGGTCGCGATCAATCAGTACTTCCTGCATGCGCGCATGTATGACGATTGGGGCCTGGAAAAGCTCGGCAAGCGCGAATACAAAGAATCGATCAAGGCCATGAAGGACGCCGACGCGCTAATCAAGCGCATCCTGTTCCTGGAAGGCCTGCCGAACGTGCAAGACCTGGGCAAGCTGAATATCGGCGAGCACACCCAGGAAATGATCAGCAGCGACCTGGGTTTTGAACGTAAGAGCCACAGCGACCTCAAGGCCGCCATTGCCCACTGCGAAACCAAGGCAGACTTCGGCAGCCGTGAACTGCTGGAAGATATCCTGGAAGATCAGGAAGAGCATATCGACTGGCTGGAAACCCAACTGGGCCTGATCGACAAAGTCAGCCTGGAGAACTACCTGCAATCGCAGATGGGCGAATAACCCGCCTGCACGCAGGTGTAAAAAAGCCCCGCTCTCTTTCGAGAAGCGGGGCTTTTTATTGCAGGCTCGCGCCTACACAGGATCAGGCGTCAGTCTTGGCTGCCGCGTTTACCGCTGCTTCTTTGATCAGCGCTTGCAGCGAACCATCAGCCGCCATCTCAGTGATGATGTCGCTACCGCCGACCAGCTCACCGGCTACCCACAGTTGTGGGAAAGTTGGCCAGTTGGCGTACTTCGGCAGGTTGGCGCGAATTTCAGGGTTTTGCAGGATATCCACGTAGGCGAATTTCTCGCCGCATTGCATGACGGCCTGGGAAGCCTTCGCGGAGAAACCGCACTGAGGAGCGTTTGGCGCGCCCTTCATGTAAAGCAGAATGGTGTTGTTGGCAATCTGCTCTTTGATCGTTTCGATGATATCCATGGAACACCTCGGCTGGAACTTTGCGACTCACAGGTCGGCACGGTGGCGCATTGTAACGCAAAATTCCAGCCCGGTGGTCGGGCTCCTTAGGCAGCCGCTACCTGCACCGGCACGCCGTTCAACGCGGCGTTGCCGGATAACTCGTCCAACTGCCGCTCGTCGGTCAGGTCATTTGCACTCGCGCCCGGCTGCCCGCTCGCGATGCGCATCTGCACGCCCGGGCGGCTGTGCCCCCAGCCATGGGGCAGGCTGACCACGCCGGGCATCATGTCCAGGCTGGCCATCACTTCGACTTCTATCATGCCGATGCGCGAGCTGACACGCACCCGCTGACCATCGCTCAGCTGCCGACTGGCGAGGTCGTCGGGGTGCATATGCAACTGATGGCGCGGCTTGCCCTTCACCAGGCGGTGATAATTATGCATCCACGAGTTGTTACTGCGCACATGCCTGCGGCCGATCAACAGCAGTTCGTTGACCATCGGCACCGGCTGCGCCGCAAACCGCGCCAGGTCGGCCATTATCACTGCAGGCGCGGTCTGCACCTGGCCGTTGGCGGTTTTCAGGCGTAGGGCAAGGTTGGGCTTGAGCGGCCCCAAATCCACGCCATGGGGATGCTGCGCGAGCATCGCCACCGACAGCTTGTGATCAGACGCATCACCGTAAGCCCCGCCACGCAGGCCGAAGTCGATCATCTGCGCTGGCGGCAAAGTCGGTTTGAGCGCCAAACCGGTCTGCGCCGCAAAGGCCTTGGCCAGGCCGACAAAGATTTCCCAGTCATGCAGAGCGCCTTCTGGCTTAGGCAGGATCGCGCGATTGAAACGGGTGACGTTACGCACCGCAAACATATTGAAGGTGGTGTCGTAGTGGTCGTTTTCCAGCGCCGACGTCGACGGCAAAATCAGGTCGGCGTAACGCGTGGTCTCGTTGATGTAGAGGTCGATGCTGACCATGAACTCCAGTCCATCCAGGGCTTGCTCCAACTGCCGACCATTAGGCGTCGACAATATGGGGTTGCCGGCCACGGTCACCAGGGCGCGGATCTGCCCTTCGCCTTCGGTGAGCATTTCTTCGGCCAAGGCTGAAACCGGCAACTCTCCACCGTATTCGGGGCGGCCCGACACACGGCTTTGCCAGCGATTGAAATGCCCGCCGCCAGTGGAGGCCACCAGGTCCACCGCAGGGCTGGTGCACAGCGCGCCACCGACGCGGTCGAGATTGCCCGTGACCAGATTGATCAACTGCACCAGCCAATGACACAAGGTGCCGAACGCCTGGGTCGATACGCCCATGCGGCCGTAACACACCGCCTTATCCGCCGCAGCAAAGTCTCGCGCCAACTGGCGGATTTTCTCGGCCGGCACTGCACACTGAAGGCTCATGGCGTCGGCGGTGAACCCGGCAATGGCACGACGCACGTCCTCAAGGCCTTCAACCGGCAAATGACTCTCGCGTGTGAGGTTCTCGGTAAACAGCGTGTTAAGTACGCCGAACAGCAGCGACGCATCGCCACCAGGGCGCACAAACAGATGCTGATCGGCTATCGCGGCCGTCTCGCTGCGCCGTGGGTCAACCACCACCACTTTGCCGCCTCGGGCCTGGATGGCCTTGAGGCGTTTCTCCACGTCAGGCACGGTCATGATGCTGCCATTGGACGCCAGCGGGTTGCCGCCCAGGATCAGCATGAAGTCGGTGTGATCGATGTCCGGAATCGGCAGCAACAGGCCGTGGCCGTACATGAGATGACTGGTGAGGTGGTGGGGCAACTGATCCACCGAGGTCGCCGAAAACCGATTACGTGTCTTGAGCTGGCCAAGGAAATAGTTGCTATGGGTCATCAGCCCGTAGTTGTGCACGCTGGGGTTGCCCTGATACACCGCCACCGCATTCTGCCCATGGCGCGCTTGAATGCCGGCCAATCGCTCGGCGACCATTGCAAACGCCTCGTCCCACGAAATCGGCTGCCACTCGCTGCCCACCCGTAACATGGGCTGATGCAGGCGATCCGGGTCATTCTGGATGTCCTGCAGCGCCACCGCCTTGGGGCAGATATGCCCACGGCTGAAGGTGTCTAGCGGGTCGCCCTTGATCGAGGTGATCGCCAGGCTGCCGTCGTCGGCTTGGGTAGTTTCCAGGGTCAGGCCGCAGATGGCTTCACACAGATGGCAGGCACGGTGGTGGAGAGTCTTGGTCATGGCCAGTCTCTTTATTGGGCTTTGACCTGACTATGGGCTGAGATTTGGACGAGCACCAGCAACGTTCGTCCTGTGAATCGACGAGCATCAGGCCAGCACATGGCTAAACATGTGCAAATGTTTCAGAGCCTTACGCACGGCAGTCGAAACCGACACAACCCAGCCTGAGCCCGCCCCTACACATTGCAAAAGGTCTCGGCGCCAGTGTACAAATGGGCCGCTGCTGTCAGGAGTCAGTCTTCAAAAGCGCTCTGGCGCCCTTCTTGAACACCCTTAAAACCGTAGCCCTATTGGTAAGACGCGACATTTAATTATAAGATCGCGCCTTCCCCTATTTCGTCGCCCCGTGCGGCTTTCGCCGCAGGTCTCGCCCGTTGTCACAATAAACAAGGCTTTGAGTATCTGCGGTCTGTTGCAAAAAGGTAGTTAATGATGAGCGCAAGGCACTTTCTCTCCCTGATGGATTGCACGCCCGAAGAGCTGGTCAGCGTGATCCGTCGAGGCATTGAGCTTAAAGACCTGCGTAACCGCGGCGTACTGTTCGAGCCTTTGAAAAACCGTGTGCTCGGGATGATCTTCGAGAAGTCGTCGACGCGCACCCGCGTGTCGTTCGAAGCGGGCATGATCCAACTGGGTGGCCAAGCCATCTTCCTGTCCTCGCGCGACACCCAACTGGGCCGTGGCGAGACGATTGCCGACAGCGCCATCGTGATGTCGAGCATGCTCGATGCGGTGATGATCCGTACCTTTGCCCACAGCACCGTGACCGAATTTTCAGCCAACTCCCGGGTACCGGTGATCAACGGCCTGTCCGATGACTTGCATCCCTGCCAGTTGTTGGCCGACATGCAAACCTTCCTTGAGCACCGTGGTTCGATCCAAGGCAAGACGGTGGCCTGGATCGGCGACGGCAATAACATGTGCAACAGCTATATAGAAGCGGCGATCCAGTTCGACTTCCAACTGCGCATCGCGTGCCCGGAAGGCTACGAGCCTGAGGCGCGCTTCCTGGAACAGGCAGGTAGTCGCGTGACCCTCGTGCGCGACCCTCGTGACGCAGTGAACGGCGCACATTTGGTGAGCACTGATGTCTGGACCTCCATGGGCCAGGAAGAAGAAACCGCCAAGCGCCTCGCCCTTTTCGCGCCATTCCAGGTAACCCGCGCCCTGCTCGATCTGGCCGCGCCGGATGTGCTGTTCATGCACTGCCTGCCCGCTCACCGCGGCGAAGAAATCAGCCTCGACCTGCTCGACGATAAGCGCTCGGTCGCCTGGGACCAGGCCGAAAACCGCTTGCACGCGCAAAAGGCGCTGCTCGAACTCCTCGTCCAGCCGTCGTACCAGCACGCATGAGCCAGCCATTACTGTTGAACCTGCGCAATCTGGCGTGCGGCTATCAAGATCAACGCGTGGTGCAGAACCTCAACCTGCACCTCAACGCCGGCGACATCGGCTGCCTGCTTGGGTCTTCGGGCTGCGGCAAAACCACCACTTTGCGCGCAATTGCCGGCTTTGAACCGGTGTACGAAGGTGAAATCATCCTGGCCGGCGAAGTGATTTCCAGCCCTGGTTTTACCCTCGCGCCGGAGAAACGCCGGATCGGCATGGTGTTCCAGGACTACGCACTGTTCCCGCACTTGAGCGTGGCCGACAACATCGTCTTCGGCATTCGCAAGCACCCGCAAAAAGACCGCGTGGTCGCCGAGTTGCTCGAACTGGTCAACCTGAAGAACCTGGGCAAGCGTTTCCCCCACGAGCTTTCCGGTGGCCAGCAACAACGCGTCGCCCTCGCCCGCGCACTGGCACCGGAGCCGCAACTGTTGTTGCTGGATGAACCATTCTCCAACCTCGACGGCGAACTGCGACGCAAGCTCAGCCACGAGGTGCGCGACATTCTCAAGGCGCGCGGCACCAGTGCGATTCTGGTCACCCACGATCAGGAAGAAGCCTTTGCCGTCAGTGACCACGTAGGGGTTTTCAAAGACGGCCGTCTTGAGCAATGGGACACGCCCTACAACCTCTATCACGAACCGCAGACGCCGTACGTCGCCAGCTTTATTGGCCAGGGCTATTTCATCCGTGGTCAATTGAGCTCGCCGGAATCGGTCAGCACCGAACTGGGCGACCTGCGCGGCAATCGCGCCTACACCTGGCCCACGGGTGGTGCAGTGGATGTGTTGCTGCGCCCGGATGACATCGTCTACGCGCCGGACAGTGCGTTGAAAGCGCACATCGTCGGCAAGACGTTCCTCGGCGCCTCGACCTTGTACCGCCTGCAACTGCCGACCGGTGCACAGCTGGAGTCGATTTTCCCTAGCCATGCGGATCATCAGGTCGGTGCGCAAGTAGGGATTCGGGTGGCGGCTGAGCATCTGGTGTTGTTCCAGGCGTCCGGCAGCGTTGCGGCGCAGGTTTCTAAATCCGACTCCGGCGTACGCCGTTACAGCCCCGCTAGCTGAGTCACTGACGAAACCAGATCAAAATGTGGGAGCGGGCTTGCGCGCGAATGCGGAATGTCAGTTAACGAATTCGTTACTGAACCATCGCTTTCGCGAGCAAGCCCCACACATTAGATCTCGTCGCATTCAAAATGCGAGTTTCACACCCGACCAATCGGCGCAAATTTAGCCTGGGTATGCTCAGCCAGCACCGCCGCCGGCAGTTCAACTTCCAACCCCCTCCTCCCGGCACTCACAAAAATGGTCGCGAACGGTTGCGCCGTCTCGTCGATGAACGTGCGCAGACGCTTCTTCTGCCCCAACGGGCTGATGCCACCCAACAGGTAACCCGTAGAGCGTTGCGCCGCTACCGGGTCAGCCATCTCAACTTTTTTTACCCCCGCCGCATGCGCCAACGCCTTTAAATCCAGACTTCCGACGACCGGCACCACCGCCACCAACAATTCGCCTTTCTCACTGCTAGCCAGCAAGGTCTTAAACACCTGCGCAGGGTCGAGCCCCAATTTCTCTGCGGCCTCCAGGCCATAGGACGTCGCCTTGGGATCATGTTCGTAACTGTGGATGTGATGTTCGGCGCGAACTTTTTTCAACAGGTCCAATGCGGGTGTCATGGCTACTCCAGGCATGGCAAACAGAGATGCAATTCTAGGCCAAGCCCATTCAAAACGCTCTAGTGCGGCCCTCCCGCAATACGCAGTGGTCGAGACAACCATGATCATTCATGAGACTAATAGTTTGAAAATGACCAATGGTTCACTTTCGACCTTTGACAGCCGTCATTCTTGTCTATATTTTTTCGTTTCCGAATACTGTAGGAATAGAGCTGCAGTACTCCAGCGGTAAACCGTGACTTGGACGGGGATCCACGCCACGGTGAAAATCGCGCAACAGCCCGTTGAGGCCGCGCGCCAAACAAGAACAACAATCGAGGTTTTCCATGACAACTGCTCTTCAACAGCCTTCACTTTCGAGTCAATGCATGGCCGAATTTTTGGGGACTGCGCTTCTGATCTTCTTCGGTACAGGATGTGTCGCTGCGCTCAAGGTCGCGGGAGCCAGCTTTGGGTTGTGGGAAATCAGTATCATCTGGGGGATCGGCGTGAGCATGGCGATCTACCTGAGCGCCGGTATCTCCGGGGCTCACCTCAACCCGGCGGTGAGTATCGCCCTGTGCCTCTTTGCCGATTTCGAAAAGCGCAAACTGCCCTTCTATATCCTCGCCCAAGTCGCCGGCGCCTTCTGTTCCGCCGCGTTGGTGTACACGCTGTACAGCAATCTTTTTTTCGATTACGAACAAACCCACCATATGGTGCGCGGCTCCCAGGCCAGCCTGGAGTTGGCATCGGTGTTTTCCACCTACCCGCATGCCCTGCTGAGCACCGCCCAGGCGTTCTTGGTGGAAATGGTCATCACCGCCATCCTGATGGGCGTGATCATGGCGCTCACCGACGATAACAATGGCCTGCCACGTGGCCCGTTGGCCCCACTGCTGATTGGCCTGTTGATCGCCGTGATCGGCAGCGCCATGGGCCCGCTGACCGGCTTTGCGATGAACCCGGCACGGGATTTTGGACCCAAGCTGATGACCTTTTTCGCCGGCTGGGGTGAAATGGCCTTTACCGGCGGTCGCGATATTCCTTACTTCCTGATTCCGATTTTCGCGCCGATTGTCGGCGCGTGCCTCGGTGCTGCGGCCTATCGCGGGCTGATTGCCCGCCATCTGCCGAGCGCCGCACCTGCTATCGCTGAAGAAACAACTGACACGGCTGTCAACGGCAAAACGCGTATTTCCTGATACCGCCGGCCTGGTCCGCACTGCCTCTTTGCGGCCCAGGCTGATTCCTTACTTCCTTATTTTCCGTCTAAGGCAATCGACATGACCGACATTCAGAATAAGAACTACATCATTGCCCTCGATCAGGGCACCACCAGTTCCCGCGCGATCATCTTCGACCGTGACGCCAACGTGGTCTGCACCGCCCAGCGTGAATTCACCCAGCATTACCCGCAAGCCGGCTGGGTTGAACATGACCCGATGGAAATCTTCGCCACCCAAAGCGCGGTGATGGTCGAGGCCCTGGCACAAGCCGGCCTGCACCATGACCAAGTCGCCGCCATCGGTATCACCAACCAGCGTGAAACCACCGTGGTCTGGGACAAGATTACCGGTCGCCCGATCTACAACGCGATCGTCTGGCAGTGCCGCCGCAGCACCGAGATCTGCCAGCAGCTCAAGCGCGACGGCCACGAGCAATACATCAACGACACCACCGGCCTGGTTACCGACCCGTACTTCTCCGGCACCAAGCTCAAGTGGATACTCGACAACGTCGAAGGCAGCCGCGAGCGTGCGCGCAAAGGCGAACTGCTGTTCGGCACCATCGACAGCTGGCTGATCTGGAAATTTACCGGCGGCAAAACCCACGTCACCGACTACACCAACGCCTCGCGCACCATGCTCTTCAACATCCACACCCTGGAGTGGGATGCGAAGATGCTGGAGATTCTCGACGTGCCGCGCGAGATGCTGCCAGAAGTTAAGTCGTCTTCGCAAATCTACGGCCGCACCAAAAGCGGCATCGCTATCGGCGGCATCGCCGGTGACCAGCAAGCCGCCCTGTTCGGCCAAATGTGCGTCGAAGCCGGCCAAGCCAAGAACACCTACGGCACCGGCTGCTTCCTACTGATGAACACCGGCGACAAAGCCGTCAAATCCCAACACGGCATGCTCACCACCATCGCCTGCGGCCCACGCGGCGAAGTGGCCTACGCACTGGAAGGCGCCGTGTTCAACGGTGGTTCCACCGTGCAGTGGCTGCGTGATGAGCTGAAGATCATCGCCGACGCCACCGACACTGAATACTTCGCGGGCAAGGTCAAGGACAGCAACGGTGTGTACCTGGTCCCGGCCTTTACCGGCCTGGGCGCTCCGTATTGGGACCCGTATGCCCGTGGCGCGCTGTTCGGCCTGACCCGTGGCGTACGCGTGGATCACATTATTCGTGCAGCCCTGGAGTCGATTGCCTACCAGACCCGCGACGTATTGGACGCCATGCAACAGGACTCGGGCGAGCGCCTCAAAGCCCTGCGCGTGGACGGTGGCGCGGTGGCCAACAACTTCCTGATGCAATTCCAAGCCGACATCCTTGGCACCCAGGTCGAGCGCCCGCAAATGCGCGAGACCACCGCGCTCGGCGCGGCATACCTGGCAGGCCTGGCCTGTGGTTTCTGGGGCAGCCTGGACGAATTGCGCGGCAAAGCGGTGATCGAGCGCGAATTCGAACCAACGCTGGATGAAGCCACCAAAGAGAAACTCTATGCCGGCTGGCAAAAAGCGGTGAGCCGCACCCGCGATTGGGAACCGCACGAAGGCGCTGAATAAGCCAAGCGCCGGACCCTCATAGGGTTGTAACTGGCGGGGAGCCGCTTGCTGCGTCATCATGGGCCACTTTTGTACGGCAGCCCAAAGGACGCCCCATGAATCTGCCTCCCCGCCAGCAACAAATCCTCGAACTGGTCCGCGAACGCGGTTACGTCAGCATCGAGGAGATGGCGCAGCTATTCGTTGTCACCCCGCAAACCATCCGCCGCGATATCAACCAACTGGCGGACGCCAACCTGCTGCGCCGCTACCACGGCGGTGCGGCCTATGACTCCAGTGTCGAGAACACCGCGTACGCCATGCGTGCCGACCAGATGCGCGATGAGAAACAACGCATCGGCGAAGCCATTGCCGCGCAAATCCCTGATCACGCCTCGCTGTTTATCAATATCGGCACCACGACCGAATCGATCGCGCGTGCGCTGCTCAATCACAACCACCTGAAAATCATCACCAACAACCTCAACGTCGCGACCATGCTCAGTGCCAAGGACGACTTCGACGTGTTGCTGACCGGCGGCAACGTGCGCCGTGATGGCGGTGTGGTCGGCCAGGCGAGTGTCGACTTTATCAACCAGTTCAAAGTCGACTTTGCGCTGGTGGGCATCAGCGGTATTGATGAAGACGGCAGTTTGCTCGACTTTGATTATCAGGAAGTGCGGGTTTCCCAAGCGATTATTGCCAATGCGCGCAAAGTGATCCTTGCGGCGGACTCAAGCAAATTCGGGCGCAATGCCATGATTCGCTTGGGGCCGATCAGTCTGGTGGACTGCTTGGTGACCGATCAGCAGCCAGTGCCAGCGTTGGTGCAGTTGTTGAATGAGCATAAGGTCAGGCTGGAAGTAGTTTAGCGCCTGCTCCGCCGCCATCGCCGGCAAGCCCGGCTCCCACATTGCAATGGTTTCAACTGCGGGAGCCGGGCTTGCCCGCGATGGCGATGGACCCGACACCACATTTCTAGAGCCTTCCCCCAGGCTCATGTTCACAAATTTTCCTTTTCCCGCCCTTCGATGAGTTTTTTCAATCGAAGTTGGGTGGCTGTGCGCGCGTTTATCAGCTACCATTTTCGCAAATGAACATTAATGTTCGAATTCCAAGACGAATAAATCGCGAGGCTAGCCGATGAACCCTTCCACCTTGCCTGCTCCACCGCTTGCCGAAGTCTATGACGTTGCCGTAATCGGTGGCGGGATCAACGGCGTCGGCATTGCAGCAGACGCAGCCGGGCGCGGTTTGTCGGTATTCCTTTGCGAAAAGGACGACTTGGCCAGCCACACCTCCTCCGCGAGCAGCAAGCTGATCCACGGAGGCCTGCGTTACCTCGAGCATTACGAATTCCGCCTGGTGCGCGAAGCCCTGGCCGAACGTGAAGTGCTGCTGGGCAAAGCACCGCACATCGTCAAGCAGATGCGCTTCGTGTTGCCGCACCGCCCGCACTTGCGCCCGGCATGGATGATCCGCGCCGGCCTGTTCCTGTATGACCACTTGGGCAAGCGCGAAAAACTCGCCGGCTCCAAAAGCCTCAAGTTTGGTCCCGACAGCCCGCTGAAAAGCGAAATCACCAAAGGCTTCGAATACTCCGACTGCTGGGTCGATGACGCCCGCTTGGTCGTACTCAACGCCATGGCCGCCCGCGAAAAAGGCGCGCATATCCACACCCAGACCCGTTGCATCAGCGCACACCGCAGCAACGGCATGTGGGAAATGAACATGGAACGCGCCGACGGCAGCCTGTTTTCGATCCGTGCCCGAGCACTGGTGAACGCTGCCGGCCCATGGGTCGCCAAGTTCATCAAGGAAGACCTGAAGCTGGATTCGCCTTACGGCATCCGCTTGATCCAAGGCAGCCACCTGATCGTGCCGAAACTGTACGAAGGTGCCCACGCGCACATCCTGCAGAACGAAGACCAGCGCATCGTCTTCACTATTCCGTACCTGAACCACCTGACCATCATCGGCACCACCGACCGTGAATACACCGGCGACCCAGCGAAAGTGGCGATTACCGAAGGTGAAACCGACTACATGCTCAACGTGGTGAATGCCCACTTCAAGAAGCAGTTGAGCCGTGACGACATCGTCCACACCTACTCCGGCGTGCGCCCGTTGTGCAACGACGAATCGGACAACCCGTCGGCCATCACTCGCGATTACACCCTGTCGCTGTCCGGCGGCACGGGCGAGGCGCCAATTCTGTCGGTGTTCGGCGGCAAGCTGACCACCTACCGCAAACTCGCCGAGTCGGCGATGGCGCAACTGGCACCGTATTTCACACAGATGCGCCCAAGCTGGACGGCAAAAGCCTGCCTGCCGGGCGGCGAAGACATGACCACGCCAGAGGCGTTGGCCGAGGCTATCCGCGCCAAGTTCGACTGGGTGCCAAGCGAGATCGCCCGCCGTTGGTCCACCACCTACGGCAGCCGCACCTGGCGCCTGCTGGAAGGCGTGCAATCGCTGGCGGACTTGGGCGACCACTTGGGTGGCGGTTTGTACACCCGCGAAGTCGATTACCTGTGCGCCGAAGAATGGGCGACGCAACCGCAGGACGTGCTGTGGCGCCGTACCAAACTGGGCCTGTTCACCACCGCGCAAGAACAGGACAACGTGCAGCGTTACCTGTCCAAAGTTGAGCAGAACCGCGCAAAAATTGAAGCGGCTTGATCAAACCGTAATGGAAAGCCCCTGCACCGAAAGGTCCAGGGGCTTTTTTACGCCTTGTGTCCGAGAGACATGAGCGTCCTGGCAAGCCAGTGTGAGCCGCCGCAGGACGCCATCACGATGGTCCAGGGCTTCAGTGTGCCGCGAACTCAGGCAAGCGATTGCGATTGAATTGCTTGTGCATTACTTCATGGCCTTTGGCATCGTGCCCGATGCGATGAAAAGTCCCTTTGGCTGGACAGGCATTCCGAGCTCTTTTCCAAAAGTGACCCGCTGCAAGAGCGCAACCGATAGCCATCGTTACCGCAGCAACGGATAGACACTCTCCTCCGCCACACCGATTCGGTTTTCCGAACACCATACCCAGAACCATTCGGTTTGCCGGACCAAACAGCTAAAACCTTCCCGTAACACAAAATTAATCTCCATATAAATCAATCATATAGCCTTTTATTCCGGGTATGGCACGACTCATGCTCTACACTCCCTGACGATTGCCTGAGACGCTTCAGGAGCCGTTTCGGGCATTCGCTGTACAAGAGAGCCGTTTTAGCCGGCTTCATAAAAAAAACAAATGTCGAGGAAGTATTGATGCGTATCGTTCCCCATATCTTGGGCGCAGCTATCGCTGCTGCTCTGATCAGCACTCCAGTTTTCGCCGCCGAACTCACCGGCACACTGAAGAAAATCAACGACTCCGGCACCATCACTCTCGCTCACCGCGACAGCTCCATTCCGTTTTCCTACATCGCGGATGGTTCGGGCAAACCCGTGGGCTACTCCCACGACGTTCAGTTGGCTGTCGTTGAAGCCCTGAAAAAAGACCTGAACAAACCCGATCTCAAGACCAATTACAACCTGGTCACCTCGCAAACTCGTATCCCGCTGATCCAGAACGGCACCGCGGACCTCGAGTGCGGCTCGACCACCAACAACGCCGAACGCGCCCAGCAAGTTGATTTCACCGTCAACATCTTCGAAATCGGCACCCGTCTGCTGGTTAAGAAAGACAAGGATGGCAAGCCGTCCTACGCCGACTTCGCCGACCTGAAAGGCAAAAACGTCGTGACCACCGCCGGCACCACGTCCGAGCGCATCATCAAAGCGATGAACGCCGACAAGCAGATGGGCATGAACGTCATCTCCGCCAAAGACCATGGCGAATCCTTCCAGATGCTGGAAAGCGGCCGCGCTGTCGCCTTCATGATGGACGACGCCCTGCTGGCCGGTGAAGAAGCCAAGGCCAAGAAGCCGGATGACTGGGTCATCACCGGTACTCCACAGTCCTTCGAAGCCTACGCGTGCATGGTGCGTAAAAACGACCCAGCCTTCAAGAAAGCCGTGGATGACGCCATCGTCGGCCTGTACAAATCCGGCGAGATCAACAAGATCTACAGCAAATGGTTCGAGAGCCCGATTCCACCAAAAGGCCTGAACCTGAACTTCCCGATGAGCGAAAAGGTTAAGGAGCTGATCGCTAACCCAAGCGACAAACCAGCGCCTGACGTAAAAATCTGATACCTGACTAAGCTTATGCCCTGAGGGAGCCAACCCTCCCTCAGGTGTCTGTTACTACCTGCTTGCTTTAATTTGGAACACTCGACCTGGCGGTTTTCGAGCCGATCGCGTGTGCCTGACGTTCAACGTCGGGCTGGAAAGGATCTCCTCCAAGCGGGTGCTTGTACATCGATCGATCTTGAGGGGAGACCCTAATGAATTACAACTGGGACTGGGGCGTGTTCTTCAAGTCCACTGGCGTGGGCAGCGAGACTTATCTCGACTGGTACATCGCCGGCTTGGGCTGGACCATCGCCATCGCTGTTGTGGCATGGATTATCGCCTTGTTGCTGGGGTCCATTCTGGGCGTCATGCGCACCGTGCCAAACCGCATCGTATCGGGCATCGCGACCTGCTACGTGGAACTGTTTCGTAACGTGCCGCTGCTGGTTCAACTGTTTATCTGGTACTTCCTGATACCCGATCTGCTGCCGCAAAACCTGCAGGACTGGTACAAACAAGACCTCAACCCGACCACCTCGGCCTACCTGAGCGTTGTTGTGTGCCTGGGCCTGTTCACCGCAGCCCGTGTGTGTGAACAAGTGCGTACCGGCATCCAGGCGCTGCCACGTGGCCAGGAATCCGCTGCACGCGCCATGGGCTTCAAGCTGCCGCAGATTTACTGGAATGTGCTGCTGCCCCAGGCTTACCGCATCATCATTCCGCCGCTTACCTCGGAATTCCTCAACGTGTTCAAGAACTCCTCCGTGGCGTCCTTGATCGGCTTGATGGAGTTGCTGGCGCAAACCAAACAGACCGCCGAGTTCTCGGCCAACCTGTTTGAAGCCTTCACCCTGGCCACGCTGATCTACTTCACCCTGAACATGAGCCTGATGTTGTTGATGCGCGTGATCGAGAAGAAAGTCGCGGTGCCCGGCCTGATCTCCGTGGGGGGTAAATAATGGAATTTGATTTCAGCGGCATCATCCCCGCCATCCCGGGCCTGTGGAACGGCATGGTCATGACCTTGCAGTTGATGGTCATGGGCGTGGTCGGCGGCATCATCCTGGGTACGATCCTGGCGCTGATGCGCCTGTCGTCGAGCAAACTGTTGTCGCGCTTGGCTGGCGCCTATGTGAACTACTTCCGTTCGATCCCACTGCTGTTGGTGATCACGTGGTTCTACCTGGCGGTGCCGTTCGTGTTGCGCTGGATTACCGGCGAAGACACCCCGATCGGTGCGTTCGCCTCCTGCGTCGTGGCCTTCATGATGTTCGAAGCCGCGTACTTCTGTGAAATCGTGCGGGCTGGCGTGCAGTCGATCCCCAAGGGCCAGATGGCCGCCGCACAAGCGATGGGCATGACCTATGGCCAGACCATGCGTCTGATCATCCTGCCCCAGGCGTTCCGCAAGATGACCCCGTTGCTGCTGCAGCAGTCGATCATCCTGTTCCAGGACACCTCGCTGGTTTACACCGTGGGCTTGGTGGACTTCCTCAACTCCGCCCGCTCCAACGGCGACATCATTGGCCGCTCCAATGAGTTCCTGATCTTCGCCGGTGTCGTCTACTTCATCATCAGCTTTTCCGCCTCGCTGCTGGTCAAGCGTCTGCAAAAAAGGTTTGCCGTATGATCTCTATCAAGAATATCAACAAGTGGTATGGCGACTTCCAGGTGCTGACCGATTGCAGCACCGAGGTTAAAAAAGGCGAAGTGATCGTGGTGTGCGGGCCGTCCGGCTCGGGTAAATCCACCCTGATCAAGTGCGTCAACGCACTGGAACCGTTCCAGAAGGGCGACGTGGTAGTGGATGGCACCTCCATCGCCGACCCGAAGACCAACCTGCCGAAACTGCGTTCGCGCGTGGGCATGGTGTTCCAGCACTTCGAGCTGTTCCCGCACTTGACCATCACCGAAAACCTGACCATTGCGCAGGTCAAGGTACTCGGCCGCAGCAAGGAAGAGGCTACTAAGAAAGGCTTGCAACTGCTGGAGCGCGTCGGCCTGTCGGCGCACGCCCACAAGCACCCGGGCCAATTGTCCGGCGGCCAGCAACAACGTGTGGCGATTGCCCGCGCACTGGCCATGGACCCGATCGTCATGCTGTTCGACGAACCGACCTCGGCGCTGGACCCGGAAATGGTCAACGAAGTGCTCGACGTGATGGTGCAACTGGCCCAGGAAGGCATGACCATGATGTGCGTGACCCACGAAATGGGCTTTGCCCGCAAAGTGGCCGACCGCGTGATCTTCATGGACGCTGGCAAGATCATCGAAGACTGCCCGAAAGAGGAGTTCTTCGGCGACATCAGTGCCCGCTCCGAGCGCGCGCAGCACTTCCTTGAGAAAATCCTGCAGCACTAAGCCCTATATAGCTTCCACTGTGGAAACCGCGCCCATTTGGGAGCGGGCCTGTGTGGGAGCTGGCTTGCCTGCGATGGCATCACCTCGGTGCCCCTGTGATACCGAGGCGTCTGCATCGCGGGCAAGCCCGGCTCCCACAAAAGCCCGGCTCCCACACAAACAGGTTCGTGCCAGGGCTGGCAAGCTCTGGTTGACCCAAGGCATCTGTGATGAAATGCGACCCCAACCAATTTCGCGCCGCACCGCCATCACTTGCCGTGAGACCTCGTCTGATTCGCCAACTGTTCCTGCCGCCGTTGATTATCGCCCTGATGATCGGCTTGGGTTATATCGGCTTCTGGGTCAGTGAGTACTACGGCATCCGCACCCTCAGCGACAACGGCGAACGCCAGTTGGAGTTGCACGCGCGCACCGTCGAAAGCGAACTGAGCAAATACACCTACCTGCCAAGCCTTCTGGAACTGGAATCCAGCGTCTCCACGCTGCTTGCCGACCCAAACCAGGAAACCCGCAAGACCGTCAACGATTACCTCGAAGGCCTGAACCGGCGCAGTCGCAGTCGGGCCATCTACGTGATGGACACCACCGGCCGCGTGCTGGCCACCAGTAACTGGCGCGATGCCGACAGTTATCAGGGTGAGGACCTGTCCTTTCGCGCCTATTTCCAGAACGCCGTACGCGGCCAGCCGGGACGCTTCTATGGCATCGGCAGCACCAACGGCGAACCCGGCTACTACTTGGCCCATGGCCTGGAAGAGCACGGCAAGATCATTGGCGTCGCGGTGGTCAAGGTGCGTCTTGAAGCGCTGGAAGAACGCTGGCAGCGCGCCCGCCTCGAAGCGTTTGTAAGCGATGAGAACGGCATCATCATCCTCTCCAGCGACCCGGCTCGCCGGCTCAAGGCCGTGCGCCCGCTGAGCGACGACACCAAAGAACGCCTGGCCCACAGCCTGCAATATTACTGGGCGACGCTTAACGAACTGGAGCCGCTGGCCCGTGAGCGACTCAATGAGGGCACCGAAAAGCTGACCTTTCCGGCCAACAGCGAAGTGGTCAACGACGAGCACGCGGTCAGCTACCTCGCACAAACCCGCCCGCTTAACGACACACCGTGGAATTTCACCCTGCTCACCCCGCTCAATGACCTGCGCCGCGCGGCGATCAACCAGGGCATTCTGGTGGCCGTCGCGTTTGGCCTGGTCGCGTTTTTGCTGATCGCCTGGAACGAGCGGCGCAAGGTCATCGCCACCCGCCTCGCCGCGCGGGAAGCCTTGCAGGAAGCCAACAGCCAGCTGGAACGTCGGATTGCCGAACGCACCGCCGACCTGCGTGCCAGCAATGAACGGCTCAAGGGCCAGATTCGCGAACGGCGCCAGGCCGAAGAAACCTTGCGCCGCGCCCAGGACGAGTTGGTGCAGGCCGGCAAACTCGCCGCCATCGGCCAGATGTCGACCAGCATCGCGCATGAATTGAACCAGCCGCTGGCGGCGCTGCGCACGCTGTCGGGTAACACCGTACGTTTCCTCGAACGCGGTGCCCTCGATACCGCCAGCGCCAACCTCAAGACCATCAACGAACTGATCGACCGTATGGGCCGCATCACCGCCAGCCTGCGCTCCTTTGCCCGACGCGGCGATGACCAGGGCGAAGCCAGCCTCGGTAAAGCCGTGGACGCGGCGTTTCAGGTGCTCAGTGCACGCCTGGACGGCCTACCGTTGACCGTGCACCGCGACTTCGCCAACGCTCAGTTGCAGATCGACCAGACGCGCCTGGAGCAGATCCTGCTTAACCTGATCGGCAACGCCCTCGACGCGATGCAAGCACAACCGGCCCCCGAACTGTGGCTGGACGGCCACATGTTTGAGGGTAAGTACCGCCTGCACGTGCGCGATAACGGCCATGGTATTGCTCCCGAAACCCGCAAACATCTATTCGAACCGTTCTTCACCACCAAACCTGGCGAACAGGGCCTGGGCCTCGGCCTGACGCTTTCCGCCAGTCTCGCTGCGGCCACCGGCGGCAACCTCGCCGTGGAACACCCCGCCAGCGGTGGTACTGCCTTTGTCTTGTGCTTGCCGCTGGCAGGCACCCAAAAAGCTGAGTCGACATGAATACAGACGCTACCGCCTCTAAAGACGACCTCACCGTTCTGATCGTCGAAGACGACCCCCATGTGCTGCTCGGCTGCCAGCAAGCACTGGCGCTGGAAGACATTCCCAGTGAGGGCGTAGGCAGTGCCGAAGAGGCCCTCAAGCGCATCGGCGAAAACTTTGCCGGTATCGTCATCAGCGATATTCGCCTGCCGGGCATCGACGGGCTGGAGCTGTTGACCCGCCTCAAGGCCTTGGACAAAAGCCTGCCGGTGGTGCTCATCACCGGCCATGGCGATATCTCGATGGCCGTCGGTGCCATGCGCAACGGCGCCTACGACTTCATGGAAAAACCCTTCTCGCCCGAGCGCCTGGTCGACGTCGCCCGCCGTGCCCTGGAACAACGCGCGCTGGCGCGAGAGGTGTGGTCGTTGCGCCGCCAACTGGCTGAGCGCGACTCCCTGGAAGGTCGCATCATCGGCCGCTCCCCGGCCATGCAGACCCTGCGCGAGCTAATCGCCAACGTCGCCGACACCTCGGCCAACGTGCTGATCGAAGGCGAGACCGGTACCGGCAAGGAACTGGTCGCGCGCTGCCTGCATGATTTCAGCCGGCGCCATTCCCACCAATTCGTCGCCTTGAACTGCGGCGGCCTGCCAGAGAACCTGTTCGAAAGCGAGATATTCGGCCACGAAGCCAACGCCTTTACCGGCGCCGGCAAGCGGCGCATCGGCAAGATCGAGCACGCCCACGAGGGCACGCTGTTTCTCGATGAAGTGGAAAGCATGCCGATCAACCTGCAGATCAAATTGCTGCGGGTGTTGCAGGAACGCACCTTGGAGCGCCTGGGTTCAAACCAGAGCGTGGCGGTGGATTGCCGAGTGATCGCCGCCACCAAGTCCGACCTCGACGAACTGAGCCGTGCCAGCCAGTTCCGCAGCGACCTTTACTACCGCCTCAACGTAGTGACCCTGGAGCTGCCGCCGCTGCGTGAACGCCGGGAAGACATCCTGCAATTGTTCGAACACTTCTTGCAGCAGTCGTCGCTGCGCTTTGACCGTAGCGTGCCGGAGCTGGATAACCAGACGGTGTCGAGCCTGATGAGCCACGACTGGCCAGGCAACGTGCGCGAACTGCGCAACGTCGCCGAGCGGTTCGCCCTGGGTTTGCCCGCTTTCAAAAAAAGCGGCAACGGCAACGTCAACCATGGCCTGGCCTTTACCGAAGCGGTGGAGGCGTTCGAGCGCAACCTGCTGGTTGATGCCTTGCAACGCAGCGGTGGCAACCTGACCCAGGCCAGCCAGGAACTGGGTATGGCCAAGACCACCCTGTTCGATAAGGTCAAGAAATACGGGTTGAGCCACTGATGGATCTATTCTTAAAGGCCGCCATTGGCGCGGCAGTGGTGTTGATCTTGGCGGCGCTGGCCAAGACCAAGAACTATTACATCGCAGGGTTAGTGCCGCTGTTTCCGACCTTTGCGTTGATTGCGCATTACATCGTCGGCAAGGGCCGTTCGGTGGACGATTTGAAGACCACGATCGTGTTCGGGATGTGGTCGATCATTCCGTACTTCATCTATTTGGCGACATTGTATGTGATGGTCGACCGGATGCGCTTGGAAGCGTCACTCGCCGTGGCGGCAGTGGCGTGGTTGATCGCGGCGACGGTGTTGGTGAGTGTGTGGGTGCGCCTCCACACCTGACAACCGCAATCAACAATGTGAGAGCGGGCTTGCTCGCGAAGGCGGCGTGTCAGTCGATACATCCGCTGACTGAGTGACCGCTTTCGCGAGCAAGCCCGCACATTTGATCGGCGTTGTCTTGAAGATTGGGTTAGCAATCTCACCGCACGATCTTGTCGACCTGAATCCCCAGCTTTTTCAACCGATACCAGAAGCTCCTCTCGGAAATCCCGATCTTCGCCGCGGCCGCCGCCTGCACGCCGTTGCTCTCATGCAACGCCGCCAGAATGTAGGTTTTCTCGACCTCCGCCAGGGCCGCATCCAGGTCCGAAGGCACGCTTGGGTTGTCACCCAACAGTGCCGTGAGGCCACCTTCGGCGGGCCTGGACGCAAACAAATACGCCGGCAGGTCGATGTCTTCGATCACCGGCGACGCCGCGACGATGGTCGCGCGCTCCACGCAGTTTTGCAGTTCACGAATATTGCCCGGCCAGCTGTAGGCCGCCATGGCCTGCAACGCCTCGGGGCTGAAACCGGTGATGCGTTTGCCGGCGGTGGCGCTCAGGGTCTGGGCGAAATGTCGGGCCAGGGGCACGATATCCTCGGCACGTTCGCGCAGGGCTGGCAGTGGGATCGGGAACACATTGAGGCGGTAATACAGGTCCTCGCGAAACTCTTTATTGGCCACCGCATCCAGCAGGTTTTTGTTGGTGGCGGCGATCACCCGCACGTCTACCTTGCGCTCGCGCGGGTCGCCCACCGGCTCGATCACCCGCTCCTGCAAGGCGCGCAGAATCTTGGCCTGCAGCGCCAAGGGCATATCACCCACCTCATCCAGGAATAGCGTGCCTTTGTCGGCCTGCATAAAGCGCCCTACCCGGTCCGCCACAGCGCCGGTGAAGGCGCCCTTGCGATGACCGAACATCTCGCTTTCCAGCAAACCTTCGGGGATGGCTGCGCAATTGACCGCCACGAACGGCTTGTCGGCGCGGCTGCCGTGCTTGTGGATCGCACGGGCAACCATCTCCTTGCCGGTGCCGCTTTCGCCCGTCAGCAGGATGGTTGCGTTACTGTCACGTACCGAGTCGATCGCGTGCAACACTTGGCGAAACGCCGGGCTGTCGCCGACCAGACTGTCGAATTGCGCATGGTGATCAAGCTCGGCGCGCAGCCGCGCGTTGTCGCGCAGAATGTCGCGAAACTGCAGGGCCTTGGCCACGGTAATGTCCAGCTCGTCGATATCGAACGGCTTGGCAATGTAGTCATAAGCGCCATTACGCATCGACTGCACAGCGTTTTTCACCGTGCTGTAGGCGGTCATCACGATCACCGGCAATTGCGGGAAACGCACTTTTATCTCGGCCAGCAGCGCCGGGCCGTCCATGCCCGGCATGCGCCAATCGCTGATCACCAGGTCGATGTCTTCCTGCTCCAGTACTTTGAGTGCATGCAGGCCGTTGCTCGCGGTGAACACTTGAATGCCGTTCTGGCTCAATGCCGAGGACAGCAAATCGCAGAGCTTGGGCTCGTCGTCGACTACCAATACGTTATGCGTCATGACCGTCCTCATCGTCGCCGTCGTCGTCACCTTGGGCCGGAATGTACAGGCTGAAGGTGGCGCCGGCATCTTTCTCACTGGCGCATTCGATGCTGCCATCGTGACTTTCCATGATCGAATAGACTTTGGCCAGGCCTAAGCCTGTACCCGAGGCCTTGGTGGTGACAAACGGCGTAAAGATCCGCTCGATCATGTCCGCCGGAATGCCTTGGCCGGTGTCGGCGATGCTGATCACCGTATTGCCGCCCACGCTACGAATGCCTAAGGTCAGGCGTCCACCTGCCGGCATTGCATCGATGGCGTTGAGAATCAGATTGAGGCACGCCTGCTTGAGCTGTTTGGCATCGGCATAGATCGTCGCACCGGGTGCTTGGTCATCAATGTGCGCATCGATGTTATGGGTGGACAACTCCGGGCTGCAGAAGCCGAGGATTTCTTCCACCAGTGCGCGCGCGCTCTGCAGCACCCGCAGCGGCAGGTTGGGTTTGGCGAAGTCGAGGAACTCGGTGATCAGGTCATTGATGCGACTGACCTCGCTGATCACGTATTCCAGGTGGCGCTTGTCGGTTTCCGGCAAGTCCGCGCGACGGTGGAGCAGTTGGGTAGCCGTCTTGATAATACCCAACGGGTTGCGGATTTCGTGGGCAAGGCCCATGGCAACTTCGCCCAGCGCGTGCAGCCGATCACGGCGACGCAACTGAGCCTCGAGGTGATGCAGTTCACCCAGGCGCTCGGTCATGTGGTTGAACGTGCTGCTCAGTTGCGCCAGCTCGTCGCCACCGCTGACCAGCACGCGGTGCTCATAATTGCCCGAGATCACCGCGTCCACGCCTTGGGACAAGTCCCGCAGCGGCTTGGTCAGACGCCGCGACACCAGCACGCCGGCGCCCAGGGACAACGCCGAACTGAGCAGGAAAATCAGCACGAACAGGTTGCTCTGGTTCACCAGCCCCACCAGGCTGGTATGGCGCAGCAAGCCGCTGAAGATCACGCCTTGCAGGTCGCCGGCGTCATTGAAGATCGGCCAATACAAACCGCTGTAGTTGTTGGTGAACTGCTCGCTCGGCTGTTTGGTGGCGCGCATAGCCGTTTCGACATTCTTGGGGATGCGCGAAGGGTGATTTTCGAAACGCTGGGTCGAGAATATTTCGTTAAAACCCGAAGGGTTGGCCAGGTACAGACGCAGATCGAGGGAGTGCACATCGGCCACGCTGGTGAGGAAACTGCTGTCCAGGTAAGTCGCCACCAACAAAACGTAGTCGACGCCCTCCTGGTTGGTTTCGAACGTCGAGACCACCAGCCCCGTACTCACGCCAGCCACCTGGATGGTTTGCAACACCGCATTGCTGGTCAGGTTGATCTGCTTGACGACATCGTCGGGCGCCGTACTGAACACAATCTTGTGGTCACTCATGCGAATCAGCGAGACCACATCGATATCAGTGGCCTCGGCAATATCGGCCGTGAGCCGGTCATGCTTGGCAGCTTGCCGGCTCGAGGGCGGGCTGGTGTAACGCAGAAAGAGCTTGGCCATGCGCGCGTTGTCATGAAGGATGTCGCCAATCTCGTCCTTGACGATTTTGGTCGACTCCTGCAGCCAGATGCGCACGTTACTGTCGAAAATCTGCGACAGCGTGGTCGCCGCCAGCTCGGCGGCGATCATGGTAGGAATGACGCTGACCAGCCAGAACGCCAGCACCAGCTTGCGCTGGACGCTCCAGCGCGAAATGGCAAAGGGGCGGGCTTTCTGGCGGGTCTTGGTGATCATCAGGTTTCGCTTATCGCAGCAGCCATGGCAGGGTCGGATCGATCCGGTCTTATATACATTTTTACGAGTTTGAGCAGGCCATTGACCAGCCGATTACGGTGACGAAAGAACATGCTGTTACCCCGGAACTCGCAACCCAGACGCAGCTTACTGGCATACCCTTCCTGACCGCACTCGTAAACGGGAATATTGTGCTGAATACAGTAATCGACATTGGTCAGCCAGCTCCTGAAGTACAAGTGGTAGTCGCGGCTGAATTCACTGTCATGCCCAAAAAACTTGTCGATCAAACGGTGCTGGTCCAACAGCACCAAATTGAATGCCACCAGTCGCTCGTCCACCCAGTAAAGAGCACAGACCGCGCGCCCTTCCAGGCGTTCCAGAATGCCGGTGAAGTAACTCGCCGGCAGACGCTCGAATTGTAAATCGGCACGACACAAAGTGTCTTGGTACAGGCGCATCACCGCAGGCAGCACATCATCAATGTTGCGCCGCCACTCCACCCGCGGGCCCGGCGCACGCAACTTGCGGCGCAGGTCTTTACGGGTCGCCTTGCACAGCGACCCCAGGTAGGCGTCCACTGAACCGTAAGGCACTGCCAATAACCCGCTGGGCAGGCTCGGCATGCTCTGAAACCCTGCAACGCGGCAACTGTCTGCCCAGTGCGGGTCATTGGTCGGCACGTCTTTGACCGCCACCAGGCCAATCCCGAATGCCTGGGCATCTTGGCGTGCAGCCTCAAGCAAGTGCTTGATCAACAGCGGGCGCAGCGCCTCGGGAACGCTACTGGCGATTCCTGCATCGCAGCGCTCGGCAATCGGCGAGCCGATGGCATACAACTGCAACCGCAAAACACCCGGCCACAGTCGCTCCAGGCGCTCGGTAAAGCGCTTGCCTGCACCCGACACCGTGGTGTCGAGGCGATAATAGGTGATGAACGCGGCGGCGACTGCCACCAGCGTTTCATCGTCGTAAACAGCCAGGTAACGCCATTTGAAATCATCGATAGCGGCGTTTTCCACCGCGACGTAAAAATCCCAATCCTCCAGCGCTCCGGGAAAACAGTCGTTCCAGGCACTGCGCGGGATGGCCCGGATGGTCGAAAAGGCTTGGGCGGTGATCACGTCGCGTCCTTAGGCTTATGCCCGCTGTCGATAGTCTACGGGGGCCTGGATAGACTCGGCATGTTGCTCGACAAACTCGGCGCTCAACTCGATCACACGACGGTACTGCAGGTCGACGGTGATCATGTGGTAGCAGTTGTCCAGCAGGATTTTGGTCACGGGGCCGCCCAAGTGGCGTTCCACGTAGTCGGCGTTCCAGCGGCTGGTGATGTCGTCCTCGATGGAGTGCAACACCAGGGCCGGCACCTTGACCTCGGGCATGCGTTTTTTGACCACGGCGTTCATGCGGTGCAACTCGCGCACCGTGATGCCCTCCATGGTCAGCAAACCGGCCTCGCTGCTCTCCCCTTCCTTCATCTGACGCTCGACGATGGCCCGCAGGCGCTCGTTCTTGATGCCGTAAGGCGGCTTCTCTTCAAAGCGGCAGATGTGCACGCCAAAGGGGATTTTCATCAACAAGGGCGTCAGGAACGCCAGCTTGTTGATGCTCCAGCCGTCGTACTTCAAGGTCGTGGAATACATCAATAGCCCGGCGACTTGGCCCGGGTGCTCGGCGGCCACATACATCGACATCACCGCGCCCATGGACAAGCCACCGACAAACACCTGCTCGTGGCGCTGCTTAACCTGTGCGAAGGTCTTGCGTACGCCTTCGTACCAGTCGAGCCAGCCGGTGGCTTGCAGGTCACTGTTATCGCCGCAATGGCCGGCCAGGGTGGGCACATACACCGTGCAGTTACCCACCTTGGCCAACCCTTTGGCGACCTGACGCAATTCCGTCGGGGTGCCGGTCAGGCCGTGGATCAACAGGATCCCGACCGGACCTTCACCGAGAACGAAGCCGGCATCACCTTCACCGAGGTCGATCCCGGACGTATTCACCGTTTGGTCGCCCGAACCAGCAGTTGCTCGAGCAGCTTCAAGCCCAAGTCGATTTCCGGGTAGCTGATTTCCAGCGACGGTGCCAGGGTGATCACGTTTTTGTAGTAGCCGCCCACGTCGAGGATCAAGCCGAGTTTCTGGCCATCCACAACCATGTCGCCCTTCATGCCTTCTTCGACCATGTAATCCAGGGTCGCCTTGTCCGGCGTGAAGCCATCCGGGCCGCAAATTTCGCAGCGCAGTGCCAGGCCCAGACCGTCGACGTCGCCGATGATCGGGAAACGTTTCTGCAGGTCTTGCAGGCCTTCCAGGAAGTATTTGCCCTTGGCCATAACCATCGCGCCGTAGTCGACTTCGCTGGTCATCTTGAACATTTCCAGGCCTACCGCCGTACCCAGTGGGTTAGAGGCGAAGGTGGAATGGGTCGAACCTGGCGGGAAGATCTTCGGGTTGATCAACTCTTCACGTGCCCAGATGCCGCCCAGTGGGTTCAAGCCGTTGGTCAGTGCTTTGCCGAAAACGATTACGTCCGGCTGCACGTCGAAGTGCTCAATCGACCACAGCTTGCCGGTACGGTAGAAGCCCATCTGGATTTCGTCGGAGACCATCAGGATCCCGTGTTGGTCCAGCACGTGCTTGAGTTCGCGGTAGAAGTTCATCGGCGGAATTACGTAGCCGCCGGTGCCCTGGATCGGCTCGACGTAGAAGGCTGCGTATTCGCACTGGTTGGTTTTCGGGTCCCAGACGCCGTTGTATTCAGTCTCGAACAAACGGGCGAACTGCTGCACACAGTGGCTGCCGTATTCTTCTTTCGTCATGCCTTTGGGGCCACGGAAGTGGTACGGGAACGGGATGAAGTTGGCGCGTTCGCCGAAGTGGCCGTAACGGCGACGGTAACGGAAGCTCGAGGTGATCGACGAGGCGCCGAGGGTGCGGCCGTGGTAGCCGCCTTCGAAGGCGAACATCAGGCTCTTGCCGTTGGAGGCGTTACGCACCACTTTCAACGAGTCTTCGATGGACTGCGAACCGCCAACGTTGAAGTGCACGCGACCGTCGAGGCCGAATTTTTTCTTGGCGTCGACCGCGATCATTTCCGACAGCTCGATCTTGCCTTTGTGCAGGTACTGGCTGGCGATTTGCGGCAGGGTATCGATCTGCTGTTTCAGCGCGTTGTTCAGACGAGGGTTGGCATAACCGAAGTTAACGGCCGAGTACCACATTTGCAGGTCGAGGTAGGCCTGGTCTTCGGTGTCCCACACATAGGAGCCTTCGCAACGGCTGAAAATACGCGGTGGTTCGATGTAGTGAACGGTGTCGCCGTAGGAGCAGTACTTGGCTTCTTTATCCAGAAGGATCTGGTCTTCGGCAGTGGCGATACGGATATCAGACATGGTGGAAGAGTTCCTGATTGTCGGCAGTAAAAGTATTTGAGTTAGCGGCGATGCCTTGTGGCAGCACTGCCAGCAATGCGGGCAATTCGGCGAACGTGTCGAAGCGCGCATGGGGAATGTTGTTGGCTTCGCAGTACTTGGCGAGGCTGCCTTTGGCGAAGACGAAGTCGGCGGTAGAGGCCACGCACATGTCGGACTTGCCGTCGCCGATCACCAGTACGCGCTTGTTGCGCGGGGTGGATTTGCACTTACAGTTGCCGGAAGCGGCACGGCAGGCATCACTGGAATAGGGGAAGTCGATGCGCCAGCTGTTCTGGTCGACCTGACGCAGGCGGTTGGCAAGGATCGGCAGCAAGGTCACGTAGTTGCGCGACAGGATGCGCGCGATGCCTTGTTCGATGCCGTCGCTGACCACTTCGATGGTCGCACCGAGGCCCATGACGTGATCGACAAAGTCCGGGAAGTCCGGGTCGATCTCGACGCTGTCGAAGTACGCCAGCAGTTCAGCCGGGGTCGCTTTAATCAGCGCCAGTTGGCGGCTCAGGCATTCGCGTGAACCGATATGCCCATCCAGCCATTCCTGTTCGATGGTTTCCCACTCTTCGCCGGCGAAGCGTTGGAGGACGTTGTCGATGACGTCGGTGGGGGTGATGGTCCCGTCGAAGTCGCACACGATATGCCACTGGATCATTGCCTGTCCTTGAGTTGGAGGGCTTGAAGATGAGCGCGCTAAATGCGCTTGCTACAGGGATATAGCAGGGACTGTGCCAACAGGTTAAAGCCCAGTGGGGCTGGGGCTTTGGCCGTTGTTCTGAGTGAAATGTGTCGCAGGAGCTACAATTTTTGTAGCTTGCTACAAAGAAGATGAGTGCTTGCCTCAGGGATGCCCTTCGCGCGTGAATGCGCGCACGTTCAGATAAGGAAACGCTCCATGGTCAAGGTTACTTCTGCTGTATTCGTCGGTTTGCTTGGGCTGTGGAGCTTTTCCAGCTCGGCAGCCGCCGAAGGCATCACCGGCGAAGTGGGTGCAGGCGTCAGTTACCAACCCCACGACCCCACCGGCAGCCGCTACGAAACCCAGCCGATTCCCTACTTCGACCTGGACTGGGGCAGTGTCAACCTGGGTACCGACGACGGCCTGACCTGGAGCGCGCTCAATACCAACGGCATTACCGCCGGCCCGTACATCAACTACCTGCCGGGCCGCACAGCCAATGGCTCACTGCGCGGTTTGCGCGATGTACCGGACATGGCTGAGGTTGGCGGTTTCATTCAATACGCACCGGCTGAGTTCTGGCGTGTGTACGCCCAGGTCGGCCAGGCGGTGGGCGGCAGCCGT
Source organism: Pseudomonas antarctica (assembly GCF_900624995.1). Lineage (GTDB taxonomy): Bacteria > Pseudomonadota > Gammaproteobacteria > Pseudomonadales > Pseudomonadaceae > Aquipseudomonas > Aquipseudomonas antarctica. Next base: position 70,518 of record NZ_UYXQ01000003.1, read on the forward strand.
GATCACAGTGGTGTGCTGGGCAAACTCGGCGGCGAGCTGGGCTACCCGCTCGGTGGCGGCATCATCGGCAGCACTGGGCTGATGGCGCATTTTGCCGACGCCCGTCAGACGCAGACCTTTTTTGGTGTCGACGACAAGGAGTCCGCGGCCTCGGGCATTCGCGCCTATAACGCCAGTGCGGGGTTCCAGAACCTGACGTTGACCCAGAGTTTTGAATTTCCGCTGGCGACGCATTGGTCGTTGTTGGCCAGCGCCAGTTGGACGCACTTGGTGGGGTCGGCGGCCAACAGCACCATTGTTAAGGAAAAAGGGGATGTGAATCAGGGGCAGGTGCAGACCGCGATCAGTTACAAGTTTGACTGAAGGCTGGCAGCTGGCGGCTGTGTACATATCCGTTATTTGGGTAACGGCGGCTATGGGTTCCGCTCTTACAGCGGGTCACTTTTGAAAGAGCGCAAAAGTAACCAAAACGCTCTTGCCCCACCACTCGGCACCTCGCCTAGGCTCGGTGTGCCCTCACGCAGGCTTTGGACCGTGGGCCGCCGCCATGGGCCATCCTTGGCCCATCGCGGCTAAACCGGCGTCCTGCCGGTTTACCCACGCTCCAAAGCCTGCGTTCGGCCAGCGTGGTTTAACGGGGCGCCTAAGATCAGGATCAAAAGCAAGAGCACGGCGGCCTAGTAGCCGACCTGAGTGGTTAGATCAAAAGCGAAGCCAAGACGGCCTGACAGCCAACCTGATCTCTGAAACTAAACTCAATCAAATGTGGGAGCGGGCTTGCTTGCGATGGCATCAACTCGGTGTACTTGATGGACCGAGGTGTCTGCATCGCAGCGGTGCGGCGATCCGACAAGCCTGCACCCACAGAAAAGCAGAGCACTGCGGTGCTGGCAGCTAAACTCGGTCAAAATTGTGGGAGCGGCGGTGCGACGACTCGACTTGCTCGCGAATGCGGTGGGTCAGTCAGCTCATGTGTAACTGACCCACCGCATTCGCGAGCAAGCCCGCTTCCACATTGGGATCTGATTACATCAGCTAGATAGGGTGGTGCTCTGCTTCTGCCCTGCTTTTGCTTCAACCACTCAGCTCGGCTACTAGGCCGCCGTGCTCTTGCTTTTGATCTTGATCTTAGGCGCCCCGTTAACCACGCTGGCCGAACGCAGGCTTGAATCCGTGGGTAACCCGGCAGGACGTCGGGTTACCCACGGATTCAAGCCTTCGTTCTGGCATGCCGAGCCTAGGCGAGGCAACGAGTGGTGGGGCAAGAGCCCTTTTGGTTACTTTTGGCTGGGCCGGCATTCCGGGCTCTTTTCCAAAAGTGACCCGCTGTAAGAGCGGAACCAATAGCAGCCGTTACCGCAGCAACGGATATGTACCCAATCTACCTAAACCCAGGCAAGCCAGCTCCCACAGGCGTAAAGCGCCGCTGTCGAAAATATTATGCAATATGTTGCTAACTGCGCCCGGCCATTGAAACCACCGCTGCACCGCCCCATCTAACCTGCATACTTCCTTATGCAGGTGCCCCCATGAGCGACCAGCAAGAATTCCCGGACATCGACCTCAACGATTACGCCGATCCGGAAAATGCTGAACACGAAACATCGTCCAACACCGGCCTGGCCCTGCCGGGGCAAAACCTGCCGGACAAGGTTTACATCATTCCGATCCACAATCGGCCGTTCTTCCCGGCGCAAGTGCTGCCGGTGATCGTCAATGAAGAACCGTGGGCCGAGACCCTGGAACTGGTGAGCAAATCCGACCACCATTCCCTGGCGCTGTTTTTCATGGACACGCCGCCGGAAGACCCACGCCACTTCGATACCTCCAGCCAGCCGCTGTACGGCACACTGGTGAAGGTGCACCACGCCAGCCGCGAGAACGGCAAGCTGCAATTCGTCGCCCAGGGCCTGACCCGCGTGCGCATCAAGACCTGGCTCAAGCACCATCGCCCGCCGTACCTGGTGGAAGTCGAATACCCGCACCAGCCGACCGAGCCGACCGACGAGGTCAAGGCCTACGGCATGGCGCTGATCAATGCGATCAAGGAACTGCTGCCGCTCAACCCGCTGTACAGCGAAGAATTGAAGAACTACCTCAACCGCTTCAGCCCCAACGACCCGTCGCCGCTCACCGACTTCGCCGCCGCGTTGACCTCGGCCACCGGTAATGAGCTGCAGGAAGTGCTGGACTGCGTGCCCATGCTCAAGCGCATGGAAAAAGTGCTGCCGATGCTGCGCAAGGAAGTCGAAGTCGCGCGCCTGCAAAAAGAAATCTCGGCCGAGGTGAACCGCAAGATCGGCGAGCACCAACGCGAGTTCTTCCTCAAAGAGCAGCTCAAGGTCATTCAGCAAGAGTTGGGCTTGACCAAGGACGACCGCAGTGCGGACGTCGAGCAGTTCGAACAACGCCTGGTCGGCAAAGTACTGCCCACCCAGGCGCAAAAACGCATCAGCGAAGAAATGAACAAACTGTCGATCCTGGAAACGGGTTCGCCGGAATACGCCGTGACCCGCAACTACCTGGACTGGGCGACCTCAGTGCCGTGGGGCGTGTATGGCAAAGACAAGCTCGACCTGAAACACGCGCGCAAAGTGTTGGATAAACACCATGCGGGCCTGGATGACATTAAGAGCCGCATCCTCGAGTTCCTCGCGGTGGGCGCCTATAAAGGCGAAGTCGCCGGTTCCATCGTGCTGCTGGTCGGCCCGCCGGGCGTGGGCAAAACCAGTGTCGGCAAATCAATTGCCGAGTCCCTGGGCCGGCCATTCTACCGCTTCAGCGTCGGCGGCATGCGTGATGAAGCCGAGATCAAGGGCCATCGCCGCACCTACATCGGCGCCCTGCCCGGCAAGCTGGTGCAGGCGCTCAAAGATGTGGAAGTGATGAACCCGGTGATCATGCTCGACGAGATCGACAAGATGGGCCAGAGCTTCCAGGGCGACCCGGCGTCGGCGCTGCTGGAGACCCTCGACCCGGAACAGAACGTCGAATTCCTCGACCACTACCTGGACCTGCGCCTGGACCTGTCCAAGGTGCTGTTCGTGTGCACGGCGAACACCTTGGACTCAATCCCCGGCCCGCTGCTCGACCGGATGGAAGTGATTCGCCTGTCGGGCTACATCACCGAAGAAAAAGTCGCCATCGCCAAGCGCCACCTGTGGCCCAAACAGCTGGAAAAAGCCGGCGTGTCGAAAAACAACCTGAGCATCAGCGACGGCGCCCTGCGCGCGTTGATCGACGGCTATGCGCGCGAAGCCGGGGTGCGCCAGTTGGAGAAACAGCTGGGCAAACTGGTGCGTAAAGCCGTGGTCAAGCTGCTGGACGAGCCGGACTCGGTGATCAAGATCGGCAACAAGGACCTGGAAAGCTCCTTGGGCATGCCGGTGTTCCGCAATGAACAAGTGTTGTCCGGCACCGGCGTGATCACCGGCCTGGCCTGGACCAGCATGGGCGGCGCGACCTTGCCGATCGAGGCGACGCGCATCCATACGCTCAATCGCGGCTTCAAGCTCACCGGGCAGTTAGGTGAAGTGATGAAAGAGTCCGCCGAGATTGCCTACAGTTACATCAGCTCGAACCTGAAGTCGTTTGGCGGTGATCCGAAGTTCTTCGACGAAGCCTTCGTGCACTTGCACGTGCCGGAAGGCGCCACGCCAAAGGACGGCCCGAGTGCGGGTGTAACCATGGCCAGTGCGCTGCTGTCGCTGGCGCGCAACCAGCCGCCGAAAAAAGGCGTGGCCATGACCGGCGAGCTGACGCTGACCGGGCATGTGCTGCCGATTGGCGGCGTGCGTGAGAAGGTGATTGCGGCGCGGCGCCAGAAAATTCATGAGCTGATCTTGCCGGAGCCAAACCGAGGCAGTTTTGAAGAGCTGCCGGAGTACCTGAAAGAAGGCATGACCGTGCACTTTGCCAAGCGCTTTGCGGATGTGGCGAAGGTGCTCTTCTGATCGATCGCTCCCACGCTCTGCGTGGGAATGCCTCTCTGGGCGCTCTGCGTCCGCTCGTATGACGCGGAGCGTCCCGGGCTGCATTCCCACGCAAAGCGTGGGAACAATCAAACAAGGTCATCATGTAGACCGCTTGTCACACCTTGCCTCATCTTCGGTTATGCTCGCCCTTCGTCGCCACACAACGGAGCCCCCATGACCGCTGCCCGCCTGCTTCTCCCCTTGAGCCTTGCCCTGCTGGCCGCGTGCGCCAGTGCCCCCAAGCAAAACGTCACAGTGGAAAACCAGAGCGCCTGCCCGCTCCAGCTTAAATCCGGGCAAAACCTGACCCTCACCTTACCGAGCAACCCCACCACCGGTTACCGCTGGGCCATCCAGGACTCCGCCGGCGGTGTGCTGCGTGCACTCAGCCCTGAGGTTTACAGCAGCACGGAATCCGGTGTGATCGGTGGTGGCGGCCAGTCGACCTGGCGCTTCCAGGCCTTCGCGGCCGGCCAGGGCCGTTTGCGCCTGACCTCCCAGCAACCGTGGGAACCGGAAGCCGAGCCCGCCGAAACCTTCGACTGCGCCATTACGGTGAACTGATATGCCGTGGCTGATTCTTGCGTTGATGGGCGCCGGCACGTTTATCTACGGCCTGAGCACCCATGCGGCCTTACTGTGCCTGCTGGTCAAACCGCTGCCGGTATTGGCGCTGCTGGGCTGGTTGCATGATGCGCCGCCCACCGACTATCGACGCTGGATCAGCTTGGGGCTGATTTTTTCCTTGGTGGGCGATGTGTTGCTCGCGTGGCCGGGCGACCTGTTTATATTCGGCCTCGGCGCTTTTTTGTTCGCGCACTTGGCGTATTTGAAAGCCTACTTCAGTGATTGCCGCCGCCTGGCAGTGCTGCCATTGGTATTGGCACTGGGCGTGGGCGCCATCTTGCTAAGCATCCTGATTTCCCATGGCCTGGGCGAATTGCTGATTCCAGTGGTGGTGTATGCGCTGGTGATCAGCGCCATGCTCTGGCGTGCGTTGGCGCGACTGGGCAGTGATGTGCCGAAACGCTCGGCACTGCTGGCGGCGGCGGGTGCGGTGTCGTTTGTATTTTCCGACACGCTCATCGGCATCAATCGGTTTGTGGTTGGCTTTGAAGCGGCACCGTATTTGTTGATTACCACGTATTGGCTCGGTCAGTGGGGCATCACCGCCTCGGCTTTCCATCAGACAACCCGCGCATCCGAGGGCCAACTTGGCTAAAATGCCGGCCTTTCCCCCTTCGTCGCCGGAACAGCCGTGAGCAAAGAACCCGATCGCCTATTCGCCCAGCCCCTGCCCCAGGTGCCAGACTTCGCCTTTAACGAGGACGTGGTGCGGGTGTTCCCGGACATGATCAAGCGCTCGGTGCCCGGTTATCCGACCATCGTCGAGAACCTCGGCGTGCTCGCAGCGCAATTTGCCCAACCCAACAGCGTGCTCTACGACTTGGGCTCGTCTCTCGGCGCGGTCACCCAAGCGCTGCGCCGCCATGTGCGTACCGACGGCTGCCGGGTGATTGCGGTGGATAACTCGGCGGCGATGGTCGAGCGTTGCCGCGAATACCTCAATGGCCAGGACTCAATGTTCCAGGAGTTGCTGCCGGTTGAGGTGATTGAGGGCGATATCCTCGCGTTGCAGTTCCAACCGGCCTCGGTGGTGGCGCTGAACTTCACCCTGCAATTTGTCGCTCCCGATGAGCGCCTGGCGTTGCTCGGGCGCATCCGCCAGTCGCTGCTGCCCGGCGGTGCGTTGATCCTCTCGGAAAAGCTGCGTTTCAATGACCCCGAAGAACACGCGTTGCTCACCGACCTGCACATCGCATTCAAGCGCGCCAACGGCTACAGCGAACTGGAAATCGCCCAGAAGCGCAGCGCCATCGAAAATGTCATGAAGCCCGACAGCCTCGAAGAACACCGCGAACGCCTGCTGGCGGCCGGGTTCTCGAAAGTCGTGCCGTGGTTCCAGTGTCTTAACTTTGCCTCGTTGATTGCCTTGCCATGATTGATCTGTCCCCCCTCGCCCGCCATCTGGTCGGCACTCCCTTGGCCGTGTGGGCCCAGGGCCTGCAAGCACAACTCGATAGCAAGATGGAAAAGGGCCATGGCGACCTTGAGCGTTGGCAGAGTGCGTTGGATGCGCTGCCAAACATTCAGCCCAGCGAGGTCGACTTGCTCAACGGCTTGACCCTCGACACCGATTGCGACGACGCCACCCGCGCACAAATGCACACCGCGTTGATGGGCTTGAGCCCGTGGCGCAAAGGCCCATTCCACCTGTTCGGCGTGCACGTGGACACCGAATGGCGTTCGGACTGGAAGTGGTCGCGGGTTGCGCCGCACTTGGATCTGACAGGCAAGCGCATCCTCGATGTGGGCTGCGGTAACGGTTACTACATGTGGCGCATGCTCGGCGCCGGTGCCGATAGCGTGATTGGCGTGGACCCGAACTGGTTGTTTTTCTGCCAGTTCCAGGCAGTGCAGCGCTATTTGTCGGCGCCGAAGGCCTGGCACTTGCCGTTTCCGTTTGAAGACCTGCCGCCGAACATGGAGGGCTTCGACACGGTGTTTTCCATGGGCGTGTTCTATCACCGTCGCTCGCCCATCGAGCACTTGCTGGCGTTGAAAGATTGCTTGGTCAAAGGCGGCGAACTGGTACTCGAAACCTTGGTGGTCGAAGGCGATCAGCAGCAGGTGCTGGTGCCGGAGGACCGCTACGCGCAGATGCGCAACGTGTGGTTCCTGCCGTCGGTGCCAGCGCTGATGCTGTGGCTGCGCCGCGCGGGGTTCAGCGAAGTGCGTTGTGTGGACGTCAGCGTGACCACGGTCGAGGAACAGCGCCGGACGCCGTGGATGAAGTTCCAGTCGCTGAGTGATTTCCTGGATCCGGACGATCACAGCAAGACCCTTGAAGGGCTGCCGGCGCCGATGCGGGCAGTGATCATCGCGAAGAAGTAACCCGAATCCCCCTGAAAAAATGGAGCTCCCACATTGGTTTTCAGTACTCTTTAGAGTGGGGGTTTGGCGCGCCGGGCCTTAAAGAACTCACTCAGTACCGCCCCACACTCCTCAGCCAACACCCCACCTTCAAACAACACCCGATGGTTGAGAAAGCCCTGGGTAAAAAACTGACCCTGGCTTTGCACGATCCCAGCCTTGGGCTCCAGCGCGCCGTACACCACCCGCGCGATGCGCGAGTGCACGACCAGGCCCGCGCACATGCTGCACGGCTCCAGCGTCACATACAGCGTGCTGCCGACCAGGCGATAGTTGCTGATCGCTTGTGCGGCGGCGCGGATGGCGACCATTTCGGCATGGGCGCTGGGGTCGTTGCCGCTGATCGGGCAGTTGAAGCCGCGACCGATGATTTCACCGTCCTGCACCAGCACCGCGCCCACGGGCACTTCGCCCAATGCTGCGCCTTGAGCCGCGAGGGCCAAGGCCTCGCGCATGAAGTCCTGATCGCGGCTGCGGTCGATAATCGCGGCGGGGCGAACCTGACGCATTACGCCACCTCGATGGCGGCCATCAGGCCGGTTTCCATGTGGTCGATCACGTGGCAGTGGAACATCCACACCCCCGGGTTATCCGCCACCAACGCCACGCGGGCGCGCTCGTTCTTGCCCAGCAGGTAGGTGTCGGTGAAATACGGGATCACCTTGTGGCGGTTCGAGGCGATCACCTTGAAGCTCATGCCGTGCAGGTGGATCGGGTGTTGGTACTGGGTCATGTTCTTCAATTCGAAAATGTAGCTCTTGCCCTTCTCAAGCGTGGCAATCGGGCGGTCGGCGCAGGTTTTGTCGGTGATGTCCCAGGCCTTGCCGTTGATTTGCCACAGGCTTGGCGGCTTGCCGTCATCGACTGAGACGGTACCGACCCATTCGAAATTGAAGTTAAGTTTCTCGGCGTTGGCCAGGTCCGGCTCGGCAATTGGGTTGGCAGGTAGCGCCGGTGGCCATTCGGTGGGCGCGTCGGTATTGGCGACTGAACGGAACGTGCCCAGGCGCACCGGGCCGTTACGGATAGAGAGTTCTTCGCCAACCGGCGGCGCCTTGATCGCCAGGCAAATGCGCATACCTGGGCCCAGCCAGTATTCCTTGCCCAGCGGGCGCGGCTCGATAGGGTTGCCATCCAGCGCGTAGATCTGCGCTTCGACGCCGGGAATATTGATGCGATAAGTCAAGGTGTTATCGAGGTTGAGCAGGCGCACGCGGGTGATCTGCCCGGCGGGCAAATCGACGACCGCCTGGGACACGCCATTGATCGTCGACAGGCGCCCGGCCGTGCCGCCACGCGCGGCTTCTCGGGGTACGCTGAAGGCGACAAAGGCGCCCTCTTCGTCCACGTGCCAGCTTTTCAGGCTCAAGGTGCATTCGTGCTTGAAACCGGTGGGTTCACGCTCCTCGATGATCAACGGGCCGACCAAGCCACGGCCGAGTTCTTCGCTGCTGTTTACATGCGGGTGATACCAGTAGCTGCCGGCGTCCGGCACGCGGAATTTGTAGTCGAAGTATTCTCCGGGCAGCACCGGCAATTGCGAGACGTAAGGCACGCCGTCCATTTCCAGCGGCAGGCGGATGCCGTGCCAGTGGATAGTGGTGGCGACCGGCAGGTGGTTGATAAAGCGCACCCGCAGCCATTCGCCCTGACGCACACGTAACTCGGTGCCCGGCGCCGATGGGCCGAACGCCCAGGCTTGGGTCTTGTGGCCTGGCACCAGCTCCACGTCGAGCGGTGCGGCGATCAGCTCGTAATCGTGCCCTGCCTCGGCCTCGGCGACTTTCCCCAGCCAGTAGCGGTAGGCGCCACCGGCACCGACGCCCACTACGGCCAGGCCTGCAAGACCACCCAGGATTTGTCGACGGGAAAAGGATCGGGACACAACAACCTCACGTATCTGCCGCAGGCTCAGGGCCTGCAAAGGGCAGATACGATACACCTGCATTGGCTAAACAGTAAGGCTTCTCATGTGGAAGGGGGCTTGCTCCCGATAGCCGTGTGTCAGCCACCCCATTTATGGCTGATACACCGCTATCGGGGGCAAGCCCCCTTCCACATTGGGTTTTCATTGTTTTTTAGGGCTTGGCGGCCGCCAGGATCAGCGCTTTCATCTCGGCCACAGCGCCTTTGAACCCGACGAACAGCGCATGGGCGACCAGCGCGTGGCCGATGTTCAGCTCGTTGATGCCCTTGATCGCGGCCACGGCTTCGACGTTGTGGTAGTGCAGGCCATGGCCAGCGTTGACGATCAGGCCTTCACTCAAGCCGCCCTTCACGCCGTCGATGATGCGCTGCAACTCCTCAGCCACTTCGGTGGGCGTGGTCGCATCGGCGTAACGCCCGGTGTGCAGTTCGATGGCCGGTGCACCTACGCGGCGCGAGGCTTCGATCTGGCGCGGGTCGGCGTCGATGAACAGCGAGACCTCACTGCCGATCTTCGACAGGCGCTCCACGGCGGCTTTGATCCGCGCTTCCTGGCCGGCCACGTCGAGGCCGCCTTCGGTGGTCAGTTCCTGACGGGTTTCCGGCACCAGGCAGATGTGCGCCGGGCGGATGCGCTCGGCGAACGCCATCATTTCTTCGGTGACGCCCATTTCGAAGTTCATGCGGGTTTGCAACACCTCCTTGAGCAGCAACACGTCGCGCTCCTGGATGTGACGGCGGTCTTCGCGCAGGTGCACGGTGATGCCGTCGGCGCCCGCTTCTTCGGCGTCCAGCGCGGCCTTGACCGGGTCGGGGTAACGGGTGCCCCGGGCCTGGCGCAGGGTAGCGACGTGGTCGATGTTCACGCCAAGAAGAATGCGATTGCTGGTGGTCACGGAAGCGCTCCTGAAAAGGGAAAGAAACGCTGCACAGCATACACGGGGTTGTCAGGGCTTTCGAAACAACTCGCGGCTGACCAGCGGCCGTCCGCCCAAGTGCACGGCCAGCGCCTGGCGCATCAAACGCTTGGCGGCAGACAACGCGCCGGGCGCGGTCCAGTCGGCTTCGCTCATGGCCAGCAACTCGGTGCCCTGGAACAGGCCGGGTTGCAGCAGGTACACGCGCTCAAGGCCAGCGTCGACTTGCAGGCGGTACATGCCGTCCTCGGCGATGGGCTCGCCGTGCAGGTCGTTGCTCAGTTCGAAGCCGTAGCCCAGGTCGTCGAGCAGGCGCCATTCGAAAGCGCGCAGCAGCGGCTCCAGGGGGCGGCCTTCGGCCAGGGCGATGAGCGTAGCGGCGTAGTGATCGAACACCGCCGGGTGCGGGTCTTCGGCGGGCAGCAGGCGAATCAGCAGTTCATTGAGGTAGAGGCCGCTGAAGAGTGCTTCGCCATTGAGCCAGGCAGAGGTGCCGACGCTTTCCAGGCGGCCGACGTTTTTCAGCTCGCCCTTGCCACGAAACTCCACGTCCAGAGCCACGAACGGCCGGGCCAACGTGCCGGCCTTGCCACGGGCGCTACGCAAGACTGCACGCAGGCGACCTTGGGGCGTGAGGAAGTCCACCAAGGCGCTGGTCTCACGGTAGGCACGGCTGTGCAGGACGTAGGCGAGTTGACTGGGAGGTGGGGTTTGAGACATGAGGTTCTCGCTGACAAGCACGGCCTTGAAAACTGCGACTATCCAATGCGGGAGCGGGCTTGTGTGGGAGCCGGGCTGGCCCGCGATGCCGGCACCTCGGTCCTTGAGTTGTACCGAGGTGATGCTATCGCAGGCAAGCCAGCTCCCACACAAGCCCGCTCCCACATTTGTATTGCGGTGTTACTGGAGGCCGATTACAGGTCGCCGTAGCCCAGGGAGCGCAACGCGCGCTCATCATCAGACCAACCACCCTTAACCTTCACCCACAGGTTAAGCATGATCTTGGAATCAAACAGCAATTCCATGTCTTTGCGCGCCTCGGTGCCGATGCGCTTGATGCGCTCGCCCTTGTCGCCAATGATGATTTTCTTCTGGCCGTCACGTTCGACGAGGATCAGCGCATGGATATGCAGGGTTTTGCCCTGCTGCTTGAACTCTTCGATTTCGACGGTGATCTGGTACGGCAGCTCGGCGCCCATCTGGCGCATGATTTTCTCGCGAACCAGTTCGGCGGCGAGGAAACGGCTGCTGCGGTCGGTGATCTGGTCTTCCGGGAAGAAGTGTTCGTTCTCCGGCAGGTAACCGGCGATCACACGCTCCAGGGCCTCAAGATTGTGGCCGTGCTGGGCCGAGATCGGCATGATCTGGGCGTTCGGCAGCTGTTCCTGCAACCACGTAAGGTGCGGCATCAGCTCGGCTTTGTCTTCGATGCGGTCGGTCTTGTTCAGCGCGACGATCAACGGGCCGGTGACGTACTGCACGCGCTCGAGGACCATCTGGTCTTCGTCGGTCCACTTGGTGCGGTCGACCACAAAGATCACCACGTCGACGTCTTTCAACGCCGCCGAAGCGGTCTTGTTCATGTAACGGTTAAGCGCCTTCTCACCACCTTTGTGCATGCCCGGGGTGTCGACGTAGACCGCTTGCACGGCGCCTTCGGTCTTGATGCCCAGCATGTTGTGACGGGTGGTCTGCGGCTTGCGCGAGGTGATCGCGAGCTTCTGGCCGAGGATGTGGTTCAGCAGCGTGGACTTGCCCACGTTCGGGCGGCCGACGATGGCAACATAGCCACAGCGTGTTGCGGTTGAATCAGTCATGGCCATTCTCCACGCCCAGGGCAATCAGTGCTGCAGCCGCCGCTACCTGTTCGGCAATACGACGGCTCACACCCTGACCTCGGCTTTTTTCATTCAATAAGGTGATTTCACATTCCACGAAAAATACGCGGCAATGCGGCTCACCCTGGATATCCACCACTTCGTAGCGTGGCAGTTCGCAACCACGTGACTGCAGGTACTCCTGCAGGCGGGTCTTGGGGTCTTTGTTGGTGTCGACCAGCGTGAGGCTTTCGATTTCCGAAGCCAGCCAGGCGACCACGCGCTCCTTGGCCGTCTCCATGCCCGCATCGAGGTAGATCGCACCAATCAACGCTTCGAGGGCATCGGCGAGGATCGACTCGCGACGGAAGCCACCGCTTTTCAATTCACCGGACCCCAGGCGCAGGTATTCGCCCAAGCCAAAACCACGGGCCAGTACGGCCAGGGTCTCGCCTTTCACCAGGCGTGCACGCAGGCGCGACAGCTGGCCTTCGCGGGCTTGAGGGAAACGCTCGAACAGCGCCTCACCGGCGGCGAAGTTGAGGATGGCATCACCGAGGAATTCCAGGCGTTCGTTGTTACGCCCTGCAAAACTGCGGTGTGTGAGGGCAAGGACCATCAATTCCTGGTCCTTGAAGGTGTAGCCGAGCTGGCGCTCGAGACGGCTTAGAGAAACGGTCACGGTTTATCCATATCTAGTTGGTGGCACCGGCGGCCATCGAAGATTGACGCAATGTTCAAATTCAATTCCTGGTGGGCGCTGCATGAGGCAGGACGATTGATTGTCCCAACCCCAGAAAAGCATTCGGCGCTGTGTTCACAGCGCCGCTTGTATTACTTGATCAGCCCGACCCGCGAGAAGTTCGGCAGGTGGCTGAGTTTGGGTTCCGGCCAGCTCATCCAAACCGCAAAGGCTTTGCCGACAATGTTCTCGTCGGGAACCATGCCCAGCAGGTCCTTGGGAATGTTGGGGTCATCCCAGTACCGGCTGTCGTTGGAGTTGTCGCGGTTGTCGCCCATCATGAAGTAGTGCCCGGCAGGCACTTTCCACTGGCCATCAGGCATCGCGCGGTAGCGGCTCATTTCCTTGCGGATTTCGTGCTCTACCGTACCGAGTTTTTCCTGGTACAGCTCAGCGCTGCCCAAGGAGTTCGGTTCGGCGCCGATCAGTTTCTCGGCCACCGATTCGCCGTTGACGAACAAACGCTTGTCGCTGCTGTAGCGAATCACGTCTCCCGGCAGACCTACGACGCGCTTGATGTAATTGACGCTCGGGTCGCTTGGGTAGCGGAACACCATCACATCACCGCGCTGCGGGTCACCGACCGGGATGACTTTTTTGTCGATCACAGGCAGGCGGATCCCGTAGGAAAACTTGTTCACCAGGATGAAGTCGCCCACGTCCAGGGTAGGTTTCATCGACCCCGAAGGGATCTGAAACGGCTCCACCAGGAACGAACGCAGCACCAGCACGATGAACAACACCGGGAAGAACGACTTGCCGTATTCAACCAGCAAAGGCTCTTTGTTCAGCTTCTCGACCACCACCGCATCCGGCTGGCTGACGCTGCCCTGATAGGAGGCGATAGCGGCCCGACGACGCGGGGCGAAGAACACCAGATCGAGCAACGCCAAGAGGCCGCAAACGGCGACGGCGATGACCAGCAACAGCGGGAAATTTAGTGACATAGGACCTAACTATCCAACCTGAGCACCGCAAGGAAGGCTTCTTGTGGAATTTCCACATTACCCACTTGCTTCATGCGTTTTTTACCGGCCTTTTGCTTCTCAAGCAGCTTGCGCTTACGGCTTACGTCACCGCCGTAGCATTTGGCCAGTACGTTCTTTCTGAGTGCCTTGACGGAGGTCCGTGCAATGATCTGCCCGCCAATGGCGGCCTGGATCGCAACGTCGAACATCTGGCGCGGAATCAGTTCTTTCATCTTTTCGGTCAACTGGCGACCTTTGTAGTGCGCGTTGTCCTTGTGCACGATCAGCGCCAAGGCATCGACCTTGTCGCCGTTGATCAGCACATCCAGTTTCACCAGATTAGCCGATTGGTAGCGATCGAAATGGTAATCCAGCGAAGCATAGCCGCGACTGGTGGATTTGAGACGGTCGAAGAAGTCCAGGACCACTTCGTTCATCGGCAAATCGTAGGTCACCTGCACTTGGGTACCGAGGAACAACATGTCGTGTTGTACGCCACGTTTTTCGATACACAGGGTAATGACGTTGCCCAGGTGCTCCTGCGGTACCAGAATATTGGCCCGCACGATCGGCTCGCGCATGTCTTCGATGGAGGACAGATCTGGGAGCTTGGACGGGTTGTCGACGTAAATCGTTTCACCGGTTTTGAGCAACAGTTCAAAAATAACCGTTGGCGCGGTGGTGATCAGGTCCAGGTCGTATTCGCGCTCCAGGCGCTCCTGGATGATCTCCATGTGCAGCATGCCCAGGAACCCGCAACGGAAGCCGAAGCCCAGGGCGTCGGAGCTTTCCGGGGTGTACTGCAACGACGAGTCGTTGAGGGTCAGCTTTTGCAGGGCTTCGCGAAAATCTTCGAAATCATCGGAGCTGACCGGGAACAGGCCGGCGTAAACCTGCGGCTGGATACGTTTGAAACCCGGCAGCACGTCTACATCAGGGGTGGAGCTCAAGGTCAGGGTGTCACCGACCGGTGCACCGTGAATGTCCTTGATACCGGCGATGATAAAGCCTACTTCACCGGCCTTCAGGTCAGTGGTGGCGGTGTGCTTGGGGTTGAATACACCGACGCTGTCCACCAGGTGGATCTTGCCGGTGGACTTGACCAGGATCTTGTCGCCCTTCTTCACCCGGCCGTGGCGCACACGTACCAGGGAAACAACGCCCAGGTAGTTGTCGAACCAGGAGTCGATGATCAACGCTTGCAGCGGATCTTCGTAGTTGCCGGTTGGCGCAGGAATGGTCTTGACCAGGCGCTCGAGCACTTCGTCGACGCCCAGGCCGGTCTTGGCGCTGCACTCGACGGCGTCGGTGGCGTCAATGCCGATGATTTTTTCGATTTCTTCTTTTACGCGGTCCGGATCGGCCTGTGGCAGGTCGATCTTGTTCAGTACCGGCATGACCTCAAGGCCCTGCTCGATCGCGGTGTAGCAGTTGGCGACGGACTGGGCTTCTACGCCCTGGCCGGCATCGACCACCAGCAAGGCGCCTTCACAGGCGGCCAGCGAGCGGCTGACTTCGTAGGTGAAGTCAACGTGGCCGGGGGTGTCAATGAAGTTCAGCTGGTACTTGATACCGTCTTTGGCGGTGTAGTACAGGGTAACGCTGTGGGCCTTGATGGTGATCCCGCGTTCACGCTCAAGGTCCATGGAGTCCAGGACCTGGGCTTCCATTTCACGCTCGGCAAGGCCGCCGCACATCTGGATGAATCGATCGGCCAGCGTCGACTTGCCATGGTCAATGTGGGCGATGATGGAGAAATTGCGGATATGACTCAAATCACTCACGGATCAACACTCAAAAAGGCTGCAGGCAGATTGCCCGCTGAAAAATAGCCGGGAATTGTACCTGATGCTCAGGCCAAACGTCATCTTTGCTGACCAGAACAAAAATGCCCCGATCTCTCGAACGGGGCATTTTTTGTTCATAAGCGCGGTATCAACCGGCTCGGCGCAACAGCCAGAACCCGGCCAGGGCGCAAATACCCGTCGGTACCAGCACCGCAAACAGCGGCGAAAAACCGAATACCAGGCTCGACGGACCGAGCAGGTCTTGGGCGATGCGGAAGGTGAACCCCACCAACACACCGGTAAACACCCGCTGACCCAAGGTCACGGAACGCAGCGGGCCGAAAATGAACGAGATCGCCATCAATACCAGTGCGGCGGTCACCACTGGCTGCAACACCTTGACCCAAAATGCCAACCAGTAGCGGCCATTATTCAGGCCCTGGTCCTTGAGGTAGTGGATATAGCTCCACAAACCGGAGATCGGCAGGCTTTCCGGGATCATCACCACGGTATTGAGCAGTTCCGGCTTCAGGGAAATATCCCATTGCTCGGTTGGCACGCTGATGACTTCGGTGCTGGCCTTGGTGCCTTGGCCGACATTGCGGAAGTAAGTGGTGCTGACGTCACTGAGCGTCCACTTCTGGGCATCGTACTGCGCGCGCTTGGCGAAACTGGAGGTCAGCATGTGGCGTTCTTTGTCGAACGTGTAGCGCGTCACACCAATCAACAGGCCGCCCGGCTGCACGGCGTTAATGTGGATGAATTCATCACCCTGGCGATGCCACAGGCCGTGCTTGGCGCTTTGCGCATCGCCCGACCCCTGAGCCAAGGCACGATTGGCCTGGGCGGTGGCTTCGGACGGCGGCGCCACGTACTCGCCGATCAGCACGCTGCAGGCCATCAGCAGCAGCATGGGCTTCATGACCGCCCAGACGATACGACCGATGGAAACACCGGCGGCGCGCATGATGGTCAGTTCGCTGTTACTGGCCAGGGTGCCCAGGCCGATCAGACAGCCGATCAACCCCGCCATCGGCATCATTTCGTAGAGGCGACGCGGCGCGGTCAGCGCCACGTAGCTCAGTACGTCGGTGACGGTGTAGGTGTCGGTGACATTGCCCACTTCATCAATGAAGGCGAACAACGAGGCCAAGCCAAGGATGATGCCCAATACCGCCAGGATGGCGATCAGTACGCTGCTACCAATGTAGCGGTCGAGCTTAGCCACGAGCCAACTCCTTCAGGCCACGACGGCTCTTCATTTTCAAACGGATAGGTTCCCAGTAGAGCAGCCCCAGGCCGATCATCAGGAAAATCCCGTGTACCCACCACAAGCCAAGGACCGGCGACAATTTGCCTTTTTCCAGGGAGCCACGGGCGGAAATCAGGAGGGTCAGGTAGGCCATATACAACAGGATTGCCGGCAGCAGCTTGAGGAAACGGCCCTGACGCGGGTTTACCCGGGACAGTGGAACAGCCATCAAGGTCACGATGAACACCAGCAGCGGCAGGGAAATACGCCATTGCAGCTCGGCGATGGAGCGCAGTTCCTGGCTGCCGAACAGCGACGCCGTCGGCAGCGCGTCGCGGTCGGTCACCTCTTCGCTGATATCCGGCCTGGCAAGCATTACGCCATAAGTGTCGTACTTGATCGCCCGATAATCAGCCAAACCTGGGCTGCCGTCATAGCGATAGCCATTTTCCAGGATCAGGTAACGGCTGCCGTCAGGGCGAACTTCCTGGCGGCCACTGTTGGCCACCAGAATCGAAATACCACGGTCTTTCTGGTTATCGCCCTGGTTTTTCTGGGAAATAAACACGCCGCCGAGGTTGGCGCGGTCATCGGTCATGGTTTCGGTGTAGGTCACCCGCGTACCGTCGTTGAGCGCCTGAAAGCGCCCGGGCTCGAGGGTGTCGAACTCAGTCATCGCATCCTGTTTATTTAGCAGCAACTGAAACTGCATGGCGCCCTGAGGTGCAAGGCTCATGCTCAACCAGGCTACCACCAGCGCAACACCGGCGGCCGGCACCATGGTCATGGCCAGCAGACGCTGCTGGCTCATGCCGGTGGCCGAGAGCACGGTCATTTCACTTTCAAGGTACAACCGGCCATAGGCGAGCAGAATGCCGAGAAACAGGCCAAGCGGCAGGATCAGTTGCAGGAACCCCGGCAGACGAAAGCCCATGATCAGGAACAAAGAGCCCGGATCCAGGGCGCCGGACGCGGCCTGCGCAAGGAATTTGACGAAACGACCACTCATGGTGATGACCAACAGCACCGCACTCACGGCACTCAGGGTCAACAGAACTTCGCGGGACAAATAACGGAAGACGATCAAACCAGACACTCCAGGGTTGTCAGGCTAAGGCGGCCAAACAAGCAAGCATACCGAGTCGACCCGTGTGCACGGGCCGGCTAAAAAGATGGCGCATTATCCTGTGATTGACCGCGCCTGTCACGGAGCTTGCTCATACGCGTGCACAAAGCCTGCGGCAAGGGTTGTCAGGCTTCGCCTGCGAGGTTCAAACTGCGGCCTTTGTCGCGGGCGGTTTACAGAGCTGCCACGCTTTAAAGCCTGCGTACAGACTCAGGCTCACAGACCTTTATAAGGGACCCGAAAAATGGAATTGGTTGTAAAAAGCGTTAGCCCCGAAACGTTGAAAACCGCCACCCTCGTGGTCGCTGTCGGCGAAGGCCGCAAGCTCGGCGTAGCCGCCAAGCAACTGGATGAACTGAGCGGTGGCGCCATCAGCGCCGTGCTCAAGCGCGGCGACCTGGCCGGCAAAGTCGGCCAGAGCCTGCTGCTGCAAAGCCTGCCTAACCTCAAAGCCGAGCGCGTATTGCTGGTGGGCGTGGGCAAAGACGCTGAACTGGGCGACCGCCCGTTCCGCAAGATCGTCAGCGCCATTCTCACCACCCTCAAGGGCCTGGGCGGCAGCGATGCAGCGCTGGCACTCGACGAAATCGTCGTTAAAGGCCGTGACAGCTATGGCAAAACCCGCCTGCTGGCCGAAAGCCTGGTGGACGGCAGCTACATCTTCGACCAGTTCAAGAGCCAGAAAGCCGAGCCGCGTGCTCTGAAGAAAATCACCCTGCTGACCATCAAGGCCGCCCAGGCTGAAGTCGAGCGCGCTGTGACCCATGCCCAGGCTATCGCCGCTGGCATGTCATTTACCCGCGACCTGGGCAACCTGCCGCCAAACATCTGCCACCCAACCTACTTGGGCGAGCAAGCCAAGGCACTGGGCAAAGAGTTCAAGGGCCTGAAGGTTGAAGTGCTGGACGAGAAGAAGATCAAGGAACTGGGCATGGGCTCGTTCTATGCCGTAGGCCAGGGCAGCGACCAGCCGCCACGCCTGATCGTGATGCAATACAACGGTGGCAAGAAGTCCGAGAAGCCTTACGCCCTGGTTGGCAAAGGCATCACCTTCGACACCGGCGGCATCAGCCTCAAGCCGGGCGCAGGCATGGATGAGATGAAATACGACATGGGCGGCGCCGCCAGCGTGTTCGGCACCCTGCGTGCCGTGCTGGAACTCAAGCTGCCGATCAACCTGGTGTGCATTCTGGCCTGTGCCGAGAACATGCCGAGCGGCGGCGCAGCCCGTCCGGGCGATATCGTCACCACCATGAGCGGCCAGACCGTCGAAATCCTCAACACCGACGCCGAAGGCCGCCTGGTGCTGTGTGATGCGCTGACCTACGCAGAACGCTTCAAGCCACAAGCAGTGATCGACATCGCCACCCTGACCGGTGCCTGCATCGTCGCCCTGGGTTCCCACACGTCGGGCCTGCTGGGCAACAGCGACGAGTTGATCGAGCAACTGCTCAGCGCCGGCAAGGCTGCCGACGATCGCGCCTGGCAACTGCCGCTGTTCGATGAATATCAAGAGCAACTGGACAGCCCATTCGCCGACATCGCCAACATCGGCGGCCCGAAAGCCGGCACCATCACTGAGGCCTGCTTCTTGTCGCGCTTCGCCAAGAACTTCAACTGGGCGCACCTGGACATCGCCGGCACGGCCTGGACCAGCGGCGGCAAGGACAAGGGCGCCACTGGCCGCCCAGTGCCACTGCTGACCCAGTACCTGCTGGACCGCGCCAAAGCCTGAAACTGAAGATTCCGGGGCGGCCCCCATGGCGCCCCGGTCTCAGGAACCGCAATGACCCAAGTCGACTTCTATATATTGCCCAGCGCCGATCCATCTGCGCGCCTGGACTTTGCCTGCAAACTCACCGAAAAAGCCTGGCGCATGGGCCACCGCATCTACCTGCATTGCAGCGATGCCGCCCAACGTGACGACCTCGACGCCCGACTGTGGCGCTTCAAGGGCGAAAGTTTCGTGCCCCACGGCCCTTCCGAGTCCGAACCCGAAGGCCTGATTGTGTTGGGTTTAGGCGACAGCTGCGGCGATCACCATGACCTGCTGGTCAACCTGGACCTGAAAGTACCGCCCTTTGCCAAAGTGTTTGCCCGTGTGGCGGAAGTGGTGGTGGAAGACCCGGCTATTCGTCAGGCCGCGCGGGAGAGTTTCCGTTTCTACCGCGAACAGGGCTATTCTCTGCAAGATCACCGGCTACAACGACTTTGAGTACATGATGGACACGCCAAAACCTACAAAAAAAGACGACCACCTGCTGGACGACCTGGAGTCGATCCGCCAGTTGCTCGGTGATGATGGCTTGCAACCGCCGCTGCTGACCGAAACGGTCGATGGCGAGGTACAAATTCCGCTGTTGTTCGACATGGTCGGCGGCAAGCCCGCTGCAACGGCGCCAGTTGCCGCAGCCCGCGCTGTAGCACCCACACCGGCCGTGGCGCCCGCCGAAAAGGCGCCCGACGCCCTGCTGCTGCACTTGGACAACGAACTGCGCGCCGCCGCGCAATTGATCATGCAGGACGTGATCGATGACTTCGCGCCGCATATCGAAACCGAGATCAAGCGGCGGCTGGATGCGCGCATGGAGCGGTTGTTGAGCCAGTACCAGTCCTAAACCACACACATATTTCATGTGGGAGCGAGCAAGCCCGCTCCCACATTTTGATCGGTGTGCAGCTCAAGCCCGTCTTCAACTCGCCCTCCTCGCCCTGCCCCGTTATACTTATCGGCTTTCCTGAATTAATGCCAACTAGGGTCCCGCCGCGCATGGATAAGACCTACCAGCCGCACGCTATTGAAACTTCCTGGTACCAGACCTGGGAGTCCGAGAATTATTTCGCTCCGCAAGGCGCGGGCGATGCCTACACCATCATGATTCCGCCACCGAACGTCACTGGCAGCCTGCACATGGGCCATGGCTTCAACAATGCGATCATGGATGCGTTGATCCGTTTCCGCCGTATGCAGGGCCGCAACACCTTGTGGCAACCGGGTACCGATCACGCCGGCATCGCCACCCAGATGCTGGTGGAACGCCAACTCGAAGCCACCGGCCAGAACCGTCACGACCTGGGTCGCGAGAAATTCCTGGATAAAATCTGGGAATGGAAAGATCAGTCCGGCGGCAACATCAGCCGTCAGATCCGTCGCCTGGGCTCGTCCGTCGACTGGAGCCGCGAGCGCTTCACCATGGACGACGGCCTGTCGGAATCGGTGAAAGAAGCCTTCGTGCGCCTGCATGAAGACGGCCTGATCTACCGCGGCAAGCGTCTGGTCAACTGGGACACCAAGTTGCACACGGCGATTTCCGACCTCGAAGTGGAAAACCACGACGAGAAAGGGTTCCTGTGGAATCTCAAGTACCCACTGGCCGACGGCGCCAAGACCGCTGAGGGCAACGACTACTTGATCGTCGCCACCACTCGCCCGGAAACCATGCTCGGCGACGCCGCCGTGGCCGTGAATCCTAACGACGAGCGCTACCAGGCGCTGATTGGCAAGTTCGTTGAGCTGCCGCTGGTTGGCCGTCGCATCCCGATCATCGCGGATGATTACTGCGACCCTGAATTCGGCACCGGCTGCGTGAAAATCACCCCGGCCCACGATTTCAACGACTACGAAGTCGGCAAGCGCCACAACCTGCCGCTGCTGAACATCTTCGACAAAAACGCCGCTGTCCTGCCGGCCTGCCAGGTATTCAACCTCGACGGCACGCTGAACGAGAGCATCGACGGCAAGATCCCGGCTGAATACGCCGGCCTCGACCGTTTTGAAGCGCGCAAGCAGATCGTTGCCGCCTTCGACGCTGCCGGCCTGCTGGTGAGCGTTGATGACCACGCCCTGAAGGTGCCGAAAGGCGACCGCTCCGGCACCATCATCGAGCCTTGGCTGACCGACCAGTGGTACGTATCCACCAAGCCGCTGGCCGAGCCGGCGATTGCTGCCGTGGAAGACGGCCGCATCGCATTCGTGCCGAAACAGTACGAAAACATGTACTTCTCGTGGATGCGTGACATCCAGGATTGGTGCATCAGCCGTCAGCTGTGGTGGGGCCACCGTATTCCGGCCTGGTACGACGAGTCGGGCAAGGTCTATGTCGGCCGCGATGAAGCCGAAGTACGTGCCAAGCACAACCTCGGCCCGGACGTGGCGCTGCAACAGGATAACGACGTACTCGACACCTGGTTCAGTTCGGGCCTGTGGACGTTTTCCACCTTGGGCTGGCCGCAACAGACCGAGTTCCTGAAGAAGTTCCACTCCACCGACGTGCTGGTCACCGGCTTCGACATCATTTTCTTCTGGGTTGCCCGGATGATCATGCTCACCATGCACTTGGTGAAAAACGAAGACGGCACCCCGCAGGTACCGTTCAAGACCGTGTACGTGCACGGCCTGGTGCGTGATGGCCAGGGCCAGAAGATGTCCAAGTCCAAGGGCAACGTCCTGGACCCACTGGACATCATCGACGGCATCGACCTGGAAACCCTGGTGCAGAAACGCACTACCGGCCTGATGCAACCCACGCCAAAACTGCTGAAAAAGATCGAAAAGCAGACCCGCGAAGAATTCCCGGAAGGTATCGCCAGCTACGGCACCGATGCCATGCGCTTCACCTTCTGCTCGCTGGCGTCCACAGGTCGCGACATCAAGTTCGACATGGGCCGCGTCGAAGGCTATCGCAACTTCTGCAACAAGATCTGGAACGCCGCGCGCTACGTGCTGGATAAAGGCGAAGACTGCGGCCAGAACGGCGAGGCCATCGAGCTGTCCCTGGCGGACCGCTGGATCATCTCCCAGCTGCAGCGCACCGAAGCCGAAGTGACCCGTCAACTCGACCAGTTCCGCTTCGACCTGGCGGCGCAGGCCTTGTACGAGTTCATCTGGAACCAGTATTGCGACTGGTACCTGGAACTGTCCAAGCCCGTGCTGTGGGACGAGAACTCGCCGATCGAACGTCAGCGCGGCACCCGTCACACCCTGGTGCGCGTGCTGGAAGTGGCGTTGCGCCTGGCGCATCCGTTCATGCCGTTCATCACCGAAGAAATCTGGCAGCGCCTCGCGCCGCTGGCCGGCAAAGACGGCAAGACCATCATGCTGCAACCTTGGCCGGTGGCCAACGAAGCCCGCATTGATGAGGCGGCCGAAAGCGACATCGAATGGCTCAAGACCCTGATGATGGGCACGCGCAACATTCGCGCCGAGATGAACATCGGCCCGGGCAAGCCGCTGGCCGTGTTCGTGAAGAACGCCAGCGCCGAAGATCAGCGTCGCCTCACCGAGAACGATGCGCTGCTCAAGAAGCTGGCGAAGCTGGAGTCGATCACCGTATTGGCGGATGGCGCCGAAGCACCGCTGTCTGCGACTGCGTTGGTTGGCGACATGGAAGTGCTGGTGCCGATGGCCGGCTTGATCGACAAGGGCGCGGAACTGGCCCGTCTCGACAAGGAAATTGCACGCCTGCGAGGCGAAGTGCAGCGGGTGGGCGGTAAGCTGTCCAACGCGGCGTTCGTCGACAAAGCGCCGGCTGAAGTGATCGACAAAGAACGCGCCAAGTTAGCCGAGGCTGAACAGGCCTTGGGCAAGCTGGCGGAGCAACATGCACGGATTTCCAGCCTGTAAGGTGAACCCCGTGTAAGAAAGAGACCTTCGGGTCTCTTTTTTTTGGCTGGAAAACCGCGCCCACATTTAACCGAGGTCAACTTCGGAATGTGTGACAATACCCACCACTTTTGAAGCAACCCCAGAATCGACGTAGCCCATGACCACCCCCAGCACGCCAAAACCTCCGCGCAAAAAGCCTAAAACCGCAGCCACGGCCAAGCCCGTGGTACCGCGTAAAGAGGCCACCTTGCACCCGCGTAACCGCCACACGGGCCGTTACGACTTCCCGGCACTGATCAAGACCACGCCGGAACTGGCGAAATTCGTGATCATCAACCCTTATGGCAAGGAAAGTATCGACTTCGCCAGCCCGGACGCGGTGCGGGTGTTCAACCGGGCATTGCTGAAATCCTTCTATGGCATCCAGCATTGGGACATCCCGGCGGATTACCTGTGCCCACCGGTG
This sequence comes from Pseudomonas antarctica, assembly GCF_900624995.1. Classification (GTDB taxonomy): domain Bacteria; phylum Pseudomonadota; class Gammaproteobacteria; order Pseudomonadales; family Pseudomonadaceae; genus Aquipseudomonas; species Aquipseudomonas antarctica. Next base: position 94,092 of record NZ_UYXQ01000003.1, read on the forward strand.
CCGGGGCGTTCGGACTACGTGCACTTCCTCGCCGACCTGCTCGCCAGCGTCAACGACGGCAAGATTCCGCGCGGCTCCATCGTCAAGGTGCTGGACATCGGCATGGGCGCCAACTGCGTCTATCCGCTGATTGGCTACATGGAATACCGCTGGAACTTCCTCGGCTCGGAGGTCGACCCTATTGCCGTGGCTGCGGCCAAGGCCATCGTGCAGTCCAATGACCTGAGCAAGGTTATCCAACTGCGTCAGCAAACCAATCCCAAGCAGATCTTGCTGGGCCTGCTGGAACCAGGTGAGCGTTTTGACCTGACCATGTGCAACCCGCCGTTCCATGCGTCCATGGACGAAGCCACCAAGGGCAGCGAGCGTAAGTGGCGCGCTTTGGGCAAGGCCGATCCCAAGCGCAAGCTGCCGGTGCTGAACTTCGGTGGCCAATCGGCGGAGTTGTGGTGTGAAGGCGGTGAAGCGCGCTTCGTAACGCAGCTTATCGCCGAGAGTGCGCACTTTGCCCACAAGGTGCTGTGGTTCAGCACGCTGGTGTCAAAAGCGTCGAACTTACCCGCGATCGAGACCGCTCTGAGAAAAGCCGGTGTGCTGGAAAGCCAGGTGGTGGAGATGTCCCAAGGCCAGAAACAAAGCCGTTTTGTGGCCTGGACCTTCCAGACCAAGAACGAACAGCAGATCTGGCGCCAGCGGTGGGTCCGCGACTAGCCCTTCATCAGAGTAAAACTGCAGGCAACAAAAAACCGTGCCCGGATCGCTCCGGAGCACGGTTTTTTTTGCTGCGTCTTACTTGTTAACAGCGTCGGTCAGGCCTTTGGCCACAACCAGCTTGATAACTTTCTTGGCAGCGATTTCGATGGCAGCGCCAGTCGAAGGGTTACGGCCAGTACGGGCAGGACGCTCGGTCACTTTCAGTTTGCCAACGCCTGGCAGAGTGATTTCGCCGCCGTTTTCCAGCTGATCAGCAACAACTTGGCTCAGTTGGTCCAGCAGAGCGCGCACGGTAGTTTTCGGTGCGTCTACTGCTTCAGCCAGGTCAGCGATCAGTTGGTCTTTAGTAATAGCCATTGTGGTGTTCCTTCCCTATCAAATTCATATGGATTGCAGAGTGCAGTGTCAGCCATCGAGCCCGACCGTCATGGCCTGGCACCCCCGGCCATAACCACGGAGATCGGGGTTATAGATGCTTGAAACGGGGATTGGTTCGACCTGACAGATGCTGAATGCACGCTTAACGCCGAGTCTTGGCGTAAGACGGGGCAAAACTAGCACAGAGACGAGGAAATATCCGCCTCAACATACCCATTTGGTCAGCTTTATCGCTCTAAACCGTGAAAAAAAGGCAGATAGCCCGTCGGAGAGCAGCCAAAACGTCCTTCGAAGCGTGCCATGCCCAATGGGTGCGGTACACTGGGCGACTTTTTGGGGAGGCCAACCGCTCCCCTTCAACCAGCCGAGAAGCCTATGCCGATCCGTCATTGCATTGTTCACCTGATCGACAAAAAACCCGACGGCACACCCGCAGTTCTGCATGCCCGCGACTCCGAGCTGTCCGAGTCCGCAGCCATCGAGAACATGCTTGCCGACCTCAACGAGAGCTATAACGCCAAGCAAGGCAAGGCCTGGGGTTTCTTCCATGCCGAGTCCGGCGCGCACCCGTTCAGCGGCTGGTTGAAGGAATATTTCGACGGTGGCCAAGATTTCACCACCTTCAGCCGCACAGCGGTCGAGCACCTGCAAAAGCTGATGGAGGAGTCCAACCTCTCCACCGGCGGCCACGTGCTGTTTGCCCACTACCAGCAAGGTATGACCGACTACCTGGCCATCGCCCTGCTGCACCACAGCGAGGGCGTGGCGGTGACCGATGAACTGGACGTGACCCCATCACGCCACCTCGACCTCGGCCAGTTGCACCTGGCGGCGCGCATCAACGTCTCCGAGTGGCAAAACAACAAGCAGTCCAAGCAGTACATCTCCTTTATCAAAGGTAAGAACGGCAAGAAGGTTTCGGAGTACTTTCGCGACTTTATCGGCTGCCAGGAAGGCGTCGACGGCCCGGGCGAGACCCGCACCCTGCTCAAGGCGTTCAGCGACTTCGTTGAAAGCGAAGACCTGCCGGACGAATCCGCCCGCGAGAAAACCAAGACCCTGGTGGACTACGCCAGCAGTCAAGCCAAGCTCGGCGAGCCGATGGGCCTGGAAGAACTCTCGGGGTTGATCGATGAAGATCGACCAAAAGCATTCTACGACCACATCCGCAACAAGGACTACGGCCTGTCGCCGGAAATCCCGGCCGATAAACGCACCCTCAACCAGTTCCGCCGCTTCACCGGCCGCGCCGAAGGCCTGTCGATCAGTTTTGAGGCACACCTGCTGGGCGACAAGATCGAGTACGACGAAGCCGCCGGCACCTTGATCATCAAGGGCCTGCCGACCCAACTGACCGACCAGCTCAAGCGCCGTAACTGATGCTCGGCGGGGTTTTCAAGAAGGTCCTGCTGGTGTTGCTGTTGGTGGTGGTGATCCAGAACTGGGGCAAGATCGAGCGATTGTTCAACCCCTCGCAGGTGGTGTCGGAGCAGGTACGCGCTTCAGCGCGCGTGGTGCTCTACTCGACCGAGTGGTGTGGCTACTGCAAGCAGATCCGCCGCTTTCTGGACCAGAAAGGCATTGCGTACCAGGCGCTGGATATCGAGAAGGACGCCCAGGCGCGCAAGGCGTATGAAGCGTTGGGCGGCGGCGGGATTCCGTTTGTGGACGTCAATGGCACGCTGATTCGCGAGTTCAACCCTGAAGCGATCATGGCTGCCCTCAAGTAACGCGACCTCAAATGTGGAAGCGGGATTGCCCGCTCCCACATTTAGTGTTGCAGCGTCTTTAGAAATTGGCTTCCAGCGACACCATTGCCGTGCGCTCTTCGCCGACGTTGTAATACGCCGTGCTCGGCGCCAAGCCATTCACCGGTGCCGAGTTGAACGCCACGGTGCGCGCCGAGCTCAGGTATTCCTTGTCGAACACGTTAAGCATCGAGAAGCGCAAGGTCGCCGACTGGATGACTTTCTTGTCCACCGGCAAGTAAATACCAGCGTTGAGGTCAAACACCGTGCGGCCTTCGATTTTTTCCTTGTTGGTCAAATCGCCATAGAAGCTGCCGACGTATTTGCCCGCAATGTTGCCGTAGAACCGCGCGTCGTCATACCCGAATACCAGGTTGAACATGTTTTCCGGCACGTTGGCCAGTTGCTTGCCCGCCGTCGGCAATAACACGTTCTTGCTGAGCAAATTGTCTTGCTGCTCCGACTTCGTATAGGTGTACGAGGCGTAGTAGTTGAAGTGATGTGGCAGCAGGCCACTCCACTCCAGCTCCAGGCCTTTGTTTTCGACGCTACCGACGTTGAGCACCATGTAGTCACCGGCGGAGTCGGTGGTCGACACTTGGCGATCCTTGAAGCTGATGTAAAACAAGGTCGCGCTCAACGCCATGTCGTCTTCGCTGTAGCGCCAGCCGAGTTCCTGGTTCCAGCTCAACTCGGACTTCAGGCTCACCGAGTCGCCCTTGTTGTACAGCACGTAGTTCGGCGGCGTGCGCATGTTGCGGGTGACGTTGTAAAACGTCTGGTTACGCTCGTCGACCTGGTACTTGGCGCTGAAGCCCGGCAGGAACTGGTGGTAGCGGGTGTTACGTTTTTCCGGCTTGTCGTACAGGCTGCCGAGGTTGTTGCCGTCACGCTCGACGTATTGGTACGCCAAGGTGCCGACAAAACTCAGGTCGGGGGTGGCTTGCCAGCTGTCCTGCACCCAGAGTTTCTGCGACGGGGTGACCGTGTAGTAGTGGCGGCCTTGGACGGTGGCGCCGTTCTTGTCGACCACCTGACCGCCGCCGTTGTAGTCGCCCCACACATCACTGGGCGCGCCTTCACTGTTGATCCCGATAAAGGGCTGGGTCTGGCGCTGGCGTGCGCGTTCATACCAGTAGCCGTAGTCCAGGCTGTGTTCTTCGTTGATGTCCCACTTCATTTTCGCGGTGACGCCAGGGCGCCAGGTTTCGGTCCACGAAGGGCGGTAGTAGTTGGCCGATTTCAGGTTGCTCAGGTCGTAGTTGCCGGCCTTGTCGGATTTGGGCCCCAGGTTCGACGCGGTCTGGCCGCTGAAGCTGCCACCGTTGGCCCAGTAGTAATACGGCGTAACCGTCAGCGCCAGGTTGTCTTGCAACTGCCAGCGCTGGGTGAGCGTGGCATTGACGCTTTCGAACGGATTGCGGTTGAGCTTATAGGACGAAGACAGCAGGCCAGACTTGTAAACTGGAGTTTGCGCGTAGTCCTTGCGCCGCCCTTCGTTCTCAAATTGCGCTTTGCTCAGGGTGTTGTAGTTGTAGTTTTCCTGGTTGTTGTATTTGACGGTCGCCAGTGTGGAGTTGCCACTGCCATCTTCGAACAGGCTGCTCCACTCGACTTTGTCGCTGCGCATCGTGCCTTTGCCGCGCCACTTGTCACTTTCCAGGTGCGATGCCGACACCCAGGTCTTGAGGCCGCCGAAATCGCCGGTGTTCAACCGCACGAAGGTCTTGCGCAGGTCATTGGCGCCGACGATCTGTTTGGCAAATAACCCGGACTCTTTAGTCGGCCGAATCGTGATCATGCCGATATTGCCGCCGCTGGAACCGATGTGCGGGCCGTCCGCCTCGGAGGAGCCTTGGGTGACAAACACTTCGGCGAGGTTTTCCGGGTCGCCCAGTTGGTTTGAATACACGCTGTAGTTGCCCGAGTCGTTGATCGGCACGCCGTCAACGGACACACCGAGCTGGTCAGAACTCATGCCACGCATGGTGAAGTTGGTGCCGCTGGTACCGCTGGCGTCATCGCTGGAAACGTTGATGCCTGGCGTGTACTTGAGCTTGTCGATGGCGTTGGCGGTCGCCGACATTTGGTCCATGGCTTCCTTGGTCACCGTCGACCGCGCCTTGGCACTTTCTTCGCGAATCATGTGGCCGTTGCCCAGCGTTTGTTTACCGGCGATATTCACCGAGCCCACATCCTGAGCGTCGTCCGCCAAAACCAGCGGCGCAAAGCCACCCAGGCCCGAGGCTAAAAGCAGGGCATAAAGATTGTTGTAGTTCACCTGTAGATCCCTTACTGACGTTGCTCTGTTGTATGGGGCAGTCGCGCCGGCACTGGGTTGGCAGACGACGCTTAGCTTCCTGACCACTTGCTCAGGAACCCGAGGATGATCCACGCCACGTGTAACGGTTTGGTGACAGGTCTGGGTGATTGCGATGAAGGTTCGGTGAACGGTCTGCAGGCACCGTGGGGCACGGGGCGTAGAGGCCGACTTGAGGATGCTTAGGCGTCATTAAGGCTTGATATGTAACTAGCGCAACACAATCATGCGGCCCAACAGGTTGTGCTGTTCGAACCCGAGCACCGCCTGCAAGGCATTCAACACCGCCTGTGGGTCTTTGCTCGGAAAGCTGCCGCTGACACGTTTGGCGGCCATCTCATCATTCAGCAGCAGGATTCGGCCAGGGTAGTAACGGCGCAGGTCCTGTACCACGTCGGCGAGCGGCGCCTTGTAGTAGTTGAGCCAGCCGTCACGCCAGGCCAGGCGTGATTCGCTGTCGACGGTGTGCATCGGTTCAGCCACCCCCTCGGCGTAGGCCAGTTGCTGGCCTGCGGTCAGAATTTGCTGCTGGCCCTGTTTGGACGGCGTCACGCCAACCCGGCCGGACAACACTGTCACTTGGGCCCCGGCCGGTTGCAGGCGCACTTCGAACTGCGTCCCCAGCACCCGCGTTTCGCCACTGCCAGCGCCGACCACAAACGGCTGGCCGGTATGGGTCACGCTGAAAAAACCCGCCCCGCGTCGCAACTGGATATGGCGCTCGCCGTGGCTGAAATCCACGGCGATGGCGCTGTCGGCATCGAGGGTGACCTGGGATCGATCGGCCAGGGTCACAGTTTTCACTTGCCCCGGTGCCGTGACGTAATCGGCGCCAACGTCATCGACCCAGCGCCACGGCTGCCAACCGCCGCCCATCGACACCATCACCAGCAAGCAGGCGACCATGGCCAAGGCGCAAGACCTGCGCACCACGCGCGAACGCTTTGCGGTATCCATCGCATGGAGGTAGCCCTGCAAGGCCAAGGCGTCTTCGTCCGCCAGTGTGCGTGCCGGCACTTCGCTTATCTCCCACAGCACCTGCGCTTGAGCGTAGGCCTCGACGTGCGCAGGGTCGGCACGCAACCAGCGGCTGAACGTTGCCTGGTCACCGCTGCTGGGCTGGTCGTGCAGCAAGCTCAGCCAGTCGAGGGCGGCCTGTTCTTGGGAGGGTGTGGGGGTCGCGTTCACGGTGCTTTCCCTGGCGTGCGTGGCTGCATGGGTTCGCGAAGGCTGGCCTTGCAGGCTTCGAGGGCACGCATCATATGTTTTTCCACCGCACTTTGGGACAGCCCCATCGCCTTGGCGATTTGCGCGTACTTGCGGCCATGGATGCGGTTGAGCAGGAAAATCTGCCGGGTGCGCTCCGGCAGGCTGCGCAGGGCGGCTTCGACATGGCGCAGATCATTGCCCGCTTCGAGCGCTGCCTGGGGCTCGGAGCCCTGGTTGTCTTGTTGCTCCGGCAGCCAGCCTTCGCTGCTACGTACACGGGCGCCTTCACTGCGCAAGTGGTCGATGGCGATGTTGCCAGCGCAACGCAGCAAGTAGGTGCTGAGTTCTTCGACCTGCACCAACGGGCGGCGCCAAAACCGCAGGAACAGGTCCTGCACCAGGTCGGCCGCCGTGGCACGGCAGCCCACGCGGCGGCTGACCAGGGCTTCCATCTGCGCGCGCTGCGACAAAAATACCTGCAGGAAATGCGCACGCCCACCGGCCGCATCGGTGTGCGGGCTGTCTTGGGGTTGCGGTGGCGTGCTGATGATCATGGGAGGCTCAGAATAAGGCGAACGCCGCGACAGGGCTGGCCAGCAGGCCGACGCCCGCCAGGATCAAGGCCAGTCTTGGCCGATACGGCAACAGCAACACCAGCAGCAATGCGCTGAGCATCAATACGGCGCACCACTCCACCAGGCCTTGGGCCAAGCCCGAGGCAACCGTCGCAGGCCCAGTCGACAGCCCCAGCAGCAACCCACCGGCCGTGCGTAATGTGAGGCGTCGCACGGGTGAGGGCTTGCTGTGCAGCAGCTCACCGTGATGGCGGTCGGTGGACAGGCACAGCGCGGTAAACCCGGCGTAGCACATCAGCAGCGCGAGCAACATTCAGTTCGCCTCCTGCTTGAGCGTCAACGCACGTACGCCTTGGGCCTTGGGCTGCGGCGCCGTGCGGTGCTGCATCTTCCAGGCCGCCCAGGTCAGGAACAGGCCGCTGGCCAGGCACGTCAGGTCGAAACCGGCCATGGCCCAGTCACCGCTGAGCAGTGACACACCCAAATGCTGCGAGGTGGTCAGCGCGTTGAGCAGTGGAATCGCCACAAACAGCAACGCGGCGAAGCTCAGTTGCTCAACCCAGCCCTGACGACCTCGACGCAGTACGGCGTGCAGCACGCTCAAGCCCCAGGCGATAAAAAAGGCCTGCACTTCCCAGTCGGAGCGCTCGGCGAAGTTCACCGGCAACAAACGGTTGGCCCAGAAAAAAACTGCGATGGCAATCATCAACCCGCACATGCTGGCGATGTTCAGCACTTCCACCAGCCGCAGTTCAAACGGCATCACGCCGGTTTTGGCGTGCTTGAGTTGGCGCTTGCCGAGCCAGATCACCAGGCCCGTGCCGATCATCGCCGTGCCCGCAAGACCACAGATAAAGTACAACCAACGCAGCACCGGGCCAGCGAAATGGCCCATGTGCAGGCCGTAGAAGCTGCCGCCAATGGCAGCGGGTAGCGACTGCTCGCCACTGACGCGCAACACCTCGCCAGTGGTGCCGTTGAACGACACACTGCTGCCGAAATCATGCGCCACGCGGTCGGCACCTGAACGCACCACATTGACCGAGGCGTTCACATCGCCCGGGTTGTTGACCACTAAACGGCCAACATGCCCACCGCCCCATTGCTCGCGCGCTTGCTGGTACATCGGCAATAACGGCAGCAATTTACCTGGCTGGCCGAGCGCCGTCGCATTGTGGGTGTTGGGGAACACTTCATTGAAAAACCCACGGCTGTCGTCGCCGTAGGAAGCCACGATCGGCGCGGGCATCACCATGCTCATGAAGATCACCAGGCTGCTGTAAGTGATCATCAAATGAAACGGCAGCACCAGCACGCCGACCGCATTGTGCCCGTCGAGCCAGGAACGCTGGCCTTTGCGCGGGCGGAAGGTGAAGAAGTCCTTGAAGATTTTCTTGTGGGTGATGAGGCCGGTGATCAGCGCGACGAACATCACCATCGCGGCGATGGTCGACAACCAGCGGCCCCACGGGTAAGGCATTTGCAACTGGAAGTGGAAGCGATAGAAGAATTCGCCACCCCTGCTTTCACGGGCCTCGACCACTTGGCTGGTGACCGGATTGAGGACTTTCTGGATGAAATTGCCGCGTTTGCCGGGGTCGACTTTGTCTTGCCACATCACCGACAGGCCAGGGTCACGGCTGTCCGGCAGGGTGATAAACCAGCGCGCGGCATTGGGCGCCTGTTGCTGCAGATAGGTTTGGGCAGCGGCGAGGCTGCGCGCATCGTCCAGTGGATAAGCCTGCACTTCGGGCTGCATCCAATGGGTAATTTCGTCTTTGAAATACGCCAAGGTGCCGGTCAGGAAAATCGCAAACAGCAGCCAGCCAAAGATCAACCCGGCCCACGTGTGCAACCAGGCCATCGCCTGGCGAAAGCCCTCTTTCATGTGCGTGCCATCCAGAAACCTACGCCGGCCAAGGTCGCGAACAACGCACTCGGCAAGACCACACCCGCCCAGGCGCGCCACGCCGTGCGGCAGGCAAAACACCAGAGCACCGCCAGCAGGTAGAACACGAACGAACTCATCATCCCGGTAATCACCGCGTCGGCGCGGGACGTGGGTATCCACAACGCCAGGCAGACCGCTGCCAGGGACGCCATCAGATAACCGCCCACCACCGCTGCCAACACACGCGAGGTGACGGCAAGGCGGTAGGCAACGGGCAGTGAGGTTTTGCTTTTCATGCGGGAGGCGCCAGGTTCATCAGTGCGCAATATTAATGATAAATATTCTCATAAGCAAAAGAGAACGGATGAATCACCGGCCTTGCCGGATTGCCGAACCTCGTCACGCACCCTAAAATGCGAACAATTCTTGTTCTCTAAAGCATACCGATGCTTGTGGAGTGATTGCGTTGCAGCCGTCCAATACCGTCGAAGTTCTGTACAACGACCATCATCACTGGCTCACCGGCTGGTTGCGACGCAAGCTTGGCTGCCCGCAAAGCGCCGCCGACTTGGCCCAGGACACGTTCATCCGCGTGCTAACAGGGCGGGAAACCCCGACGCTGATCGAACCCCGCGCCTTCCTCACCACCGTGGCCAAGCACGTACTGTTCAATTTCTACCGCCGCCAGGACCTGGAGCGCGCCTACCTCGACGCACTGGCGCACATGCCCGAACACGTGACGCCGTCGGAAGAAGAACGCGCAATCATCCTGCAAACGCTGATGGAGCTGGACCAATTGCTCGACGGCCTGCCCGTCCAGGTCAAACGCGCCTTCCTGCTGGCCCAGCTCGACGGCCTGACCTACGCGCAAATCGGCGCTGAATTGGGCATCTCCATCGCCACGGTCAAACGCCACCTGAATAAAGCCGCCATGCGCTGCTACTTCGCCCTATGAACGTCTCCACGCAAGTCGCCGAGCAAGCTGTGCACTGGCTGATGGAAATGCAGCAAGGCGCGCTCAACCCGCGCCAGCAAGCCGCCTGGCAGCAATGGCTGCAGGCCCACAGCGAGCACCAACGCGCGTGGGACCATATCCAGCGCGTCAACCAACGCCTGCGCGGCATGCCCTCGCCGCTGGCGCACGCGGCGTTGAACGCGCCGACATCCAGCAGCCGGCGCCAGGCCCTCAAGCTGCTGCTGATCCTCGGCGCCGGTTCGGCTGCGGCCTGGAGCCTGCGCCAGCAGCATATTCTGCCGCCGCTGAGCGCCGACTACCGCAGCCCCGTCGGCCAACGCCGCAAGGTGCAATTGGCCGACGGCAGCCAGTTGCAGCTCAACACCGGCAGTGCGGTGGATGTGCATTTTGACGGCAGCCAACGTTTGGTCCGCCTGTTGGAAGGCGAAATATTGCTCACCGCCCGCCCCGGCGATACGCCCCTGCACGTGCTGACTGGCCAAGGCCTGCTCAGTAGCCAGGCGGCGCGCTTTAATGTGCGCCAATTCAACGGCCATACCCAACTGGCAGTGTTCGACGGCCATGTCGACGTGATGCCCAAGACTTACAGCGGCCTGCCGCTGACCGTCGAGGCCTCGCGCCAAGTCAACTTCACCCGCAAAGGCTGGGACACCCCGCGCCCTACCGACGCCAACAGCGGCGCCTGGGCGGACGGCATGCTGGTAGCGGCGCACATGCGCCTTGAAGACTTCCTTGCCGAGTTGGGTCGCTATCGCCGTGGCCAGGTCAACTGCGACCCGCAAGTGGCCAACCTGCTGCTGTCCGGCAGCTACCCGCTGGATGACAGCGAACGCATCCTCGACCTGTTGGAAGTCAGCCTGCCGGTCAAAGTGCGGCGTTTTACCCGTTACTGGGTGACGGTCCAGGCACGCGCGTAAATTATTTTTAAAAGAAATGAGCCGTTTTCCACACCTCGCGTGACAGAGAAGGAAAGCCACCTTGATCCTACCTTCTCAGGACCGCCCTTCATGCCCCAGCAACCGACACTTCTTGCCCGCACCTTGCGCCAACTCCTACTTGGCGCCAGCCTGAGTTTTACCGTGCTGCCGCAGGTACTGGCCGCTGAAGCCAAGCCGTATCACATCGCCCCGGCGTCGCTGGAAGCGGCATTGAATCAATTTGGCCGCGAAGCCGGCGTGCTGATTTCCTTCGGTTCCGAGATCACGGCGGGTATACAAAGCCGTGGTTTGTCGGGCAACTACAGCGCCGACGAAGGCTTGCAAAAACTGCTCGAAGGCACTGGCCTGCACGCCCGCGCCGAGGGCGAAAACGCCTACAGCCTGCAACCGGCCAGCGCCCCTGCCACCCTCCAATTGCAAACCTCTAACGTGGTCGGCGACTGGCTCGGCGACGCGGCGCAAACCAATGTGTTTGAACACCCCGGCGCGCGTGATGTGATCCGCCGCGAAGAGTTCGAGCGCCAGGGCGCAACCCAGGCGCGTGATGTGCTCAACCGCATCCCCGGCGTCAACGCCCCGGAAAACAACGGCACCGGCAGCCATGACATGGCGCTGAACTTTGGTATTCGCGGGCTCAACCCACGCCTGGCTTCGCGCTCCACGGTACTGATGGATGGCATTCCGGTGCCCTTCGCGCCTTATGGTCAACCGCAACTGTCGTTCGCGCCGATCAGCATGGGCAACATGGACGCCGTGGACGTAGTACGCGGCGGCGGCGCGGTGCGTTACGGCCCGCAAAACGTCGGCGGCATCGTCAACTTTGTGACCCGCGCGATCCCGGATGCACCCACCGTCAAAGGCGGTTTGCAGACCGAGACCAGCCCGTCCTCCAGCCATGATGGCTTCAAGACCACCGGCAATTTGCTGGCAGGCGGCACGGCCGATAACGGCCTGGGCGGCGCGATTCTGTACTCCGGCACCCGTGGCGGCGACTGGCGCGAAAACAGCAACACGCGCATCGACGACTTGATCCTCAAAGGTAAATACCAGCTGGACGACGCCAACAGCTTCAACGCCATGGCGCAGTACTACGAAGGCCAGGCCGATATGCCCGGTGGCTTGAACGTCAAGGACTACAAGGCTGATCCGTACCAATCCACCCGCCCCTACGACAAATTCTGGGGCCGCCGTACGATGTTCAACGCCGGTTACCGCTACCAGGAAGACCGCCGCGAATTCACCGCCAACACCTTCTTCACCACCACGTTGCGTAATGGCTACCTGGACCAGGGCAACTTCCTCTCGCTGTCACCCCGCGAGTACTGGGTACGCGGCCTGGAAACCCGCTTTGCCCAAGGCTTCGACCTCGGCCCGAGCAGCCACGAGGTCGGCGTCGGCTACCGCTACATCAACGAAGCCGGCCATGAGTTGCGCTACCGCACGCCGATCAGCGCCAACCAGCAACTGCCCGACACCAACAGCCGCAACGACCGCGATACGCGTGGCGCCACCGAAGCCAATGCGTTTTTCGTCGATGACCGCATTGATATCGGCAAGTGGACCATCACCCCGGGCATTCGCTACGAGATGATCGAGTCCCAGCAGACCAACAACCTGACCAACGTGAAGTACAAGGGCGACTACAACACCGCGTTGCCGGCATTGAACGTGCTTTACCACCTCACCGAAGACTGGAACCTCTACGCCAACACCGAAGGCTCGTTCGGCAGCGTGCAGTACAGTCAAATGCCGAACCGCGTGAGCAGCGGCGAAGTGAAGCCGGAAAAAGCCCGCACCTGGGAACTCGGCACGCGCTACGACAACGGCACCCTGCGGGCGGAAATCGGCGCGTTCCTGATCAACTTCGACAACCAGTACGACAGTAACCAGACCAACGATTCGGTGATTGCCCGTGGCGAAACGCGCCACCAGGGTATTGAGTCGAGCATCAACTACGCCCTCGACGGCTTGAGCCCGGCGCTGGCCGGGTTTGATGTGTACGCCACCTACGCCTATGTCGATGCAAGCATCCGCGAAGACGGCTCGAACAAAGGCAACCGCGTGCCCTTCTCGTCCAAGCACAAAGGCACCCTGGGCGTCGGTTACACAGAAGGTCGCTGGAAGCTCAACCTGGACAGCAGCTACCAGAGCAGCCAGTTCGCCGACAACGCCAACACCCAGGCGGAAACGGCCGACGGTGCCAATGGACGCATCCCCGGCTACATGCTGTTCAGCAGCCGCGCAGCGTATGACTTCGGCCCACAACTGTCGGATTTGAACGTGGCAGTCGGGGTAAAAAATATCCTCAACAAGCAGTACTACACACGCTCGTTCGACGATAACAACAAAGGCAAATACGTGGGTGAACCGCGCACGGTGTACGTGCAGACGTCTATCGCGTTCTGATTGCCTGAGTCATAGAACGCTGGTTAAGAAGTGGCACCTTACAAACGATGCAAAACCCTGTGGGCGCTGTGGGCGCTGTGGGCAACGGGGTCTAGCTGCCCGCCAGACAACTCGGGGTGCCGGCGACCAAGGCATCGATGGCACAGCGTGTCTTGGCCGGCATGTGTGCGGCCGTGGGCCAAATCACATGGATCGGCGCAGGCTGGTCGCGGTAGCTCGCCAGTACCGCTTCCAGTTGGCCGCGCAGTACATAGTGCGCAATCAGCCAACTCGGCAGCCAGGCCAGACCCACGCCCGCAATGGCTGCATCTGCCACGGCCTGGAGGTCGTCCATCATCAGGGGCGAGGCAACCCGTGCGCGGTGTGGGCGACCCTGGGCATCGTTCAATTCCCACTCCAGGCGCGGTGCACTGCAGCGGTAGGCAATGCCCCGATGCCCGGCCAAATCCTCAAGACATTCGATTCGTCCGCAGCGTTGCAAATACGCCGGTGCTGCGGCCAGGCCAATCGCTTGCTCGCCCAAGCGGCGTGCGCTCAGGCGGTCAGTGTCGGGCAGCGGGCCAATGCGTACCGCCAAATCGAAACCTTCCTGGGCCACATCTATCAGGCGGTCCGAAAAAGAAATCTCGATCTCCAGTTCCGCAAACCGGTCCATCAGCCCCCATAGCGCAGGCGCCGCATAATGGTGACCGAACGCCAGTGGCAGGCTCGCCCGTAACCGCCCTCGCGGCTGTTGCCGGCCACTCTCCAGCACCGATTCGGCGGCTTCGAGCTCGGCCAGTGCACGCAAGCAATGTTCGTAGTAAGCCTGCCCGTCCTCGGTCAGCCGCTGGCGGCGCGTGGAGCGCTGCAACAAGCACGTGCCCAGGCGAGCCTCCAGCCGCGCCAACCCTTTACCCACGGCCGAACGCGTGAGGTTCAGCCGTTCGCCAGCTTCGGTCAGGTTGCCGCTTTCAACGATTTGCAGAAAGAGTTCAACGCCCTCAAAACGCGGAGTCGCCATGCTTTCGTTGTCGCTCTTGATTCCCCTATTGAAGGAAAACTTATCACAAATAAAGAATCCTGTTCCCGCGAGAATGGTGTGACCACCTAATCGAAAGGAATATCCCATGCCACCCGTCGCCGCCGTATCGGCCGTCAGCGCACCGCGCACCGCCAAAGATGGCCTGGCCCTCACGGCCGTCTGCCTCGTAGCCCTGATGTTCGGCCTGGAAATCTCCAGCGTGCCGGTGATCCTGCCAACCCTGGAACAGCAACTAAGCACGGGTTTCCAGGATGCGCAATGGATCATGAATGCCTACACCTTGGCCTGTACCAGCGTGCTAATGGCGGCAGGCACACTGGCCGATCGCTTTGGGCGGCGGCGCATGCTGGTACTGTGTTTGTGGCTGTTTGGCTTGGCCTCGCTGGCCTGTGGCCTGGCGAACGACGCGTCCACGCTGATCGCCGCGCGGTTTGTTCAGGGCGTGGGCGCCGGGGCGATGATGATTTGCCAGTTCGCGATTCTTTCGCACCAGTTCCGCGAGCCGGCGGCGCGTGCGCGTGCCTTCGCGATCTGGGGCGTGATCGCTGGCGTGGGCCTGGGCTTCGGGCCGATGGTCGGCGCGCTGATTTTGGCAGTCGCGGACTGGCGCTGGGTGTTCCTGGTGCATGTGCCGCTGACCTTGCTGACCCTCGTGCTGCTGCGCATCAGCGTGCAAGAGTCCCGTGACCCGGCCGGCCACCGCCTCGACATCGCCGGCATGCTGACCCTGACGCTGTCGGTGTTCGCGCTGGTTTACTTCATCACCCAGGGCAGCGAGAACGGCTTTTGCACGCCGGCCATGCTTGGCTGGGCAGGCTTGTCGTTGGTCGGGCTGCTGTTGTTCATCACTGTCGAGCGGCGCAGCGCGCACCCGATGTTCGATGTCTCGGTGTTCCGCATCCCGCGCTTCAACGGCGCGCTGATGGGCTCGATCGGCATGAATTTCAGCTTCTGGCCGTTCATGATTTACCTGCCGCTCTACTTCCAGGCCGGCCTGGGCTACGACACGCTGACCACCGGCGGCGCCCTGCTCGCCTACACCTTGCCGACCTTATGGGTGCCGCCGCTGGCCGAACGGCTGGCCCTGCGCTACGGCGCCGAGCGCATCATTCCTTTAGGCCTGGGCATGATGGGCGCGGGGTTTATCGCCATGGCCGCGGCCAATGCTGCCGAGCACGCGAGTATTGTGCTGGTACTGGTCAGTTGCGTGACGGCCGGCGCGGGGTTGGCGCTGACTAATTCGCCCACCACCAACACCACCACCGGTTCAGTTTCAGCCGACCGCGCGGGCATGGCCTCGGGCATCGACCTCAGCGCCAGGCTGATTACCCTGTCGCTCAACATCGCGCTGATGGGCCTGGTGCTGTTGCTGGGGATCAGCCATCACCTCTGCGGCGTGCTGCCCGCCAGCTCGGCACTGGATTGGCCCGCCATCAGCCAAAACATTGCGACAGGCAAGCTGGACACGCTAGGCCTGGCCCGCGCGGATGCCCAGGCGGCCCTGCGCCACGGCGCCGGTTGGGCGATGCTTTTTGCGGGCTTGGGTGCCGGCGGCTTGGCGATGCTAAGCGGGTATTGCTTCCGACGTGGCAGGTAAACGAAAACGGGCCTGCAGATGCAGGCCCGTTTTGTTGGGGTTGAAAAAACAGTCAGCTATTAGCCGTTAAGCGTAGCCTGTTCGTTTTCCAGAAATTCCTCTTCGAGTTCGGCCTCGTCGGCCTTGGTATCAGGCAGTGCTTGCCCGGCGGCGCGTGGTTTGCCGCGTAACTTACCGTACAAGTGCTCCAGCGCATGCTCAAGCTTGGTAGCTGCGCCATCAATCGCCTGTTCCAGGGTATCGGCCTTATGCAGGACCGACAGTGGTTGATGGCCTTTTGGCCGCGCTTCCAGGCGGCAACTTAGATCGTGGGGACCGGGCTTGTCGCCATTCTCATCCTTCAGGTAGACCTCGACGCGGGTCAGGTCTTCTTCATAACGTTCGAGCGTGCTCTCAATGGTAGTACGTACCCACTCCTCCAGTCGGATGCTGCTTTCAATATGGTTATCGCTATTGACTTGGATTTGCATAGTTCTTCCCTTATTTCAGCTAGCTCGCAGGAGGTCACAAACTGCAACACCGGGGTGGTGAAACCATGACCTCTTGTTTACACAATTGAGCAGTCAGAAGAACATTTCAAGCCCTTTGCAAAGATAAATCCAACTTTACAAATTAAGCCTGACGACGAGCAAAATCGCTGTTAGGGTGGGGAGTTAGTTACATCTTCTTACGCCCAGCGAACCTCATAATTGCCCCTCTCCCAACGGGTGCAATCCGCGAAAAACCCCCGCTTCCTCCACCAGCCAGTCATGCACCGCGCGTACGCCCGGATGGTTCAGCGCGCCCGGCGCGTACAGCAACACATAGCGTTTATGGTTCGGCACGGCCAGGCCGAACGGCACGATCAAGGTGCCACGCTCCAGCTCATCGTTGAGCAACGTGCGCCGCGCGATGGCCACGCCCATGCCGGCGATGGCGGCTTCGATAGTCAGGTGGTTGCGGTTGAAGGTGTGGCCACGCCGTACGTCGGCGTGGTGGTAGCCGATGGCGTTCAGATAAAACTCCCACTCGGCATATTCATAACTCCCACGCCAGGCGGTGATGTCGTGCAGCAGCGGAAAATGCACCAGGTCGGCCGGGCCATGCAGCGGCGGGCGACCGCGCAATAGGCTGGGGGCGCACACCGGAAAAATCTGCTCATCGAGCAGGGCGGTGGATAACAGGCCGGGGTAGCTGCCGTCATTGAGGTCGATAGCCAAGTCGAAGTCACCTTCGTGCAGCGCGATGCTGCTGTCTTCAGCGACCATGCGCAGCTGGATATCCGGAAAGCGTTGCTGCAAACGCGGCAAACGCGGGGTCAGCCATTTGCCGAGAAACGACGGGATTGAGCGCAGGCGCAACGTGCCGCTGATCATCCCCGCGTCCAGCCGCTGCAACTCCGCATCGATGCTGCCATAGGCCTCCCCCACCGTCGCCGCCAGCCGTTGCCCCTCGGCACTCAACTCCACACCGCGCGCGCGCCGATGGAACAGCCGAAAACCCAGACGCTCCTCCAGCTGGCGGATTTGCTGGCTCACCGCCCCCGGCGTGATGTGCAGTTCTTCGGCGCAGCGGGTGAACGACAAATGCCGCGCAGCGCAGGAAAAAACGTGCAGCCAGACGTACGTCTGGCCATGAAGGGGCCGGGTCATAGCGTTTAGTCCTGCTAAAGGGTGTCTTAGGATAATTCGTTGGTCAGTACCAACCCAGAGGCTCAGTATCGCGCCAATTCCGCCTGCTCTACAAAACATGGCAGCGATTTCTACTCCATTGCTTGTAAGGCTTTAGCATGGCTATCAGTGTTTTCGATCTATTCAAGGTGGGCATCGGCCCTTCCAGCTCCCATACCGTTGGCCCAATGCGGGCGGCGGCGACCTTTGCCCAAGCACTCACCGACCAAGATTTACTGAGTGGCACGCGCCGTGTCGAGGTGCGCCTGTACGGCTCGCTGTCTGCCACCGGCGTCGGCCATGCCACCGACCGCGCCTGCGTGATGGGCTTGATGGGTGAATGGCCGGACAAGGTCGACCCCACCTTGATCAATGCACGCATCCAGCAACTGCGCGAAACCGGCCAATTGCTGCTGGCAGGCACACAGGAAATTGCCTTCAACTGGCACAAAGACCTCCTGTTGCTGGACGAAAGCCTGCCCTACCACCCTAACGCCATGTCCCTGCACGCCTATGGCGACAATGGGCTGCTGAGTGAACAAACCTATTACTCGGTAGGCGGCGGTTTCATCATCGAGTCGGCCGAAGCCGCTTCCGGTATCGCGCCGACCAGCGATGTTGAATTGCCCTACGACTTTTCCAGCGCCGTCGAACTGCTGGCCTTGTGCAACAAGCACGGCTTGCGGGTTTCCGAGCTGATGATGGCCAACGAACGCGCGTGGCGCAGCGACGAAGACATCCGCAGCGGTTTGCTGCATATCTGGTCGGTGATGCGCGAATGCGTGGAGCAAGGCTTGCGCGATGAAGGCATCTTGCCCGGTGGCCTGGATGTGCCACGCCGTGCGGCGAAACTGCACCGCAGCCTGTTGGAAATCGGCAAGCCCAACGTGATCACCTCGACCTTGTCGGCGATGGAATGGGTCAACCTGTTCGCCCTCGCCGTCAACGAAGAAAACGCCGCTGGCGGGCGCATGGTCACCGCACCCACCAATGGCGCGGCAGGCATCATCCCGGCGGTGCTGCATTACTACATGAAGTTCAACCCGAACGCGTCTGACGACGACGTGGTCAATTTTTTCCTGGCAGCCGCCGCCGTCGGCATCCTCTGCAAGAAAAACGCCTCGATCTCCGGCGCCGAAGTCGGTTGCCAGGGCGAAGTGGGGTCGGCCTGCGCGATGGCCGCTGCTGGCCTGGCCGATATCCTCGGCGCTACGCCAGAACAACTGGAAAACGCCGCCGAAATCGGCCTGGAACACAACCTCGGCCTGACCTGCGACCCCGTCGGCGGCCTGGTGCAAGTGCCGTGCATCGAGCGCAACGCCATTGCCGCGGTCAAGGCGATCAACGCCACGCAAATGGCCCTGCGCGGTGATGGCAAACACTTCATTTCCCTCGACCGGGTGATCCGCACCATGCGCGATACCGGCGCCGACATGCATGACAAATACAAAGAAACTTCACGGGGCGGCCTGGCAGTCAACTGGGTGGAGTGCTGATCAGAGCACCTTCGAAGGCCGTGTGAAAGCGTAGCGAGCGAAGGCAAGACAAGGCAAAAACAGGCGAGGAAGCGGAGTTTACTGGTTGTAAATGAGCATTCCGAGCCTGTTTTTAACGCAGGATTGCCGAGCGTAGTAGCTTTCACATGGCCTGAGCGCCCCAACGTGAGCCCGCGCAAAAACAATAACGAGGCAATATCGATGACCGATGTACGTACACCTGCTGCTGAACATCCTGCTATAGCAACAACCGTGACCAAAGGCTGGACCAAACACGACACCACCTGGATGCTCGGCCTTTACGGCACCGCCATCGGCGCCGGCACCTTGTTCCTGCCGATCAATGCCGGCGTCGGCGGCTTCTGGCCACTGATTGTGCTGGCGCTGCTGGCCTTCCCGATGACCTTCTTCGCGCACCGTGGGCTGACGCGCTTTGTGCTGTCAGGCAAATCCGGCGACATCACAGAAGTGGTCGAAGAACACTTCGGCGTCGGCGCCGGCAAACTGATCACCCTGCTGTACTTCTTCGCCATCTTCCCGATTCTGCTGGTGTACAGCGTGGCGCTGACCAACACCTTGAGCAGCTTCATGGAACACCAACTGCAGATGGCTCCGCCGCCACGGGCGATTCTCTCGCTGGTGCTGATCCTCGGCCTGATGGCCATTGTGCGCTGCGGCCAGGGCGTGATCGTCAAAGCCATGAGCGTGCTGGTATACCCGTTCGTCGCCGCCCTGCTGTTGCTGGCCGTGAGCCTGATCCCCAATTGGAACGGCGCGTTCTTCGCCTCCGCCAGCGAGGGCATGCCGCTGCCGGCTTTCTTCAAGACCTTGTGGCTGGCGATCCCGGTGATGGTGTTCTCGTTCAACCACTCGCCGATCATCTCCGCCTTCGCCGTCGACCAGAAGCGCGTATACGGCGCCCAGGCCGAGCGCAAAAGCAGCGGCATCCTCGCCACGGCCCACGGCATGATGGTGCTGACGGTGATGTTTTTCTGCTTCAGCTGCGTGCTGGCGCTGTCGCCGGCAGATCTGGCGGCTGCCAAGGCGCAGAACATTTCGATCCTGTCGTACCTGGCTAACCACTTCCAGACGCCGGTAATCGCCCACGCCGCACCGCTGATCGCGCTGGTGGCAATTACCAAATCCTTCCTCGGCCACTACATCGGCGCCAGCGAAGGCTTTCAGGGGTTGATCGTCAAATCCTTGCGCGGGCGTAACCGCTCTATGTCGGCCAAAGCGCTGGAACGCTGCACCGCACTGTTCATGGTGCTGACCTGCTGGGCCGTGGCCACCTTCAACCCGAGCATCCTGGGCATGATCGAAACCCTGGGCGGGCCGATCATTGCCTGCCTGCTGTTCCTGATGCCGATGTACGCGATTCGCCGCGTGCCCTCTTTACGCCAGTATTCGGGGCAGGTGTCGAATGTGTTTGTGGTGGTGATCGGGCTGATTGCGCTGTCTGCGATCGTTTTCTCTGTGTTGCCCTGAAATAGCCCACAACACAAATCCAATGTGGGAGCGGGCTTGCCCGCGACAGTGGTCTGTCAGCCAGAAATTATTAAGCTGATCCACCGCAATCGCGGGCAAGCCCGCTCCCACAGGGGTTAGAAACAGTCAGATAGGTCGTCATACGGCACGCCCTTTGCTGTACAGCCTACGAGGCAAACGGACTTTGTGACCCCTCAGCGACGGAGTGGCCGGTGGTCAGGCAACGCGAACTAAACCCGACACCGGTCGTCAATGACTGCATGTTCTTATCAGGCGGTAACGCACCATGGACAATCCTTTTCAGATCATCACCGACACCTTCACCCCACAATACCGCGTCAACCTAAGCATCCAGCGGCTGGATGGCAGCATCATGCTCACCCTCTCCAATGAGGAGCGCGTGGTCGCCAAACGCATGATCAGCGCCGAACAACGCAACGACCCGCAGCGGCTCAAACGGCTGGTGCAAAGCATTCAGTTCGGCATCGCCATCGAGCAAGGCCACAGCGCCATGGAAATCCTGGCGGTGATGACGGACGGCGACCATAAACTCCTGCAGCGACCGCCCGCCCGCACCCTGCCCTTCAGCGTCGGGCTTTAAAGCTCGCCCTTCTCGGTTTCCAGGCTCGCCTCGCCTTTGCGACGCGGGCCTTCGACTTTCACCGAGGGGAACGCCGACGAGGCATAGCGCACCACCAGAATCGAGAATGCCAACAGCAAAATGCCGCCGCACAGGTAGATGATGCCGATGTCAGGCGGGTTGTGGTGGGAGACGTTGGAGATCAATAGGCGCGTCAGCGCGGTGATCGCCACGTAGATCAGGAAGCGCACCGGCATGTGGTTGGTCTTGAAATAAATCCCGACCATTGCGCCCAGTTCCAAGTAGATGAACAGCAGCAAGATGTCATCGATCTTGATGTGCCCGGTTTCCAGCATTCCCAAAAACTCCATCACCGCCGCCCAGGCGGTCACCGCACCAATGGCGAACAACGCCAGGTAGTGGAACGTCTCGACAAACAGATTGCCCAGCGACTCAGCCAGCCCATGGACATTTTGACGCAGCTTTTCGGCCCAGTTGAATTTCACGATGATGCTTCCTTAGGTCGGCTCGACCGGATAATGCGGGTGGGACGTGACGGTTGTTCTGCATGCAGAAAAAAGGCCAGAGGCAGGTATAAGATGATGGCGGCGTGATATGAGGCACAAGGCAGGCGCATAACCTGTGGCGAGGGAGCTTGCTCGCGCTGGGGTGCGAAACGCCCTTGATCGTTCCCACGCTCTGCGTGGGAATGCATTCCGCGACGCTCCGCGTCCCCTTGAGCCTTGCGTGGGCAGCGGGGCGCAGAGCGCCCCTGACGGCATTACCACGCGCAGCGCGGGAACGATCGGTAGTGAGGCCTCAGGCGGGTGCGACTTGCTCCAGGGCTCGGTCGACCAACAAGCCGCCCATTTCCACTAGTTGGTGAATCGCCAAGACCAGGCTTCGCTGCGGGCCTTCAAGGTCGAATGCCAGCCTATTGGCCATTTCACGGGCGCTGCTTAGGGTTTCGCTGGCGTTTGCCAGAAGGGTTTCTGTGTCCACTGTAGGTGTGACGCTGAATAGCGTAACGGGCGGCTCGCAATTCAAAGCATCGACGCTACGGTGAGTATCGTTTTCCATGGTGCGGCTCCGGTATTAATCAAGAAAGTTCTCCTTTTCGTGTTCGAGCCGCCAAGCTCGGCCCCGCGTTGCAAGGCCCGGAGAAGGTAAGCCACCGTAGGATTACTCGGCAACCTCAGCGTGTCGTCAGAAATTCCCGTTCTAGCAAACCCCTATTTCCCAGCTACATTAAAAAACTGCTACCCAAACCCCATCGTTTGGCTTACTCTTTTAGCTGTATATAAATACAGTAGTCGCAAAAGACAACTATCGTGAAGGCATGTGAGGTGGTGAATGGCCGTCGAAGTGGTATACCGCAGCAGCCGAGATCTGGAGCGTTTGTTCATGGATAAAGCCGAAGCTGACCGTCATGACAAAATGCTAGAACTCGCTGAGTTGCTGGCAGAAGTGTTGCAAAAAGCCGTGCCGTCCCTGAACGAGCAGCAGGTGGAAGAAGCCGGGATCTACATGGCGAAGAACCGCGATGTATTTGCCAAGGCGTTCAAGAGCCAACCGGACGCACTGTCCGAGTTGCTGAACCCAGCGACAGAGTAAAGCCCGAATTGAACAGGCCCTGAATCATTGGTTCAGGGCCTTTTTAATGCCTGCGCTATGGGTAGAGCAGGCGTTCAGCCAGCTCATCCGCCACCCGTGCGGGCGAGCGTTTTTCGGCTTGGGCGTGGGCGAAGATTTCCGTCAGCCGCGTGCCGATGTTCGACAGGTGCGCAGTGATGCCTGGCAGTTCGGCGCCGCTGTGCTTGAGGGCGACGTAGATCAGGCCGCCGGAGTTGATCACATAGTCCGGCGCGTAGAGGATGCCGCGCCCTTCCAATTGGTCGGCGATGTCCAGGTTGGTCAGTTGCGCGCTGGCGGCACCGGCCACGGCGGCGCAGCGTAGCTGGCCGACGCTGAGCCGATTGAACACGGCGCCGACGCCGCACGGCGCGAGGATGTCGCACGGCGTGCTGAGCAAGGCGTCGTTGGCGATGGGGTGTGCGCCGAGTTGTTCCATGGCCAGTTGTACCTTGCCGTGGTCGATGTCGCTGACCAGCAGCTCGGCACCAGCGGCGTGCAGCTGTTCGGCCAGGGCGTAACCGACATTGCCCAGGCCCTGGACGGCCACGCGCAAGCCTTCGAGGTTGTCACTGCCCAGGCGCGCCATGGCGGCGGCGCGGATGCCGGTGAACACGCCCATGGCGGCATGGGGCGCGGGGTCGCCGGCGGCGGTGGTGCTGGTAACGAAGCGGGTGTGCTGGGCGATGCAATCCATGTCGGCCACCGACGTGCCACTGTCGATGGCGGTGATGAAACGGCCGTCGAGTTTTTCGATACAGCGGCCAAACGCTTCAAACAGTGCCGCACGGCTCTCCACATGCACGGGGCGGATGATCACTGCCGTGCCGCCGCCCACCGGCAAACCGGCCAGGGCGGCTTTGTAGCTCATGCCTTGGGCCAGGCGCGCGGCATCGGCCACGGCACTTTCATCGTCGGGGTAGGCGAGGTAACGGCAACCGCCCAAGGCAGGTCCCAGGCGGCTGTTGTGGATGGCGATGACCGCCTTCAGCCCGGTCGCCGGGTCGATGCTCAGGTGCAGCGATTCAAGGCGGGTGCTGTGCATGAGCGCAAACATCGTCGGGCTCCCGAATCACTTCTGGTAGAGGCCCAAGTATAGGCTTACGCCAGGAAACTGCCGAAGTGCGCTGGAATAAGCCGCCCGATTTCACAGCCCCAGCGACATAAGCAGGTCGGATATTGCTTAAGTCACTGGACGAAAATTCACCGCAAGGCTAAAACAGGGGCATCCGTCGGAGAATGCAATGAATCCCCGCACAGCCTTTTTCGCCTGCCTGGACCGTTCACCCGCTGCGCTGTTTGAAGCGGCGCTGTGGATTGCTGCCGAGCATGACCCGGCCGTGCAGCCACTGCTGATCCTGCAAGATCTTGCGTTACTGCAACAACAGATCAGCGTAGGTATGCCCCTGTTGCCTGCGGATGAACTCGGCCAGCCGCTGTTGCGGCGTATGAATGACCTGGGGTTCGCCCAGGATGACTTCACCCCCCTGCGCCCCGCCGCCGCCTTGCTGGACAAGGTGCTGCAGCGCAAGCGTGGGCAGCCGCTGGCGATGGGGCTGATCGCGCTGGAGATGGCGCGGCGCCTGGATATCCCGATGGCGGGCGTGAACTTCCCGGGGCATTTCCTGCTGCGGGTGCCCGGTGCCGATCACCTGCTGGACCCGTGCGGTGGGCGGCGTTTGTACCCCAATGACTGCCGCGAGTTGCTGCACCGTCAGTACGGGCCGAATCTGAAGTTGCAGGCCGACCATCTGCTCAGCGCCGAACCACGCTCGATCCTGCAACGGTTGTCACGCAACCTGCGCCAGTTGCACCTCTCCAACGATAACCCATTGGCCGCTCTGGTCGATGCCGAGCGTGTGTTGGAGCTGGGCAATGCCAGCGCCGCCGACTACCTGGCGCGGGCCAGTCTGTACCAGCGCCTGGATTGCCCAAGCGCCGAGCGCTATGACCTGGAACACGCCTTGTTGCTCAGCGAAGACCCGATCCAGCGCCTGCGCCTGACCGAGCGGCTGGGGCACCTGCCGCCCAACTCAGTGGTGCATTAATGGGGTGGGAGCTGGCTTGCCTGCGATAGCGGTGAGTCAGCCATACATCTGTCACTGATACACCGCTATCGCAGCATAGGTATCTACACATTTTTTTATGGGTTGAGTTCTTTGGTTGTCGCGGGGGCGCTGGGTACATATCCGTTATTTGGGTCATGGCCTCTATTGGTTCCGCTCTTACAGCGGGTCACTTTTGAAAGAGCGCAAAAGTAACCAAAACGCTCTTGCCCCACCACTCGGCACCTCGCCTAGGCTCGGTGTGCCCTCACGCAGGCTTTGGACCGTGGGCCGCCGCCATGGGCCATCCTTGGCCCATCGCGGCTAAACCGGCGTCCTGCCGGTTTACCCACGCTCCAAAGCCTGCGTTCGGCCAGCGTGGTTTACGGGGCGCCTAAGATCAAGATCAAAAGCACGGCGGCCTAGTAGCCGACCTGAGTGGTTAGATCAAAAGCAAAGCAGAGGCGGCCTGACAGCCGACCTGATATTTGAAACTGAACTCAATCTAATGTGGAAGCTGGCTTGCCTGCGATGGCATCAACTCGGTGTACTTGATGGACCGAGGTGTCTGCATCGCAGCGGTGCGGCGATCCGAAAAACCAGCTCCCACAGAAAAGCAGAGCACTGCGGTGCTGGCAGTCGAACTCGGTCAAAACTGTGGGAGCGGCGGTGCGACGACTCGACTTGCTCGCGAATGCGGTGGGTCAGTTACACATGAGCTGGCTGACCCACCGCATTCGCGAGCAAGCCCGCTCCCACATTGGGATCTCAGTACATCAGCTAGATAGGGTGGTGCTCTGCTTCTGCTCTGCTTCTGCTTCTGCTCTGCTTTTGCCTTGCTTTTGCTTCTACCACTCAGGTCGGCTACTAGGCCGCCGTGCTCTTGCTTTTGATCTTGATCTTGATCTGAGGCGCCCCGTAAAACCACGATGGCCGAACGCAGGCTTGAATCCGTGGGTAACCCGGCAGGACGCCGGGTTAGCCGCGATGGGCCAAGGATGGCCCATGGCGGCGGCCCACGGATTCAAGCCTGCGTGCGGGCATGCCGAGCCTAGGCGAGGCACCGAGTGGTGGGGCAAAGACCTTTTGCTTACTTTTGGGTCTTTCCAAAAGTGAGCCGCTGTAAGAGCGGAACCCTACGAAGCCGTTACCGCAGCAACGGATATGTACTCAATCTACCTAAACCATCCCAGGCTAAAAGCAACACAAAAAGTTGCGTAGACACGCATGGCAATCGCAGACAAGCCACACACATTTGACTTGCGTTGAATCAGTGACTCCCCGGCGCTTTGAGAATAGCGCTGTGCAGCGAGTCCTTCGGCGCATTTGAGCCAGGCGAACGCACTTGAATGATCAACAACGCGGCGATCACCGCCGGAATCGCGCAGAAGAAGAAAATCTGCTCCACCGGAATATGCATTGCCAGCAACAGGCTGCCAAACAGCGGCCCCAGGATTGAACCAAATCGCCCCACTCCGAGCGCCCAGCCGGTGCCGGTGGCGCGCACGTGCGCCGGGTAGAAATTACTGGCGAACGCATTGAGGGTCAGCTGGCCGCCGATAATGCAGAACCCCGCGGCGAACACACAGGCCACCAGATAGCGCGGATTATCGTGGTTCAAGCCGAGCAGAACGGTGCACACCGCAGCCGCCGCCAACACACCGGACAGTAGCCGCACTTTGCTTTTCAGGCGGTCGGCAAACCAGGCCATGCCAATGGCGCCCAAGGTGCCGGCGAACAGGAACATTGAGGTCACCAGATTGGCTTCCTTCAATTCCAGGCCGCTTTCCAGCAGCAACGACGGCAACCAGCTGATCATGAAATACAGCAGGATCAGGCTGACAAAAAAGGTCGCCCAGATCAGCAGGGTCGGGCGCGCGTAGCCGTTGCGGAACAGCTCCACCACCGTGAGTTTGCTGCCTTGTTCCTGGCGGTTTTCGGCATCACTGGCCAGCGGCGGTTGCCAGTCGGGCAGCATGCGCGCCGTAACCTTTTGCAGCCGCCTATAAGGCGGTGCATCACGCAGCAAACGCGGCAGGGATTCAGGCAACAGCCACACCAAGAAAGGAAACAACAGCAACGGCGTCACACCACCGGCCAGGAAGACCGCCTGCCACCCGTAGCCGTCGATAAACCCCGCCGCCACGAAACCGCCCGCTGCGCCGCCGAATGAGAAACCACAGGCTGCCAACGTCACCATCAAGGTGCGCATGCGGAGTCCGACATCAGCGCCATGGCGCTCGGCATCGCGCCGCCCATGCCGATGCCGCAGATAAACCGCGCGGCCATCAGGCTGGTCAGGGAATTGGCGAACACCATCAGTACCGTGAGGCTGGCGTAGATCAACACGCAGCCGAGCAGGATACGTCGCACGCCGAACCGGTCGGCCAGCGGCGTCACCAGCAATGAGCCCAACGTCAGGCCCAGCAGGTTGGCGCTGAACACGGGGCCGAACGCGGCTTTTTCCAGGCTCCAATCCTTGGCCAATGCCGGCACCACATAACCCAGCACTTGGGCATCGTAGCCATCGGTTACCAGCAGCAACGCCAGCAACAGGAGGATCAACCACTGGTAGCGCGACACCGGACGGGCGTCGAGTGCCGCGAGAAAGCTGGCAATCTGATTGTGCATCGCAAGGTACCTGTTATTTTTATAAGGATGACGCCGATCAACTGTGGGAGCTGGCTTGCCAGCTCCCACATTGATTTAGGGTGTGGCAGGGGTATCGGGTTGATTAGCTGGATGCGCCTGCACAAATGCCGGATGCTGCGCCGCCAACGCGGCTACCCGCCCGATGCGCGGGTACGCCGCCAGCGGCACGTTGAAGCGCTCCGCCGCGTACAGCTGCGGAATCAGAAACGCGTCCGCCAGCCCCGGCTGTTCACCAAAACAAAAGCCTGTATCGCCAATCAACTGCTCCACCGCACTCAAGCCTTGGCTGATCCAATGCCCGATCCACTCGAGCAAGTGCGCCTCATCATGCCCCCACTTGCGCAGCAAGTTCTGAGTGCTGGAGTTGTGCAGCGGGTGAATATCGCAGCCGATGATCGACGCCACCGCGCGCTCATGGGCACGGGTCGCCAGGTCTTTGGCAAGCAACGGCACCTGTGGATAACGTTCGTCCAGGTACTCGATGATCGCCGGCGACTGAATCAACAGGTCGCCGTCATCGGTACGCAAGGCCGGCACACGGCCCTGTGGGTTGATCGCCAGGTATTCAGGCTGGCGATTAGCGCCGCCCGGCGGCACCAGCAGGTTGACCGGCACGGCGGTGAAGTCCAACCCCTTGAGCGCCAGCGCGATACGTACCCGGTATGACGAAGTGGAGCGGTAGTAAGTGTAGAGTTCCATCGCCCGGCCCTCTACCGCGCCGCAACCACGGTGCCACGGCATTCGCCGAAGCCGATGGAGGCAAACCCTTCGCGGCTGCACCGTGCGCGCAGGATGATTTCGTCGCCGTCCTCGAGGAATTTACGCACCTCGCCCGAGGCCAGTTCAATCGGCTTTTTGCCGCCTTCGGTGATTTCCAGCAGGCTACCGAACTGCCCCGGCTGCGGCCCGGACAAGGTGCCTGAACCAAACAGGTCACCGGCCTGCAACTGGCAACCGTTGACGCTGTGGTGGGCAACCATTTGCGCCACGGTCCAGTACATGTGCTGAGTGTTGCTCAGGGTCAGGCGATGTTCCGCCAGGTTTTGCTCACGCATCGCGGCGGTGCTCAGCAACACTTCCAGTTCGATATCAAAGCCGCCGGCCGCCTGGTCACGCGTGTCCAGCAGGTACGGCAGCGGTTGTGGATCGCCCTGCGGACGCGCCGGTTGCGCTTTACGGAACGGTTCCAGCGCTTCGGCCGTCACCACCCATGGCGAGACGCTGGTGATGAAGCTTTTCGACAGAAACGGCCCCAACGGCTGGTATTCCCAAGCCTGGATATCCCGCGCCGACCAGTCGTTGAGCAGGCAGAAACCGGCGATGTGCTCGGCGGCGTCGCCAATCGCAATCGAGTCGCCCATGGCATTGCCCTGGCCGATCCAGATGCCCAGTTCCAATTCGTAATCCAGGCGCGCGCAGGGGCCGAAGGTTGGCTCGGTCTGGCCGGCCGGCAGGGTCTGGCCTTTAGGGCGACGTACCTCGGTACCCGAGGGGCGAATGGTT
The DNA here is from genome assembly GCF_900624995.1 of Pseudomonas antarctica. GTDB lineage: Bacteria > Pseudomonadota > Gammaproteobacteria > Pseudomonadales > Pseudomonadaceae > Aquipseudomonas > Aquipseudomonas antarctica. The sequence continues at coordinate 122,913 of NZ_UYXQ01000003.1, forward strand.
GAGGCGCGGCCGTGATAGCCAATCGGCACGTATTTGTAGTTCGGCAGCAAGGGGTTGTCGGGGCGGAACAGTTTGCCGACGTTCTGCGCATGTTCGATGCCGACGTAGAAGTCGGTGTAGTCGCTGATTTTTGCCGGTAAGTGCATCTGGCAATCGGCAGCCAGATGCAGCACCTGCGCTTCACGGCGTTGCAGCTTACTGCCTTCGGCAAGCAACTCCAGCAGGCGTTCGCGCAGGGCTACGCGCGGGCCACGGCCGAGTTCAAAAAAGGCGTTCAGTTGGCCGCCAACGGTGGCTTCAACAGCGCGACGCGCCTCACCGTCAAACTCATCCAGGGCGGCGTGCAGGTCGAGGATCGCGTCGCCAATCGCTACGCCGCTGCGCGGTGCCGAGCCGTTGATGCTGAACACGCCCAGCGGCAGGTTCTGCAGGGGAAAATCGCGGTGACCGTTGGCGCTGGTCACCCAGCTGCGGGTTGGCATGGGTTGAGTCATCGGTTATCTCCGGTTCGGGTTGAAGGTGGCAGGCAGCGAGGCCCAGCACGCGTCGTAAGAAGGTTGCAGCTGCGGGCATTCCAGGGCGAACTGGGTCGGGCGCAGCACTTGGCTGGTTTCGAACATGAAGGCCATGGTGTTATCGATCTTGTGCGGCGCCAGCTCGACGTTGATGGCCTTGGTGCACGTTTCGCCGTCCGGGCCGTGGGCGCTCATGCAGCTGTGCAGCGACGCGCCGCCGGGCAGGAAGCCTTCGGCCTTGGCGTCGTAGGCGCCCTGGATCAGGCCCATGTATTCGTTCATCAGGTTGCGGTGGAACCACGGCGGACGGAAGGTGTTCTCGGCCACCATCCAGCGCGGCGGGAAGATCACGAAGTCGAGGTTGGCCAGGCCGTGCACGCTGGGGGGCGAGGTCAATACGGTAAAGATCGACGGGTCCGGGTGATCGAAACTCACCGTACCGAGGGTGTTGAAACGGCGCAGGTCGTATTTGTACGGCACGTTATTGCCGTGCCAGGCGACCACGTTCAGCGGGGAATGGTCGAGCTCACAGGCCCACAACTCGCCGAGGAATTTTTGTACCAGCGTGGTCGATTTCTGGTGGTCTTCGTAGTGGGCCACCGGGGTGAGGAAATCACGCGGGTTGGCCAGGCCGTTGCTGCCAATCGGGCCCAGGTCCGGGAGGCGCAGCGGCGCGCCGTGGTTTTCCGCGATGTAGCCGCGCGCTTGGGCGTCCAGCAGTTCGACGCGAAATTTCAGGCCCCGGGGCAGCACGACGATTTCCAGCGGCTCGACGTCCAGCACGCCGAGTTCGGTGGCGATGCGCAGGCGGCCCTGCTCGGGCACGATCAACAGTTCGCCATCGGCGTTGAAGAACACGCGCTCCATCGAACGGTTAGCGCGGTAGTTGTAGATGCTGATGCCGGACGGTTTTTCCGACCCTGAGTTTGCGACCACGCCGACCAGCCCGTCGATAAAGTCCGTCGGCTCGCCGGGAATATCCAACGGGTTCCAGCGCAACCGATTCGGCGTCACCGCGCCCAACGGCCCACCGGCCAACTGCCGCTCAAGCTTGACGAAGGCCGGGTGATTGGCCGACGGCTGGATGCGGTACAGCCAGGTGCGGCGGGCTTCGCTGCGCACCATGGTGAAGGCCGTGCCGGAGAACAGTTCGGTGTAGAGGCCGTAGGGCGCTTTTTGCGGGGAATTGTGGCCGACGGGCAGCGCGCCGGGCAGGGCTTCGCTGGCGAATTCATTGCCAAAGCCCGATTGGTATTCGAGGTTCATGGATCATCCTCTGTACGGAAGTTGTTTTTATCGTAATCCAGTTACGCATAACGTAATTTGATCACTGTCGACCGTCAAGCTATAAAGACGCCCATTCATCTCTCGGATTCTCGCCCCTTCATGGAAAAGCCACGCGACACCGGTAAACAGAAAGTCCGCTCGGCCGAAGTGGGCACCGATATCCTCAAGGCCCTCGCCGAACTGTCCCCGGCCACTTCGCTGTCGCGCCTGGCCGAGCATGTGCAGATGCCGGCGAGCAAGGTCCACCGCTATTTGCAGGCGCTGATTGCCTCAGGCTTTGCTGAGCAGAATACCGCCACCAACCATTACGGCCTGGGCCGTGAAGCGTTGCGCGTGGGACTGGCCGCGCTGGGCAGCATGGATGTGTTGAAAGTCGGCGCCCTGCCCCTGGCGGAGCTGCGCGATGAATTGAATGAAACCTGCTTTTTAGCGGTGTGGGGCAACCAGGGCGCGACGGTGGTGCACATCGAGCCGGCGGTGCGCGCGATCACGGTAGTGACGCAATTGGGTTCAGTGCTGCCACTGCTCAGCTCGTCCACCGGGCTGGTGTTCAGCGCTTACCTGCCATCGCGGGAAACCATGGCGTTGCGTGAGCGTGAGATCCAAGCCGGTCTCGCCCATGCCTTGGCCGACGATCAGGCCTATGCCAGCGCATGCGAACAGATCCGCAGCCGTGGCCTGCACTTTGTGCATGGTTTGCTGATGCCCGGCGTCGACGCATTGTCGGCGCCGGTGTTCAATGCGGTCGGCCAGGTGGCGGCGGTGATGACCGTGGTCGGCCCTACCTCACTGTTCCACGCCGATGAAGATGGCCCGGCGGCGCAGCATTTGCTGGCGGCGACCCGGGCCGTGAGTTGGCGCATGGGCTATCAGCCCTGAGTCAATCGTCCCAGCGTGACAGGGCCACCGCCACGCGATTTTCCAAGGCCTTGACCTGCGCCCCGGCCACCACGTAATTGTTGCTGATCATCGAGAACACCAACCGGCGCCCATGCGCGCCGGTGATGTAACCGCTCAACGAGGATACGCCGCCCATGGAGCCGGTTTTGGCATGCAGGTTGTTTTGCGCCGGTGTGCCGCGCAGGCGATAGCGCAGGCTGCCGCCGGTCATGCGGTCGGTGTTGCCGGCAATCGGCAGCGCGTTGTACCAGGCGTTGAACCACGGCTGTTTGCTCGCGGCCAGCAGCAAGTCGGTGAGGGTTTGCGCCGACACCAGGTTCTGCCGCGACAGGCCGGAACCGTCAACCTGCTTCAGCGTCGCGGTGTCCACACCCTGGCGTTTGAGAAACCCCGCGACGGCCACCACGCCCGCTGCCGCCGTGCCGCTATTCGCGGTCTTGCGGCCCATGGCCTTGAGCAACGCTTCAGACATGTTGTTGTTCGAGAGTTTGAGCAGTGGCGTGATCAACTCCTGCAACGGCGCCGATTGATGCTCGGCCTGCACGGTCACGCCGGCCGGGCTGGTAGCCCCCATCACCCGACGCCCGAGCACCGTGATGCCTTGCTGCTTCAATGCTTGTTCAAACAAATTGGCTACCAGTTGCGTCGGCTCCCACACGCTGACCAACTGCTGACTCTGCCTGCCCGGCGCGACGGCACCGCTGAGTTGCAACAGATTGGTGCCGTGGCGGCGGTTGATGCCATAGGTATTACCCGGCCCACTGACGGCGCGGTTGCTCAGTTGCAGGTAGTCGGTGGGCGGGAAGACCTCGACGCTCACAGGCACGCCGACGCGCACCGGCGCCTTGGCCGTGACCAGCACACTGCCTGCATCAAAATCCGAATTGGGTGACACGGTCAACGCTGAAATCTGCGCGCCGTAGTAGGTGGTTTCATCATCGTGGGACCAATCGACGCCCAGCCGCTCGGCGTCAAACCAGGTGTCGTCGAACACCAAGTCGCCTTGCACCTGGCGAACGCCTTGGCTGGCCAGTTGTGCCGCCAGGGCCTGGTAGTCGGCGAACTGAATGGTCGGGTCGCCCAGGCCGCGCAGGTAGAGGTTGCCGGTCAGGCGATCGCCCTGGCGTATACCGTTGCTCAGCAGTTGCGTGGAAAACCGGTATTGCGGCCCCAGCAGGTCCATCGCTGCGGCGGTGGTCAATAGCTTGAGGTTGGAGGCAGGCATCAACCGTGTGCGTGGGTTGTGTTGGTAGAGCGTGTTGCCGCTGCGCGCGTCACGCACCACCAGCGACACCGTGGCGCCCTGCAGCGCCGGGTCGGCCAGCCATTGATCGAGGCCGTTGGAGGTCGGCGAAACACTCGCGCAGCCGCCCAGTAAAAAACTCAAACCGACCAGCATTGCGCTGGTGTGTATCCATCTGCCCAACTGCATCAGTACCGTTTTCCCGCAAAGTCTTCAGTGACGGCAACGCTACCAGCTCAGTGCTGTTGTGGCGAGCGGGCTTGCCACAACAGCCCGCTCGCCACAGGAAGCTGCGCTTTACACATCAAAACTGGAGCGTACTGGACACCGACACCTGCCGCGCATCCCCCAGCGACACAAACACCCGGCTCGCGGCGGAGGCGTAGTACGTGCGATCAAACAGGTTCTTCACGTTGAGCTGGAACTTGACCTTCTGCCCTTCGATCTTGGTGTCATAGGTGGCAAACGCGTCTGCAACGGTGTAGCCGGGCAGGTTGAAGTCGTTGGCGGCATCGCCAGCACGTTCGCCGACATAACGAGCACCCGCACCAACCCGCAGTTGATCACCCCCGAATACGTTGCCGAAGTCGTAGACCGCCGAGAGCGAACCGGTGTGCTTGGCCACGTTTTGCAGGCGGTTACCCTCAAGAGTCGGGTCTTTGTCCTTGATGTCTTCGGCATCAGTGAAGGCGTAGCTGCCGATCACGCTCCATTGGTCGGTCAACTGGCCGGTGGCGTCCAACTCCAGGCCACGCGAACGCACTTGGCCGGCAATGCTGTAGACGGTGTTCGCACCGGAACCCACCGAGACCAGCACGTTGCGTTTGTCGATATTGAACAACGCCGCGCTGGCGGTAATCCGCCCAGGAATGTCGAGCTTGGCTCCCAATTCCCACGACTTGGATTCCTCCGGCGTGAGGTCGCCGGTCAAGGTGCTGCCATCGGCCAAGGCGGCGATGGTGGAGTTGGGTTTGAACGACTCGGTGTAGCTGCCGTAGAACGACAACTCATCCGTGTAGCGGTACACCAGGCCGGCACGCGGCACCCAGGCTTGGCCATTGCCGTTGGTGTTGGCCTTGAATGGCACGCCCTTACCGGCGTATTGGTCGTACATCTGATAGCGCACGCCGCCCACCAGGATCCACTGGTCGGTCAGGTGAATGGCGTCCTGCAAGAACAATGAGTCACTGCGCAGCAGGTCGGTCTGGGCGCTGTCCTTGGCGCTGACGGTGGTGCCCTGCACATCCTTGCCGTAGACCGGGTTGAGGTAGCTGAAGGCACTGCGTTGCGACTGGCGGATCAGGTCGGCGCGGTAGATCTTGCGGTACTCATCGTCCAGGCCGAATACCAGATCATGCTGCATGCCTGCGAGGTTCACCTTGCCTTCCAGGCTCATCGTGGCGAAGCGATCAGTGGTCAACGCGCCCCGGGTGCCGTCCATACTGCGGGTCAGGGTGCCGTTGGGGTTCACCGACACAATACGCACTTGGCTGGCGTCGTAGGTCTCGCGGTTCCAGCTGTAACCGACATGCGCCTTCCAGTCGTCGTTCAGGTCGTGGTCGACTTCCAGGCGGTACAGGTCGGAGCGGCCCTCCATGTTGTTGAAGGGTTCATCCAAGCGACGGGTTGTGGGGATGTTCAGCGGGTGGTTGGTCTTGGGGTCGATGGCGGTACCACGGTCGAACGGCGAGAGGAATTCGCGGTGTTCATAGGCGAACACCACCTGGGTGGTGTCGCCGTACCAGGCCAGGGAAGGTGCCACCAGCGTCTCGCGGTGGGTGCCAAAATTGCGCCAGTAATCTTCGTCTTCATGGTCGACGATCAGGCGATACGCCAAGCCGCTGTCGCCAATCGGGCCGGTGGTGTCGAGGTTGCCGCCGCTGCCGTTCTTGCCACCACCGAAGGTCGAGCCGCGCGCGGTCAGGGAAGTGGACTGCACCAGCTCGGGCTTTTTGCTGACGATATTGACCACGCCACCTGGGTCCTGAATACCGTAAAGCAGTGAGGACGGGCCTTTGAGCACTTCAACACGCTCGGCGGTGGCGTTCAAGGCACGGCCCTGCACCACCGGCATGCCGTCTTTCATAATCGAGCCGTTACGGTTATCGCCAAAGCCGCGCAGCATCACCGCGTCCTGGGTGCTGGCCAAGGTGTTGGCCTGGGTGATGCCGCTGATGTTGGCGAGGGCGTCGTCCAGATTGCGCGGGGTCTGGTCGCGCAGCACTTGGGCGGGCACCACGTTGACGGTTTGCGGGGTTTCCAGCAGCAGGCCATGGGCGCGCATCACCGAGCTGGTGGGCGGTGGCTGGTAGCTGGTGCTGTCCTGGGCCTGGCCGGCGCCGCTGATGGTGGTGGCGCCGAGGTTGACCGCGCCGTCGGTGGGCACGGGCTCCAGGGCCAGGGTGCGCGCGTCGATCTGGCGGAAGGTAAAGCCGGAGTGACCGAGCAGGCGTTGCAGGGCCTGGTTTGCGCTCATCTGCCCGCTGACCGCCGGGGCGCTGAGGCCGTAGGGCGCTTCATCGGTGTAGATCACGCTGATGCCAGTGACCCGGCTGAAATCGCTCAAGGCCTGGGGCAGCGGTTTGGCTGCCAGGGCAAAGTTGAACTGGGCGCTTTGCTGCTCCTGCGCGCGCGCCACGCCGAGGGGCAGCAACGCCAGCCCCGACACCGCCAATACCGAGGCTCCCAGCCACTGTTTTACCCAACCGCCCGCCGTCGATTTCATGCTGTGAGAACCCGTGTAGAAAACGCTGTTAATGCGAATAGATCGCAGTTTCAAGCACTACACGGATGGGCGGCGGATTTACCTCACCTTTGTTTGCAAATATTTTTATCACGATCGTTCCCACGCTCTGCGTGGGAATACCGCTCAGGACGCTCCGCGTCCCGCCGTTGACGCCTGCGCAGGGGCGACGCAAGCGTCACGGGCTGCGTTCCCACCCAGAGCGAGGGGAACGATCATTGCGCTTGAATGCGGAAACCCAAGCGCGGGAAGTGCACATGCACGGTGCCGCCCCGCTCGTCGGTACGCCGCAGGATCAGCTCTTCGCGCCCGGCAAACAGCAGCTCGCCCGCCACCAGGTCGGTGCCGTAGTCGGTGGCGCAAATGCTGACTTGCTGGCCCGGTCTGAAGCCGTTCAAATCCTCGAACAGTTCATCCGGCAAGGCCGCAGGCGTCGCATTACGCGCGACTTCCAGGGCTTGCTCGGCGCTCATCTCACTGGCAGTGCCATGGCCGAAGCTCAGCACGCGGTCCAGCCAGGTGGCCACGGCCGGATAGGCATCCACCAACGGCGCCGTCACCTGCGAGCCTTTGAGGAACCACAACGGGTGCGCCAGGGCAAAGTCGGCAATCGAAGGTTCACCGAACAGGAAGTCGCCTGCCTGGTGCTGCAATTGCTGATCGATGCGGCTGATGATCGTCGGCCATTGATGCTTGGCGAGGTCCAATTGCACGCGGGTGGCAGTGCCACCGCTGAACAGTTTGGCGCGGTCAGCCACCAGCACTTCAAGCATCTGCGGCGGCACCTTGGCGAACTTGACCGCCAGGGATTCGGGCTGGAACACCAGCGCCACGGCGTGAGCGAACACCTGCGAATCGGCCCAGGCAGCGAAGCTTTGAGTGACCAGTTCCAGGCCTTGGGGAAACAGCGCGGGTGCGGACTTTTCCTGCTCCAGGCGGTGAGCGATCAAGGCAGTGTCGCAGTAGATATCCGCGCCGACTTGCAGCACCGGCGTCTTGCGGTAGCCGCCAGTGAGGGCGGTCAAGTCTGGCTTGGGCATCACCGGCGAGATCAATACCGAGCGCCAGGACAAACCTTTGAAGCCCAGCAGCAGCCGGGCTTTTTCAGCAAAGGGGGACTGTGGGTAGTGGTGCAGGATCAACTCAGACATACCTGGCTCCGCTTAAATAAGTGAGCCGCAAGCTTAGCCTGCAAAACCACGCGAGGGAGCAATGGGAACCCATCAGTCAAATCAATGAACCACTCGCTGCCAGACACTCCTTGGCGCTCTTCTTCAGCTTCTTGATCAGCCGCTCCTGGCGCAGCGCCTCGCCTTTGCTCGCGCATTGCTCGGTGTACACCAGCGCCACCGCGGGGCTGGACAGGAAGAACCGCGCGCCCTTGCCACTTTGGTGAGAAGCAAAGCGGCGCACCGGGTCGTTACTGATGCCGCAATACAGCGAGCCATTGGCGGCGCGCACCAGGTAGACAAACCAGGGTTTGGGGTCAGGAAGGTCAGTCACAGGTCGATTCGGCAAACCAGAGGAGTGCCAATCTTATCAACGACCGACCTGGAATGCCTTCAGGCCTTTGAGTGCCTGGGCGCGCACGGCGTTTTTCAACGCGGGTGACCAACCCAGCAACAGCCCTTTGAGGCCCAAGGCCTGGCGCGACCAACGCCACAGATCGAAATGGTCGTGGTGCTCGCAGATCTTGCCATCGCGAAACACAAACCGTGCGCCGATATCGTTGACCACCGTATTGCCGGTGGCGCTGAACAGGTAAGTCGCCACCCAATGCGCGCTGCCGGTGGTTTCGTCACTGCGTATATGGTCGAAGGTCAGCGAAAAGTCCTTGGCACGGGAGGTCAGCATGCGCCACATGTCCCCGGCATCGCGCCCGCGCAGCTCGCCGAACGCCGGGTCACTGAACAGCACGTCGTCGGTGTAGCAGGCGGCCATGGCTTCGGCGTCCAGGCGCTGGAAAGCACTGTAGAATTCGGTGATCAAGGCGTTGTGGGCATCACTCATGGGCAGGTTTCGCACGATAGTCAGAGGTGTTGAACGATAGTCCGCGCGGCGAGGGAAAGCCATGACCTTGGGTGATACCCGGCAGGGTTACATATACTTGACCTCCAGGGTGGCGCTGCCGTCTACGTGTACTTCTTCATCCATCGGCAGATAATTCTTGTGCGCGAGGGTGGTGCTCACTATTACATCCGTTTTGAAGGTCGTCATTGCCAAGGGCGTGGGGGCTGCGCTACTCGGGTCTTTGGCGGTGCGTCTGAAGCCTGGCTGCCAGACCGTATTGGTGGCATACATCCACTCATTACCATCCCAGGATTCGATCAATTCTGCGGGTTGATCGTCGGCGGTAGCATTGGCCATTTGCAGTCGGTACCGGCCGATCTTTTGACCGCCGCTGGCCACGTTCAAACCAAAATGTGACTTATCCCCCGACTGATACGGAGACGTCGCGGTACCGGCGCGGTTATCCGTAATATTAACGGCCATCAGCATCGGCCCACTGCAGTCAACTCTCAAATTCAGCCTAGCGTCTGGCAGTTCTTTCTCCCCCGACGCGGGGAAGTCCTGGAACGAGACTTTCCCGTGATCCACTACGCCATTATTGGACAAGGTTGGCGTACAAGCCGACGGCGTGATCACGCCGACGACACTGAGGTCCACGCTGGACGCGGCGATTGCATTGGAAACACCGACCAGCCAACAGGCAGCGGTTATAAGTACACGAGACGGTTGCATATCAATGCTCACTTTCGGTCGATAATTAACAAAATCAACACGCGCGCAGGGACGCACTGCCAAGCTGTAAGTTCGACTCAACTAAATAGACTAGGAATGTTATGCCGCCCCCATCAATAGCCGTGGCGACCCTCACAACTTAATGAATAACTCGTTCAGTGTTAATACACATAATACGAATTCCAACGACGCGCCATTTAATTGAGCGCCGTCCTAAAACGGCAACTTTCTACGGCACCATTCCAGCGGCACGCGCATAGGCAAACAAGTCCACATCCGTCGAAATACAGAGCCGTTGCATGGCCGTGCTTTTTTGTTTGCTGATGGTGGAAATGCTGCGGTTGACCCGTGCCGCAATCTGGCTGACGGTCAGGCCACTGGCGAGCATGCGCACCACCTCACGCTCCTTGCCGGACAACTGCGGCTGTTGCGACTGGTCGCCCCCGCCAGCTTCCACCAGTTGCTCGCGCAGGGATTCACTGGCGAAGCTCTGGCCGGCACACACGGCCTTGATCGCCTGGGGCAACTCCTTGGCCGAGGCATTTTTGGCCACGATGGCTCGAGCGCCATGGGCAAAAGAAGCACGCAAGGTGGCGATATTGGCAAACATCGTGACCAGAATCACCGGCAACCCCGGGTACTGGCGACTTAACAGGCTCAGCAAACCGTAGCCGTCGGCCTGCTGCCCGCCAGGCATGGCGAAGTCAGTGATGAGCAAGTCGCAGGGGACCTTAGCCAATAGACTAAGCAGTTCATCGGGGCCACTGGCCTCACCGACCACTTTGCATCTACCGCCCGCCTCAATCACCACTCTCTGCCCGATACGCACGATGGGATGATCGTCAGCAATAATTACTCGAAGCATAGCTACCCACGGATGATGGCAAATTGAATCCGCGCAAAATACCCCCGCCGTCGCTCCTCAACAACCGCCAAACAGAAGCACTTTTTAGCCGCGCCCAATGCCAGATAGCAGACGCCATAAAACCTACAAAATAAAAGGAAAGTACTCACATCTAAAAACTACAATACAAAAGAATAAATTCCTACAAATCGAAGCGTCATATCGTACTCACGTACGCGAAGTAAAGTTTGAGGTCATGCTCAAACGTCTTCAAGCGGCACAGGCTCGACCCCATACCATCGGCGCGGACCCGTTCAATCAGCAAACCGCCCTGCATCTCCAGTTCATCGCAACCTAAAAACGCCAGGCTTCCCAACAAACGGTGCAGCCGCTCCTGCACGACTTGTGCGTTCGATGTAAGGCGCGCATATGCCAGCGCCGCACAGTCCTTGCGGGCTTCGCGCAACAGGCTGTCGAGCATCTGGTTCACCACATGTTCGCTGCCGAACGTCTGGATCAGGTCCGCTCGGGTCGGCCAGGCCCCTGAGCCCCCGGGAGCAGGTGGCGAGACGCCGCATGGCGGACCCGGCAGCCAACGCCCCAACACATCGCACAACTGCGCAAACGTCAGCGGTTTGACCAGCCACGCATCCATTCCGGCATCACGGCAGCGCTGGGGATCATCAGCCCGCAGGTTGGCGGTAAGCGCGATGATCGGAACCCGTCGATAGCCGTTTTGCTGCTCATGAAGGCGTATGGCACGGGCCAGGGCATAGCCGTCCATCAGCGGCATTTGACAGTCGCTGATCACCAAGTCGAAGCGTCTGCGGGTGATCGCCGCCAAGCCTTCACAACCATCACCGACCACTTCGTGGCCGAGTCCGAGTTTTTCCAGAAGCCAGCCCAACAGCGCTCGATAGGCCGAATGATCTTCAGCCACCAATACGGCCATTTGGCGCCAGTGATCGGGGGGGGAAAAATGGAAAGGGACCTGCTGTGAAGAGGTATCGCTCGAAAGCACTCTCGCTCACCTCGTTGAAGTTGTCGGTAATGCAGCGCTGGCAGTCCCGGAAAAGGGCTGAGCAGCGCTGACGCGACAGTCAAAGGCGAGGCACTTTGCAGCGTCTTATGACATTCATATGACTGTCATCGCGACAAAAAAATAGCGCTTGAAGGCCGTGCTGGCGATACAACAAGTACGAAACTGATTATTTACCTACATTCGCAGTCAATTATTCCGACACAAGTAAGTCCCTTTTCCCTCACTCGCAGCATTGTCGTAATTGTTGCATGTCGCCAACGCGAACCTGTCGCTAGATTACTGCCCACTCTTGCCAGGGGCGGTCTATGCCCTCCCTGAACAGCCCTCGAAAACATGAGTCGACGTCTGACTGCGCGCGCCGATACGGCATTACGCGATAAGCCGGCCCGTACTGGAACCTACTGAAATGAATAACCTCTTCGCCCTGTTAAGCACCGCTCTGTTGCTCACCAGCGCCTCAACGGTTTTTGCTGCCAGTAGCGCAGACCTGACCGTCAAGGGCCTGATAACACCCAGCGCCTGCACGCCCGGTCTTTCGAGCAACGTAATCGACTACGGAAAAGTCTCGGCCAAGGATCTGAAGCAGGACAGCTACACGTTCCTCGGCGAGAGTCTCCTGCAAATGACGCTCACCTGTGATGCCCCGACCCTGTTGGCCCTGCAAGGCGTCGATAACCGCGGCAACGCTTATGACTCATACAACGCCTATGGCCTGGGCCTGGTCAGCGGTAAAAAACTGGGCGGGTATACCCTGGCGTTCCGCAATGCAACGAACAACGGCGCGGCGATTTCCCTGCTTGAGTCGGGCGATAACGGGCGCACCTGGACGGAAAACTACCTGGGTGACGTCTTGCCAATCTCCTTCCTCGCGTCTTTTGGCGATCGATCAACAGGCAACTGGGCCCCCACGCCAGTCCAGAACGTAACGTCAGAGCTCAATGTGCAAACCCTCATCTCCCCCACAGCGGGGATGGACCTGACCAACGAGATACCGATCCTCGGCTCCGCCACCCTGCAAGTGCGCTACCTGTAACCCTGCGGCTTTACTGCATCGCTCACAAGGACCTGTGCCCATGGAGAAATTCCACCCCGCCGCTCTTGCCTTTCTGCTGGCTGCCTGCGCCCCCGGCGCACTCGCGGCCAGTCATGCCGACTTGAGTGTCACTGGGATCATTACCCCCAATGCCTGTACCCCACACCTGACCAATGACGGCGTGATCGACCATGGAAAGATGGCCGTCAAGGACCTGCAACAGACGAAACCCACGTTGCTGGACCCCGCTGAAATGCAATTTGAAGTGCATTGCGACGGCGAGACACTTTTCACCCTGACTACCTCGGACAATCGCGCCGGCACCTCGGCTATCAACCCGGCGCATCACGGCCTGGGGACCACTCCTGAAGACGAGAAACTGGGGAGTGTCGCCTTCACGTTATTCGATCCGATTGCGGATGAAACCGCAGTCAACGTGATCGTCTCGCGCAACGGCGGCGCCAGCTGGAGCTTATCGCCCTACTTGGGGCATGAGGCACTGACGTCGTTCGCGGTGACGGGGGGGCCGAACACCCCCGTCGCCATCAAAGACCTCCGGGCGAGGCTGCGCGCATTCACCATTATCGTGCCGGCCCGCGACCTGACCCTGCTTGATGAAGTGCCTATCGACGGTCAGGCCACGCTGCAACTCAAGTACTGGTAATTGCGCTTTTTCTTCCGTTCTTCATTAGGAGTAACACCATGAGTAAGTCCCTCAACACCCTGATCGGCAGCCTGATGTTTGTGGCTGCCAGCACTGCCTTTGCCGCCTCCAGCATCGACCTGACAGTCAAGGGCCTGATTGTCCCGAGCGCCTGCGTCCCGGGGCTGACCAACGGCGGGGTCGTGGATTACGGCAAGGTTTCGGCCAAGGATTTGAATGCCGACAAGTCGACCTCTCTGCCTATCCAAATCCTGCAATTTACCCTCGATTGTGACGCCCAGACCCTGGTGGCCATGGAGGCCAAGGACAACCGCGAAGGCTCTGACTCCAACAACGACTTCCTGGAATTTGGCCTGGGCATGATCAATGGCACGGAAAAACTCGGCGGTATGGAACTCAAACTGTTTAACCCGCTTTCCAATGGTGCATCGATCAGCACCATCGGTTCCTACGACAATGGCGCCAACTGGAGCTCCGAGCGCCAACTGATGCGCGACAACATCCTCGCGCCAGCCGCAACCGGTGTGAATGCGCCCATTGCGGTCCAGCAATGGACTGCGGACCTTCACGTCATGCCCTTTATCGCCAAAACCAGCGGGCTGACCCTCACCAACGAGGTCGTCATCGACGGCTCGGTGACCCTTATCGTGCGCTACCTGTAATTCCATGCGCATCGAACAAGGGCAGGCCTTCACGCCTGCCCTTGCCCTGTACACAAACCATGAACAAGGCAACCGGTGAACCTTCCTCATGAAGCCCATCTCTTCAGGCCTTCTTGCCCTGCTTTACGTGCTCGGCGCCAGCTCGCTGGTATTGGCGGCGTCCAGCACCGAGTTGAGCGTTACCGGCTTGATAACGCCCAGTGCCTGCACCACGACGCTATCGGCCAACGGCATCGTCGACCACGGCAAGGTGCCGGCGCACACGCTCAACCAGTACGAGCTCAAAGACCTGCCCACTCAAGAGCTGGGCCTGGAGGTGAGCTGCAACCAGCCGGTGCTGTTTGTACTGGTGGGCATGGACAATCGCGCCGACTCCTCCTTGGGGCCAGGTTTTTATTACGGCCTGGGCACCAATACCCACGCGCCCCTCGAGCGGCTGGGCATTGTGTCCCTGACCATTGGCGAGGTTACGGCCGACAACCAGCCCCTACGGGTGCTGGCCTCCAGCAACCAGGGTGAGACGTGGTTCCCCGAACCCACGGCCTACCCGAACAACTACATGGGCTTCGCCAGCCCGGGCACGCTGGTGCCGGAACCCTATCGCGTGGTGAACGCCACTCTGCAAATCAACACGTCCATCAATGCCGCCACCTATTTGACCCTCAAGCAGGAAGTGCCGCTGGACGGTTCAATCATGCTTGATCTGAGGTATTTGTAGCCATGACTGCCCTACCCTTTTTGACCCGGATATTCATCTGCGTTCGCCTCACAGGTCTCTACCTCGGCGCGCTGGCGCTGGCGATCGGCAGCCCTGCCGTGGTGTTGGCCGACGGCATGGTGCCCGACACCTCGGTGGTGATCGTCAACGAGGCCGATGGCGAGGCCTCAGTCACCGTGACCAACACCGACGGTAAGCTGGCCCTGCTGCACGTCACCCTTGAAGACATTCCCGAAGACACGGCGACGCTGCTGTTTGTGACCCCGCCCTTGGCCAGAGTCGAACCCGACAAGAGCCAGTTGATCCGCTTCATCTTGCAATCGCCAGAGCCGTTGACTACCCAACGTTTGAAACGGGTGACCTTCGAAGGCCTGCCCCAAGGCCGTTCGGCGGCCCAGGCTGGGCATGCACAGGTGGGCGTGACGGTGCGCCAGAACCTGCCGGTGATCCTGCACCCCAAGGGCCTGGCCCCCAATCGCACGCCCTGGACCGGGCTGGAGTGGCGCTTGAGCCAGGCGCAATTGAGCGTGCACAACCCGCCCCCTTACGTGGTGCGCCTGGCCCAGGAACTGCGGCTGCTGCCCGGCAGCGGTTCGGCCCTGTTGCCGCGCACTTATGTGCTGCCGGGTGAAACCCTGAGCGTGACCGCCACAGGCACCGGCGCCAACCGCGTGCAGCTGCAACCGGCCACAGTGTATGGCTTTGCCGTGGCACCTTACGAAGCACCCATCACCTTATAAAAAAGAGTGGCCCGCCAAAGCCACCCAATATTTGAGTACGACCTTGTGAGCACAGCATGACTGACAGCGACGGCAGAGCCGTGCCTGGCGTTTCACCGCGCCACGCACGCAGAATACTGACGAGTCTGGCATTGACCCTGGGCGGCGCACTGCCGTTCGGCGCGCCACTGGCGAGCGACCTGCTCGCCGGCTCTTTCGACCCCCAGACCCTTTCCCGGCGTGGTATCGACCCGGAACTGGCCAACCAACTGCTGCAAGCCCCGCGTTTTGCACCGGGCCGGCATGCGCTCAACCTGAGTATCAACGGCCAGCGCCGTGGCCGCGTGGACGTGGCGTTCGACCGCCAGGGCGGCCTCTGTTTCAGCCGTGCCCTGCTGGATGCGGGCAACCTGATTTTGCCCGATGACGACAAAACGACCACCTGCCATCGCTTTATCGAACGCTACCCGCAAACCGTGATCGAGCAAGACCCGGCCGGTCTGAGCCTGGCGCTGGTGGTGCCGACCGACGCCCTGCGCCCGGCCCAGCAGGATATCTCCGGCTACCAGACCGGCGGCAAAGCCCTGCTGCTCAACTACGACCTGACCGGCCTGTACAACGAATTTGGCGATAACAGCAGCCGCTTCGGCTCGGCCAACACCGAAGTCGGCTTCAACGCTGGCGACTGGATCGTGCGCAGCCGGCAGGTCAAGACCTGGCAGGACAGTAGTTCGCGCACCACTCACCTGGACGCCTACGCCCAGCGCACTTTTGCCGAGCAGCAGGCGGTGTTGCAGGCCGGGCAAATCAGCCTCTACAACCCAGTGCTGGCTGGCACGCAGATCACCGGCGCCCAGGTGCTGACCGAAACCGCGTTGCAAGACCAGAACCAGGGCGCGACCATCACCGGCATCGCCAACAGCCCGGCCCAGGTGGAAATTCGTCAGAACGGCGCGTTGATCCACTCCACCGTAGTGCCCGCCGGGCCGTTTGCCCTGGCCGATGTGCGCCGCTTGAACAGCCGCTCCGACGTGGAGGTCACGGTCAAGGAAACCACCGGCGAAGAACGCCGCTTTACCGTGCCCGCCGCCATGCTCGGCCTGGGCCTGCCCGCGCCGGGCTATTCGGTGGCGGCTGGGCGCATGCGCCAAATCGGCACCAGCGACGCCCAGGAGCCTTGGGTGATCAGTGCGGGCTGGAGCGGCCCAGTGCACCCGCAACTCAGCGTCAGCGCTGGCGGGCTGGTGGCGGATGCCTATCGCTCGGCGGGTGCCAGCCTGGGCTGGTTAACTTGGCAGGACAGCCAACTGCAGTTCACCGCACAGGCAGCCCAGGCCACCCCCAAGCGTGAGGGGACGGAGCGCGGCGTGCAAACCGACCTGTCCTGGTCCCAGCGCCTAAGTGACAGCTGGGCCGTAAGCACCGCAGGCTCGTGGCGCTCCCAGGGTTACCGCGACCTTGAGGATTCAACCTACGTCGGCAATAGCCAAGAGCAACAGCGCACGCGTTACCGCGACCAGCAAAGTTTTACCGCGTCCTGGGCGCACCCGGCGTTGGGTGCGTTCAGCGCCGGGGTCGCGCGCACCGCCTCGTATGACGGTGAAAGCAGCAGCCGCGCGCTGGCATCGTGGGGCACCAGTTTTGGCCAGGTGTCGGTGTCGGCCAGTGCCGAATGGCAAGTGGGCGGCCGCCAGCAGAACGACGACAGTATTTACCTGAACATCAGTGTGCCGCTGGGTGAAAGCCGGCGTGGGCGCGCCTGGGTACACAATACCGGGGGTGAGCACCGCCTCGGTGCGGGCGTGAGCGAACAACTCAACGATCAACTGAGCTACCGGGTAGGCGTGGAACGCGACAGCCGTGACCGTGAAGTGGAGTCGTCGGTCGGCGTATCGGCGTTGCCGTGGTACAGCCAGCTGGACTTCAACTACACCCGCAGTGACGAGGAGCGTGCCAGCTATCAAGGCGGCGCCCGCGGTGGCGTGGTGTTACATGAGGACGGCCTGACCTTCTCGCCATACCCGGTGCGCGACACGTTTGCCGTGATGTCAGTGGGCGACATGGCCGGGATCAAAGTCAGCACCCCAAGCGGCCCGGTATGGACCGACTGGCAAGGTCAGGCGGTGGTGCCGCAACTCAGCGCCTATGGCCCAAGCCCGGTGGAAGTGCAAACGCGCTCACTGCCGCGCAATGCTGATATCCACAACGGCCTGGCCGTGATCGCCGCCGGACGCGGTGCAGTCGACAAGGTGCACTTCGGCGTCGCCCTCACCCGTCGCGCCCTGTTGAACGTGACCACCGACAGCGGCCAGCCGTTGCCACGGGGCGCCACCGTGAGCAGCGCCGACGGCGAGTTCATCACCCTGGTGCAGGAAGGCAGCCAAGTGTTCCTGCCTGACGTGATTGCCCCACGCGCTCTGTGGGTCAAGGCACCGGGGCAGCCACGTTGCCGACTGGACTTTGAACTGCCCAAACACGCCGATCCCGACGTGTATTTTGAAACCGCACCGGCCCGGTGCCGCCAGCCATGAGGATGTCCACCATGGGCCTGAAACACGCGTTATACCCCTTGGCTTTTGTGCTGCTGAGCGCGAATGCCTGGGCCGCCGAAGAGTGCCAGCTCAACCTCAGCCAGGCGCAACTGGACTTTGGCCTGATGAACCGCGCCGTGGCGTTAGTCCCCGCGCCTGAGCGCTTGCTGGGGGAACGGCGTATCAGCCTGACGCTGAACTGCCCGCAGCCCACCGACATGAGCCTGTTTTATCGCGCACCGGGCGCCGGGGCCGAGCGTTTTCGCTTTACCGAGCGCGGCAGCTACGGCCTGCGGGTCAGCGAAGCGCTGCTGGACGGCCAGGCGGTGGAGCTGGGTGTGATCGCAGGCCAGGGGCAGCCGCCCTCCGCTGTCAGCACGCATCTGGCGTGGCAAGCGGACCACGGCCTCGTGCCGATGCGCGCAGGCATGCCGATGACCGGGCGCAACTTGTCATTGCAGATCGACGCCAGTGCCTGGGCCCGCGAAGACGCCGCGCGGGTGCGCGATGCCGTGACCTGGGAGGTCGCTGGGCTGTTCGACGCCGTCACTGCCGGGCGCTCGCGGGAACTGCGCCTGCAAGCGCGCTTTGCGCCGGCGGCGTGTACGCCCATCCTGTCCAACGGTGGCCATGTGGAGTTTGGCAAGCTATCGGTCAGCGACCTGAATCTGGACAAAGACACCCCTCAGGCCCCACGCACCTTGTCGCTCAGTGTGACCTGCGATGGGCCGACCGCCTTCGCCGTTCGCATGCAGGACAACCGCCAGGGTTCGGCGACCGGCGTCGCCGATGAAAGCACTTATGGATTAGGCCTGGACGCTCGCCAACAGAAAATCGGCCGCTATCGGCTGTTGTTCGACACGGATCGCCTCACCGCCGACAACTTCGCCCAAGTCTTTCAAACCCACTCCGCCACCGACCAGGGGCCCTGGAGTAGCGCCAGCACAGGCATCGTTGCCGTCGGCGCTAACCGCTACCTGGGTTTTGGCGCTGCATCCGGCAGCACCAGCGGCCCCAGTGCCATTCAAAACCTCAATGCCACGCTGAGCCTGGAAGCGGTGATTGCGCCCCTTGGCTCGCTGGATTTGAGCAGCGAGGTGCGGCTGGATGGCTCGGGCACTCTCGACATTTATTATTTATAGGCTCACACCATGAAACCGTTTCTGATGGCTTTGCCCCCCCGGGCATGCCTGGCCACAGGTTTTGCGGCCCAAGCAGCCTCCACCGTTGACCTGAGGGTCTGCGGGTTGATCACGCCCAGTGCCTGCGAGCCCAGCGTGTCCAATGGCGGTGTGTATCCCCTCGGCTCAACCACGTCCTCTGGTTGGGCCCCGACAAGCCTGCTGTCGAACGCCTTCCTCACGTCGTTTACTTCCGTGCCCACGGGGCTGACGCCGACACCGATACAACAATTGAACGCAGACCTGCAGATCACGCCGACCATCGCCGCTGCCAGCACGCTGCCGCTGACAGAACAGATGCCCATTGAGGGTTCCGTGACCCTGACCATGAAGTACTTATAGGAACTGAATCATGAAAATCTTGTTGAGCGCTTTAACCGCCGGCGTGTGGCTGACCAGCCTGTCTGCGGCCCACGCCGCGTCCACCGCCGAGCTCACCGTGGGTGGGCTGATCACGCCCATGGCCTGCACGCCTGTGTTGTCCGCTGGCGGGTTGATCGACTTCGGCAAGATCTCTCAGAAGGACCTCAACCAGACCACCGGCACCCGGTTGCCGCTTAAATCGCTGACGCTGACCGTCAGTTGCAATGCCCCTGGCCGTTACGCCTTGCGCATGCGCGATAACCGCGACGGCACCGCCCATGTCAACAGCGAGATCTATTACGGGCTGGGGCTGGACAGCGCGGGCAACAAGCTCGGTGTGTACTCGGTGAAGTTCGATCCTAAGCAAACGGTGGCCGATGCCTTGCCGGTGACCTACGGCACCGAATCGACCACCGGCGGCGTAGCGTGGCGCACATCCAACACCCAGCCCATCGACATCGGCTCCAAGAGTTTACTGGGCTTTACCGATGTGGTCGGCAGCACCGCCGGACCGTCGGCGATCAAGAACCTGACCAGCACCCTGACATTGGAAGCGGTGATCAACGCCAAGCAGAACCTGGACCTGAGTGTGGAGACGCCCATGGACGGCTCCGCCACGTTGGAAGTGGTCTACCTCTAGCCCTGGAGTTTTTCGCTGGTGACCTGCACATACAACGCACGCCCGGCACCGAGCCCGGCGATGATCGCGCCCAGCCCGATCACTGCGAAGATCCAGCCCACGGCGTTCCAGCCGCCGGTCCAGTCATGCACCAGGCCGACCGCGAACGGGCCCATGGAGGCCAGGGTGTAACCAATGCCCTGGGCCATGCTCGACAGGTTCGCCGCCACGTGGGAATCGCGCGAGCGCAGCACGATCAAGGTCAGCGCCAGGCTAAAGGTGCCGCCCTGGCCCAGACCCAGCAGGATCGCCCAACCCCACAAGCCATCAAGTGGGGCATACAAGCAACCGAACAGGCCGCCAAGGGTCAGCAACATCACCACCACGATGGCCAGGCGTTGGTCCTTGCCACGCGTAGCCAGCCAGGGCGCGGCGAGGGAACTGGCCAATTGCACGATCACTGAACCGGACAGCACCAGCCCCGCCTCGGTCGCTGTGAGACCGCGGCCAATCAGAATAGAAGGCAACCAACCAAACACGATGTAGGCCAGTGAGGACTGCAGGCCCATGTACAAGGTCACCTGCCAGGCCAGTGGGTCACGCAGCAAACCTTTCACGCGGTAGGCAACTTGATGCGCGCCGTGTTTGTGCCCCACTTGCGGCAACCAGAACAGCGCCGCCGCCAGCGCCGGCAGGATCCAGAAGCCCAGGCCGAAGGTCCAGCTGTCGCCAAAATACTTGCTCAGGGGCACCGTCGAGCCGGCCGCCAACGCGGCGCCCAGGCACAGCGCCATGGTGTAGACGCCCGTCATGGTGCCGGCGTGTTTGGCGAAGTCACGCTTGACGATGCCCGGCAGCAACACGCCGATGATGCCGATGCTCGCACCGGCGATCAGGCTGCCGGCGAACAGACCGACCTCGCCGAAGGAGCTGCGCAGAATGATCCCGGCCGCCAACGTCAGCAAAATCCCCAGTACCACCCGCTCGGCGCCGAAGCGCCGCGCCAGGATCGGTGCCATCGGCGCAAACAGCCCCAGGCACAACACCGGCAAGGTGGTCAGCAGACCGGCTTTGGCGGCTGACAGCCCCAGGCTTTGTGAGACTTCGGCCAGCAATGGCGACAGGCTCGACAGCGCCGGGCGCAGGTTCAGCGCCACCAATATCAAGCCCAACAGCAACAGCCACGGCCGCATGACAACCGGCGGTGTGTGCTGCACCACGTCGTCGTCGACTTCAGCGTCAATCAGCAGCGCTTTGAGTTCGGTGGTGCTTTTGACTTCAAGGTTCATTGATCAACTGCCGGCAGAGGGATTTGGCACGTTCCGGGTCTTGATGCTCCACGGCGTCGAGCAGGGCGATATGCAGGTCGAACACGGCCTGGCGACGCGGTGAGAGGGTCAGGGTCTGGCGCAACTGGGCGCCGACGATGGCGGAGAAATAGTGGTACAGCTCGCTTAAGGCCGGGTTGTGCGCGGCATCCACCAAGTGCTTGTGGAACACCAGGTCGGCACTGATATAGGCCTCCAGGTCACCGTGGTACAGCGCGGCGCTGACGCTTAAGGCTTGGCGTAAATTTTTCAGGTCTTCATCTGTGCGACGCAGCGCCGCGAGCCCGATGGCCTCCACTTCCAGAATCTGCCGGGTCTCCTGCGCCTGCTCCAAGGTGCAGTGGGACAACGCGCGCATCGCGCCCAACGGGTCGGTCATCGAGCGCAGGTAACTGCCGTCGCCCTGACGGACCTCGATCAAGCCGGAAAAAGCTAATACACGCATGGCTTCGCGCACGGTGTTGCGGCTGATGCCCAGTTCGGCAGAGAGCTCGGGCTCGGTGGGCAGGCGCTCGCCGACGGCCCATTTGCCTTCAGTGATGCGCCGGCGCAACTGCTCCAGGGCCTGGTCGACCAGCGAGCGTTTGATCAGGGGGGCGATGTCTGTCATGGGTTTTGCACTTTCGTCCAATCATAGGATGAATTTTCCTACAGCCTATTCGGAGCCACCTACAAAGGCAACGCACTAGGGTTTTGAAGCGATAAAAGGAACTAAATTTTCGATTGGTAAAATTACCCTCAGAGGGTAATTATTGGACTCAGGTGTCTTATGGAAAAGTACACACCTCATTACGATCTGGCGGTGATAAAGGCTGATGTGAGGCGGCTTGGAAAGCGGGCATTTACGCTTGCAGCAAAGGAAACAGGCTGGCATCTCGGGCTCGACCTCCACGAGATGCAAGAGGTCGTTTTCCAGTTACAGAACAGGATGTTGTACAAGTCGATAACCACGTATGCCAATCATCGTGTCTGGCAGGACGTGTACCACATCAACTCCCACGGTCTGGAGATTTACATCAAGGTCACTTACTGCTCAGCCGGTAACCCTCCAGTGATCTCCTTCAAGAAGAAGAGCTCATGAACACTCAAGATTGCTTCATCTGCGGTGCGCCCGACGCCATGACGCGTTTCGAAAACCGCAGCGAAACCCTTCGTGTCAAAGGCATGGAGCGACGTGTCGATAACCTGTCTGGCTGGGAATGCCAGCAGTGCGGCGACGGCATGCACGACCCTGACAGCTCCGATCGGCATAGCGCGGCCGGTGACGACCTGGTCCACGCCGCGCGAAAAATGATCGGTACCGAGATCAAACGCACACGCCGCAAGCTGCACCTTACGCAAAAAGAAGCAGTGCAATTGCTGTCCGGCGGCGGCCACAACGCGTTTTCACGCTACGAACGCGGTGAGCTTCTACCCCCCAAACCCTTAGTGCTATTGATGCGGTTATTGGATCGCTACCCGCATTTGCTCACCGATGCCAAGGCATTGACCGAGGGCGCAGACATGCGCGGGTTCACTCATACCTTGAACACAGCGCATAAGGCGCTAAAGACTTCCTAGCCCCAAAAAATAAACCCGGCACCAGGCCGGGTTTACCGTTTCAAGCATTGATCAATGCAAGATTTGACTCAAGAACAACTGGGTCCGCTCATTCTGCGGGTTGTCGAAGAAGTCATTCGGTGCCGCCTGTTCGACGATCTCACCTTTGTCCATGAAGATCACGCGGTTGGCCACGGTGCGGGCGAAGCCCATTTCGTGGGTCACGCACAACATGGTCATGCCGTCTTCGGCCAGGCCGATCATGGTGTCCAGAACCTCTTTCACCATTTCCGGGTCCAGCGCCGAGGTCGGCTCATCGAACAGCATGATTTTCGGCTTCATGCACAGCGCACGGGCAATCGCCACGCGCTGTTGCTGGCCGCCGGACAGTTGCCCCGGGAACTTGTGGGCCTGCTCCGGAATGCGCACGCGCTCAAGATAATGCATGGCAATTTCTTCGGCCTTGCGCTTGGGCATCTTGCGTACCCACATCGGCGCCAGCGTGCAGTTCTGCAGGATGGTCAGATGCGGGAACAAGTTGAAGTGCTGGAACACCATGCCGACTTCACGACGGATCGCTTCGATCTGCTTGAGGTCGTTGGTCAGTTCCACGCCATCGACCACGATGCGGCCCTGCTGATGCTCCTCCAAACGGTTAAGGCAGCGGATGGTGGTGGACTTGCCCGAACCCGACGGGCCGCACAGCACGATGCGCTCGCCCTGCTTGACGTTGAGGTTGATGTCTTTCAACACGTGGAACTGGCCATACCACTTGTTCACGCCCTGCATCTGGATAATGCCTTCAGGGCTCACAGGCTGTTTGATCGCTTCGCTCATAACAACAACTCCTAACGCTTGTGGCCTGTGTCGAGCTTACGTTCCAAATGAACGGAATAGCGCGACATACCAAAACAGAAAATCCAGAACACCAAGGCGGCGAACACGTAGCCTTCAGTGGCCATGCCCAACCATTTAGGGTCGGCGGCGGCTTGCTTGACGCTGTTGAGCAGGTCGAACAGGCCGATGATGATCACCAGGCTCGTGTCCTTGAACAGCGCAATAACCGTGTTGACGAGCCCCGGAATCACCAGCTTCAGGGCTTGCGGCAGAATCACCAGGCCCGTGCTGCGCCAGTAACCCAGCCCCATCGCCGCAGCCGCTTCGTACTGACCTTTAGGAATCGCCTGCAAGCCACCGCGCACCACTTCAGCCACGTAGGCCGACTGGAACAGGATCACGCCGATCAGCGCCCGCAGCAGCTTGTCGATGCCCATGCCTTCGGGCAGGAACAACGGCAGCATCACCGAGGACATGAACAGCACCGTGATCAACGGCACGCCGCGCCAGAATTCGATGAAGGTCACGCAGATCACACGAATCGCCGGCATGTTCGAACGCCGCCCCAAGGCCAGCACAATGCCCAACGGCAAGGCGCCGGCAATGCCGACAGTGGCGATGACCAGCGTCAGCATCAAGCCGCCCCACCGGTTGGTGGGCACGTTGGTCAGGCCGAAGATGCCGCCGTGCAGCAGGAAGTAGGCGATGATCGGGTATAGCACCAGAAAGCTCAGCCCGTAGATCGCCTTGCGTTGAAAGCGCGAGATGAACAACGGTGCCACGCCGACGATGGCCAGCCACAC
Source organism: Pseudomonas antarctica (assembly GCF_900624995.1). Classification (GTDB taxonomy): domain Bacteria; phylum Pseudomonadota; class Gammaproteobacteria; order Pseudomonadales; family Pseudomonadaceae; genus Aquipseudomonas; species Aquipseudomonas antarctica. The sequence goes on from NZ_UYXQ01000003.1 coordinate 147,226, forward strand.
GGTCAGGTCTACACGCCAGCGCAGATCGCCCGGGTAGTAGCCGTACATGAACTGCCCGAAGCGCTGTTGGATAAACACCCAGCAGGCGCCCTCCTTGGTGCAATCGGCGCGCGTTGTGCCGACCCAATTGGCGTCCAGGATCGCCCAGTGCAAAATAGGCGGCACGACCAGATAGATCAGGTAAAACGCAAACAACGTCAGCAGGGTATTAAGCCAACTGGAGAACAGGTTGGCGCGCATCCAAGCCATCGGCCCGAAGACTTTATTCGGCGGCGGCATGTCAGGTTTAAACGTATGCGTAGTCATGCTGGTTTCCTCACCGCTCGATCAGCGCAATGCGCTTGTTGTACCAGTTCATCAGCAGGGAAATGCTGATGCTGATCGCCAGGTACACGCTCATGGTGATGGCAATGACCTCGATAGCCTGGCCGGTCTGGTTGAGCACCGTGCCAGCAAACAGTGAAACCATTTCCGGATAACCGATACCGGCGGCCAACGACGAGTTTTTCGCCAGGTTCAGGTACTGGCTGGTCAGCGGCGGAATGATCACCCGCAGAGCCTGCGGGATGATGACCTTGCGCAGTGTCGGCCCAGGGCGCAGGCCCAAGGAACGTGCGGCTTCGGTCTGGCCGTGGCTGACAGACATAATGCCCGAACGCACGATCTCGGCAATAAAGGCGGCTGTGTAGACGGTAAGCGCCAGGGTCAGCGCCAGCAGTTCAGGGATCAATACCCAGCCATCAACAAAGTTGAAGCCTTGCAGTCGGGGCATTTCCCAGCGCAGCGGCGCGCCGAAGATCAAGGCACACAACGCCGGGATGACGACAAGCAGCGCAAGCCCCACCCAGAATTTGTGGAAGGGTACGCCGGTCGCTTCGAAGCGTTTGTTGGCCCAACGCGCCATCAACACGATTGCCACAATGGCCACCACCATACTGACCATAAACGGCCAGAACCCGTCAGCGGCCAGCGCGGCCGGCATATTCAGTCCACGGCTGCTGACAAAGAAGGTGTCGCCGAAGTTATGGCTGTTGCGCGGCCCCGGCATGGTCAGGAACACCGCGAAGTACCAGAACAGGATCTGCAGCAGCGGCGGGATGTTGCGGAACACTTCCACATACACCGTCGCCAGCTTGTTGATCATCCAGTTCGGGGACAGCCGCGCCACGCCAATGATGAAGCCGAGCAGGGTCGCCAGGACCACGCCGATCACCGTCACCAGCAACGTATTGAGCAGGCCGATCACAAAGACGCGGGCATAACTGTCCGATTCGGTGTAGTCGATCAAGTGCTGCGCGATGCCGAAGCCGGCACTGCGCTCAAGAAAGTCAAAACCCGAGGTGATGCCCCGGTGCTGAAGGTTGGTCTGGGTATTGTCGAAGAGGTACCAGCCCAGCGAGATCACCGCCACAATCGTGATGATCTGGAAGAGCCACGCACGCACTTTGGGATCGCTGAAGCTGAGCTTCTGCTTGGGTGCGCCGATTTGATTTTGCATGAAGTGCCCCGTAAATAATGGAACAGAACATCACCCGGTGGTTGGCCCACCGGGTGATAGAACCATCAACGATCAGCGTACAGGGGGTGCGTACTGAATGCCGCCGTTAGTCCACAGCGCGTTCAGGCCACGGTCGATTTCCAGCGGAGTGTTCTTGCCCAGGTTGCGCTCGAACACTTCACCGTAGTTACCGACTTGCTTGACGATCTGTACGACCCAGTCTTTTTTCACTTTCAAGTCTTTGCCGTATTCGCCGTCAGCACCGAGCAGACGGGCAACGTCCGGGTTCTTGGTGGATTTGGCTTGTTCTTCGACGTTTTTGGAGGTGATACCGGCTTCTTCAGCGTTGAGCATGGCGTAGCCCACCCAGCGCACGATGGCCAGCCACTCGTCGTCGCCGTTACGCACGACCGGGCCCAGCGGTTCTTTGGAAATGGTTTCCGGCAGCACCACGTAGTCTTTCGGCGAGGCCAACTTGCTGCGCTGTGCGTAGAGCTGGGACTTGTCGGAAGTCAGCACGTCGCAACGGCCGGATTCCAGCGACTTGGCGCTTTCATCGGAGGTGTCGAAGGTGATCGGGGTGTATTTGAGGTTGTTGGCGCGGAAGTAGTCGGAAACGTTCAGCTCGGTGGTGGTACCGGCCTGGATGCAGATGGTTGCACCGTCCAGTTCCTTGGCACTTTTCACGCCCAGCTTGTTGTTAACCAGAAAGCCAACGCCGTCGTAGTAGGTGATGAAGCCTGGGAATTTCAGGCCCATGCCCGCATCGCGAGAGCTGGTCATGGTGGTGTTGCGTGACAGGATGTCGATTTCGCCGGACTGAAGCGCGGTGAAACGCTCCTTGGCGTTCAACTGGCTAAATTTGACTTTGGTTGCGTCACCGAATATGGCGGCTGCCACAGCGCGGCACACGTCAGCGTCGATCCCGAGGATCTTGCCTGTGGCATCCGGCACCGAGAAACCCGGCAAGCCGTCACTCACGCCACATTGCACAAAGCCTTTCTTCTGCACGGCGTCCAGAGTGGCGCCAGCTTGGGCGAAACCACTGACACCCAGTACAGCGGCCGCGGTCACAATGGCCAGGGTGGACTTCAATACCTTCATTCAAACCTCCAGTTTTGCTCTTGTTGTGTCGGAGCTAGAACCTCAGCGCACCCTTATGAGGCGATATCGACCCGTGTTGGCTTTTTTTAGGGTCAAGCGGCATGAAGTTGTCGCAGTAATTCCAGTCGCTATCCCACGAGCGGCAGTCACTGATAGTGTTACCGTCCTAGGATAGTTCTGACATCGACCTACACGTAGCAAGCCCCGTACCAGAGTGGTTGCTGAGTTGTTTAAGCCCATGGTCAATAGAAAAACTTTCAACTTTGCGACATTCTCTTAACAGATCAACCTGTCGCGCACCGCTCCGACGCACCCAATCGGAGCGCACGCACATATATGGAGCAGACATGACCGAACCCCTGATTCTTCAGCCCGCCAAGCCCGCAGACGCCTGCGTCATCTGGTTGCATGGCCTGGGTGCCGATCGCTACGACTTCCTGCCGGTGGCCGAAGCGCTGCAGGAAAACTTGCTGTCCACACGCTTTGTGTTGCCCCAGGCACCGACACGTCCGGTGACCATTAATGGCGGTTACGAGATGCCCAGCTGGTACGACATCAAAGCCATGAGCCCAGCCCGCTCAATCAGCCTGGAAGAGCTGGAAGTGTCCGCCAAAATGCTCACGGACTTGATCGAAGATCAGAAGAGAACCGGAATAGACGCCTCGCGGATTTTCCTCGCCGGTTTCTCCCAAGGTGGCGCCGTGGTGTTCCACACCGCCTTCCTTAAATGGCAGGGACCACTGGGTGGCGTTATCGCCCTCTCCACCTATGCGCCGACCTTCGGCGATGAGCTGGAACTTTCCGCCAGCCAACAGCGTATTCGCGCCCTGTGCCTGCACGGCCAATACGATGACGTAGTGCAGAACGCCATGGGCCGTAGCGCCTATGAGCATTTAAAGAGCCGTGGTGTCACCGTGACATGGCAGGAATACCCAATGGGTCACGAAGTGTTACCTCAAGAGATCCACGACATAGGTGCCTGGTTGGCCGCGCGCCTGGGCTGAAAACCACCCATTATGTAGCCGTGTGACCAACGCACTACGCCGCGCCCGATTCTTGCATTACACTGGCCGGCGTACATTCCTTAATCAATTAATGAGATGACCGTGCTCAAAGCACTTAAGAAGATGTTCGGCAAAAGCGAGGCTGAGCCGCTCGCGCCAGTTCCCAGTGCTCCTGTCCCCAAGCCCGGCAACCGCAATGACGGTAAACAGCCCGAGCGGACCGCACCTGTCGCCGCACCGAAGAAACCACCGGTGACCCCGCCTGACCTGGAAAAAACTGCCGAGGCCGCGCCTGCTCCTGCGCCGAAAGCGCCCCGCCGCGAGCGCGCACCAAAACCGCCCGTGACGCCGTGGAAACTCGAAGATTTCGTCGTCGAGCCCCAAGAAGGCAAAACCCGCTTCCACGATTTCAAACTGGCCCCGGAACTGATGCACGCTATCCAGGACCTGGGTTTCCCATACTGCACGCCGATTCAGGCGCAGGTGCTGGGCTTTACCCTGGCAGGCAAAGACGCCATCGGCCGCGCCCAGACCGGCACCGGCAAGACCGCCGCGTTCCTGATCTCGATCATCACCCAGTTGCTGCAAACGCCACCGCCCAAAGAACGCTACATGGGCGAGCCGCGTGCACTGATCATCGCCCCGACTCGCGAGCTGGTGGTGCAGATCGCCAAGGACGCCGCCGACCTGACCAAGTACACCGGCCTCAACGTCATGACGTTTGTGGGCGGCATGGACTTCGACAAGCAGCTCAAGCACCTTGAAGCCCGTCACTGCGACATCCTGGTGGCCACCCCGGGCCGCCTGCTCGACTTTAACCAGCGCGGCGACGTGCATTTGGACATGGTCGAAGTAATGGTGCTGGACGAAGCCGACCGCATGCTCGACATGGGCTTCATCCCACAAGTGCGTCAGATCATTCGCCAGACCCCGCAGAAAAACGAGCGCCAAACCCTGCTGTTCTCCGCGACCTTTACCGAAGACGTGATGAACCTTGCCAAGCAGTGGACCACCGACCCGTCCATCGTCGAGATCGAAGCGCTGAACGTCGCCAGCGAAAACGTCGAACAGCACATTTACGCGGTGGCCAGCGCCGACAAGTACAAGCTGCTTTACAACCTGATCAACGACAACGGTTGGGAGCGCGTGATGGTCTTTGCCAACCGCAAGGATGAAGTGCGCCGCATCGAAGAACGCCTGGTGCGCGATGGCGTCAACGCTGCGCAACTGTCGGGCGATGTGCCGCAGCACAAGCGCATCAAGACGCTGGAAGGTTTTCGCGAGGGCAAGATTCGCGTGCTGGTGGCCACCGACGTGGCCGGACGCGGGATTCACATTGACGGCATCAGCCACGTGATCAACTTCACCCTGCCGGAAGTACCGGACGACTACGTGCACCGCATTGGCCGCACCGGCCGTGCGGGCGCGGCAGGTGTATCGATCAGCTTTGCGGGCGAAGATGACTCGTATCAGTTGCCGTCGATCGAGACGCTGCTGGGGCGCAAGATCAGCTGTGAGACGCCGCCGACGCACTTGCTGCGGGCTGTGGAGCGCAAACGCCCGTAAGCTGGAATGCGATTAAAAATGTGGGAGCGGGCTTGCTCGCGAATGCGGTCTGTCAGTTAAAAATGTACTGACTGAGACACCGCTTTCGCGAGCAAGCCCGCTCCCACATTTGCATCTCCACACACATTTAGTCAGCGGTTTATTTCCAGCGATCCGCCGCCGCATGATCGCTGCCCCGCCCTTCCACCCAGCGCGGGCCTTCAGGCGTGTTTTCTTTCTTCCAGAACGGCGCACGGGTCTTCAGGTAGTCCATCACAAACGCACAGGCATCGAACGCGGCTTGACGATGGGCGCTGGCCGCCGCGACAAAAACAATCGGCTCACCCGGTTCCAGCACGCCGATACGGTGCAGCACCTCAAGCTTGAGCAACGGCCAACGCTGTTCGGCTTCGGTAGCGATCTGGGTCAGGGCCTTTTCGGTCATGCCGGGGTAGTGCTCAAGGAACATCCCCGACACCTCGCGCCCATCATTGAAGTCGCGCACATAGCCGACAAAACTCACCACCGCGCCCACGCCGACATTGGCCGCGTGCATCGCGTTGACCTCAGCACCTGGGTCAAACGCCTCGGCCTGTACGCGAATAGCCATGCTCAACCTCCGGTCACGGGCGGGAAAAACGCGACCTCATCGCCATCGACGAGCGGCTCGTCCAGCGAACACAGCTCTTCGTTGCGCGCACACATCAGGCTGGGTTCGTTGAGCACTGCAAACTCAGGGTCTGCCGCCAGCGCCAGACGCACCGTATCAACCGTGGCGAAATCGCCTTCCATCTCCAGCGAATCAAAGCCCACCGCTTCGGCGTAGCGCGCAAAAAACAATACGTTGATGCTCATGCCTGGTCCGCCTTGAAATGCCCGCTTTTGCCGCCGAGCTTTTCCAGCAGGCGAATACTTTCGATGGTCATGCCACGGTCCACGGCTTTGCACATGTCGTAGATCGTCAGCGCCGCGACGCTGGCGGCGGTGAGGGCTTCCATCTCCACGCCGGTCTGGCCGCTGAGTTTGCAGCGCGCGAGGATATGCACAGCGTCCACACCATCGGCGCGCAGCTCGACCTTGACGCCGGTGAGCATCAGCGGGTGGCACAGCGGAATCAGATCACTGGTTTTTTTTGCCGCCTGGATCCCGGCAATACGGGCCACGGCAAACACGTCGCCCTTGGGGTGGGCGCCGTCGACAATCATTTTCAGGGTCTCGGGCAACATGCGCACCCGCGCTTCGGCCACGGCTTCGCGGAACGTCACGGCTTTGTCGGTGACGTCGACCATATGGGCGCGACCTTGGGAATCGAGATGAGTCAGCACAGGGATACTCCTGATCAGGAGCGGCAATTGTAAACCTGTGAGTCAATTTTGCGCAGGGCTGTTTATCCCATGAGTAAAGGGGCGCAGTGCGCCCCTTTAGGAACAGCAGCCCGGGATTAGAAGCGGAACGTAAATCCAGCATTGATCCCATTGTTATTACCGCGATTGGACAGCAAACCGCTGTAGCTCAAGGACACCAGCGTATCCTGGGTCAAGGCCATTTCCGCGCTGGCCTTGATCACCGCACCGTCACGCGCCACGGGCACGCTGTTGACGGTAAAGGCGGTGTCGCTACCGGCGAACTTCAGCGAAGCGTCACGATCGGTGTCGCCAAACTGATGCTCCCAGCCCAGCTCACCGCGCAACGTGACCGCCGAGGTCGAGCTGACCGGCACTTGGGTATGCGCGCGCAAGCCCAAGGTCGAGAGCGTGGCGTCCTGGCTTTGCTTGCTGGCATGCAAGGCGGCGGCGCCGCCTTTCTCTTTAAACGAATCGCTCTGGTAGTTCAGGTACGTGAGGTTGGCGAAGGGTTCAAACAGCTTCCATTGGGTGTAACCGATCTCGGCAAACACTTGATCCGTGCGCGCGTTGTAGTCGGCTTTGTCGTAGTCAGACTGGTTGGCGTAAGCCACGCGCCGCGCGGTGTCCAGACGGTGCCAGGTGGTGGCGCCTCCCAGGCGCAGCGCAATTGCGTCGAAGCGCTTACCGCCGTAGACCGACAGATGATAGTTATCGCTGTCTGCCGAGGCCGAGGCGTCACCGTTGAGATGGCTCTGGGTGTAGCCGGTCGCTGCGCCCACACGCCAACCGACGCCGACCTCGGTGTCCAGGCCCAGCAGCACACCGCTGGTGGACGAGGAATAACCGCTGGCGTTGTTGTCACCACTGACGTTATTGCGACCGCCCAGTAACTGCACCCAACCACCGTTGTCACGGGTCTCGATTTGCGCGCTGGAATCCAGCGCCTGTGCCTGTTGCAGGCGGCTGTTGACCGCTTCACGGATGTAGCGACTGTCAGCCATTTGCGCCGCCGCCACGTCCGAGTGCAATTGCCCCGAGAGTTGCTTGAACGCCTCCCGCGCCTGGACGGCCGAGTCCGACGCCAGAAGGCTTTCATACACCGGGCTGCCGCTGCCTAACGCCTCGGCGGCCGTCGCCACGGCACGTTCGTTGCGGGTTTGCGCAATGCTGGCAAAGGTCGTCTGGTTGCGCTCCACCGCCAGGCTCAGTTGATTCGGCTGGTAGTTCAGTTGGGCGCCGATAAACAGGTAGTTGGGCGTGATCGCCGTAAACTGCCCATTGATGCCCTGGCTGGCGCTGAGGATATTGAACGGCTGACCCAGCAAGCTACGGGCTTCAGTGGCGGACAACAGGTTGGGGCTGTTTTCCAGGGAAACGGTCACTACACCGCCGTTGAGGGTGGCGACACCGCTGCTCTGGATCTGGTCGCTTTGCCCGTTGGGGCCAACTTCCACGGCATACACCGAGCCCGGGTTGAAGGTCACGTCGCCGGTGTGCAGAGTGCCGATCGAGTGCCCCGGTGCCACGCGGCCACCGGTGTTGACCGTCAACGCACCCACCATGCCGTTGCCGGCCAGCGTGCCGCCCAGCGTGGTCATCACGCCGTTGTCGGCATTGCGTGTGCCTACGGCGCTGCCATCCACGGTCACGGCAGAGGTCAGCGAACCATCTACCGACAGCTTGCCGCCGCGCACCCAAGTGCTGCCCGAGTAGGTATTCTGGCCTTCCAGCGCCAGTTCGCCGTCGCCGGACTTGGCCAGGCTGCCGACGTAGGTGGTGCCGGTGAGCAAATCCTTGCCGCGTGCCAGCGTCGCCTGTTCCCGGGCGTGGCCGATGTCGTATTCAAACTGATCATCCGCCGAAGCATTGGCCGGCAAGCCGTTCAGCCAGCCTTTTTGCTGCTGGGTGGCCGCCCAGGTGGCCTGCTCGGTGGCGTCCTCTACACGGCGGGCGCGAATGGCCTCGTCGGAAATCGGGTTGGCCCAGATGTCGCGAGTGCCGGAGGGCAAGGCAACGGCCACTGAGCCGAGGAACTGACCTGGGCCTTGCATGGCCTTTTGCAAATTGGGCAAACCCCAGCCACTGACCACACCCGGCACTTGCGGCGTGCCCGGCGCGGCATCGTGCACCGGTTGCAGGTTGTCGTAGGTGCGGCCACCGGTCAGGGTGCCCACCGGCGTGTCCGGCCCATCCGGCGCTTGCAGGCTGGAGGTGGTGAGCAACACATCGCGGGCCTGGCTGGCCGTCATGTATGGGAAACGCTGAATCACCAGGGCCAAAGCCCCGGAGACACTCGGTGCGGCAGCGGATGTGCCATTGGCATTGGGGATAATTTCCCCTTCGGGCCCAGTGGACGGAATACCCGAAACGCCCATCACACACCACCACTTCGAGGTGCCGCAGCGGTTGTACACCTGCGCACTGGTCTCGTCATAGCCGGTGATTGAAAGGAACTTGCTTTCGATATCAGGTTTGAAAAACGGCAGGTTGGCGTTGGTGTCCGGGTTGGCACCGTGGCTGTCGTTGCCCGCCGAAATAATCTGGATAAAGGTGTTTTGCCGCGCGGCATCGGCCATCGCGTCCATCCAGGTTTTCTGCCCGGCGTGGGCCTTGTCCCAGAACGGGCGATAAGCGGCGCTCATGTCGCGCAGGTTATCGGCCGCGCTGTCGCCCACATTGCCGAAGTGGTTCTCCACGTCGTTGCGCGAGTTTTGCCCCCAGCTCTGGTTAACGATCGACACGTTCTTCGCGGCCAGCGCGTTGTAGCTGGCCATGAACGCGTTGTAGTCAAGGTCATTGGAGCCTTGGAAACGGTTGTCATCGGTGCCGCCGGTATTGGCGACGAAGATATTCGCGTCGAAGGCAATGCCGTGCATGCCGGTGCCGTTGCGGCTGGCGCCCAATACACCAGACATCTCGGTGCCGTGACCGTCGTTGATCGTCGGGTCGTACTCACCGGAAATACTGAAGTGCTCGCCCTTTTGAAACTCGCCATCCGGGGTGTCATGGATATAGCGCGGATGAGTGGCGTAGTACTCGCCGGTAGACGTCACGGCCTGCACGCGATCCTGGCCCTGGGCATTTTTGCCCTGGAACTCGAAGTGTTCGGTGAGGATGCCCGAGTCCAGCACGCCGACGTTCACGCCCTTGCCGGTCATGCCCAAGGCATAGGCGTAATAGGCGTTGGTGCGGTCAAGGCCCGAGTTAACCTGGGCTTCGGGGGTTTTCCAGGTTTGCGCGTTGGCGCTCCAGTCACGGGTGGCGGCGGCCCAGGACTGGCCGGCGTTCAGTTGCCCGTTGAGGTTGCTGCTGATGCCCGGTTCTACGTAGGTGTAGGGCTTGGCAGCCGGCAGGTTGGCGATGATGGCTTTGGAGAAGTCGAGAATATTAGTGGTGTAGCGGCCGTTGTTGCTGAAGAGCCGGCTGCGGTAGTAATCCAGCCGCGAGGCATAGTCCAGCGGCCGTTTGGTATCGCCAAGCATGGCGCCGATGGTGAGGTTTTCCGGTTGCAGCTCGTAGTTTTGCTTGAGGGCTGAATCAAACTTGTCCGATTGGGCGGCAAAGTCCTTGGCGGCGAGGTCGACGATGTCGGCGTAGGCAAACCGCAGGTTTTTATACACGTCGGTGTCAGGACCAAACGACGCAACGGCTTTCCTGAACGCCGACTCCAGCACTTGAGAGGTGTAGGGGCTGGCGTCATCGGCCATCGCCATGGGCCCCTGGCTCAGCCATAAAGCCAGCCCGAGTGCGATGGGCGTGAGGGGTATCGATTTGAAACCTGTCGCGCGCTTGCTTTTTTGAGACAAAGTGAAGCCATTACCTGCTACGTCCATTATTCCTTTCCCTTTGGATATGTGCGTCGTCAATGAGCGATGTATCGGGCTTTTTGTAATAGGCAGGGTCACGCGAAAAACCCATAGGGTTTTTAAAACATCGTCGAATCAATCAGGTGGTTTTTCGACGGGGTCACGCAGCGGTCTTGTTGTTTTTGCGGCGCGAAAAAATGTAACAAAATAATTACAAACCCCACAAGCACTCACGGCGCATTAACGAAGACAAATGTCGCGCACAACAAAAACCCCGAACTTCGCGAGAAATTCGGGGTGTTTTGTGGCATTTAGCCACCAACTACGACATGGGTGTGTTTACAAATGCGACTCGGCGTACTCGGCCAGAATCGAACGAGGCACCCCTTGCAGCGCGATATGCACGCCGTTGGGGAAGTCTTTGAAGCGTTCCGTCAGGTAAGTCAGCCCGGAGCTGGTCGCGGACAGGTAAGGGGTGTCGATCTGTGCCAGGTTGCCCAGGCACACCACTTTGGAACCGGCGCCGGCACGGGTGATGATGGTTTTCATCTGGTGCGGCGTGAGGTTCTGGCATTCATCGATCAAAATCAGGCTTTGCTGGAAGCTGCGACCTCGGATGTAGTTGAGGGATTTGAACTGCAACGGCACTTTGCTGAGGATGTAATCGACGCTGCCATGGGTGTTTTCGTCATCCATATGCAAGGCTTCGAGGTTGTCGGTGATCGCGCCCAGCCACGGCTCCATTTTTTCCGCTTCGGTGCCGGGCAGAAAGCCGATCTCCTGGTCCAGGCCCTGCACGCTGCGGGTGGCGATGATGCGGCGATAGCGCTTGGTCACCATGGTCTGTTCGATCGCGGCAGCCAGGGCGAGGATGGTTTTCCCTGAGCCTGCGGCGCCGGTCAGGTTGACCAGGTGAATGTCCGGATCCAGCAGCGCGTACAGCGCCAGGCTCTGATAGATGTCACGCGGTTTCAGGCCCCAGGCTTCCTGGTGCAACAGGGGTTCCTGATGCAGGTCGAGGATCAGCAATTTGTCGACCTGGATCTCTTTGATCCAGCCCACAAAACCCTGTTCGTCGATGATGAATTCATTGATGTGCACGGCCGGCAGGTTGTCGATCAGTTGTACCTGATGCCAGGTGCGGCCATGGTCCTGACGGGTTTCGACCTTGCTGACGAGGTCCCAGAAGGAACCGGTCACGGTGTGATAACCCCGCGACAGCATCGACACGTCGTCGACCAGTTGGTCGGTACTGTAGTCCTCGGCAGCGATCCCACACGCTCGTGCCTTGAGGCGCATGTTGATGTCTTTGGTCACCAGCACCAGGCGCAGGTCCTTGTCGCGCGCGTGCAGGTCGATCAATTGGTTGATGATTTTGTTGTCGTTCAGATTTTCCGGCAGCAGGCTGTTGGGCTCGCTGCGCTTATTCATCAGAATCGACAGCAAGCCCTTGGGCCCGCTTTTGCCGCGCTGGATCGGCACGCCGACTTCAACGTCCTCAGGCGACGCTTCGCCCAACGTCTTGTCGATCAGGCGGATGGCCTGACGGCATTCGGCGGCAACGCTGTGGTGACCGCTTTTGAGTTTGTCGAGCTCCTCAAGCACGATCATCGGGATGGCGACGTGGTGTTCTTCAAAGTTAAGCAGTGCGTTTGGATCGTGAATCAATACGTTGGTATCAAGCACATAAAGGATTGGCTGGTCGGAAGAAGGGTTACGTCCATGATCATCCATACTCGGTCACCTTTGTGGGAGCCAGTCGACGCAATACCACAACAGTGCTGCGCCTCGATTCGACCACCGACTGCACCGCAGTGACGTCAAGTGCAGTGCCCACATGAGGAGTCTTGGAAGACGCCACCTGTGTTGCAGGTTTCGGCGATCTGCCTTCGTAATACCGCAAAAACCATGACAGGAAAAAGCACTTTGACGTTTTTTTGAAGTTTATTTTTCAGGATGACGAATAGCACTAGCCGAGTGCCAGGCACCCCGTTAAAGTCGGAAGTCCGCCTGCATCGAAATGTCGCACAAAATCACCCCAAAAACGCCTCATCCCCAACAGGGCCGGGCATTTGCGCTTTTTTCAGCGAAACGCCTCCCGGCAGTCCTGCCAACCCAGCCCACTTTGCGCCGTTGCCTGCAGCAACATCGGTAATGCGACCCGCGCCTTGTCTTGGGTGTCGTGAAACACAATCACGCCTTTGCGCCACAGCAGCATCAGTGTCAGCACTCGCTGCGCCGACTCATCAGCCTTGAGTTTGCCGGGCTCGTCCTGGGAGTCGATGTCCCATAGCGCTACCTGCAAACCTTGCGACTGGAAGAAGCCCTGGCTGTCGGCGCGACGCTGGCCGTAGGGCGGGCGAAACAACGGCAGGTAGTTTTCCGGCATCAGGTTCTGCGCCAGCGCGGCACTGCGGGTGATCGAGCTTTGCCAGTCGACCCAATGGCTGTGGGAACGGTATTGCCAGCCTTGGGTGCCCACGCACTGGCCTTGGTACAGCGCCTGCACATCGGCGGCAGAACTGCGCTCCACCCGGGTTTGCAGGCTGCTGCCGAGGGCAAAGAAAGTGGCGTTCATCTTTTGCTTGCGCAGGTAGTCGGTGAGCCAATCGGTATTGCCACTGACCGGCGCGGGGCCGCCGTCGAACGTCAGCAGGAACAGCCGGTCGTTGAATTCGTCGCCATTGCGTTCGTGGTCGCCAAAACGCAGCACTTCACTGCTGATTTGCGGGAACAGTGCGGCTTTGCGCAGCAGTTCGTCCAGGTAGCGTTCGTGGAAGGTATGGCTGGGACCGGCCCAGCCTATATAGAAGGAATTGTCGCTGACCTGGAATTTGCCGGCTTGCTCGCGCAGGTCGTCCATGTTTTCGACCAAGTAGCAGAAGGAGGCGTCTTCTTCGCAGCTTTGCTGGGCGAAGGTGTAGTTTTCCAGCAAGCGCTGCCACAGCTGGCGGCGCAGGTCGTCGATGGCCGCCAGGTTGATGATCTTCAGGCCCAGGCGTTGTTTGAGCGCGGCTTCGTCCTGGGCTTCGCTGGCGATCAAGCTGTGGGCGAACATCAGGATTTCGGCGCGTGAGGCGACGTCGAACAGCGCGGGGCTGCTGAGTTTTTCCGGCCAGGTGGTGCGGTCCAAGCTGGCTACGTCAACCGGCGCCGCGTTGGCGTTCAGGCATAACAGGCAAGCTGATAATAAAAGCGCGATTCGCACCTAAGGGCTCCCTCTCTAGAGTTGTCGGGCACTATAGCTGATCGTCTGCTTGGGGCTATTGGGTTGGTGGGTATATCTGGTGTTTGGGGTATGGCTGATATTGGGTGGTGTGTGTATCCGTTATTTGGGTGATGGCTGATATAGGTTCCGCTCTTACAGCGGGTCACTTTTGGAAAAGAGCCCAAAAAGTAACCCGCTGTAAGAGCGGAACCATAGGCGGCCGTTACCTAAATAACGGATATACCCACAAAAACCACAGCTATCTATCACCATCATAGGTGGAGTCAAACCGCATGACCCCCTAGAATCCCCCCACGATTACAGGAGCCAACTTCATGCTGATGGTGATTTCCCCCGCCAAAACCCTCGACTTCGAGTCCAAGCCGGTAACTCCGCGCTTCACCCAGCCGCAATACCTCGACCACTCCCAGGAGTTGATCGAACAATTGCGTGAACTGAGCCCGGCGCACATCAGCGAATTGATGCACGTCTCCGACAAGATCGGCGGCCTCAACGCCGCCCGCTTCGGCAGCTGGTCCCCCCCTTTCACACCGGAGAACGCCAAGCAGGCCCTGCTGGCCTTCAAGGGTGACGTCTACACCGGCCTCAACGCCGAAACCTTCAGCGATGCCGATTTCAGCTACGCACAGGACCACCTGCGCATGCTCTCGGGCCTGTACGGCCTGCTGCGCCCGCTGGACCTGATGATGCCGTACCGCCTCGAGATGGGCACCAAACTGCCCAATGCCCGTGGCAAGGACCTCTACGCCTTCTGGGGCACCCGCATCAGCGAGTGGCTCAACGAAGCCCTCGCCGAGCAAGGCGATGACGTGCTGCTCAACCTGGCGTCCAACGAGTACTTCTCGGCGGTCAAACGCACGGCGTTGAACGCACGCATCATCAACACCGAGTTCAAGGACCTGAAGAACGGCCAGTACAAGATCATCAGCTTCTACGCAAAAAAGGCCCGAGGCATGATGAGCCGCTTTGTGATCGAAGAGCGCATCAACGATCCGGCCAAGCTCAAGCAGTTCGATGTGCAAGGTTATCGCTTCAATGCCGAGCAGTCCAAGCCGGATAACCTGGTGTTCCTGCGCGATCACGCACCAGAGTAAGGCCCTGCACTGTCCTCACCAACGCTAAAAACCAATGTGGGAGCTGGCTTGCCTGCTCCCACATTTTTATCTGTATTCCAAGCCAATGATCGCCATTTATTTGACGTCAAAAAACATCCTGTCGCATTCCTAACGAATCTTTCACTCGACATTTCAGAATTTTTTTCGTAGTGGCACCACTTTTTTTAAACGGTAGTGGCACAAAACTATCCCATCGCGCCAACTCCCTATAACTACTGGCCCAAATAGCAAGTGCTATCACGGTAGTACCAGTGCCATCTTTTCTAATATTTCAAGAAATTTCCGGAAACAGGATGAGTGGACAGGAACTTCACTCCAAAGCACTGCTCATACCACCGGTAACGAAATGCTCTGTTGCTGTAAGAGATGACTTACATGACGGACCAACGGAAGTAGCAAAGTTGTCATATTAACTTTGACTGCGTGGTCATATTACCAACCGATTAGTTAAGAGCGGCGACAAGGATGCATTGCCACCTACTATAAGGCCAAGGCTCAGCGTGCCCTAATGGGTCAGTGAGACAACCCAAGGCATTGATATTTAAAGGCTAATTGCCTCTATCAACGCCCTGCGGCACTGGCGCCAGGCTCTTCTGCGACGAAGGCCGGCTGCATTTCAGGGCAAGTTCCAATAACAAGGTCACGTTTCGCACACCTTGAGTGCACGAGTTAGTCACTCGTTATTTAACATGCCTTTACGCGGCAAGTCGGCGTCTATTCGCCTAACTTTCGTGGCATCAGTGACGCTTGCAAACATGAACTCCAGCCATCTAATTGGCATGATTAATATCGTCTTCAATGACAATGAGGTAAATGCGATGCGCATCAGCATATTTGGTCTCGGTTACGTTGGCGCAGTCTGTGCCGGTTGCCTGTCTGCCCGCGGCCACGAAGTGGTCGGCGTAGATATCTCCAAAGAAAAGATTGACCTGATCAATGCAGGCAAATCGCCAATCGTTGAGCCGGGTCTGGGTGAACTGTTGAGCCAGGGCATCGAGACGGGTCGACTGCGCGGCACGACCAACTTCGCCGAAGCCATCCGCGATACCGACCTGTCGATGATCTGCGTCGGCACGCCGAGCAAGAAAAACGGCGACCTGGAACTCAACTACATCGAAGCGGTATGCCGCGAGATCGGTTTTGTCCTGCGTGAAAAAACCACCCGCCACACCATCGTAGTGCGCAGCACCGTGTTGCCGGGCACCGTCGCCAATGTGGTGATCCCGATCCTCGAAGACTGCTCCGGCAAGAAAGCCGGCGTCGACTTCGGCGTTGCGGTCAACCCGGAATTCCTGCGTGAATCCACCGCCATCGCCGACTACGACCTGCCACCGATGACCGTCATCGGCGAATTCGACAAAGCCTCCGGTGATGTCTTGCAGTCGCTGTACGAAGAACTCGACGCACCGATCATCCGCAAGGACATCGCCGTTGCCGAAATGATCAAGTACACCTGCAACGTGTGGCACGCCACCAAGGTGACGTTCGCCAACGAGATCGGCAACATCGCCAAGGCCGTCGGCGTCGATGGTCGCGAAGTGATGGAAGTAGTGTGCCAGGACAAGACCCTCAACCTGTCCCAGTACTACATGCGCCCAGGCTTCGCGTTCGGCGGCTCGTGCCTGCCAAAAGACGTGCGTGCCCTGACCTACCGCGCCAGCTCCCTGGACGTGGAAGCGCCGCTGCTCAACTCGCTGATGCGCAGCAACGAGTCCCAGGTGCAGAACGCCTTCGACATCGTGGAAAGCCATGACAAGCGCAAAGTCGCCCTGCTGGGCCTGAGCTTCAAGGCCGGTACCGATGACCTGCGTGAAAGCCCGTTGGTAGAGCTGGCAGAAATGCTGATCGGCAAGGGTTACGACCTGAGCATCTACGACAGCAACGTCGAATACGCCCGTGTTCACGGCGCCAACAAAGACTACATCGAGGGCAAGATCCCGCATGTGTCGTCGCTGCTCAACTCGGACTTCGATGACGTGATCAACAACTCCGATGTGATCATCCTCGGCAACCGTGATGAGAAATTCCGTGCCCTGGCGCATAACGCCCCGCACGGCAAGCAAGTGGTCGACCTGGTGGGCTTCATGTCCAAGGCCACCAGTGTGACCGGCCGTACCGAAGGCATTTGCTGGTAACAGCAACGGCAAGTTCCAGGCTGCAGGCGTACCCATCCCCAGCGCATGCAGCCTGGAGCCTTCTTCACCTTCGGATGACGCTTATGTCCAAGTTAAAACACGTACTCCTCCAATCCGCCGGCTGGCTGTTCTTTCTGAGCCTGCTGATGGGACTCGCCCTGCTGTTACCGGCGAGTACGTTCGACTCCGAGTCGAAAAACTTTATTTTCCTGATTGGCGCCGTCGGCATCTGGCGCTACTCAATGGGTGCTACGCATTTCTTTCGCGGCATGCTGTTCCTGTACGTGGTCTACCCGCACCTGCGCCGTAAAGTACGCAAGCTGGGCACGTCGGCGGACCCCTCCCATGTGTTCCTGATGGTCACCAGTTTTCGTATCGATGCGCTGACCACCGCGCAGGTCTACAGCTCCGTGATCCGCGAGGCCATCGAATGCGGCTTCCCCACCACCGTGGTCTGCTCGCTGGTGGAAATGTCCGATGAGCTGCTGGTCAAGAGCCTTTGGGAGAAGATGAACCCTCCAGAGCACGTGAAGCTCGACTTCGTGCGCATCGCCGGCACCGGCAAACGCGACGGCCTGGCTTTTGGTTTCCGCGCCATCTCCCGCCACCTGCCGGATGACCGTGCCGTGGTTGCGGTGATCGATGGCGACACCGTGCTCGCCGAAGGCGTGGTGCGCAAAACCGTGCCGTGGTTCCAGCTGTTCGGCAATGTCGGCGGCCTGACCACCAACGAGTTCTGCGAAGTGCGCGGCGGCTACATCATGAGCGAATGGCACAAGCTGCGCTTCGCCCAGCGTCACATCAACATGTGCTCCATGGCCCTGTCCAAGCGCGTGCTGACCATGACCGGGCGCATGTCGGTATTCCGTGCCAGCGTGGTCACCGACCCGGGCTTTATCGCCGACGTGGAAAGCGACTCGCTGCAACACTGGCGCCTGGGCCGCTTCAAGTTCCTCACCGGCGACGACAAATCCAGCTGGTTCAGCCTGATGCGCTTGGGCTACGACACCTTCTACGTGCCGGACGCCGCGATCAACACCGTGGAACACCCGCCGGAAAAGAGCTTTATCAAGGCCAGCCGCAAGCTGATGTTCCGCTGGTACGGCAACAACCTGCGCCAGAACTCACGCGCCCTGGGCCTGGGTGTGCGCCGGCTCGGCCTGTTCACCAGCGTGGTGCTGTTCGATCAGCGCGTGTCGATGTGGACCTCCCTGCTCGGCCTGACCGTGGCCTTCATCGCCACCTTCAAATACGGCGGCGCATTCATCCTCGCGTACCTGCTGTGGATCGGCATCACGCGCCTGATCCTGACCCTGTTGCTGTCGTGCTCCGGCCACAAGATCGGACCGGCTTACCCGGTGATTCTCTATTACAACCAGATCATGGGCGCGCTGGTGAAGATCTACGTGTTCTTCCGCCTTGATCAACAGTCCTGGACCCGCCAGGACACCAAACTGACCCGCGATTTGGCCAGCTTTCAACGTTGGTTCAACACCTGGTCGTCTCGGACCATGACCTTCTCCGCCGGCAGCATTTTCGTCGCCGTGTTGCTGATGATGGTCTGACCCTGCCAAGCCTGAATTAACTCTAGGAAATGCCCTGATGAACAGCCAAGTAAACGCCAACGTTGTCCACGAATCCGAAGCCCAGCGCCAACATGCCCGGGTCAAAATCCCGGCCAAGCTGCGCTTCTTCAACACCGACCGCAGCCAGACCGAAGCACGCGTGATCGACTTGTCCGCCGGCGGCCTGGCGTTCACCGCCACCCAGCCGTTGACCGTCGGCGAAGTGCATAAAGGCCGCCTGCAATTTGTGATCGATAACCTCGGCCTGGCGATGGATGTAGAGCTGCAGATTCGCTCCTACGACCGCCAGACCGGTCGCACCGGTTGCCAGTTCCAGAACCTCGACGCCCAGGATATTTCCACCCTGCGCCACTTGATCACCTCGCACTTGTCCGGCGACATCGTGACCATGGGCGACGTGCTGGCGACCCTGCAACGTGACAACTTCACCAAGGCACGTAAGGTCAAGGACGGCGGCAGCGGCATGACCGCGTTCGGTCGCCTGCGCGCCGTAACCTTTAGCCTGGCGATCTTCCTGGTCGGCCTGGCCGCCTTCGGTTTCATCTTCAAATCCGTGTACGGCATGTACTTCGTCAGCCATGCCCAGGCAGGCCTGGTCAGCGTGCCCGGCATGAACGTGACCATGCCGCGCGACGGCACCGTACAAAGCCTGCTCAAAGGTGACGCGGTTGCAGCCAAAGGCGCGCCACTGGCGACCTTCAGCACCAGCATGCTCGATGTGCTCAAGGGCCATCTGGACGAAGACCAACTGCAACCGGCCAAGGTTGAAGAGCTGTTCGGCAAACAAATGACCGGCACCCTGACCTCCCCATGCGATTGCATCGTCGCCCAGCAACTGGTCGCCGACGGCCAGTACGCCAGCAAGGGCGATGTGATTTTCCAACTGGTGCCACGCGGCAGCCTGGCCAACGTGGAAGCACGCTTCACCTACCGCCAGTTCGCCGACGTTCGCCCAGGTACGCAGGTGAACTTCCAGGTCGCCGACGAAGAACAGATCCGCACCGGCACCATCGTCAGCAGCACCAGCCTGAACGGCGCCGACCTGGCCTCCGACATTCGCGTGCAAATCAAGCCGGATGCACCGCTGGACAGCACCTACGCCGGCCGCCCGGTAGACGTGACCAGCGACCGTGGCCCGTCCCTGAACTGGCTGATCGATAAAGCCACGGCTGCAGGTCTTTAATCATGAGCGCCCTTCGAACCCTGCCGGTGCCCCTGGCGCTGGCCATCGCCCTCGCCGGTTGCGCCGGCCTGCCCGACCAACGCCTGGCCAATGAAGCGCTCAAGCGTGGCGACACCGTCACCGCGCAGCAGAATTACCAGCAACTGGCAGACCTGGGCTACAGCGAGGCCCAGGTGGGCCTGGCCGACATCCAGGTAGGCACCCGCGATCCGGCGCAAATCAAACAGGCCGAAGCCACCTACCGTGCAGCGGCGGATACCTCACCGCGCGCCCAGGCCCGCCTGGGTCGTCTGTTGGTGGCCAAGCCCGGCGCCACCGAAGCCGAGCAACACGAGGCCGAAGGCCTGCTGAAAAAAGCCTTTGCCAATGGCGAAGGCAACACCCTGATCCCGCTGGCCATGCTCTACCTGCAATACCCGCACAGCTTTCCCAACGTGAACGCCCAGCAGCAGATCAGCCAGTGGCAAGCGGCCGGTTATCCGCAAGCAGGTCTGGCCCAGGTGCTGCTGTACCGCACCCAAGACACCTACGACCAGCACTTGGATGATGTGGAGCGCATCTGCAAGGCCGCGCTGAACACCACCGACATCTGCTACGTCGAGCTGGCCACGGTCTACCAGAAAAAAGCCGCGCCGGAAAAACAGGCCCAACTGCTCAAGCAGATGGAAGCAGGCGTAAGCCGTGGCACCGTCACCGCCCAGCGTGTTGATAGCGTTGCGCGTGTGTTGGGCGATGCGACCCTCGGTAAAACCGACGAGAAAACCGCGCAAGCGCTGCTGGAAAAAATCGCCCCCGGTTACCCCGCGTCCTGGGTCAGCCTGGCGCAACTGCTCTACGACTTCCCCGAACTGGGTGACGTCGACCAGATGATGAAGTACCTGGACAACGGCCGCGCCGCCGACCAGCCGCGCGCCGAGCTGTTGCTGGGCAAGCTCTACTACGAAGGCAAGTGGGTGCCGGCGGACGCCCAGGCGGCCGAAGCGCATTTCGAAAAAGCCGTGGGCAAGGAAGTGGCTGCCGATTACTACCTCGGCCAGATCTACCGTCGCGGCTACCTGGGTAAGGTCTACTCGCAAAAAGCCCTCGACCACTTGCTGACCGCTGCGCGCAACGGCCAGAACAGCGCCGACTTCGCTATCGCGCAATTGTTTTCCCAAGGCAAGGGCACCCAGCCCAACCCATTAAACGCCTATGTCTTCAGCCAGTTGGCTAAAGCCCAGGACACGCCAGAGGCCAATGACTTGGCCACGCAGCTCGAAGCCCCGCTCACCCCAGAGCAACGCGCCGAAGGTCAACGCCTGGTGCAACAGGAGCTGGCGACACGCGGCACCCTGGCCCAGAGCACGCTGCAACTGCACGCCCTGCAAGAAGAAGACGGCGAGGAATCCCTATGAAGCTCAACCCATTCGTCAAGGCCGGCATCGGCCTAACCTTCGCCCTGCTGTGGTCGTGCCCGACCCTGGCCGCATTGACCGAAGCCAAGAACTTCGGCCTGGAAGTCAAAGCCACGGCGCAGTCCGAAGATGACCGCGACCTCGGCACGCAAAAAGGCGGCGACGTCAACGGCATCGGCCTCGACCTGCGCCCGTGGGTGTACGGCGAAAGCGGCGCGTGGAGCGCCTACGCCATGGGCCAGGCGGTCGTGTCGAGCGACATCATCGAGACCGACCCTCTGCAACAATCGGCCGATGACGAAAATCAGCAAACCACCAACAACGACCGCAAGTCCAAGAAAAACTACCTGGCCATGCGTGAGTTCTGGGTCGGCTACAGCGGTTTCACACCTTACCCGGGCGAGCTGCTCAAGCTGGGTCGCCAACGCCTGCGCAATGACGACGGCCAATGGCGCGACACCAATATCGAAGCGCTGAACTGGACCTTCGACACCACCCTGCTCAAGGCCAATGTCGGCGTTGCCGAACGCTTCAGCGAATACCGCACCGACCTCAAGGAGCTGTCGCCCAAGGACAAGGACCGCCAGCACCTCTACGCCGACGCCGCCTACCAGTGGACGCCCGGCCAGTGGATCGGCCTGCGCGCCCACCACACCCATGACGACGGCAAGCTCGACTACCCGGAACCGGGCGTGGCCACCGACTCGTTGGACAAACGCGAAAACGGCGACCTGACCTGGCTCGGTATCGAAGCCAACAGCGACGCCTACAACTGGCGCAACACCAACACGGTCAATTACTGGGCCAGCGTCACCGGCATGAGAGGCGACCGCGATTCGGTCAATGCCTTGAACGCCGACGGCACCCGTCCGACAGAGGCCAAGCGCAGCGATGACGTCAGTGGCTGGGCTACCGACCTGGGTATCCGCTTGCGTCTGGACCCTCAATGGCAAGTGGGTGCGGCCTACGCCCGCGCCAGTGCCGAATACGAGCAGAACGGCCTGCAGAGCAACCGTTCGAACTTCACCGGCACCCAGTCCCGCGTGCACCGCTTCGGCGAGGCGTTTCGCGGCGAGATGAACAACATGCAGTCCATGAGCCTGTTCGGTTCCTGGCAACTGCGCGAGGACTACGACGCCAGCCTGGTCTATCACAAGTTCTGGCGCGTCGACGGCAACAAGCCGGTGGGCAGCAACGGCATTGATGCCGTGCAGAACAACACTGATGACGTGACCGGCGCGATCCTGTCCAGCACTTCCCTGCCGCTTGAAGACGGCAAGAAAGACCTGGGCCAGGAGATGGACCTGGTGGTCACCAAGTACTTCAAGAAAGGCCTGCTGCCGGCCGCGCTCAGCCAGTCGATCGACGAACCGTCGGCCCTGGTGCGCTTGCGTGCCGGTGTATTCAAGCCGGGTGACGCCTATGGCAGCGGAGTCGATTCGTACATGCACCGCGCCTTTGTCGACGTGATCTGGAAATTCTGATGGGAGCCTGCGCGATGAACCCTCAAGCCCTCAAAGGCTCGGTCAGCCTGCTGGTCGCAGCCATGCTGCTGGCCAGCACTTCGGCCTTTGCCGACGGTGCGGCGGTGAAGGCGCCGACCATCGCCAAAGAACTGCAACAGGCCAAGACCTACACCATCTCCAGCCCGCCAACCGCGCCACTGGAAATGGCCAAGCCAGACCTGCCGGACCTGTCGGGCTATACCGCCGCCGCGATGGAAAAAAAGATCGTCAGAACCACGCCGGGCAAAATCAGCATCCGCCGCATGATGCAGGAAGATGCGCTCAAGGACTTTATCGGCGGCGACAACAAGATGGCCGAATGGGTGGTGCGCCAACACGGCATTCCCCAGGCGATCTTTGTCGACGACGGCTACATGAACCTCAAAGACCTGCTCGGCAAAGTGCCCAAGCAGTACCTCAGCGAAACCTCGCCGGGTGTGTTTTTGGCCAAGCTGCCGATCGTGGTCGGGCGCAAAGGCATCTTGGAAATCGACAAGAACACCCAAGAGCTGCGCCTGTCCCAACAAGCCGGTGCGTTCCTGATCAACGACGGCCAGTTGTTTGTGCGTGACACCAAAATCACCGGTTGGAATGAAAAGGCGAATGGCCCGGCGCTGTTTCAGTCGCCCAAGGAATTCCGCCCGTTCCTGCTGGCTTGGGGCGGCACCGAAACCTACGTCGCCAACAGCAAAATGGCCAGCTTCGGCTACGCCAACAGTAAGTCGTACGGGGTGAGTATTTCCCAGTACACGCCGAACATGGCCAAGGTGCTCAAGCGCCCTGAGCCGACTGGTTGGATTATCGATTCCGAATTCTCGGACATGTGGTACGGCTTCTACTGCTACGAAACCACCGGTTTTGTACTCAAGGGCAACACCTACAAAGACAACATCGTCTACGGCATTGACCCGCACGACCGTTCCCACGGCCTGATCATCGCCGACAACACCGTCTACGGCACCAAGAAGAAGCACGGCATCATCATTTCCCGGGAAGTGAACGACAGCTTCATCTTCAACAACCGCAGCTACGACAACAAGCTCTCGGGCTTGGTGATCGACCGTAACAGCGTGAACAACCTGGTCGCCGACAACGAGATTTACCGCAACCACACCGACGGCATCACGCTCTATGAGAGCGGCGACAACCTGCTGTGGGGCAACAAAGTGATCGCCAACCGTCGCCACGGCATTCGCATCCGTAACAGCGTGAACATTCGCCTGTACGAAAACACCTCAATGGCCAACGGCCTGACCGGCGTGTACGGCCACATCAAGGATTTGACCGACACCGACCGCGACATCGCCCTCGACCCATTCGACGCCAAGGTCTCGCTGATCGTGGTCGGCGGTGAGCTGGCCGGTAACGGCAGCGGGCCGCTGTCGATCGACTCGCCATTGAGTGTCGAGCTGTATCGCGTGTCGATGCTGGCGCCGACCAAATCCAGCGGCATCAGCTTCAACGGCGTGCTGGGTGATCGGCAGGAAGAAATTCTCGACCTGTTGGTACGCCAACAGAAAGCCGTGCTGATCGACCCTGTCGAACGCCAGACCGAAATGCAGGACTGAGGATGACCCTTATGCACCCACACATGATCAAACTGCTGAGCCTCTCGGGTCTGACCCTCGGCCTGCTGGCGGCCAGCCAAGGCGTACGCGCCGACGAAATCAAAGCCCCGACCTTCACCGCCGAACCGTGCTGCAGCCTGTGCCCGGCGGCCCATGACGCGAAGAACTACACCACGCGTTATCAGCAGAACTTCACCACCCTGGTGCAAGCCCAGGGCGATTGGCTGTTCCGTACCCAGGAAGACCTGCGTACCGAATTCGACACCAGCCCTGCCGGCTACAAACGCATGCAACAGCTGCACGATGCGTTCAAGGCCAAAGGCGTAGAGCTCGTGGTGGTGTACCAGCCGACCCGTGGCTTGGTGAACCGCAACAAGCTCAACCCCATCGATAAAGCCAAATTCGATTTCGACAAGGCACTGGGCAACTACAAAGCCATGCTCGGCCGTTTCGCCAAGATGGGTTATGTGGTGCCGGATTTGTCGCCGCTCACCAACGAGCAACTGCCGGATGAATTGCCGGCCCACGATTTCTACTTCCGCGGAGACCAACACTGGACCCCATACGGTGCCCAGCGCACGGCGAAAATCGTCGGTGCCAAAGTGCGTGCAATGCCAGAGTTTGCCGATATTCCCAAGCGCGAATTCGAGACCAAGCGCTCGGGCCGCATGGGCAAAACCGGCACCCTGCACAACATGGCCGGGCAACTCTGCGGTACCAGCTACGCGATCCAGTACATGGACCAGTTCACCACCGAGCCCAAGGGCGAAGCCGGTGACGGCGACCTGTTCGGCGATTCGGGTAACCCGCAAATCACCCTGGTCGGCACCAGCCACAGCGGCAAGAACTACAACTTCGCCGGCTTCCTCGAACAGGAAATCGGTGCCGACATCCTCAACGTCGCCTTCCCTGGCGGTGGCCTGGAAGGCTCGATGATCCAGTACTTGGGCAGCGACGATTTCCAGAAAAACCCGCCCAAGATTTTAATCTGGGAGTTCTCGCCGCTGTATCGCCTCGACCAAGAGACCATCTACCGCCAGATGATGGCGCTGCTCGATAACGGCTGCGAAGGCAAGACCGCGCAGATGAGTGCCAGCACGACGCTGAAACCCGGCAAGAACGAATTACTGGTCAACAGTTCGAACAAAGACCTGCGCAACGCCAACCATCAAGTTGATATCCGCTTCGCCGACCCGTCGGTGAAAAACCTGCAAGCCACCCTCTGGTACATGAACGGGCGCCACGAGGACATCAAGATCGAGAAACCCGAAACATCTGATACAGACGGGCGTTTCGCCTTTGAACTGCGCACCGATGACGACTGGGCCTCGCAGAACTTGCTGGCCGTGGAAGTGCAGGGCCCAGAAAAGGGTGCTGCCGCGCAGAAAGTCGACGCGAAAATTTGCACACGCAACGTATTCACCGCCGGCGGTCAACAGACTGCTTCGATGCCGTGAATAAGCGCGCAATGAGGTTAGCTATGCAGAACATATTGATTCCATCGTTGCTGGGCTTGGCGATCTTCGCTGGCGCAGCCAACGCCGCCGCGCCACTGCGTCCACCCCAGGGGTATTTCGCCCCGGTGGAAGCGTTCAAGACCGGCGATTTCAAAAATGACTGCGACGCCATGCCGGCGCCGTACACCGGCTCGCTGCAATTTCGCAGCAAGTACGAAGGGTCGGACAAGGCCCGGGCCACCCTGAATGTGCAATCTGAAAAAGCCTTTCGCGACAGCACCGCCGACATCACCAAGCTGGAAAAAGACACCAGCAAGCGCGTGATGCAGTTCATGCGCGACGGTCGCCCGCAACAGTTGGAATGTACGTTGAACTGGCTTACGAGCTGGGCCAAGGCGGATGCGTTGATGTCCAAGGACTTCAACCACACCGGTAAGTCCATGCGCAAGTGGGCGCTGGGCAGCATGGCGTCGGCCTATGTACGCCTGAAGTTCTCCGACTCGCACCCGCTGGCCAACCACCAGCAGGAATCGCAGCTGATCGAAGCCTGGTTCAGCAAAATGGCCGATCAGGTCGTCAGCGATTGGGACAACCTGCCGCTGGAAAAAACCAACAACCACTCCTACTGGGCCGCGTGGTCGGTGATGGCGACGTCCGTCGCCGTCAACCGTCGCGACCTGTTTGATTGGGCGGTGAAGGAATACAAGGTCGGCGCCAACCAGGTCGATGACCAGGGCTTTTTGCCGAATGAATTGAAGCGTCAGCAACGGGCTTTGTCGTACCACAACTACGCACTCCCGCCGCTGTCGATGATCGCCAGTTTTGCCTTGGTCAACGGCGTGGACTTGCGCCAGGAAAACAACGGCGCGTTGAAACGCCTGGGCGACAAAGTGCTGGCCGGGGTGAAAGACCCGGAGATCTTCGCGCAGAAGAACGGCAAAGAGCAGGACATGAAGGACCTCAAGGAGGACATGAAATTTGCCTGGCTTGAGCCCTTCTGCACCCTCTACACCTGCGCCCCGGATGTGCTCGAGCGCAAGCACGGGATGCAGCCGTTCAAGACCTTCCGGCTCGGCGGTGACCTGACCAAGGTCTACGACCCGACGCATGAAAAAGGCAACAAAGGTTCCTGAAAAAACAACTGACGAAACTGGGTCCCAGTGTGGGAGCGGGCTTGCTCGCGAAGGCGGAGTGTCAGTCAACACATCCGTTACAGAACCACCGCTTTCGCGAGCAAGCCCGCTCCCACAGTTTGAGCCGGTTTCGTCAGTAGGAATGTAGTACCGCCCTCCCGCGAAATCGTGGGGGGTTTGGGGGGGCCGTTGGCCCTTGACTGTCTGTTAAACATGGAGAGATCGGGATGGTTTTCTCGTCCAATGTGTTCCTGTTTCTGTTCTTGCCGATCTTCCTCGGCTTGTACTACTTGAGCGGGCAACGCTATCGCAACCTGCTGCTGCTGATTGCCAGCTATGTGTTCTACGCCTGGTGGCGAGTGGACTTCCTGGCGCTGTTCGCCGCCGTCACGCTGTGGAATTACTGGATCGGCCTCAAGGTCGGTGCGGCCGGCGTGCGCACCAAGCCGGCTCAACGCTGGCTACTGTTGGGCGTGGCGGTCGACCTGTGCATTCTCGGCTACTTCAAATACGCCAACTTCGGTGTCGACAGCATCAACGTGATGATGAAGTCCGCGGGCCTGGAGCCGTTCATTCTCACCCACGTGCTGTTGCCGATCGGGATCTCGTTCTACATCTTCGAGTCCATCAGCTACATCATCGACGTGTACCGCGGCGACACCCCGGCGACCCGCAACCTCATCGACTTTGCGGCGTTCGTGGCGATCTTCCCGCACTTGATTGCCGGCCCCGTGTTGCGCTTTCGCGACCTGGCCGACCAGTTCAACAACCGCACACACACCCTCGACAAGTTCTCCGAGGGCTGCACGCGGTTCATGCAGGGTTTCATCAAGAAAGTCTTCATCGCCGACACCCTGGCGGTGGTGGCCGACCATTGCTTCGCCCTGCAAAACCCCACCACCGGCGACGCCTGGCTCGGCGCGCTGGCCTACACCGCACAGCTGTACTTCGACTTCTCCGGCTACAGCGACATGGCCATTGGTTTGGGCTTGATGATGGGTTTCCGCTTTATGGAAAACTTCAAACAGCCGTACATCAGCCAGTCGATCACCGAGTTCTGGCGCCGCTGGCACATCAGCCTGTCGACCTGGCTGCGCGATTACCTGTACATCACCCTGGGCGGCAACCGTAAAGGCACGCTGACCACCTACCGCAACCTGTTCCTGACCATGCTGCTCGGTGGCCTGTGGCACGGTGCGAACATCACCTACATCGTGTGGGGCGCCTGGCACGGTATGTGGTTGGCGATTGAAAAAGCCATCGGGCTCAACACCGCGCCGCGCAGCTTTAACGTGGTGCGCTGGGCCTTCACCTTCCTGCTGGTGGTGATGGGCTGGGTGATCTTCCGCTCGGAGAACCTGCACGTCGCCGGCCGTATGTACGGCGCGATGTTCAGCTTTGGCGAGTGGTCACTGTCGGAACTCAACCGCGCCAACCTCAACGGCCTGCAAGTGGCAACCCTGGTGGTGGCCTACGCAACGCTGGCGTTCTTTGGCCTGCGCGATTTCTACACCAACCGCCCTGCCGAGAAAGCCAAGCCAGCCGACCCGAGCCTGATCAAGGCCGTGCCGGGTGACAACCCGAGCAGCATCCACCAGCCAGGTTTCACCGTCGGCCAGGACGCCGCCGTGCAACCGGCCTACTGGACCGATGACTGGCCACGCTACGCCATGCGCGCTGCGGTGCTGCTGCTGTTTGTGGCATCGATCCTGAAACTGTCGGCGCAGAGTTTCTCGCCGTTCCTTTACTTCCAATTCTGAGGGAGCCGACCATGACCCGTTCATTCCGCGTCCTCTATATCGCGCTGTTCCTGCTAGTGCTGCTGGCCCTGGGCGCCTGGTCGATGCGCAGCTTCTTCGGCTTCAGCACCAACGCCGACGCGACCGTGCTCAACGGCCGCTGGACCAAGGCCGTCGAGACGCACTACGACGACCAGTTTCCGATCAAGCGTATCGGCACCAACCTGTGGGCTGCGCTGGACTACAAGCTGTTCAACGAAGGCCGTCCTGGCGTGGTGCTGGGCCGCGATCACTGGCTGTACAGCGACGAGGAGTTCAACCCCACCGTCAATGAAGACCAGAACCTTGAGGGTAATTACGCGCTGGTCGAAGGCGTACGCCAGAAACTCAAAGCCCAAGGTATTCAGTTGGTCATGGCGATTGTGCCGGCCAAGGTGCGCTTGTACCCCGAACACCTGGGTGAAGTGAAACCGGCGAGCATCCACGCCAACCTGTACCAGGACTTCCACGCCCGTGTCGCCGCCGACAAGATCATCGCCCCGGACCTGCTTGGGCCCCTGCAACAGGCCAAGCTGGGCGGCCAGCAAGTGTTTCTGCGCACCGACACTCACTGGACGCCGGACGGCGCCGAAATTGCTGCCAAGCAATTGGCCAAGGTGATTAGCGAAAAGACCCCACTCAGCGGCGAGCCACAGCGCTTTGTGACCGAGGCCGAAAAGACCGAACCGCACAAAGGCGACCTGCGTCTATTCCTGCCGCTGGACCCGCTGTTTGAAAACCTGATGCCGCCCAAAGAGCCGCTGCAAAAACGCGTGACGCATTTGGTTGAAAACAAAGGCGACGACGCGCTGTTCAGCGACAGCGAAACCCCAGTGGCACTGGTCGGCACCAGCTACAGCGCCAACCCCAACTGGAACTTCGTCGGCGCGCTCAAGCAAGCCTTGCACAGCGACGTCATCAACTACTCAGAAGACGGCCACGGCCCGATTCTGCCAATGCTCAGCTACCTGAAAAGCGACGACTTCAAGAACAGCCCGCCACAGGTGCTGATCTGGGAGTTTCCTGAACGTTATCTGCCCGTCAATAACGAAATCGGTGACGCCGACCCACAGTGGGTTGCGCAGCTTAAACAAGCCGGTTCGCGCCAACAGAACATGGCACTGAATACACCCGCTAAACACCAAAAATCCGAGACGCCCGACCGGGCGCAAAACTGAAAGAGAGGTAACTCACATGACTTTCACTACAACTCCTCGTCGTCTCGCCAAGACTCTGGCCCTGGCTGCCGGCATGAGCATCGTATCGATGTCCGCCTTCGCCGGGGGTGATGCCGCGCTCTACGGCCCAACCGCGCCAAAAGGCTCGAGCTTCGTACGCGTCTACAACGCGTCAAACCAAGAAGTGAGCGCCACCGTCGGCGCGACCAACCTGAGCGACGTTGCGCCGCTGGCCAGCAGTGACTTCAGCTTTATGCCCGGCGGCGACTACAGCGCCAAGGTCGGCAGCCAGACCGTGCCGGTCAAACTCGCCGCCGACCACTATTACACCCTGGTCAACAGCGGCAGCGGCCAGCCACAACTGATCGAAGAACCGCCGTTCAAGAACAAGCAGAAATCCCTGGTACGCGTGCAGAACCTCAGCGACAAGGCCCTGACCCTTAAAACCGCCGACGGCAAGACCGACGTGGTCAAGTCGGTGGCTGCCAAAGGCCGTGGCGAGCGCGAAATCAACCCGGTGAAGGTGAGCCTGGCGTTGTATGACGGTGACAAGAAAGTCGGCGATGTGAAGCCGGTTGCGTTGGAACGTGGTGAAGCGGCGGTGCTGTATGTGACCGGTTCTGGTTCGAGCATTTCGCCAGTCTGGGTCAAGCGCCCAGTGTCGACCCGCTGATTAGCTTTTGAAATTGACGCTCCCCCTGTAGGAGTCGGGCTTGCCCGCTCCCACAGGCTCTGACCCAAATCGATTCAAGGAGAAACATTCATGATCCCAGTAATCCTTTCCGGTGGTAGCGGCTCACGTCTTTGGCCGCTTTCCCGTAAACAGTTCCCGAAGCAATTCCTGGCCCTGACCGGTGAGCACACGCTGTTCCAGCAAACCCTGGAACGCCTGGTGTTCGAAGGCATGGACTCCCCTATCGTGGTCTGCAACAAAGACCACCGTTTCATCGTCAATGAGCAACTGAGCACACGTAAGCTTGAGTGCCAGCGCATCCTGATGGAACCGTTCGGGCGCAACACCGCACCGGCCGTGGCCCTGACGGCGATGATGCTGGTCAACGAAGGCCGCGACGAACTGATGCTGGTGCTGCCGGCCGACCACGTGCTCGACGACCAGAAAGCCCTGCAACGCGCCCTGGCCCTGGCCACCGTGGCGGCCGAGCGTGGCGAGATGGTGCTGTTCGGCGTGCCAGCGACCCGTCCGGAAACCGGTTATGGCTACATCAAGTCCGCCAACGATTCGCTGCTCCCCGAAGGCGTGAGCCGCGTACAGCAGTTCGTGGAAAAGCCCGATGAAAAACGCGCTGTCGAGTTCGTCAAAAGCGGCGGTTACTTCTGGAACAGCGGCATGTTCCTGTTCCGTGCCAGCCGCTTCCTCGAAGAGCTGAAAAAGCACGATCCGGACATCTACGACACCTGCCTGCTGACCCTGGAACGCAGCGAGCAGACCGCCGACACCGTGACCTTCGACGAAGCTACTTTCGCCTGCTGCCCAGACAACTCCATCGACTACGCCGTGATGGAAAAAACCCAGCGCGCCTGCGTGGTGCCGCTGAGTGCCGGCTGGAGCGACGTGGGTTGCTGGGCCTCGCTGTGGGCGGTCAACGACAAAGACGCCAACGGCAACGTCAGCAAAGGCGACGTGGTGATCCAGGACAGCCGCAACTGCATGATCCACGGCAACGGCAAGCTGGTCTCGGTGATCGGCCTGGACAACATCGTGGTGGTGGAAACCAAGGACGCGATGATGATTGCCCACAAGGACAAGGTCCAAGGCGTCAAGCAGATGGTCAGCACCCTCAACGACCAGGGCCGCAGCGAAACCCAGAACCACTGCGAAGTCTATCGCCCATGGGGTTCCTACGACTCGGTGGACATGGGCGGGCGGTTCCAGGTCAAGCACATCTCGGTAAAACCGGGCGCGTGCCTGTCACTGCAAATGCACCACCACCGCGCCGAACACTGGATCGTGGTCAGCGGCACCGCCGAAGTCACCTGTGACGAGAACGTGTTCCTGCTCTGCGAGAACCAGTCCACCTACATCCCGATCGCCTCGGTGCACCGCCTGCGCAACCCGGGCAAGATCCCGTTGGAGATCATCGAAGTGCAATCGGGCAGCTACTTGGGCGAAGACGATATCGAGCGTTTCGAAGATATCTACGGGCGCTCCACGCCGATTGAACGTGGCGTGTCGGTGAAAACTATCGCGCAGTAAAACAGTCGTAAAAGAAGCCCTCACCCAGCCCATTGCGTCCCCTATCCGCAGTGGGCTGGGTGGGGGCTTTTTGTGTGGGCGTTGTGGTGACTGCGATGGCGTCCGAAAGCACAACCGCCAGCATTGACCCCTGCCCCCTTCCTGCCTATCCTCGCGCCTGTCACGACTCATTCGTGATGAGGTTTGACGGCCTCCGATACTCATAGGACCAAGCACAGCGTTATGGCGACTGTGCGTGGGGCGCTTTCGAGCGCGCCGGGTTCCTATGACCGGTCCGTCAACCTGCGCACAGTTGCCACCCATTCGTTTGACGGCGAAGCGTGGCAACTCCGATTTTCATAGGAGTTTTACCATGTCCAAACAAACCACCCGCCCCACCACCTTCGGCCCCAGCGACCGCAGTGAAGCCCCCCTTTTTTGCGTACAACCCGGCATTCCCATCGAACATGCACTGGAACATGCCAGTTATGTTTTGGGCACCGCGCGCGTGCTCACCCTGGCGGCTCAAGACTTATGCACCGAACACCAGAGCTACCTGAATTGGGCCAGCCTGCAATTGGCTGAAACAGGACTGGCTTTGGTTGAGGCCTCCATCGAGGGCTTGCAGGCAGACTCTTCTACTCAGTAAGTAAGTCTTCGCAGGCAAGCCTGCTCCCACAGGGGAATGCATTCCAAGGGTGTACCCGGTCCAACTGTGGGAGCGGGCTTGCTCGCGAAGGCGTCCGCCGGGCCAACACACCTCTCACGCTACCCAATCCCACCTACGCTTAAGTTAGGATGCTCGTTCCCTATTCGAGGTGGTCTCCATGTTCTTCGGCGTTCTCCTGATCATCACCTGGCTGATCCTGCTGCTGCGCTACCCCGCCAAGGCCTTGCCGGTATCGCTGGCCGCCGCCGTCGGCCTGGGTTTTGTGGCGATCTGGGTAGTGTGGCTGGACAGCCGCGAAGCCTCACAACTGTCGCGTCTGGAACTGCGCATAACCTATGCACCGCAGGAATGCCCGGCCGACCGCCCCTTGAAACTGGTGCTGATCAACGGCAACGACGTGCCTCTGACCGAGCTGCGCTGGCGGCTCGCCGCGTATGCGCCGGGCGACACCGTGAACCTGGCCGACAACGTCTATGCGGCCCCACGTTATCGCGGCCCCGGCGAACTGCAGGCCGGCGCTACCTGGGAAGATTGCCTGCCCACCCCGCCCCTGCGCCCCGGCTACCGCCCGCAAACCCTGGAATTTCGCGCCGAGCACCTGCAAAGCAGCTTCTCGGACTGACAAAGGATTGATCCATGCCCAACGTACTCATCACCGGTTGCTCCAGTGGCATTGGCCGCGCCCTGGCTGACGCGTTTAAATCTGCCGGCTTCGACGTCTGGGCCAGTGCCCGCCGCGAGTCAGATGTCGCCGCCCTTGCGGCAGCCGGCTTCAACACGGTGCAACTGGACGTCAACGACAGTGCGGCGCTGCAGCGCCTGGCCGAACAGCTCGGCGAACTGGACGTGTTGATCAACAATGCCGGCTACGGCGCCATGGGCCCGCTGCTCGACGGCGGCACCGAGGCAATGCAGCGCCAGTTCGAGACCAATGTGTTTTCCATCGTCGGCGTCACCCAGGCGCTGTTTGCGGCGCTGCGGCGCCGCAAAGGCCTGGTGGTGAATATCGGCAGCGTTTCCGGGGTGCTGGTCACGCCGTTTGCCGGGGCTTATTGCGCGTCGAAAGCGGCGGTGCACGCGTTGAGCGATGCCTTGCGCATGGAGCTGGCACCGTTTGGTGTGCGGGTATTGGAAGTACAGCCGGGGGCCATCGATACGCGCTTCGCGAAAAACGCCGGAGCCCAGGCTGAGCTGTTGATCAACGAAAAATCGCCCTGGTGGCCGTTGCGCGAAGGCATTCGCGCGCGCTCCCAAGCCTCGCAGAACAACCCGACCTCAGCCGAGCAATTCGCGGCGCAGGTATTGAAGGCAGTGCAACAGCCAACGCCGCCAAGGCTGCTACGGGCGGGCAATGGCAGCCGGGCGTTGCCGTTGATGGCGGCCTTGTTGCCCAAGGCGTTGCTGGAGAAGGTGTTGAAGAAACGCTTTGGGCTGAGCGGTGTGTTGTAAGCAACCGTGAAGCCTACCTGCCAAAACACGAGATGAGTGCCATAATCGCCGCCTGCCTCTTGAAACTGACTGGCCCTACAAGGGTAATGCGATGGAAATCAGAAAAATTCGACTGAACAACGTCGGTCGTTTTACCGACTTGGAAGTCGCCTTTGCGCCTACCGAAAAACATGCGTCGAAGGTGACGGTGTTTGTGGGGAATAATGGGGCGGGGAAGACGACGATTTTGAAGTCGATAGCCACGTCGTTAAGTTGGCTGGTTGGGCGCATTCGCACTGACAATGGCGGTGGCAGTCCCATCCAAGAAGATGTGGTCACTAATGGTGAGCGATTCGCCTCAATAGATGCTGAAGTCAGCGGTATATCTCACCCGTCAGCATCAGCTTCCGCGACCTACTCATGGACACTTGCTCGCACCTTGCGAGGCCACAAAGCAAAGGTAAATAGCTCTCTTACTAAATTAACCGAGCTGGCTGATCTCTATCGCTTTCATATAGGGTTGGTTGACGACAACGGCTCACTTCCACTTGTGGCCTTCTACCCTGTCGAAAGATCCGTCCTTGACGTTCCACTAACAATCCGAAAATCCGAAAAACCATTCGATCAGTTTGATGGATACGAAAACGCTCTAAATGGTGGCGTAGATTTCGGACGCTTTTTTGAATGGTTCCGTGACAGAGAAGATACTGAGAACGAGCTAGGCATATCCTCAGCCGTAATGGAACAGTTGAAAAAAATCTCTAGTTCAGATGAAAAACTGGTATCTGAACTTAAAAACATGCACCTAGCATCACGCGATCCTCAGTTAAATGCTGTGCGGTCCGCCGTCAACAAGTTTATGCCTGACTTTAGCAACCTTAGAGTCCAGAGAAAGCCTAGATTGCACATGGCCATCGACAAGCTAGGCAGTACACTCAGTGTTTCTCAGCTTTCTCAGGGGGAGAAATCACTGATGGCACTTGTCGGCGACATTGCTCGCCGCTTGGCACTTATGAATCCATCATTGAAGAACCCACTTGAAGGAGCGGGTGTCGTCCTAATCGACGAAGTAGACCTCCATCTTCACCCTCAATGGCAGCGCCGTCTGATCCAGCAACTCACTGAAACCTTCCCCAACTGCCAATTCATCCTGACAACGCATTCTCCACTGGTGATCAGCGATACAAAGGATGTTTTGTGCTACGTCCTCGACGACGGTGAACTAGAAGAGCGCACCGGTCTCTACGGTCTAGACGCAAATCAGGTCCTGCGCAGCGTCATGGACACCGATGCACGCAACAGCGAGGTGCAGGACCGCCTAGATCGTCTACTGGATCTGCTGCAAGACAAAAAATTGAAAGAGGCTAAGGCTCTTTTCGAAGAACTTTCAGCAGACCTCCCCCCAGGTCATATTGAGCTAACTAAAGCATCCCTCCTAATTCGCAAGCTGGAACTGCGCAGTGCGTAAGATCACCAAAGGAAATGAACCCGTAGCGCTGACGCAATGGAGACGCGTACACCCGAGGGGACGCTACCCCGAGTTATCGCACATTGAAAGAAACGCCATTCGCCAAGCTTGTATAGAAGAGCAATACGGCCTATGTGCCCACTGCTGCAACGCAATTGCACTGAATAGCGCTCACAACGAGCATGTAGAGGCGCAAAGAGATGCCCAAAACCGCACGGTGGACTTCTCCAACATCGTAGCGAGCTGTAATCGACCTCAACAATGCGGGAACGCGCACGCACATCAGGCATTGCCACTCACCGCACTGATGGATGAATGTGAAACAGAGCTAAAATTTTATCTTTCAGGGCGAGTGGAAGGGTTGAGCCCAAGAGCGATCACGTCTATTCAGGTTCTGAATTTAGGGGATAGCCGCGAGAAAAACCGGGCGCTGTTCAATGATCGGCGAGACATCATCAATGCGCTTCTTTTCAACAGCCGCATGGATGGTTCTGATCTCACTATAGAAAACATTGACCTGCTGACAATTCTTGAGGAAGAACTGCAACAACCGGATGAGAACCGACAACTCAAACCATTCTCTCCGGTCTTGATAAACGTTATTCGCCAAATCAGCGCCTGACCCTACCCCTTCATAAAATCAATAAACGCCCGCACCTTCAGCGGCAAATGCCGCGTATCCGGGTACATCGCATAAATCCCCTGCGGCGCAAAGCGATGGTCGGCCAATAGCCGCACCAGCCGCCCCGCGTCCAAGTCCTCCTGCACCAGCCACTGCGGCAGCACCGCCACGCCGTGACCGCGCACGGCGAACGCCTGAAGCACGGCCGCGCTGTCGGCCACCAGTGCCGTAGGGCCGGTGCGGTATTGATGTTCGCCACCGGCCGGGTCGATCACACTCAGTTCCGTCAAACGGCCATGACCCAGCTTGGGCACCTGTTCCAACGCATCCAGCGTTTGAACCCCGGCAAATTCAGGCGCCGCCACCGCCAATACCTCGAAGGTCGACAACTGCACCGCGCGGTGGTTGGAGTCCAGCAGGCGGCCCAACCGAATCGCCACGTCAAAGCGTTCCGAGATCAAATCGGCGTGGGTGGAGGATGTGGATAAGTGAATATTCAGGTCCGGGTGCAAGCGGCGGAAGGCTTCCACCGCCGGGGCGACCACCGCCAGCGCGTATTCCACGGTGGTGGTGATGCGCAGCGTGCCTTTGAGCTGGGCGTGTTCGGATCGCGCTTCTTCCACGGCCAGGCGGGCTTCTTCGAGCATCCGTGTGCAACGCAGGTAGAAGCGTTCGCCGGCGTCGGTCAGCGCCAGTTGGCGCGTGTTGCGGGTCAGCAGGGTGACGCCCAGTTCCGCTTCCAGGCGCTTGAGGTTGAAGCTGACCACGGCGCGCGTCTGGCCCAGCATATCCGCCGCTGCAGTGAGCGAACCGGCTTCTACTACAGCCTTGAAGGTGTCGAATCGGTCCAGGCTGACCATCGGCCACCCCCTCCTTTGTCAAAATATTTTTGACAAACTAACAGGCAAACCGGCGTATCCCAAACCCTGCAAGCGGCCTACCCTGCCCGCTTCATTTGCAGGATCGCGTTCATGACCTACCGCTCGAAAGTCGCCTGGATCTTTTTACTCGGCTTCGCCCTGGACCTGGTGAACATGTTTGTCGCCACGGTTGCATACCCGGATATTGCCCGCGAGTTGCATGCCTCGGTCACGCAATTGGCCTGGATTAGCAACGCCTACGTGCTCGGGCTGACCGTGATCATTCCCTTGAGTGTGTGGCTGGCGGCGATCCTGGGTGAACGAACGCTGATCGCAGCAAGCCTGCTCTTATTTGCGGGGGCGTCGGTGATGGTGGGCCAGGCAGGTTCAATCGAAGCGCTGATTGGCTGGCGGGCGCTGCAAGGCTTGGGTGGCGGACTGCTGATCCCCGTGGGCCAAGCCCTGGCTTACCGGCACTATCCAGCGGCAGAACGCAGCCAATTGACGGCGCGGGTGATGTCGGTGGCGCTGCTGGTACCGGCGCTGTCGCCAGCCTTGGGCGGGTTGGTTGCCGACAGTGTGTCGTGGCGTTGGATCTTCTATGCCAACCTGCCGCTGGCGTTGCTCACGCTGCTGCTGGCACTGCTGTGGATAAAACCTGACGCGCCAGCAACGGTGCGCCCGAGCTTGGGGCTGGGCAGTATTTTCAAACAGATTCGTAGCCCGATGCTGCGCGTGGCGATGCTGGTCTACCTGTTCATTCCCGGTGTATTTATCGGCACCAGCCTGATCGCTATCCTCTACCTGCGCGGCCTGGGTTACGACGCCACACACACCGGCGCGCTGATGTTGCCGTGGGCGCTGGCGTCGGCGCTGGCGATTTTCCTGAGCAAAAAACTGTTCAACCGCTACGGCCCAAAACCTTTGCTGCTGGCGGGCATGGCGCTGCAATGTGTCGGCATCGTGCTGCTGACAAAACCCGAACCGGCCGTGATTATTCTGGCCTACGCGTTGATGGGCCTGGGCGGCAGCCTGTGCAGCAGCACCGCGCAGACCCTGGCGTTTCTCGACATACCCGCCGAGCGTATGGGCCATGCCAGCGCCCTGTGGAACATCAATCGGCAAGTCAGCTTCTGCCTGGGCGCTGCCGCCCTCAGTGCGTTGTTGTCGGCCTTGGATTCCTTCGCCATAACCTTCACGATGGCCGCAGCCCTGACACTGTTGCCCCTTTTTGCCGTGTTGCGCCTGGATGCGTCCAGGGTACGCACACTGCTTCACCCTGCCAGCGAGTCCCAGCAATGATTGATTACAGCGATTTTTTTGAGGAAGTGATCCAGACCCACGTCGAGATCGAGCAATGGTTTGCCGGCGTTGCGCCAGAAGGCACCCTGGAAACCTTGCTTGCGCGCTTTTCACCCGAATTCAGCATGGTCGCACCCGCCACCGGCACGAGAGTGAATGCAGCCGGGGTTAAAGCGTTGTTCACGCGCCTGGGCGGCATGCGCCCGGGGTTGAAGATCACCTTGAGCGAAATGGCCGGCATTGACCGCCATGCACGCGGCGCGACGGTGACTTACCGCGAACATCAGGTTGACGACAGCGGCACGCAAACCGATCGCCGTGCCACCGTGGTGTTTGAAAAACAGGCCAGCGGTGCGCTGTTGTGGCGCCATTTGCACGAAACCTTCATCAAGGCCTGACGCGGTCAAAAAATGTGGGAGCTGGCTTGCCTGCGATAGCGGTGGGTCAGTTGCACATCCTTCAACTGACAGTCCCCCATCGCAGCATAGGTATCTACACATCTTTTTACGGGTTGGATTCTTTGGTTGTCGCGGGGGCGCGGGGTACATATCCGTTATTTGGGTAACGGCTGCTATGGGTTCCGCTCTTACAGCGGGTCACTTTTGGAAAAGAGCCCGGAATGCCGGCCCAGCCAAAAGTAACCAAAAGGGCTCTTGCCCCACCACTCGGCACCTCGCTCACGCTTCGGTGTGCCCTCACGCAGGCGGTGGGTCAGTCAGCTCATGTGTAACTGACCCACCGCCTTCGCGAGCAAGCCCGCTCCCACAGTTGGATCTCAGTACATCAGACAGAGAGTGTGCTGCTGTACTTTTGCCCTGCTTTTGCTTCTACCACTCAGGTCGGCTACTAGGCCGCCGTGCTGTAGATTTTGATCTTGATCTGACAGGCCCCGTTAACCACGATGGCCGAACGCAGGCTTGAATCCGTGGGTAACCCGGCAGGACGCCGAGTTAGCCGCGATGGGCCAAGGATGGCCCATGGCGGCGGCCCACGGATTCAAGCCTGCGTGCGGGCATGCCGAGCCTAGGCGAGGCACCGAGTGATGGGGCGAGGTCTTTTTGGTTACTTTTTGGTCCTTCAAAAAGTGACCCGCTGTAAGAGCGGAACCCTAAGCAGCCGTTACCGCAGCAACGGATATGTACTCAATCTACCTAAACCATCGCAGGCTAAAAGCAACACAAAAAGTTGCGCAGACACCCATGGCTATCGCAGGCAAGCCACACACACATTCAGTTTTGCGTCGGGTCAACGATGACGGTGCAGGTCATCCCCGCCGCCAGCAGCACGCCTTCGGGCACTTCATCAATATGAATCCGCACCGGCACGCGCTGGGCCAGGCGCACCCAGTTGAAGGTCGGGTTCACATCGGCGATAAGTTCCCGGCTTTCAGGGTTGTCACGGTCGTATATACCGCGCGAGATGCTTTCCACGTGGCCCTTGAGCGTCTCGCCGCTCATCAATTGCATATCGGCCTTATCACCGACTTTGACGTGGGGCAGCTTGGTCTCTTCAAAGAAGCCATACACCCAGAACGAGTTCATATCGACCACGGCCATCTTGGCTTCGCCGATGCGCGCATAGTCGCCGCGGTGCACGTTGAGGTTGGTGACGTAGCCGTCCACCGCTGCCACCACTTGGGTACGCTTGAGGTTGAGTTCGGCCGCTTCCAGCTGCGCCAGCGCATGTTGGTAATCGGCCAGGGCCGAGTCAGCAATGTTGCTGGCGTCGTCGCGGTTTTCCCTGGAGATCACCAACGCGTCGAGGTCCGCGCGGCGGTGGGCATTGACCTTGCGCATCTCCCAGGTGGCTTTGCGCGAGGCGACCAGCGATTGCGCCTGCTTGACCGCGATGCGGTAGTGCTCGGGGTCGATCTGCATCAGCAGGTCGCCCCTTTTCACCAACTGGTTATCACGCACCGGCACGTTGACCACCTCCCCGGTAACGTCGGCGGCGACGTTGATGATATCGGCGCGCACGCGGCCGTCGCGGGTCCACGGCGTCTCCATGTAGTGCACCCACAATGTGCGGCCAATCCAGATCGCCAAAGCCAGTAACAGCAAGGTCGCGAGCAGGCTGAAAAACTTTTTCATCGGGGCATTCTCAACGGTAGACGGTCAGCGCCAGGGCGCCGAACAAGCAAACGAACAGGCTCAGGCGCAACAACGCCGGGTGCCAGAAAAAACGGTACAGGTCGAACCCGGCCAGGAAGCGATCCAGGGCCCAGGCAAGCGCGGCCGCGATCAAGAACATCAAGGTCATGGTCGGCATGTAGAGGCCGTGAAAGGCTATTTCACGCGGCATGGGGAGATCCTTTGAGGGCAGCCAGTGGCGATTGCGGGTCCAGCAACGAGGTGCGGATAAAGTGCAGGTAGCTTTTCACCCGGCGCAGGGCCGAGGTGTCGAAGTGCGGGGCGAAGGGTTCGTCGGTGGCCTGCACGCGGCTGATCGCATGGTCGACGGCAATCAGGCCGCGCTCCAGGTTGCTCGCGCTCGGTTGCAGAAACAGCCGCACCAGCGAGCGGCCCATCACGCGGATCGCCTGGCGCCATGGCTGGGATTCGGCATACGCAGGGTGCACCGGCAAAATCGCCTGCTCCTTGCGCAGCTCGATGATTGCGTGGCCGACTTCCAGCACCACGAACATCCAGCGCAGCAGGTTGCGCTGCACGTGCGGCTGGCCGACGGCAAGGCCATAAGCCTGGTGCAGCAGGTCACGGGTGCGGCTTTCAAAACTCGACGCCAGGCCCTTGAGTCTGCCGCTGATCGCATACACCACTTGCTCGCGCAGGTCCTGTTCGAGGCGACGCCATAACCAGCGGCTGTTCGGCGGCAGAATGATCGCCCCCGCCGCCGCACACACCAGCATGCCGATGACCATGGCGATGTAGTCGTTGATAAAGGTGTAGGGGTTGTAGACCGTGAGGTTGTCCGGCACCGAGCCGGTGCTGAAGAAAATCAGCAAGCCCACGCCGACGCCCGCATATTTTGCCCGTGAGGCGAGGAAGGCGCCGAAGATGATCACCGGCGCAAGCATCACGCACAGCAGCGCGAAGCCGTCGATCCAGGGGAACACGAAGAACATTTCGACGAAGCCCACCAATGCGCCGATCAAGGTGCCGCAGGCCATCTGGAACGCCATGCGTTTGGGGTTGGGCGTGGCGGCGGACAGGCCAACGGTGGCGGCGGCGATCAGGGTCATGGTCGCGCCACTCGGCCAGGCGGTGGCCACCCAGTAGCTGCCGAGCACGATCAGGATAAACGACGCGCGAATCCCCGAGGCGGCGCAGGCCAGCCAGTTGGTTTTCGGCGTGTAGGCTTCGTCCCACTGCTCGCGCGCGTGGGTGTGATCGGCCAGCGATGCATGGGTCTGCGCGTAGTTGTGCAGGTCATCGACGAAGCGGTACAGCAGCTCGTAGGCGGTATGGAAATCCAGCTGCTCGGCTTCGCTCGGGTTACCCTCTTGGAAAGTCGCGCGCAGGCTGCGCACCTTGGCGGGCAGGCCATCTTTATAGGCACTCAGTTGCTTGACCAAGCGCCCAGCGTCGGGGCTGGTCAGGGCGCGTCCGGAGAAACCATCAAGCACTTCGGCCAGGTCTTGCAGGCCGGGTTTGATCGCCGCGACCACGTGATCCGCCGCATCCGTGCGCAGCCGCTCAAGCAACTGGTGCAAGGCGTTGAAGCGCGTGGTGATGCTCATGAATTCGCTGTTGAGGCGACTGAGCCGGCCGTTCCTTCGGCGCATGTGCGGGTCTTCAAACACGGTGACGCTGCGCAACCCTTCCAGGCCCACGGCTTCGGCGATAAAGCGCACGTTGCTGGCCTCGAACCCTTCGCGCTGGCTGCGCCCACGCAGGCCGTCGGTGACGAACAGCGCGAACACGCCAAAGCGCTGATACAGGGCGTTACGCATGGCCGCGCTGCTGGTCTGCGGCAGGATCGCGGCGCTGACCAGCGTGGAACAGATAATCCCCAGGGAAATCTCCAGCACCCGCCACACCGCCGCCATAAAGGCGCCATCCGGGTGCGCCAGGGCGGGCAAACCCACCATCGCCGCCGTGTAGCCGGCCAGCACAAAACCATAGGCGCGAAAGTTGCGGTTACGCGTTGCGCCAGCGGTGCAAATGCCGACCCAGATCGCCAGCGCGCCGAGGAACAATTCAGTGTTCTGCGCAAACAAGGCAATCAAAAAGACCATCACCGCCGAACCCGCCAGGGTGCCGAGGAAGCGGTAAAAGCTCTTGGCGAACACCTGGCCGCTCTGCGGTTGCATCACGATAAACACGGTAATCATCGCGGTACGCGGTTGCGGCAGCTCCAGGCGCATGGCCAACCACAGCGTGAGGAACGCAGCGATCAGCACCTTGAAGATATAGACCCAGGTCACGCCATCACTGCGTGCCCAGTCGAAAAAGCCACGGCGCCACTCAAGGGAGTGCAACCAGCGCAGCGGTGCAGGCAAGGGCGTCATTAGATCCTACTCAGTGATCAAACACGGCAAGTGCCGCCGGGGTCTTGCTTGGGAGGGTCTTGGCGTGTTGCGGTACATCGTTGCCAGCGCCGAGCCCACCACCCAACGCAGTGACCAGTTCGGCATGCGCACTCAGGCGTGCGGCCTGCACCTGTTGCTCGATTTGCTGCTGGCGGAATAGCTGGGTCTGGGCGTTCAGCACGTTGAGGTAATCGGTGAGGCCTCGTTGGTAGGCGATCATCGCGATGTCATAGGTTTTCTGCGCCGAGGCCACCGATTGCGCAGCGAAGGACGATTGCTTGTCCATGGATTCGCGGCGGATCAACTGGTCGCTGATGCCCTTGAGCGCGTTGACCAAGGTCTGGTTGTAGTTAGCGACGGCGATGTCGTAACCGGCGCTGGCTTCGCCCAGTTGCGCGCGCAAACGGCCGCCGTCGAAGATCGGCAAGGTGATCGCCGGGCCGACGTTGTAGTTGAGTTTTTCACCGCTGAGAAATCCCAGCATGGCGCCGCCGGTGGCCATATAGCCGAGACTGCCGACCAAATCGACGTTGGGGTAAAAACCGGCGTGGGCCACGTCGACACTTCGCGCCTGGGCGGCGACCTGCCAGCGGCTAGCGACCACGTCCGGGCGTTGGCCAAGCAACTGCGCCGGCAAGCTAGAGGGTAATTTCAGCGGCGCCGCGAGGGACAAGCTGGGGCGTTGCAGTTGCGCGCCCGCCCCGGGGCCTTTACCCGCCAATGCCGCCAGCTGGTTACGGCTCAGGGCAATTTCTTCGTCCAAGGCGTCGAGCTGGCGATGGGTCTGCGGTAATGGCGTTTCGGCCTGGCTTACATCGAAGTGCGTGCCGATCCCGGCGTTCAGGCGCTTGTTGGCCAGGTCGAGAATCTGCTGTTGCTGGGCCAACGTGGCGGCAACGATGTCGCGGTTGGCGTAATGCAATGACAACTGGATATAGGCACGCACCACGTTGTTCTGCAATTCGAGCTGGGCCTGACGCGCTTCGGCGACGCTCATATGCGCCAGGTCGACGGCGCGCTCGGTGGCGTTGCTTTCGCGGCCCCACAGGTCGAGGGCGTAACTCAGGCCCAGTGACGAATTGTTGTCCCAGGTGTTGGCGCCGCTCAATTCGCCCGGACCGTAGAACTGATCCTTCGGCCAATTGTGGCGCTTGAGGGTAGTTTCACTGTTGATCTGCAACGACTCGGCCGACTCGGCAATCCCGGCCATAGCCCGCGCCTCACGCACCCTCGCGGCGGCCATGGCCAGGCTCGGGCTATTTTGCGTGGCGAGTTCAACCCAACGGCTCAGTTGCGGGTCGCCGTAGGCTTGCCACCATTGCGTGGTGGGCCAGTGGGCGTCCTGGGCGGCGCCTTGGATGGCTTCGTCGGTGGCCAGGTTATTGGCGTTGAGGGCCTGGCCTTGGGGGGCGATTCCTCCGGTTCCGATGCAGCCGCTGATTGCTAACGATAAGGCACAAACGCTGAGAGCCTTCGGCGCTCTGTTGATGAGAGCCTTCAGCTCTATATTGATAAGAGTCTTCAGCTCTCTGCTGATGCGACGCGGCACGGCAAGCGTATTCCTGAGGTGGTGTTGCGGGGAAGGTGGCGCAATTCTAGGGGGCGCGATGGAGGACGATAAGCTGGCATTCCTGTGAATCTTTGTTACCGTTCAGGCGATAATCCGTTGGTAGGGATCACTGGACGGCGTAACTTTCTGTCACAATTTGCTATCTCCCCTGAGAACACTCCATGGACACTTTGCAAAACATGCGCGCTTTCAGTTGCGTGGCCGAAGCCG
Organism: Pseudomonas antarctica; assembly: GCF_900624995.1. GTDB lineage: Bacteria > Pseudomonadota > Gammaproteobacteria > Pseudomonadales > Pseudomonadaceae > Aquipseudomonas > Aquipseudomonas antarctica. Next base: position 191,603 of record NZ_UYXQ01000003.1, read on the forward strand.
GTAGCTTCACCGCCGCCGCCGTGCAACTGGACACCACCACTGCCAACGTCTCGCGCGCGGTCTCCAACCTTGAGGCCCATCTGCAAACCCGCTTGCTCAACCGCACCACTCGCCGCATCGCGCTGACCGAGGCCGGTAAACGTTATTTGCTGCGCTGCGAACAGATCCTCGCCTACGTCGAGGAAGCCGAAGCCGAAGCCAGCGATGCCCACGCCCGCCCGGCCGGGCAGTTGAAAGTGCACACCATGACCGGTATCGGCCAGCATTTCGTCATTGATGCGATTGCCCGCTACCGCCGTACTCACCCCGACGTGACCTTCGACCTGACCTTGGCCAACCGCGTGCCGGACCTGCTTGACGAGGGCTACGACGTGTCCATCGTACTGGCCAGCGAGCTGCCGGACTCGGGTTTCGTCTCCCAGCGCCTGGGTATCACCTACAGCATCGCCTGTGCCTCGCCGGATTACGTTAAGGCCAAGGGCTGTGCGCAACGGCCGCAGGATTTGCTCAACCACGCTTGCCTGCGGTTGGTGAGCCCGGTGATCCAGCTGGATAAGTGGACCTTCAACGGGCCTGAAGGCCAGGAAAGTGTGGCGATCAATACATCGCCGTTTTTGGTCAATTCGGCTGATGCGATGAAAACCGCGATCACCAGCGGCATGGGTGTCGGTCTATTGCCGGTGTATGCGGCTATCGAGGGGTTGCGTAACGGCACGTTGGTGCGAGTGATGCCGACCTACCGTTCGCAGGAGTTGAACCTGTACGCCATCTACCCGTCACGCCAGTACCTGGATGCGAAGATCAAGACGTGGGTCGAATACCTGCGTGGGTCGTTGCCGGAGATTCTGGCGGCGCATCAAGCGGAATTGGTGGCGTATGAACTGAGTGGCAGCCTGAGCGGGGCGCGGTTAGCGAACTGATTGTGGAATGCTACCCCACAAACACCATCAATTTACTGTGGGGGCTGGCTTGCCTGTGATATCGATGGGCCAACTGCCGATGTATCACTGACAGATTGCTATCGCAGGCGAGCCAGCTCCCACCGTTAAAGGGTCGCCCTGACAATTGTCAGCAGGAATGTTAGCGTGCTTACCATTCTCCCGTAGTCGATGAGCCCGCCTGCAATGAAAAAGACCGTCCTCGCCTTCAGCCGCGTCACCCCGCAAATGATCGAACGCCTGCAACGGGATTTCGAGGTGATCGCCCCCAACCCCAAGCTGGGCGACATCAATGCTCAATTCAATGAAGCCCTGCCCCACGCTCACGGCCTGATCGGCGTAGGCCGCAAGCTCGGCCGTGCTCAGCTCGAAGGCGCGAGCAAGCTGGAAGTGGTCTCCAGCGTGTCGGTAGGCTACGACAACTACGACGTGCCGTACTTTAACGAGCGCGGGATCATGCTCACCAACACCCCAGACGTGCTCACCGAAAGCACCGCCGACCTGGCCTTCGCCCTGTTGATGAGCAGCGCACGCCGGGTGGCCGAACTGGACGCCTGGACCAAGGCCGGCCAGTGGAAAGCCAGCGTCGGCGCGCCGTTGTTCGGCTGCGACGTGCATGGCAAGACCCTCGGTATCGTCGGCATGGGCAATATCGGCGCGGCTGTCGCCCGGCGTGGGCGCCTGGGTTTCAATATGCCGATTCTGTACAGCGGCAACAGCCGCAAGACCGAGCTGGAACAGGAGTTGGGGGCGCAATTTCGCAGCCTGGAGCAGTTGCTGGCCGAGTCGGACTTCGTCTGCCTGGTGGTGCCGTTGAGCGAAAAGACCCGTCACCTGATCAGCACCCACGAGCTGGGGCTGATGAAGCCCAGCGCGATCCTGATCAATATCTCCCGTGGGCCGGTGGTGGATGAGCCGGCGCTGATCGAAGCCCTGCAAACCCAGAAAATTCGTGGCGCCGGGCTGGATGTGTATGAACAGGAACCGCTGGCGCAATCGCCGCTGTTCCAGCTCAGCAACGCCGTGACCCTGCCGCACATCGGCTCGGCCACCCATGAAACCCGCGAAGCCATGGCCAATCGCGCCCTGGACAACCTGCGCAGCGCCTTGTTGGGGCAGCGCCCGCAGGACTTGGTCAACCCACACGTGTGGAAGGGCTGACACCTAATCTATGTGGGAGGGGGCTTGCTCCCGTTAGCGGTGTATCAGTGAACAATCTATTGGCTGACACTCCGCAATCGGGAGCAAGCCCTATACCACACTGATCCAGCCCGACACAAAATCCGGTTAAAGCCTGGCGCGCCCAAGTCGATAACCCTCTATAGATCGTCTTCCCTGATCCACAGAAGGTTTTTATGTCCACCACCAAAGCCCGCGCAGATTCACTCTCGCTTCTGCTCTTTACCTTGCGCAGTGGCAAGCTGATGGCCATCAACCTGCTGAAAGTCAGTGAAATCATCCCCTGCCCGCCGCTGACCAAGCTGCCGGAGTCTCACCCCCACGTCAAAGGTATCGCCACGCTGCGCGGTGCTTCGCTGTCGGTGATCGACCTGAGTCGTGCCCTGGGCGAAATGCCCCTGCAAGACCCGAACGGCGGCTGCCTGATCGTCACTGACGTCAGCCGCTCCAAGCAGGGCCTGCATGTGCAGGCGGTGAGCAAGATCGTGCACTGCCTGACCACCGACATTCGCCCGCCACCCTATGGCTCCGGCGGCAATCGCTCGTTTATCACCGGGGTGACCCAGGTTGAAGGCGGGCTGGTGCAGGTGCTGGATATCGAGAAGGTTATCCACGGCATCGCCCCGGCACCGGTTGAAGCGGCGCCCACTGATCTGACCATGGAAGAGGCCGAGGTGTTGGGCAATGCGCGAATCCTGGTGGTGGACGACAGCCAGGTCGCCCTGCAGCAATCCGTGCACACCCTGCGCAACCTCGGCCTGACCTGCCACACCGCACGCAGCGCCAAGGAAGCCATCGACGTGCTGCTGGAACTGCAAGGCACGGCCCAGCAGATCAACGTGGTGGTGTCGGACATCGAAATGTCTGAAATGGATGGTTACGCCCTCACGCGCACGTTGCGCGAAACCCCGGACTTCCAGGAGCTTTACGTGCTGCTGCATACGTCCCTGGACAGCGCAATGAACAGTGAAAAGGCGCGCCTGGCCGGAGCCGATTCGGTGCTCACCAAGTTCTCCTCGCCCGAGCTGACCAAATGTCTGGTCATCGCTGCGCAAACCGTGGCGCAAAAGGGCCTGTAGCCCGTGGCGGAGTATTTCCAACTGCTGCGTCGCGACCTCACTGGCAGCCTGCCCGCACCGCAGTGGCCGGCTGATACGCGATTGGATCATTACCGTAAAGAAATGGCCCCGGCGATTCATGCGGTGTTGCGCATGACCCAGGACCAAGGCGGTGGCCGTGTGGCCGGGCTGACGCAATGGCAACATCAGTTCGTCACGGACGCCGAGTTCGACCCCACGCTGTGCCTGGTGGCCAGTAACGCCGACGGTATCCTCGGTGTGGCCCAATGCTGGACCAGCGCGTTTATCAAGAACCTCTCGGTACACCCCTGCGCCCAAGGCCAGGGGCTCGGCCGCGCCTTATTGCTGCACACCTTTAACGTGTTCAAGCAACGTGGCGAACCCTACGTCGACCTTAAGGTGCGCGAAAGCAACCTGCGCGCCCGGCAACTGTATGAAAGTGCCGGCATGGTGTTTGTGCTGCGCGACTGGGTACCCGAGGGCTGACAGGCACTGGCGCATAACTTGCTTCGCAAACGCTTGAACAGTGCATAGAGGCAAAAAACCGTCACTGTTCAAGAGTGCCCTCTGACCTTGCCTGGTGACAGATACTCCATGAACACTCATTTTTCCTGTGTGGGTTGCGGTAAATGCTGCTCCGACCATCACGTGCCCCTGACCCTCGAAGAGGCCCGGCAGTGGGCGGCTGACGGCGGTAACGTCATCGTGCTGGTGGAGGGTTTTCTTGGCAACGGGCTGGGCTTGCCCCTGCAACAACGCGAGCACGCAGAGCGCCGCTCGGTGGTGGTGCCCAGCGGCACTGCCGAGGCGTTTGTAGCCATCACCTTTGCCGCCTATAACGCCGGGCGCTGCCGAAATCTTGACGAAGACAACCGCTGCGGCATTTATGAACGTCGCCCGTTGGTGTGCCGCATCTATCCGATGGAAATCAACCCGCATATCCCGCTCAACCCTGGCGCTAAAGACTGCCCGCCGGAATCCTGGGAGCAAGGCCCCGCGTTGATCGTCGGGGGCGAGTTGATGGACCTGGAGTTGGCGGAGTTAATCCGCCGCTCGCGCCAGGCCGACCGCGATGACGTGCAGACCAAGGAGGCGGTGTGCGCCTTGCTAGGCATTCGCACCACCGCGCTCAAGGGTGATGGGTTCACCGCGTACTTGCCGGACATGAACGCCTTTGCCCAGGCGATCGAGCTGGCGGCTGAACAACCCAGCGCAGCCAATGAGTGGGTGTTTCATGTGTCCGGCACGGACATCGCCGAACAGTTGCTGGATGCCGGCGCCCGGATTGCCACTCAGGTGCCGGCCAACTACGCGTTTATTTCGTTGCGAGCTTCGTAGGCGCGCTGGTGTACAGGCTGGCCAGGCACTCGATTTCCGATCCGCGCATCCGCTAACAGCTTACCGGCGGCAGATCGGGGTGGCGCAGCACGTTGTGCGGCGCGCCAAGCGGCTCATCACCGCTATAGCTGCAGACGTCGATGCAGTGCTGATTCGCATAGGTCATCACGCTGGTCAGCGTCGATCGTCAAGCGGAGGTTCGCGTCGCAGGCAACGTCCACATTTCGACCGATGACCGGCAGGTTGATCTTCATGGAGAAGCGCGCTCGTAATTATTGGAGGCGTCGGCAGGGCCGTCGACTCTAAGCGCACCGAAGGGGCAACTACTGATCCAACTGATGTTCCGCGCAATTCATTAGCCGTCATGGACAGTGACGGGCTCATCCAGGTTGTAGGGCTTAAGAATTCGCTGGTAGTCGCCGTTCTGCCTCAGTTGTTCCAGCGCGTGGTTGAGTTCATCACGCAAGGCGATATCCGGCTTGCGCACCGCGATAGCCACGCCGTCACCCAATAGCTCGGCCGAAACAGCGGGGCCAAGGAAGTCGAAATCCTGGCCGACAGCGGTGTTGAGCAGCGCCTTGCGGATTTCCACCGTGCCTTGCAGCGTCGCATCGATATGGCCGGCCACCAGGCTGCGCACCAGTTCGTCATTGAGCCAGAAACTCTTGATGACCACGCCCGCCGGTGCCCACTTTGATCGGGCGAAGGCTTCACGGTTGCTGCCCAGCAGTACGCCGACACGCTTCCCCCTGAGCGCCGCTACGGTAGGCAACAAGCCTGATGCCTTGCGGGCTACGAGCCGCGTGGTAAAGGGATAGAGATGGTCGGTAAAGCTTGCCCATTGGCGCCGCCTAGAAGTGGGGGCTATGCCCATGATCGCATCGAATCGACGGGCCTCAAGGGCTTGAAAGCTTTCAACAAGCACCTGATCGACCCAGGTACACCGCGTGTTGAGCTGTTGGCAAAGGGCATTGCCCAAATCAATATTCAACCCCACCAACTGACCGTGCTGATCGCGGCTTTGAAAGGGTGGGAATTGGGCCACGACGGCGAAACGAATGTCGCCCCGTGGCTCATCACCTGTCGCAGCGGAGCAGAAAAAAGCGGCTAAGGGCAATAAGGCAGGCGCTACAAAAACCCGTATGAAATCCACTGGGGACGTCCTTTTCTGGAAAGACCAGCCTCACTACACCCTGCCCCGTAAAGCACAATCGAGGCGGAGCAGAGGCTGCACAAGCTTTCAAGAAACGGTCATGGGCCTTCAATAAGAAAGATCAGCGCTACCTGTAGGCAAATGCCGTTAGAGTCTGCGCATCATTACTCTCAGCGTTTACCCATCGAACGGCGAGTGCCTGGCGGCGCCATGCCTGGCGACTTGGTGTGGCCGTTTTTGGCACCGTTTTTGTACCAAGGCTGGGCAGCATTCTTGGCCCCGGCCAACTCACCCGGTTTGAACGGAAACTTGAACGCCGGGATCTCGGCTTTTTCAACGCTTTGAGCGTCGGCCGGATCGACGAGGTCGGCCGCTTCAACAGGGGGTTGTGTCGGGGAAGTCATGGAAGCTCCGGAGCGTGCAAAAAATGAGGCGAGGCCGGCTTGCGGGCCTTACTGGCGCGCAGTATACCTGCGCGCTTCGCATCTTTAACCACCGCCTGTACGAATGGTCGGACTTTGCTGACAGCGCCGTCAGTTAGCCGTCACCGTGCTGACCGGATGGGCAGGCTATAAAGACCTTCATTCTCCCAATCCTTTGCCCTGGCGCCTCACCCCATGCACATTCAACGAAAAACCGCCCTGATCGTGGGTGTCCTCGTGGTCGTGGCGATTGCAGGCTGGGCCTTGACCCGGCCCGCCAAGACCAAACTGGCGGCGCCAACTGCCATCCCGGTGCGAGTAGTGAGCGTGGTGCAACAGGACATTCCTCGGTATGTGAGCAGCATCGGCTCGGCGCTGTCGTTGCACAGTGTGGTGATCCGCGCGCAAATCGACGGCATCCTCACTAAATTGCTGGTCAAGGAGGGCCAATGGGTCAAAACCGGCGACCTGCTGGCCACCCTTGATGACCGCTCGATCCGCGCCAGCCTCGACCAGGCCAAGGCGCAACTGGGGGAAAGCCAGGCGCAGTTGCAAGTGGCATTGGTCAACCTCAAGCGCTACAAAGAACTGAGCATCGACGACGGCGTGTCGAAACAGACCTACGACCAGCAACAAGCGTTGGTCAACCAACTCAAGGCCACGGCGCAAGGCAATCAGGCCGCGATTGATTCCGCCCAAGTACAGCTTTCCTTCACCCAGATTCGCTCTCCCGTCACTGGCCGCGTCGGCATTCGCACGGTGGATGAAGGCAACTTCCTGCGCATGAGTGATACCCAAGGCCTGTTCTCCGTGACGCAAATCGACCCGATTGCCGTGGAGTTCTCACTGCCGCAACAAATGTTGCCGACCCTGCAAGGCCTGATCGCATCGCCCACTCAAGCCAGCGTCAATGCCTACATGGGCGCCGACACCGACGGCCAGACCGGCGACTTGCTCGGAGAAGGCCACTTGAGCCTGATCGACAACCAGATCAGCTCCACCACCGGCACCCTGCGCGCCAAGGCCGAGTTCAAGAATGCCTCGCAGCGCCTGTGGCCGGGGCAACTGGTGACTGTCAAGATCCAGACCGCTCTCGACAAGAACGCGCTGGTGGTGCCGCCGACCGTGGTGCAACGCGGCCTGGACTCGCATTTTGTGTACCGGCTCAAGGGTGACAAGGTCGAGATTGTGCCGGTGCAAGTCACGTATCAGAACAGCGACGTGAACATCATCAAGGGCGTGCAGGCCGGTGATGTGCTGGTCAGCGATGGCCAGTCGCGGCTCAAGGCCGGCGCCCGGGTAGACGTGCTCAAGCAACCACCGCAAGTGATCCAGACCGTCGACGCCAAGGTGCAACCATGAGCGGCAGCCTTTCTCCGTCGGCCTGGTGCGTCGACCACCCGGTCGCCACCCTGCTGCTGACCTTCGCGTTGGTGCTGCTGGGCATCATCGCCTTCCCGCGCCTGGCCGTTGCGCCACTGCCGGAAGCGGAATTCCCGACGATCCAGGTCAGTGCGCAATTGCCCGGCGCCAGCCCGGACACCATGGCCTCCTCGGTGGCAACGCCTTTGGAGGTGCAATTCAGTGCCATCCCCGGCATGACCCAAATGACCTCCAGCAGCGCCTTGGGCTCAAGCCTGCTGACCCTGCAATTTACGCTGAACAAGAGCATCGACACGGCCGCGCAAGAAGTGCAGGCGGCGATCAACACCGCCTCCGGCAAGTTGCCCAGCGACATGCCAAGCCTGCCGACCTGGAAGAAGGTCAACCCGGCGGACAGCCCGGTGCTGATCCTCAGCGTCAGCTCCGACAGCATGCCCAGCACCGAGCTGAGCGACTACGTGGAAACCTTGCTGGCCCGCCAGATCAGCCAGATCGACGGCGTCGGTCAGATCAACATCACCGGCCAGCAACGCCCGGCGATTCGCGTACAAGCCTCGCCAGACAAACTCGCGGCGATTGGCCTGACCCTCGCCGATGTGCGCGTGGCGATCCAGCAATCCAGCTTGAACCTGGCCAAGGGCGCGATCTACGGTGAGAACAGCGTGTCGACCCTGTCGACCAACGACCAGCTGTTTCACCCGGATGAGTACGGCCAGTTGATCGTTTCCTACAAGAACGGCGCGCCGGTTCAACTGCGCGACGTCGCCAAAGTCATCAACGGCTCGGAAAACGCCTACGTACAGGCCTGGTCGGGCGACACCCCAGGGGTCAACCTGGTGATTTCGCGCCAGCCCGGCGCCAACATCGTCGAGACCGTGGACCGCATTCAAGCCGAACTGCCGCGCCTGGAAGGCATGTTGCCCGCCTCGGTGCAGGTCAGCGTGTTGACCGACCGCACCAAGACCATCCGCGCCTCCCTGCATGAAGTGGAAGTCACCTTGCTGATCGCCATCTTGCTGGTGGTGGCGGTGATGGCGCTGTTCCTGCGCCAATTGTCGGCGACGCTGATTGTGTCCAGCGTGCTCGGCGTGTCGCTGATCGCCAGTTTCGCCTTGATGTACCTGATGGGCTTCAGCCTGAACAACCTGACCTTGGTGGCGATCGTGATTGCCGTGGGCTTTGTGGTGGACGACGCCATCGTGGTGGTGGAGAACATTCACCGGCACCTGGAAGCGGGCCTGAGCAAACGCGAGGCGGCAATCAAGGGTTCCGGCGAGATTGGCTTTACCGTGGTGTCCATCAGCTTCTCGCTGGTGGCGGCGTTTATACCGCTGCTGTTCATGGGCGGCGTGGTCGGGCGGTTGTTCAAGGAGTTCGCGCTGACGGCAACCTCGACCATCCTGATTTCAGTCGTGGTTTCGCTGACCCTGGCGCCGACCCTGGCCGCGCTGTTCATGCGCCCACCCACCCATCACGCCCAGGACAAACCCGGTTTCAGCGAACGCCTGCTCGCCGCGTATGCACGCAACCTGCGCCGTGCACTGGCCCATCAACGCACGATGGCGGCGATCTTCATCATCACCCTGGCGTTGGCGGTGGTCGGCTACGTGTTTATCCCCAAGGGCTTCTTCCCGGTGCAAGACACCGGTTTCGTACTCGGCACCAGCGAGGCGGCGGCCGACGTGTCGTACACGGACATGGTCGCCAAACACAAAGCCCTGGCCGAAATCGTCAAGGCCGACCCGGCCGTCGAAGCGTTTTCTCATTCGGTGGGCGTGACCGGCAGCAACCAGACCATTGCCAACGGGCGTTTCTGGATTGCCTTGAAAGCCCGTGGTGATCGTGATGTGACCGCCAGCCAATTCATCGACCGCATTCGCCCCAAACTGGCCAAGGTGCCGGGCATTGTGTTGTACCTGCGCGCCGGCCAGGACATCAACCTCAGCTCCGGCCCGAGCCGCGCGCAGTATCAATATGTGCTCAAGAGCAACGACGGCTCGACGCTGAACACCTGGACCCAGCGCCTGACCGAAACACTGCGCGCCAACCCGGCGTTCCGTGACCTGTCCAACGACCTGCAGCTGGGCGGCAGCATCACCCACATCAGCATCGACCGCCAGGCCGCCGCGCGTTTCGGCCTTACCGCCACCGATGTCGACCAGGCGCTGTATGACGCGTTCGGCCAGCGCCAGATCAACGAGTTCCAGACCGAGATTAACCAGTACCAAGGGGTGCTGGAACTCGACAGCCAGCAGCGCGGCAAGGCCGAAAGCCTGAACTACTTCTACCTGCGCTCGCCGCTGACTAACGAGATGGTGCCGCTGTCGGCGCTGGCCAAGGTTGATCCACCCACGGTGGGGCCATTATCCATCAGCCACGACGGCATGTTCCCGGCAGCCAATCTGTCGTTCAACCTGGCGCCCGGCGTGGCATTGGGCGATGCGGTGATCATGCTCAACCAGGCCAAGAACGAAATCGGTATGCCGGCGACCATGATCGGTACTTTCCAGGGCGCCGCCCAGGCGTTCCAGAGTTCGTTGGCCAGCCAACCCTGGTTGATCCTCGCGGCGCTGGTGGCGGTCTACATTATTCTGGGTGTGCTGTATGAGAGCTTTGTGCACCCGCTGACGATCATTTCCACCCTGCCGTCGGCGGGCCTGGGTGCGCTGATCATGCTGTGGCTGCTGGGCCAGGACTTTTCGATCATGGCCCTGATCGGCCTGGTGTTGCTGATCGGTATCGTGAAGAAAAACGGCATCCTGATGATCGACTTCGCCCTGGACGCCCAACGCGTGCGCGGGCTAGCGCCCGAGGAGGCGATTTATGAAGCCTGCGTCACACGGTTCCGGCCGATTATCATGACCACCCTCGCCGCCCTGCTCGGCGCAGTGCCGCTGATGCTGGGCTCCGGCCCAGGTGCGGAGTTGCGTCAGCCACTGGGGATCGCCGTGGTAGGCGGCTTGCTGGTGAGCCAGGCGCTGACACTGTTCACCACACCGGTCATATACTTGTACCTTGAACGTTTTTTCCACAGGCCCAAACCAGTGCCCGAGCTGGCGACCACACATTGAGGCTGAGGCCCTGCCTTGGAGCAAAAGGCTCATGCGCGTCCTGATTATTGAAGATGAAGAAAAAACCGCGGACTACCTGCACCGTGGCCTGACGGAACAAGGCTATACCGTCGATGTGGCGCGTGAAGGCGTCGAGGGTTTGCACGTGGCGCTGGAGAACGATTACGCAGTAATCGTGCTCGACGTGATGCTGCCCGGCCTCGACGGCTTCGGTGTGTTGCGCGCGCTACGTGCACGCAAGCAGACACCGGTGATCATGCTCACCGCACGTGAGCGCGTGGAAGACCGCATTCGCGGCCTGCGCGAAGGCGCCGACGACTATTTGGGCAAACCGTTTTCATTCCTGGAACTGGTGGCACGCCTGCAGGCGCTGACCCGGCGCAGTGGCGGGCATGAACCGGTGCAGGTCACCGTCGCCGACCTGTGGATAGATTTGATCAGCCGCAAGGCCAGCCGCAACGGCCTGCGCCTGGACCTGACCGCCAAGGAGTTCTCGCTGCTCAGCGTATTGGCGCGTCGCCAAGGTGAAATCCTCTCCAAGACCGCGATTGCCGAGATGGTCTGGGACATCAATTTCGACAGCGACGCCAACGTCGTCGAAGTGGCGATCAAGCGCCTGCGCGCCAAGCTCGACGGACCGTTCGATACCAAGCTGCTGCACACTATTCGCGGCATGGGCTATGTGCTGGAGAACCGCAGTGTCGGCTAACTCCATCGCCCTGCGCCTGAGCGGCATGTTCACCCTCGTGGCGCTACTGATCTTCGTGTTGATCGGCGGCGCGTTGTACCAGCAAGTAGACCGAGGCTTGGGGTTGTTGCCGGGCGCCGAGCTGGATGCGCGCTACAGCGTGCTTGAATCCTCGGTGAACCGCTTCGGCACGCCGGACCACTGGGCGAAAATCACCGCCAAACTGAAATTGCTCGGTGAGGAAGACAAGCGCATCCGCTTCTGGGTGGTGAGCAGCGATCCAAACTACGAGTACGGCAACCCGGATGCGCAGATCCGCGCGTTCGCCGCAGGGCCGACCGGTAAACGCGACTTGCGCCTGCCGGGGCGTGAGTACCCGTTCAAGGTACTGGTGAGCCAGTTCGCGGCGAAAGAACAGCGCCCGCCGCTGCGTTTTATGATCGCCATCGACACCGAAAACTTCCGCACCACTCAACACCAGTTGCTGGTAGCACTGATCAGCCTGGCATTTATCGGCGTGGTGCTGGCGGCACTGTTGGGGTTTTGGGTCTCGCGTATCGGCCTCAAGCCGCTGGGTAAGCTCTCGGACGAGGCGCAGAAACTTGCACCGCCCAAGCTCTCGGGGCGCTTGCAACTGTCGCCGTTACCGCCGGAATTGAGCCAGTTCGTCAATTCGTTCAACTCGACACTGGACCGGGTTGAGCAGGCCTACTCGCGCTTGGAATCATTCAATGCTGATGTGGCGCATGAGCTGCGCTCGCCGCTGACCAATCTGATTGGCCAAACCCAGGTAGCGCTGACGCGCGGGCGTTCGGCCGAGCATTATTTCGAGGTGCTGCAATCCAACCTTGAAGAGCTGGAGCGGTTGCGCTCGATCATCAATGACATGTTGTTCCTGGCCAGTGCTGATCAGGGCAGCAAGGCGACCAAGCTGATCGAAAGTTCGCTGGCGGATGAGGTGGCGACCACGCTCGATTACCTGGACTTCATCCTCGAAGACGCCCAAGTCCAGGTACGGGTGCGCGGTGACGCGTTGGTGCAGATTGAAAAAGCGCACTTGCGCCGTGCGCTGATTAATCTGCTGAGCAATGCGGTGCAGCACACCGCACCGGGGCAAGTGATCGAGGTGGCGATCGAGGTGCAAGCGCATCAGGTGGCGATTGGGGTGACCAATCCTGGGGACGAAATTGCCACTGAGCACTTACCACGGTTGTTCGAGCGGTTTTATCGGGTGGATGCGTCGCGCAGTAACAGCGGGGCGAATCATGGGTTGGGGTTGGCGATCGTCAAGGCGATTGCCTTGATGCATGGCGGGGATGTGTTTGTGCGCAGTGAGGGTGGCGGTAATACCTTTGGCATTACGTTGCCGGTTTAACACAGCTCCCACAGTGGAACTCTGCCACCTTGACTATTGCGATTTGGGCAACAGTCATTATCTTGTTACACTCTGTATCGCACCGCTCACCTGCGTTAATTTGACGCACCGATGAGCGCGACGGCAAACACAGCTTCCCGCTCACCCCAATTCCCCTCGACTTTTTCCAGGGCTCTACACTGGGAATCTGTCTTAAAGCCGCTGACTTCAGCGGCTTTTTTTTGCCGTAAAAAAAGGCCAGGCACACCCCCACGACATTGGCCGTTTACGATTGACCAAAGGAGCTCCACCGGTGAAGAACTCGCTGACGTTCACCCCGCTATTCCTCGCGATTGCAGCAACGATCGCCCCTTTCGCCCAAGCGGCAGACACCCCCCCCGCCGACGGTTTCGTCGAAGGTTCCAGCCTCAAGATCAACACCCGCAACTACTACATGAACCGCGACCGTCGCGACATTCACACCGATGACAGCAAGGAATGGGGCCAAGGCTTCATCGGCACCTTCGAATCCGGCTACACCCAAGGCACCGTCGGCTTCGGCCTGGACCTCAACGCCATGCTCGGCCTCAAGCTCGACGGCGGTGGCGGCACAGACGGTTCCAGCATCCTGCCAGTCGGCTCCGGCAACGGCAAAGCGCCCGGCTCGTTCTCCACCGCAGGCGGCACCTTGAAAATGCGCGCCTTCGACACCGAGCTGAAGGCCGGCGACCTGTTCCTCAATAATCCGGTGATCGCCGGCGGCATGACCCGCATGTTGCCGCAGGATTTCCGTGGTGTAAGCCTGACCAACCACAGCTTCGACGGCTGGATGCTCGAAGGTGGCCAGGCCAGTTTCACCAAGCTCTACAACCAGAGCGGCCACCGGCGCATCGGCACCAGCTACGGCGCGCTGCCGGCGCATGCCGACAGCCAGCACCTGAACTGGGCCGGCGTGTCCTTCAGCAGTATCCCAGGCTTGACCAGCAACCTGTACGCCTCCGAACTCAAGGACGTGTGGCACCAGTACTACTACGACCTGGACTACACCTACGCGCTGAACGACTGGGTCAGCCTCAACCCAGGCCTGCACTACTACCACACCCAGGACACCGGCCAATCGCTGCTGGGCACCATCGACAACAATACCTACAGCCTGCATTTCACCGTAGGCGTGGGCAACCACAGCGTCACCGCCGCTTATCAACGGGTCAACGGCAACACGCCGTTCGACTACATCAGCCAGGGCGACAGCGTTTACCTGGACAACTCCCAGCAATACTCGGACTTCAACGGCCCTAACGAGCGCTCGTGGAAACTCAAGTACGCCTATGACTTTGCAGGCCTCGGCATGCCTGGGCTGACCTCCGCCGTGTCCTACATCAGCGGCAAGACCGACCTGACCAAGGTCGACCCGCAAAGCCGTGGCTACAGCGCCTGGTACAGCGCCGACGGCAAGGACGCGAAACATTGGGAGCGCGATATCGACCTGAAATACGTGGTGCAAGGCGGCAAGGCCAAAGACCTGGCCGTGCGCCTGCAGTGGGCGACCAACCGCGGTGGCAACGGCTACGCGGCGGTGGATCGGGACGTGGACGAATACCGGGTGATCGTGGACTACCCGATCAACGTGTTCTAACCCGCTGATCTTTCTTTTTTAGCCCATGCGCTAATTTTCATCGCGTAGAACTAAACTGCCAGTATCTTCCCTGTTGAAGCCTGCGCGATGAGTCAACCCCGCCCTCCTGCCTTACCTGCCCGCTCGGAGCTTCTGCTGATGCTGGGCAGTGGCCTGACCGTCATCCTGATCGTGGTTATCGTCGCAGCCTTGCTCACCCGCGAACACGCCAGCACCCTGCAGGCGGCCAAGCGCGCGGCCACCAATATCACCCAACTGATCAATGCCGATGTGCTGCGCAACGCCGAACTCTACGACCTGGCGCTGCAGGGCTTGATCAAGGCCACCACGCGCGATGACTTGTCGCAGGCGACGCCGGACATCCGGCACATGGTGCAGTTTGATCAATCCATCGCAGCGCCGTTCAAGGGCGAAGTGCTGTTGCTGGATGCCAATGGCGCGGTGGTTGCCGATTCTTCGACGCTGCAGCCGACGCCGCGCAATTTCGCCAACCGTGACTATTTCCAGGTGCATAAACAAAATGCACAGGCCGGTCTGTTTATCAGCCGCCCGTTCAAGATCCGCTGCGATTGCGATCAAGTGTGGCGCATGGCATTCAGTCGCCGAGTGGAGGGCCCCAACGGCGAGTTCGCCGGGGTCGCGGTGGCGACGATGCGCCTGGCGTATTTCGATCAACTGTTCAACCGCCTCACCATCGGCAACGGCAGCTCCGTCAACCTGCTGAACACCCGTGGCATCCTTCTGGCCCAGCAGCCGCTGCTGGAGCGCGACATGATTGATAAGGACCTCAGCGACCGGCCCAATTTCAAACGCATACTGCGCGAAGGCGAAGGCAGCTTTCAGGCGATTTCCACCCTCTCTGGCACAGAGCGTTTATATACGTTCACCAGGGTCGGTGAGCTGCCGTTGATTGTGGTGGTGGCGCTGGCCAGCGAAAACGTGTTCGCCCCCTGGCAACGTGCCGCGCGGCTGACCAGTGGCGCCACCGGCGTGCTGTGTATCGGCCTGTTGTGGCTGACGTGGATGTTGCGCCGCGAACTGCGCCGTCGCTATCGTGCCGAACAGGTGTTGTCTGAGCTTGCCGCCACTGATGCGCTCACCGGCCTGGCAAACCGCCGTACCCTGGACCAGCGCCTGCGCCTGGAGTGGGACCGCGCACAACGCTCGACCGAGCCGCTGACGCTGCTAATGATCGACGTGGACCACTTCAAGGCCTTTAACGACCGCCACGGCCATCACGGCGGCGACGAGGCATTGCGCACGGTCGCGCAGGTGATCGGTGGCAACATCCGACGCCCGGCTGACCTGGCCGCGCGGTATGGCGGGGAAGAGTTTGCGGTGGTGCTGCCGGATACCGACGCCAAGGGCGCCTGGGTGATCGCCGAGCATATCCGCAGCGGTGTCGAGCACCTGCCGCGAGTTGCTGGCGCTGAGCAGCCGATTACCGTGAGTATTGGCATGAGCACGTGGGGCAAACACAGCCGTATATCATTGGAGGCGCTATTGCTGAGTGCGGACCAGGCGCTGTATGAGGCCAAGCACACGGGGCGTAATCGGATTGTAGAGGCGGGCAAGCGTTGAGTAGAAGGCGGACATGTTGTGGCGAGCGGGCTCGCCCCGAGTTGGGCTGCGCAGCAGCCCCCAATAATGAAAAATGAAGTACACCAGACACTGCTCGGTAGCAGATTCCGGGGCCGCTTCGCAGCCCAATGCAGGGCAAGCCTTGTCGCCACAGGTGATCCGCTCAGCTAAAAAGGCATAAAAAAAGGCCACCCGAAGGTGGCCTTTCAAAACTAAAGAAAGAGAGTTGTTACTTACACCGCCGCAACGGGACGCATGTAAGAGATCGGTGCGGTGCTGGCATCTTCGAAGGTCACGACTTCCCAAGCATCTGTCTGCTCAATCAACTTGCGCAGCAGCTGGTTGTTAAGGGCGTGGCCCGACTTGAAGCCTTTGAACTCGCCTATCAGGCTATTGCCCAGCAGGTAGAGGTCACCGATTGCATCGAGGATCTTGTGCTTCACGAACTCGTCTTCGTAGCGAAGGCCGTCTTCGTTCAGTACACCATCCGCGTCGACCACAATGGCGTTTTCAACGCTACCGCCGAGTGCGAGGTTGTGCTTGCGCAGGTACTCGATGTCACTCATGAAACCAAAGGTACGGGCGCGGCTGACTTCTTTTACGAACGAAGTGCTGGAAAAATCCACGCTTGCACTTTGGGTGCGGTCACGGAATACCGGGTGATCGAAATCGATCTCAAAGCTCACTTTAAAGCCTTCGAACGGGACGAAGGTGGCGCGCTTGTCGCCGTCTTCTACTGTCACTTCCCGCAGAATGCGAATGAACTTCTTGGCTGCGTCCTGTTCTTCCAGGCCGGCAGATTGAATCAAGAATACGAAGGGTCCAGCGCTGCCATCCATGATAGGGACTTCGGACGCGGAGAGCTCGACGTAGGCGTTATCGATGCCCAGGCCAGCCATGGCCGAGAGCAAGTGCTCCACCGTGTCCACTTTGACGTCACCGTTGACCAATGTGGTCGACATAGTGGTTTCGCCAACGTTTTCCGCGCGAGCAGGAATCTGCACCACAGGGTCCAGGTCGGCACGAACAAACACGATGCCGGTGTCGACAGGTGCAGGTTTGAGAGTCAGGTATACCTTCTCCCCGGAGTGCAGACCTACACCTGTGGCACGGATAATATTCTTCAGGGTGCGTTGTTTAATCATGGCTTGGACCGCTTCAGCGCAAATTGCGAACTGGTATCAACAAAGGCTGGCGATAATAGCAGACCAGACCTTTGCTGAACACCAATCACCTTCATAGCCCTGATACATTCCATTAATCGGCCTGACGACGCAGGAATGCCGGGATGTCCAGGTAGTCCAGGTCATCTTGCGGATTCGGGCTACGGGACGCCGCAGCACCGGCCTGAGCCTGGTTGCGCATCACGGTCGGACGGTCCAGATCACGGTAGTTCACAGACGGCAGTTCCTGGCGCGCAGGCGCAGGAGCGGCAGCTTGCTGGCTAGCGTGGCTGTTGTGGCCGGTGTGAACGGTATTGTCGATCACCTTCACAGGCTTCTCGATTTTTGCACCCAGGCCGGTAGCAACAACGGTCACGTGCAGTTCGTCGCGCATGTCTGGATCGATAACGGTACCGACCTTGACCATCGCGTGCTCGGAAGCGAAGGCTTCGATGATGCTACCCACGTCGGAGTACTCACCCAGGGACAGGTCAGGGCCGGCGGTGATGTTCACCAGGATGCCGCGTGCACCTTGCAGGTTCACGTCTTCGAGCAATGGGTTGCGGATCGCCGCTTCAGTGGCTTCACGTGCACGGTTCGGACCGCTGGCGCAGCCAGTGCCCATCATTGCCATGCCCATTTCGCTCATCACGGTACGTACGTCGGCAAAGTCGACGTTGATCATGCCTGGGCGTTTGATGATGTCGGAGATACCGCGAACGGCACCGGCGAGTACATCGTCAGCCTTGGCGAAAGCGGACAGCAGGCTCGCGTCCTTGCCCAGGATGGTCAGCAATTTCTCGTTGGGAATGGTGATCAACGAGTCGACGCTTTCAGACAGCAGACGGATGCCTTCGTCGGCGATCTGCATGCGTTTGCGACCTTCGAACGGGAACGGACGCGTTACGACTGCAACGGTCAGAATCCCCATTTCCTTGGCCACTTCGGCAATGATCGGCGCAGCACCCGTACCGGTACCGCCGCCCATGCCGGTGGTGATGAACACCATGTTGGTGCCTTGCAGCACTTCAGCAATACGCTCGCGGTCTTCCAGCGCGGCTTGACGGCCGACTTCCGGATTGGCGCCAGCGCCGAGGCCCTTGGTCACCGCTGTGCCCAATTGCAGGATGGTCCGCGCGCCGATGCTTTTCAGCGCCTGGGCATCAGTGTTGGCGCAGATGAATTCAACGCCTTCAATGTTGCTCTTGACCATATGGTTGACAGCGTTGCCGCCGCCACCGCCGACACCGATCACTTTGATGACCGGGCTGGCGGGGATGTTGTCTACGAGTTCGAACATGTTCCCTCTCCTTTCGTTATCTCTAGTTTTTTCGCCTACTGCTTGAAACGGTGTTGCGGTAAATCTTAAAAGTTGCCTTGCACCCAGCTCTTGATGCGATCGAATAAAGGCGCTTTGGCCTCTTCGTCGCCGCGATAGCTGTCACGGATACTCGGTCCCGACAGGGAAATGCCGTCGGTCTGCTTTTGCAGCCCGTACAACAGCAAGCCCACACCGGTGGAATAAATTGGGTTGCGCACCACGTCGCCCAGGCCTTTGACGCCATGAGGCACGCCCAGACGGACTGGCATGTGGAAGATTTCCTCGGCCAGTTCGACCGCGCCTTCCATCTTCGAGGTGCCACCGGTCAGCACGATGCCGGCCGGGATCAAATCTTCGTAGCCGCTGCGACGCAGTTCGGCCTGGATCAGGGTGAACAGCTCGTCGTAACGCGGCTCGACCACTTCGGCCAGCGCCTGGCGCGACAGCTCACGCGGCGGGCGATCACCCACGCTCGGCACCTTGATGGTTTCACCGGCACCCGCCAGTTTGGCCAGGGCGCAGGCGTAGCGGATCTTGATTTCTTCGGCGTACTGGGTCGGTGTACGCAGCGCCATGGCGATGTCGTTGGTGACTTGGTCGCCAGCAATCGGGATCACGGCGGTGTGACGGATCGCACCCTCGGTGAAGATCGCGATGTCGGTGGTGCCGCCGCCGATATCCACCAGGCACACGCCCAGTTCTTTTTCGTCGTCGGTCAGCACCGAGTAGGCCGAAGCCAACTGCTCGAGAATGATGTCGTCGATTTCCAGGCCGCAGCGGCGCACGCATTTTTCAATGTTTTGTGCAGCGTTGACGGCGCAGGTCACCACGTGAACCTTGGCTTCCAGACGTACGCCCGACATGCCCAGCGGCTCGCGAACGCCTTCCTGGTTGTCGATCACGTAGTCCTGCGGCAGGGTGTGCAGCACACGCTGGTCAGCCGGGATCGCCACGGCCTGGGCCGCGTCGAGTACACGCTCAAGGTCAGCCGAGCTGACTTCACGGTCGCGGATCGCCACGATGCCGTGGGAGTTCAGGCTGCGGATATGGTTGCCGGCCACACCGACGAACGCTGAGTGAATCCGGCAGCCGGCCATCAGCTGCGCTTCTTCAATGGCGCGCTGGATCGATTGCACGGTGGACTCGATGTTCACCACCACGCCCTTCTTCAGGCCCCGGGACGGATGCGTGCCGATACCGACGATTTCGATAACACCGTCTTCCCCGACCTCGCCGACAAGCGCCACCACTTTGGAGGTGCCGATATCGAGACCGACGATCATTTTTCCGCTTTGCACGTTTGCCATGGGTCCTGCCTCTTCTTAATTCTTCGCGACAGCGGGTTTGGCTGTCGTCGGCGCAGCGGGTTCACGCCAGCCGACGGCCAGGCCGTTGGCGTAACGCAGATCGACGCTCGCAATGTTCGTAATCTGTTCTTTCAAGGTCTTGTCATAGATGGCAATAAAGCGGCGCATCTTTTCCACCAAGCGGTCGCGTCCCAGCAACAACTCGATGCCCGGGCCGGAACTGCCTGCCCCGGTGGTCAAAAACCAGCTGCCCCGCTCACGCAATTCCAGGCGTGCGATGGAGAAACCCAGTGGCCGCAGCATCTGGCTCAAGGCCTGGTACTGCTGCATCACTTGCTGTTGCGCCCGCTGCGGCCCGAACAACTGCGGCAGGTGCTCGTAGTTGGCCAGCTCACGCGGGGTGAACGCCTGCCCCTGGTTGTTCAACAGCGCGCCATCGCCCCAACGGGCCACGGGCAGTTGTTCTTCCAGGCGGATCGTCACCTGGTCCGGCCAGACGCGGCGGACTTCGGCGTGAGCGATCCATGGCATCTGTTCCAGCTCCCGGCGCATACCGGCCAGGTCGATGGTAAAGAAGCTCGCCGCCAGGTACGGGCCGATGCGCTGCTGCACCGCTTGCTGGCTGATGTAGCTCAAGTCGCCCTGCACGCTGATCTTGGTGATCGGCCGGTCGGCATACGGCAACAGGCGCTGTGCACCTTCGTAAGTACCGAAGCCCAACGCCACCAACAGCACCGGCCAGAACAGCGCTTTGAGAAAACCAAAGTTGGCTTTCGGCAGGCGCGCCGACATCGGCTCTTTAGCCACCATCCGGCTGGCACCCCGAGGCACCGGCTTGCGGCCGGGTGCTTGTGGGGGCTGATGACGAAGCGATGCGCCGTTCATGTGTTTAGCCTCTTGGCTCAATGCTTGCGGCCAGGATCGACAGCACCAACTGCTGGAAATCCAAACCGGCGGCACGGGCTGCCATAGGTACCAGGCTGTGATCGGTCATACCGGGAGCGGTGTTGACTTCCAGGAACCAGAAATCCCCTTGGTCATCCTGCATCACGTCTGCTCGCGCCCAACCGGCGATACCCAGCGCCTCACAGGCTTTCGCCGTGAGGTCCATCAATTCCTGTTCCTTGGTTGCGTCGAGGCCGCAGGGGATCCGGTACTGAGTATCGCAAGCCACATACTTGGCGTCGTAGTCGTAAAAAGTGTGGGGCGTGCCCAATGCGATAGGTGGCAATACCTGGCCACGCAGGGTGGCGATGGTGTACTCGGGACCTTGGATCCACTGTTCCACCAACACTTGCGAATCGTAGGTACTTGCCGCTTTCCATGCGTCGATCAATTCGGCGGCCGAGTTCACTTTAGCCATGCCGATACTGGAGCCTTCATGGGCTGGTTTGACGATCAAAGGCAGACCCAGTTCCTTGGCTGCAGAAATACAATCGTCTTCGCTGCACAACACGCTGTGACGCGGGGTTGGAATACCCAGGCTGTGCCACACCTGCTTGGTGCGCAACTTGTCCATCGCCAGTGCCGAGGCGAGGATGCCGCTGCCGGTATAGGGGATGCCAGCGCACTCAAGCAGGCCTTGCATGCTGCCGTCTTCACCGCCACGGCCGTGCAGGATGATGAAGGCACGGTCGATCTTCTCGGCCTGCAGACGAGCAAGGAAATCATCACCCACGTCAATACCGAACGCGTTCACACCGGCGCTTTGCAGTGCTTGAAGTACAGCATTGCCGGACTTGAGCGAAACTTCACGCTCAGCACTCTTGCCGCCGAACAGCACGGCCACGCGGCCGAAGTCGGCAGGCGTAAAGGTGGAAAACAGGGCGTCGTAATTCGAGGTCATTTCGACTTCCCCTTTTGCGCAGCAAACAGCGGGCTGGCAAGCAGCTTAGGCGCGAGACCGCCGATGTCACCGGCGCCCTGGCACAGCAGGATGTCACCGGCACGCAGCAGCGGTTTAACGATCGGCGCCAGGTCCACACCACGCTCGATGTAGATCGGGTCCAACTGGCCACGTTGACGAATGCTGTTGCACAGCTTGCGGCTGTCGGCGCCCGGGATCGGCTCTTCACCGGCCGGGTAAACTTCCATCAGCAGCAGCACGTTGGCATCGGCCAATACATTGACGAAATCGTCATACAGGTCGCGTGTGCGGCTGTAGCGGTGCGGCTGGTAAACCATCACCAGGCGGCGCTCCGGCCAGCCACCGCGTACGGCTTTGATCACAGCCGCAACTTCGGTCGGGTGGTGACCGTAATCGTCAACCAGCATGACGTCGCCGCCTTCTACCGGCAGTTGGCCGTAGACCTGGAAGCGCCGGCCAACACCGGCAAAGCGCGACAAGCCTTCGACAATGGCTTCATCGCTGACGCCCTCATCGGAGGCGATGCAGATGGTCGCCAGCGAGTTGAGCACGTTGTGGTTGCCCGGCATGTTCACCGAAACATCCAACGGCTCACGGTCAGGGCGTAGCACAGTGAAGAAGGTTTGCATGCCTTCCTGACGCACATTGATCGCGCGCACGTCGGCGTCTTCGCTGAAGCCGTAGGTCACGGTCGGACGCTTGACCTGCGGCAGGATTTCACGCACCACCGGATCATCCAGGCACACCACGGCCAACCCGTAGAACGGCAGGTTGTGCAGGAACTCGACGAAGGTTTTCTTCAACTTGTTGAAGTCACCGTCGTAGGTCGCCATGTGGTCTTCGTCGATGTTGGTGACTACCGCGACCAGCGGCTGCAGGTGCAGGAAGCTCGCATCACTTTCATCGGCTTCGGCAATCAGGTAGCGGCTGGTGCCGAGCTGGGCATTGGTGCCCGCTGCATTCAGACGGCCACCGATGACAAACGTCGGGTCCAGGCCACCGGCGGCGAACACCGAGGCGATCAGGCTGGTGGTGGTGGTTTTGCCGTGCGTACCGGCGACGGCGATGCCGTGGCGATAGCGCATCAGCTCAGCGAGCATCTCGGCGCGCGGCACCACAGGAATACGGCGCTCAAGGGCGGTGGCCACTTCCGGGTTGGCGGTGTTCACGGCACTGGAAACCACCAGTACATCGGCCTCGGCGGCGTTCTCGGCACGGTGGCCGATAAAGATCTGTGCACCGAAGGACTTCAGGCGGTCGGTGACCGGCGACTCTTTCAAGTCGGAGCCGGACACTTGGTAGCCCAGATTCAGCAGCACTTCGGCAATCCCGCACATGCCCACGCCGCCGATACCGACGAAGTGGATGCGACGGATGCGGCGCATTTCCGGTTGTGGCATGGCTTTCTGATTCTCAACCATGGGCCACCTCCAGGCAGATATCGACCACGGTGCGGGTTGCATCAGGTTTGGCCAGGCGGCTTGCGGTGCTCGCCATGCTGTTGAGTCGTTCCGGTTGCATCAAAACCTCAGTCAGGCGTGCGGCCAAATCGGCGGCGCCAGTCGTTCTTTGCGGCAGCAGGAAGGCAGCGCCCTCCCCGGCCAAATATTCGGCGTTGCGGGTCTGGTGATCGTCAATCGCGTGGGGCAAAGGCACCAGCAAGGACGGCAGACCGGCGGCGGCCAGTTCACTGACGGTCAACGCACCAGCGCGACAGACCACCAGGTCGGCCCAGCCATAGGCTTGGGCCATGTCTTTGATGAAGGGCTGTACATTCGCCTCGACCCCAGCCTCGTGATAGCGGGCTGCGGTCACTTCATCGTGATTCTTGCCGGCCTGGTGGAAGATCTCCGGGCGCAATTCCACAGGGAGTTGCGCCACGGCTTCCGGCAGCAATTTGTTCAGCGGCTCGGCGCCAAGGCTTCCGCCGAGGATCAGCAAATGCGCCTTGCGCCCGGCCAGTGCCGAGCGGGCAATGTCCATAAACAGCTCAGTGCGCACCGGGTTGCCGGTGGTGCGGCGTTTGTCCGACACGCTGAAGGTGTTCGGGAACGCTTCACACACCCGCGCGGCCAACGGCACCAGCAGGCGGTTCGCAGTACCGGCGACGGCGTTCTGTTCGTGCACGATCACCGGCACGCCAGCGAGCTTGGCCGCCACACCGCCAGGGCCGGTCACATAACCGCCAAAACCGAGCACACACACCGGCTTCAATTCACGAATGACTTTACGCGCCTGCCACACCGCCTTGAGCAACACAAACGGCGCCTTGAGCAGGGACAACTTGCCCTTGCCACGCAGGCCCGTGACGTTGATCAAATGCAGCGGCAAGCCGGCATTCGGCACCAGTTCGTTTTCGATACCACGCGGCGTACCCAGCCAGTGCACGGTGTAGCCACGGTTCTGGAATTCACGCGCGCAGGCCAGGGCCGGGAATACGTGCCCCCCGGTGCCGCCCGCCATGATCAGCACGTTAGCGCCCATGGGTCGGCTCCTCGGCAAAATCGCTCTCGCTAAATTCCATCTCTTCGCTGCCCAAGTGGGTTCGACTCTCCCACTCGATGCGCAGTAATAACCCGAGACACGCGCAGCAAATCACCAACGAACTGCCGCCGTAACTGAGGAACGGCAAGGTCAGGCCCTTAGTCGGCAACAGACCGACGTTCACTCCAATGTTGATCAGGAACTGGCCGATCCACAGGAATGACAAGCCATACGCCACATACGCGGCGAAATACTGTTTGGCCTTCTCTGCCCACAAGCCGATGTACATGCCGCGTACACACACGAACACGAACAGCGCGACAGTGCACAGTGAACCGACCACGCCGAGTTCTTCGGCGAGTACCGAGAACACGAAGTCGGTATGCGCTTCCGGCAGGTAGAACTGCTTCTGCACGCTGTTGCCCAGACCCACACCCAGCCACTCGCCGCGACCGAAGGCGATCAGCGCCTGGGTCAACTGGTAGCCGGAACCGAACTGGTCGGCCCACGGGTCAGTAAAGGTAATCAGACGGGCCATCCGGTAAGGTTGCGCCTGCACCAGTACTGTCACGGCGGCCACGGCCAGCACCACCATCAAGGTGAACCGGAACAAGCCAACGCCGCCCAGGAATAGCATCGCCGCAGCCGCGCCCATCATCACGACGGTGGCACCGAAGTCGGGCTCCATCAGCAACAGACCAGCCATCGGCAGCAACACGATGAATGGCTTGAAGAAACCCATCCAGCTTTCGCGGACTTCTTTCTGGCGACGCACCAAGTAGCCGGCGAGGTAGATCACCACGAACACCTTGGCGATTTCCGACGGCTGCACGTTGAACGCACCGAAACCGATCCAGCGCATCGAACCGTTCACCTCACGGCCGATGCCGGGGAGGATCACCATGATCAGCAAGCCGAACGCACCGATCAGCATCAGCCAACCCAGGCGCTGCCAAGTGGCAATCGGGATCATCATGGTGACGATGCACGCGCCGAGACCGATCACCAGATACACCAAGTGGCGGATCATCATGTACAGGGTGTTGCCCGACTGCACGGCGGCCACTTCGGAGGACGCCGACGTGATCATCACCAGGCCCAGACCGAGCAACGCAAGGCAACCGGCGAGCATCGGGAAATCAAGGTCGATGCCACGGCCGGTGATGATCGGCGACGGGTACGGCTTGATGATATTTCTGAAATTCATGCCAAGGCCTCCACGGCGCGGGCGAACAGCTGGCCGCGCTCTTCGTAGTTCTTGAACATGTCGAAACTGGCGCACGCCGGCGACAGCAGCACTGCATCGCCCGGCTGGGCCAGGGCTTTGCATTGAGCGATGGCGTCGTCCAGGGACGTGGCACGTACTTGTGGCACGGCGTCACCGAGGGCGGCGGCGATCAAACCGGAATCCCGCCCCATCAACACCACGGCGCGGCAATGGGCAGCCACTGGACCTTTGAGGTCTTTGAAGTCAGCACCTTTACCATCGCCACCGGCGATCAGCACCAGCTTGCCGTCGATATCGGTGCCAAGACCTTCGATGGCCGCCAAGGCAGCCCCCACGTTGGTGGCTTTGGAATCGTTGTAATAGCTGACGCCATTGAGGTCGCGGACCCACTGGCAGCGGTGCTCAAGGCCGGCGAAGGTGCGCAGGCTTGCGAGCATGGCATCGAACGGCAGGCCCACTGCGTGACCGAGTGCTAACGCCGCCAGGGCATTGGACTGGTTATGCGCGCCACGGATCTTCAGTTCACGCACCGGCATCAGGTTCTGGAATTCGAAGGCCAGGTATTTCTCGCCGTTCTCTTCGCGAATGCCGAAAGCCTTGAAGTCGGGTTTGCCCAGGCCGAAGGTCCAGCACGGCAAGCCCTCGCCCATCAGCGGACGGCTCAGGGCATCCTGACGGTTGACCACCACTTGCTTGGCCCCGCGGAAGATCCGGTGCTTGGCCAGGTGATACGCCGGCAGGCCGCTGTAGCGGTCCATGTGGTCTTCGCTGACGTTCAACACGGTGGCGACTTCCGCGCCCAGGTCGTGAGTGGTTTCGAGCTGAAAGCTCGAGAGTTCCATCACGTACAGCTCCACATCATCATTGAGCAGATCCAGCGCCGGTGTGCCGAGGTTACCGCCCACGGCCACGCGCTTGCCGGCCGCAACGGCCATCTCGCCAACCAACGTGGTCACGGTACTTTTGGCGTTGGAGCCACTGATCGCCACAATCGGCGCCTTCGCGTTACGCGCGAACAGGTCGATGTCGCCGGACAACTTCACGCCACGTGCGGCGGCGGCTTGCAGGGCCGGTGTGGCCAGTGCCAGGCCCGGGCTCACGTAGAGCTCATCGGCGCGGCACAGAAACTCGACATCCAACTCGCCACAACGCACTTCCACGTGCGGGTAGTCACGGCGCAGCGTGACCAGCTCCGGTGGATTTTCCCGCGTATCGGCCACGGCAAACGACGTGCCCCGGTTCGCCAGGAAGCGAACCAGGGACATGCCGCTCTTGCCGAGGCCGACAACGATGCGGAAGTGGTCTGAAGCGATCAGGGACACTCGTTTCTACCTCAGTTTCAGGGTGGCAAGGCCGACCAGAACAAGAATCACGGTGATGATCCAGAAGCGGACGATCACGCGTGGCTCAGGCCAGCCCTTGAGTTCAAAGTGGTGGTGAATCGGCGCCATACGGAACACGCGGCGCCCGGTCAATTTGAAGGAAGCCACCTGGATGACCACCGACAGGGTTTCCATCACGAACACACCGCCCATGATGAACAACACAATTTCCTGGCGAACGATCACTGCGATGGTGCCCAAGGCTGCGCCCAGCGCCAGTGCGCCGACGTCACCCATGAAGACTTGTGCGGGGTAGGTGTTGAACCACAGGAAGCCCAGGCCGGCACCGATCAGCGCGCCGCAGAAAACAATCAGTTCACCCGCGCCCGGTACATACGGAATCAGCAGGTACTCAGCAAACTTTACGTTACCCGACAGGTAGCAGAAGATGCCCAGCGCACCGCCGACCATCACCGTCGGCATAATCGCCAGGCCGTCGAGGCCATCGGTCAGGTTTACCGCGTTGCTGGAGCCGACAATCACGAAGTAGGTCAGCACCACAAAGCCGATGCCCAGTGGAATGCTGGCGTCCTTGAGCATAGGAATGATCAAGGTGGTTTCAACCGCGCTTGGCGCGGTGGTGTAAAGGAAGATCGCGGCGGCAAGGCCGAACACCGACTGCCAGAAATACTTCCAGCGGCTTGGCAGCCCCTTGGAGTTTTTCTCGATCACTTTGCGGTAGTCATCGACCCAGCCGATGGCACCGAACAGCAAGGTCACCAGCAGCACCGTCCAAACGTAGCGGTTATGCAGGTCGGCCCACAGCAAGGTGCTGATGCCAATGGACGACAGGATCAGCGCGCCGCCCATGGTTGGGGTGCCGGATTTGGACAGGTGCGACTGCGGGCCGTCATTACGAACCGATTGACCAATTTGCAGGTTCTGCAGGGTGCGGATCATCCACGGCCCGAGGAACAGCGACAGAGACAGCGCGGTCAGTACACCCAGGATCCCGCGCAGGGTCAGGTACTGAAAGACCGCGAAGCCTTTGTGGAACTGTTGCAGATACTCAGCCAGCAGCAGCAGCATTAATGTTTCTCCGTACTTGAGCCACACAAGGCCGCGACGACGTTTTCCATCACCGCGCTGCGCGATCCCTTGATCAAAATGGTTGTGTGTTGGTCTTGTTCAGTCGCAATCAATGCCTGGATCAACTCGGCCTGGGTTGCGAAATGCCGCGCGCCGAGGCCGAAGGCATCAACGGCGTGAGCCATGTTCGGGCCGACTGCGTAGAGCGCATCGACGTTGCCTGTGGCGTAGACGCCGACTTCGCGATGGGACTGTTCGGCCCAGTCGCCCAGTTCGGCGATATCGCCCAAGACCAGTACCTTGCGACCGTCGAAGCTTTTAAGCAGGTCGATGGCGGCACAAATCGAGGACTGGTTGGCGTTGTAGGTGTCATCAATCACGCGCATGCCATTGGTCGCCAGTTGCGCAACCGTGCGGCCTTTGACCGGCTGCACCGCGCCCAAACCGGTGGCGATGCCAAACAGCGACACGCCCAGGGCATGCGCGGCGGCAGCAGCGGCCAAGGCATTAGCGACGTTATGGTTGCCGAGCAGGTTCAACTGCACGTGTTCGTCGCCTAGCGGGGTGTGCAGCGTGAAGGATGGGCAGCCACGCGCGTCGACAGTGATGTTCGAGGCGTGAAAATCAGCCGCCGCATTCAGCACAGCAAACGTCAGCACCTTGCGACCGGCGGCGCGTACACGCCAGGTCTCGAAGGCCTTGTCGTCGAGATTCAATACAGCAGTGCCGGACGCATCGAGGCCTTCAAGGATTTCGCCCTTGGCTTCAACGATTTTCTCCGGGCCGCCAAACTCACCCACGTGGGCGGTGCCGGCGTTGTTGATAATCGCAACGTGGGGCTTGGTCAGCGCCACGGTGTAGGCGATTTCGCCGATGCGCGAAGCACCCAGCTCGATCACCGCCGCAGTATGTTCCGGGGCCAGTTCAAGCAGGGTCAACGGCGCGCCGAAATCATTGTTCAGGTTGCCACGGGTAGCGAGCACCGGCCCGCGTGTGCGCAGGACACCGGCGAGCAATTCCTTGACCGTGGTTTTGCCGCTGGAGCCGGTGATGGCTGCAACTGGCTTATCAAAGGCAGCGCGGTTCAATGCCCCCAACTGGCCCAAGGCCAAACGGGTGTCAGGAACCAGCAATTGCGCCAAGGTGGAATCCGCCACTTCACGCTGCACCAAGGCACCCACAGCACCTTTGGCGACGACATCGTTCAGGTAGTCGTGGCCATCAAAACGCGGGCCTGCCAACGCGACGAACAGTTGCCCCGGCTTGATGTTGCGGCTGTCGATACTGACGCCATTGAAACTGCAGTCGCTCGACACTACACGGGCCGACAAGGCCTGGGTCAGTTCGCTGAACTTCATCGCTTTAAGCATGGGCGACCTCCCAAGCGGTCAGGGCGTGATCGGCCTCGACCAGATCGGAGAAAGCATGGCGTTCGCCGTTGATTTCCTGATAGTCCTCGTGACCTTTACCGGCCAGCACTACTACGTCGTCAGCACTGGCACTGGCGATCAGTTGGGCGATGGCGGCGCCACGACCGGCGACGAAAGTGGCCTTGGACGCGTCTTTGAAGCCCACACGAATGTCGTCAAAAATCTGGCTTGGCGCTTCGCTGCGTGGGTTGTCGTCGGTGACGAGTACGCCATCGGCCAGGCGCTCGACGATCTCGGCCATCAACGGACGCTTGCCGCGATCACGGTCACCGCCGCAGCCGAACAGGCACAGCAACTTGCCCTTGGCATGGGGGCGCAGGGCTTCGAGCACTTTTTCCAGGGCGTCCGGGGTGTGGGCGTAATCGACCACCACCAGTGGCTGCGAGCCGCCGCCCAAACGCTGCATGCGACCGACCGGGCCTTCGAGCTTGGGCAGCACACGCAGGATTTCATCCAGCGCGTAATCCAAGCCAAGCAGTGCGCCAATGGCGGCCAGCAGGTTGCTCAGGTTGAAACGCCCGAGCAAGGTGCTGCGCAAATGGTGCTCGCCCTGAGGCGTGACCAACGTGGCGAGCACACCCTCATCATTAAATTGGGCCTCGCGGCAGTACAGGTACGCGCTGGCATCTTCCAGGCTGTAGCTGATCAGGCGCGCTTCGCTGTCTTGCGCAGCCAGCTGGCGACCGAATGCGTCGTCCAGGTTCACCACCCGGCACCTCAAGTCATTCCAGGCAAACAGCTTGGCCTTGGCGGCGGCGTAGGCCTCCATGGTGCCGTGGTAGTCGAGGTGATCGCGGGACAGGTTGGTCATCACTGCCACATCGAACGCAAGAGCGGTAACGCGGCCCTGATCAAGGCCGTGGGAAGAGACTTCCATGGCAACCGCTTTGGCACCGGCCTTTTTCAGGTCAGCCAGGGTCGCTTGCACAGCAATAGGGTTTGGTGTGGTGTGCAGGCCGCTTTGCAGCGCGCCATAAAAACCAGTGCCCAGGGTGCCGACAATGCCGCAATGCTGACCGAGCAGGTCAAGCGCCTGCGCGACAAGCTGGGTCACGCTGGTCTTGCCGTTGGTGCCGGTCACGCCGATCAGGTTCAGTTGACGGCTCGGGTCGCCATAAAAGCGTCCGGCGATATCCGACAATTGCGCAGCCAGGCCCTTGACCGGAATCAACGGCACGTCAGTGATCGGCAGCACGGTGGCGCCTTCGACTTCATACGCCACCGCTGCCGCGCCACGTTGCAGGGCATCGGCGATGTGCGCACGGCCATCGAACTTGCCGCCAGGCACCGCCAGGAACAGGTCACCGGCGCGCACATTACGGCTGTCCAAGGTCAGCTCGCGAATCAGCAGATCGCGTCCGGCATGGGCAAAAATCTTGTTCAAACTAAGAGACATCAGCCGCGCCCTCCGTTGGCTTTGGCAGCCGCGGCCGGTGGTCCGGCGTTCGCTTGTTGGGTAGGCGGCAGGTTGTCCGGCGTGATGTTCATCAGACGCAACGTCCCGGACATCACTTTGCTGAACACCGGCGCCGATACCAGACCACCGAAGTAACCAGCCTTGCTCGGCTCATCAATCACCACAACGATGGCATAGCGCGGGTCGCTCATCGGGCCGAAGCCGGCGAACAGCGAACGGTACGAGTTTTCGGCGTAGCCCTTAGTGCCGACCGATGTCTTACGTGCAGTACCCGACTTGCCGGCCACGTGATACGCCGGCACCCGGGCACGGAATACACCGCGCGGCGCTTCGATCACTTGTTGCAGCATGCCTTGCATGGTTTTGGCGACGCTTTCCGGAATCACCTGGGTGGCTTTCGGCGCTTCGTCGACGTGAATAAGGCTCAGCGGAACCATGCGGCCATTATTGGCCAATACAGAGAAGGCATGGGCCAATTGGATCGCGGTCACCGACAGGCCGTAGCCATAGGAAAGCGTGGCAGTCTCGGCTTTTTTCCACTCGCGGTAGTTCGGCAGGTTGCCCACGCGCTCGCCGGGGAAATCCAGGCCGGTGGGTTGGCCCAAACCGATTTTTTGCGCCAGGTGGTAGATGGTTTCGCCGCCGATATCGAAAGCGACTTTACTCATGCCCACGTTACTGGAGTTGATCAGGATACCTGTCAAATCCAGCACTGGGCCTTCGCTGCGGGACACGTCGCGAATGGTGTATTTGCCTAGCTGCAGGGTGCCCGGGTAAACCTCGACTTTATCGCTTGGTTTCCAGCGCCCGGTCTCCAGGGCGGCACTCATGGAGATGGCTTTCATGGTCGAACCGGGTTCGAACACGTCGATCATCGCGCGGTTACGCATCATCGCCGGCTGCAGGTTGCGTCGGTTGTTCGGGTTGTAGGTCGGTTGGTTGACCATGGCCAGGATCTCGCCGGTCTTGACGTCCATAATCACCAGGCTGCCGGCCTTGGCACCGTTTTCGATGATCGCGTTACGCAACTCGCGGTTGGCCAGGTATTGCAGGCGCAGGTCAATCGACAACGCCAAGGGCTTACCGGCCTTGGCGTTTTTGGTGACCTGGACATCCTTGATCAGCCTGCCACGCCGATCCTTGATGACCTGCCGTTTGCCGGGAACCCCGGCCAGCCATTCATCGTAGGCGAGCTCCACGCCTTCGCGGCCGTGGTCATCGATGTCGGTAAAGCCGACCATATGGGCGGTGGTTTCACCGGCCGGGTAGAAACGACGAAATTCCTCGATGCCGTAAACACCGGGGATTTTAAGGTCGAGCACTTGCTGGCCTTGCTCAGGGGTAAGCCCGCGAACCAGGTAGATGAATTCTTTATTGGCCTGGGCTTCCAGGCGTTCAGACAAGGCTTTTGGATCCTGGCCCAATGCGGCCGCGAGTTCCGGCCATTTGTCCTTGACCACTTGTAATTCTTTGGCGTTGGCCCACAGCGTGGTGACCGGCGTACTCACGGCCAGAGGCTCACCGTTACGGTCGGTGATCAGTCCGCGGTGTGCAGGAATCGGGATATGCCGCAGGCTACGGGCATTACCCTCGCCGATCAGGAAGTCGCGATCGATCACTTGCAGGTCGATAATCCGCCAGACAATCGCGCCCACCATCAATGCCAGCAAGCCCAGCATCAGACGGAAGCGCCATGGGTAGAGTGCGCCCTCAAGTTTCATCATGGCGCCACCATGCGAACGTCGGCCGCGCTAGGGATGTGCATTTTCAGCTGCTCGGTCGCCAGCACTTCGATGCGGCTATGCGCCGTCCAAGTGCTTTGCTCCAGGATTAACCGGCCCCACTCCGCCTGCGCTTTATCACGCACGCTCAGTTCCCCGTACAGGGTATTGAGCAATTGGCGGTTGTAGTGAGCGCTATAGGACACCGCAATCGCGGACACCAGCACGCCGACAAACAGCAGCAACATAAAGAAGCTGCCGCCCGGGAGGGGCTTGGCGAAAAGCTTGCTCACCGCAGCTTCTCCGCGACACGCATGACGGCGCTACGGGAACGTGGGTTGGCCTTGAGTTCAGCTTCAGAGGCGAACTGCGCTTTGCCATGGATCTTGATTTTCGGCACAAAGGCTTCGAAACGTACCGGCAGGTTGCGCGGCAGGTTATCGGACTCACCCTTGACCAGACGACGCATGAACAACTTGACGATGCGATCTTCCAGGGAGTGGAAGCTGATCACCACCAGGCGACCGCCCACTTCCAGCGCTTCGAGGGCAGCCTCGAGGCCAGCCTCCAAGTCGCCCAATTCGTTATTGACGTGAATGCGCAGCCCCTGAAATGCGCGAGTTGCCGGATTCTTGCCTTTTTCCCACGCTGGGTTGGCGACTTTCAGCACTTCGGCCAAGTCGGCGGTGCGCTCGAACGGCTGGATTTCACGGCGCTCGACCACGGCACGGGCCATGCGACCGGCGAAGCGTTCTTCGCCGTATTCCTTGA
Organism: Pseudomonas antarctica; assembly: GCF_900624995.1. GTDB lineage: Bacteria > Pseudomonadota > Gammaproteobacteria > Pseudomonadales > Pseudomonadaceae > Aquipseudomonas > Aquipseudomonas antarctica. Next base: position 224,545 of record NZ_UYXQ01000003.1, read on the forward strand.
ACACACGGGTAATTTCTTCGTGGGACGCGGTGGCGATGAACTGCGCAGCGCTGACACCACGAGTGGGGTCCATGCGCATGTCGAGCGGGCCGTCGTTCATGAAGCTGAAGCCGCGCTCCGGGTCATCAAGCTGCGGCGAAGACACGCCCAGGTCGAGCAAAACCCCGGCCACCTTGCCTGCCATGCCGCGCTCGGCGACTTCGGCACCCAGCTCGGCAAAGCTGCGCTGCACAACGACAAAGCGGCCGTCTTCGGCCGCTAGCGCTTGCCCGGTGGCAATCGCTTGGGGGTCTTTGTCGAACCCGAGGAGTTTGCCGTCGGACCCGAGCTGGCTGAGGATCAACCGACTGTGCCCGCCCCTGCCGAAGGTGCCATCCAAATAGCAGCCATCCGCGCGTACGGCGAGAGCCTCAACGGCTTCGTCAAGCAGTACGGTGATGTGGTTAAAACCGCTATCAATAGTCACAGGATCAAATCACGCAGTTCATCAGGCATAGCGCCCGGTTGTTGAATAGCAGCCAGGTCAGCTGCAGAAACAGCATCCCAAGCATCTTCGTCCCACAATTGGAACTTGTTCAGTTGGCCGACCAGCATTGCGCGCTTGTCCAGCTTGGCGTACTCGCGCAGACGCGGAGGCACCAGAAAACGCCCACTGCCATCGAGTTCGAGGTCGACGGCATTACCAATCAGCAAACGCTGCAGGCGGCGGTTTTCTTCACGCAATGAAGGCAGGGCGCGCAACTTGGTTTCGATCAACTCCCACTCATCGAGCGGGTAAACACATAAACAAGGGTCAACGGCATCAATCGTGATGATTAATTGCCCGGAACTTCGCGAAATCAGCTCGTCACGATACCGGCTCGGCATAGCGAGACGGCCTTTTGCATCGAGACTGATAGCGTTAGCTCCGCGAAACACAGATGCGTTTCTCCAAATTTTAGCGTTTTACGTTCAAAAAACCCACTTTGTGCCACTTTCCGCCACTTGCGCACACTATAGGAATGCGCCCACCACACCGTCAAGGCACGGATTCAAGGAAAAGCCTTACAGAACGGAGATTTAGGAACGCAAAAGGAGAAGAAACGCGAGTTCGGGGATGTTTTTGACTCAACAATCGCAAATAGCTCAGATAGCTATGGCTTAAAGTTAAAGTGATTTATTAAGAGTAAGATTTTTTTGGTATTACGAAGACGCATCTGCCAATGATTTGGCAGGGAGGGATTCTTGCGTTACTACCGGGTTTCTGCCCGAGATTCGGACAGAAGGAAAAAAGGTGGAGAGTCGATCTGTAAGCCGGGTTCTGTCTTGAACAGTCATTCGTCTACGATGGCCATCACTGGACATCTTTAGCAACCTACCCGGTCCCAGCGCGGGCCACGCCTTGGGACCCTATTTGGTCTTGCTCCAAGTGGGGTTTACCTAGCCACGAACTGTTGCCAGTCGTGCGGTGCGCTCTTACCGCACCTTTTCACCCTTACCGGCACCGAAGTGCTTAGGCGGTTATTTTCTGTGGCACTTTCCGTAGGCTCACGCCTCCCAGGCATTACCTGGCACTTCGCCCTATGGAGCCCGGACTTTCCTCCCCCCCCTAATTTTCATAGAGGGCAGCGACTGTCCAATCGACTCTCCGCCGCGCAGGTTAACGGCACGGCGGGCTGAGGACAAGTATTAAAAGTGCGGCAATGCCATCACATTCAGACGCAATACCGGTTTGCCCCCGGAACTATTCGGCTTTCTGTTTATCCAGCGCAACCTGATACAACACATTCTTACGCACGCCGGTAATTTCGGCTGCCAGCGCTGCTGCGCGCTTGAGCGGCATTTCCTTGAGCAGCAAATCCAGAATGCGCATGGCCTCGCTGCCCACTGCATCCTCCTCTTGCGGTGCCGTCCATCCGGCGACCAGCACCACGCACTCGCCACGCTGTTGATTGCTATCGCCTTCGACGAAGGCGCGCAGCTCTTCCAGCGGTAGGCCCTTGAGGGTTTCGAAGGTTTTTGTCAGCTCACGCGCCAACAGCGCCAGGCGCTCGCCGCCGAACACCAGCTCCATGTCCTGCAGGCATTCAAGGATACGGTGCGGGGCTTCATAAAAGATCAACGTGCGCGGCTCTTCCTTTAAAGCCTGAAGACGCGCGCGACGCCCAACCGTCTTGGCCGGCAGGAAACCCTCGAATATAAAGCGGTCCGACGCAAGCCCGGCAGCTGATAATGCTGCAATCAGCGCGCACGCCCCCGGAACAGGCACTACATTAATACCAGCGGCACGCGCCTGACGGACCAGGTGGTAGCCAGGATCGGAAATCAGCGGCGTACCGGCATCGGAGATCAGCGCCACATCGTCACCGGCCAGCAGGCGCGTGATAAAACGGCTGCCCTCTTCGCGCTCGTTATGCTCGTGGCACGCAGCTAATGGCGTGCTGATACCAAAATGCTGCATCAATCGTTGGGAGTGTCGCGTGTCTTCCGCCGCGATCAGTTTGACCTCGCGCAACACTTTAAGCGCCCGGGCACTGATATCGTCCAGGTTGCCAATGGGCGTCGCCACGACAAAAAGCGAGCCTGCAGTGGAATTCAAAGGACCTGGAGCAGTCAAAACGCACACCTCGATGGTTGAGAAAAGTCGCATTGTAGCGCGTAGGCGCCTCGATAATATGCCCTCAAGGTCGGCCGTCGATGACTACTCGCAACATTAGCACCACCTAAATCGACGGTTTCACGCCAGTAACATCGCGCCTGGGCCAGTGCTTGGGTACAATTCCACGCTAATTTGATCGGTATCAGGAACACTTACATGATCGCTTGCCTGCGGCTGCTCTCCGCCCTCTGCCTCGCTGCCTTATTGGCCGCTTGCGCCAGCTCGCCCTCGTCCAGCCTTGGCGACCTCCCCCGGACCCCGGATGCCAGTATCGAACAACTGCTCGAACAGGCTGCTTCCGCCAACACGCCAGAAAAGGCCGCGATGCTGCGACTGAGTGCGGCGGACCTGGCCTACCACCAGAACAACCCTGCCCGATCGTCGCAGATTCTTGCGCAAGTGCCCCTGGATGTCCTGAAGCCGGCCGCGCAAGTATTTGCCAGCACGCTGGCTGCCGAACTGGCCATGGCACGCAACCAGCCCAAGGCTGCGTTGACTGCCCTGAACCACCCCAGCCTGCAAAACCTGAAGGCGCTGCCGACAGACCAGCAGATCCGCACCGGCACCGTGCATGCCCGCGCTTATGAGGCTGACGGTCAAACCCTCGCAGCCGCTCGCGAGCGTGTCGCCATGGCCCCGTTGCTGACAGGCGACGCAGCCAACAGCAACCACGAGGCCATCTGGGCGCTGATTGCCGCGCTGCCGGCTGAACAGCTGCAGGCCAGCGGTAACCCGACACTCGACGGCTGGATCAGCCTGGCCAAGGCGGTCAAAGGTGCTGGCACCCTGGAGCAACAACAGGCCGCCATTGATACCTGGCGCGCACAGAACCCAGGTCACCCGGCGGCAGTCAACCTGCCAACCCCGCTGAGCAAACTCAAGGAACTGGCCAGCCAGCCGCTGAATAAGATCGCCCTGCTGTTGCCGCAGGAAGGCCCGCTGGCCTCGGTCGGCAAGGCGCTGCGCGAAGGGTTCATGGCTGCTCACTACCAGGCTGAACACGCCGGGCAGAAACCGCCGGTGATCGAGTTCTATGACAGCTCGCGCCTGACCTCCATCGATGACTTCTACGCCAAGGCCCAGGCCGCCGGTGTGCAGTTGGTGGTCGGCCCGCTGGAAAAACCTTTGGTCAAACAACTCGCTGCTCGCCCACAATTGCCGATTACCACACTCGCGCTGAACTACAGCGAAATTGATCAAAGCCCGCCGCAACTGTTCCAATTTGGCTTGGCCGCTGAAGACGAAGCCCGCGAAGTCTCGCGTCGCGCCCGTGCCGACGGCCTGCACCGCGCAGCCGCCATGGTGCCGCGTGGCGAATGGGGCGAGCGTGTCTACAAAGCCTTCCGCCAGGATTGGGAAGCCAATGGCGGCACCGTCGTCGGCGTCGAGTACGTTGACCAGCCGATTGCCCTCGCCCAGCAGATTGCCGACCTGTTCCAACTGCGTAAAAGCGAAGGCCGCGCCAAGAGCTTGCAAAACACCGTTGGCACCGACGTAGCGGCCCAACCATCGCGCCGCCAGGACATCGAGTTCATCTTCCTGGCTGTGACGCCACAATTAGCCCAGCAGATCAAGCCGACCCTGAACTTCCAGTACGCCGGCGATGTGCCGGTGTATGCAACGTCCCACGTGTTCAGCGCCAGCGGTGACAGAAACCAGTACCTGGACATGACCAACGTGATGTTCTGTGAAACCCCTTGGCTGCTTAACACCACCGACCCGCTGCGCAACCAGGTTGCCGCGCAATGGCCACAAGCCAATGGCAGCCTGGGCCGCCTGTATGCGATGGGCGCCGACGCCTACCGCCTGGCACCGCGTTTGGGTCAGCTCAAGGCGCTGCCGGATACGCGCATTGACGGCCTCTCGGGCAACCTGGGCATTAGTGGTAACCAACGCGTTGACCGCCAGTTGCCATGGGCGAAGTTCGTCGGCGGCGAAATCCAGCGCTTGCCGGACACCCCGCGCTGATGCCCGAGCGGTCCAGCGCACAAAGCGGCAAGGATGCTGAACTTCAAGCGCTCAAGTACCTGCAACAACAAGGTCTGCGCCTTCTGGCGCAGAACTGGTTGTGTAAACGCGGTGAGCTTGATCTGGTCATGCTTGACGGCGATACAGTAGTATTCGTCGAAGTCCGCTACAGAAAACACGCACAATGGGGTGGCGCGCTCGCCAGTATCGACGGGCGCAAGCGTCAGAAGCTGATACTCGCCGCGCAGTTTTTCCTGCAAAAGGAGCATCGCTGGGCCGACTCCCCCTGCCGTTTCGATGTGGTTGCCATAGAAAGCACACCGGCAGGCACTGCTGATTTGAACTGGCTTAAAGACGCCTTCGACAGCTGATTCACCGGACATCTTCACCCCACACTTTTGCTCTTTGCTTTGCGGGCTGCACATACCTGTGCCAAACAGCCGCGCTACTTAAGGTCACACAGATGGACATGCAATCCCGAATTCGCCAGCTTTTCCAGGCCAGCATCGACACCAAGCAACAGGCGATGGACGTACTTGCACCGCACATCGAGCAAGCCAGTCAGGTCATGGTCAATGCCTTGCTCAACGAGGGCAAAATGCTTTCGTGCGGCAACGGCGGTTCGGCCGGTGATGCCCAGCATTTCTCCTCCGAGCTGCTCAACCGCTTCGAGCGTGAGCGCCCGAGCCTGCCGGCCATTGCCTTGACCACCGACACGTCGACGATCACCTCGATCGCCAACGATTACAGCTACAACGAAATCTTCTCCAAACAGATCCGCGCCCTGGGCCAACCGGGTGACGTGTTGCTGGCGATTTCCACCAGCGGCAACTCAGCCAATATTATTCAAGCGATCCAGGCCGCACATGATCGCGAAATGATTGTCGTAGCATTGACCGGACGTGATGGCGGCGGCATGGCCTCGCTGCTGTTGCCAGAGGACGTGGAGATCCGCGTTCCGGCCAATGTCACTGCACGCATTCAAGAAGTCCACCTGCTGGCGATCCACTGCCTGTGCGATCTGATCGACAGCCAACTGTTCGGGAGTGAAGAATGACCGTTAACCGCCTCAGCCTTTTGGCCATTACGCTGTGCCTCGCCATCAGCGGCTGCAGCACGGCAATCACCGCAACACGTGACACACCCATTCAGGATGACCGGGGCACACGTACGTTTGGCAGCAAGATTGATGACTCGCTGATCGAAACCAAGGTCGAAGTAAACGTTGCCAAGGCTGCGACAGACTTGGGCAACGGCGCATCGCGTATCGTCGTGACCAGCTTCAACGGTGTGGTCCTGCTTGCTGGCCAAACGCCGCGTGCCGACCTCAAGGCCCAGGCTGAACAAGCCGCCTCGAGCGTGCAACGCGTGAAGAAAGTCCATAACGAACTGCAAGTCATGGACCCGATTACCCTGCTGGCCATCAGCAACGACGCATTGCTGACGACCAAGATCAAGGCTCAGATGCTCACCGACAACGCGATACCAGGTTCGCGAATCAAGATTGTCACCGATAATGGCATCGTCTACATGATGGGCCTGCTGACCCAGGCGGAAGCCACGCGCGCGGCCAATCTGGTACAAGGTGTTTCCGGCGTGCAGAAGATCGTGAAGGTGTTCGAATACATCGACTGATGTAAACGACAGCCACTAAAAAGGGCGCCGTGCATTGACTGCACGGCGCCCTTTTTAGTGGCCTGCGTTTATTGGTACTGCTGGTACGGGTTGCCTTGGAACTGGTTGTTCTGCTGTGGCGCCTGCTGTTGTTGCTGCTGACCAGGCTGGCCGTACTGCTGGCCAGGGATCGGGCCGAGGTTAACCTCGACGCGACGGTTCTGAGCGCGGCCATTCACGTCGGCGTTGCTGGCAATCGGATTATCCGGGCCGGCACCGCGCGCACTCAGGTTGGTCGGGCTGACGCCTTGGGAAGTCAGGTAGTTGGCCACGCTCTGCGCACGGCGCTGGGACAGGTCCATGTTCAGTTGGCGGCTGCCGGTGCTGTCGGTGTAACCCACGATCTGGATGGTGTTCTGGTTGAACTGTTTCAGCGAGCCTGCCAGGTTGTTCAGCGGTGTGTAGAAGCTGCTGGAGATCGCATCCGAGTTGGTGGCGAAGGTGATGTTACCCGGCATGATCAGCTTGATCTGATCACCCTGGCGCTGAACTTCAACCCCGGTGTTGGCCATGCTTTCACGCAGTTTCTTTTCCTGCTGGTCGGCGTAGTAACCGTAACCGGCAGCGCCAAGGCCGGCGATGGCGCCACCGATCAGCGCGCCCTTGCCACGGTTGTTATGGTCGATGGCTGCCCCAGCCAATGCACCGGCGAGGGCACCCAGACCGCCGTACTTGGCGGTTTTGCTGATGCCGCCTTGCGAACCGTTATTCGCCTGCCCCTGGCTGCCATCATAAGGATTAGGTGAGGCGCAGCCGGACAGCAGGGCTACGGCGGTAGCAACAACAAGAAGACGACGCGGAGTAAACATGAAGGGAGCTCCTACTTTTGCATTCTGTGGTGCAAAGGACATTCGCAATGGACCTGTGCCGAGTTTTGAACGCGACAAACGGTAAAAATTCCGTACCCGGCCGGCGCGCGCTCTACAACGTCTGAGCACACTAAAACCCTAGCAGAGACTTCCTGAACGGAAATTGTCATTTTCTCTGTAAGAATCGTAGGACGGTTGCCACTTGGGATCTAAGCCCTGACAAATGGGTTCTCACGCATTTCATCCCCTAGGCGCGTATCCGGCCCATGCCCAGTAACCACCGTCGCGCCCTCATCCAGAGTGTACAGACGCTGCTTGATCGAACGCACGATAGTCGCTTGGTCCCCACCCCACAAATCCGTACGCCCCACGCCCCGCTTGAACAACGTATCCCCGGCGATCAGCAACTTTGCATCGGCAAACCAGAAACTCATTGAGCCTGGGGTATGCCCCGGTGTGTGCAAGGCCACACCACAACCACACGCCAACTCCTCGTCATGCTCAAGCCAGCGATCCGGCGACGGCACCGGCGTATACGGCACACGAAACATCTGGCACTGCATTTCCAGGTTGTCCCAAAGAAATTGATCCTCTTTATGCAAATGCAAGGTAGCACCCGTCTTCTCTTTCAACTGCCCGGACGCCAGAAAGTGATCAAGGTGCGCATGGGTATGGATGATACTCACCACCTTCAAGCCTAACGCATCGAGCCGCGCCAGAATCAGCTCATGATTACCACCCGGGTCAACCACAATGGCTTTTTTGGTAATCGGGTCACCAATGATCGTGCAGTTGCACTGCAACGGGCCGACCGGGAAGGTTTCGCGGATCAGCGCGGCTTTTTCGATATTCATGGGCATTCCTGCAAGCTCTATGGCACATTCCACGCGCAGTATGGTTGACCTTGCCCCTGGTCCGGAAGGGATCAAGCCTGCGACACATCAACTGCTAAGCTGTCCAAGCGCCATTGAATCAGCAGCGCTGTCCAAGACCGCAGCGCATCGCGTTTGGAGCAAGACGTATGGCGAATCAACGGGTCATCTGTGAACACTGCGACTGTGTGTACGAGAAAGTCACGCTCGCCAAGCATCAAAAAGCCCTGTGCACACGCTGCGAAGGCGTATTGCAGCGCTACAACGGCCTGTCGGTGCAACAACGCCTCGCCCTGAGCGTCACCGCCGCCGTCCTGTGGGTATTTGCCAACTTTTATCCGGTGATGAGCATCAGCCTGCAAGGCTTGAAAAACAGCGCGACCCTTTGGGATTCAGTGGTTGCGTTGAGCCTGGGGCCGATCACTTTTATTGCGTTGGTGGCAGCAATTTCCATCATCATCGCGCCGGTGTTCCAGCTGCTGTTGCTGATCTGGGTCTTGAGTTTCGCCCTGTCCGGCAGGCGCTCACCGGCGTTCAAGCTGTGCATGCGCTGGCTGGAAGCGCTGAGGCCGTGGAGCATGCTTGAAGTCTGCCTGCTCGGCGCCATGGTGGCGGTGTTCAAGCTGGCCGGCATGCTCGACGTGATACCCGGCACCGGCCTGTTTGCGTTGGCGGCCCTCAGCCTGTTGCTGATCCGCATCGCCGGTCGGGATGTGCGCGACCTGTGGGACACCTTATGAACTCACCGCCGACCGCCCGCGAGCTCAACCTGTGCCTGTGCCACACCTGCGGCCAGCCCTGCGACATGAGCGCCGCGCCCACCGAATGCGACCGCTGCGGCGCGGCCCTGCACTGGCGCAAAGAGCTCTCGCTGACCCGCACCTGGGCCTACCTGCTCACGGCCCTGGCGTTTTATGTGCCGGCGAACTTATTGCCGGTGATGAAAACAACGATGCTCGGCTCGGGCGCAGACAGCACTATCATGAGCGGCGTGCTGGAGTTCTGGCAGCATGGCGCCTGGGACATTGCCTTGATCATTTTCATCGCCAGCATTGCGGTGCCGGGCATCAAGTTTGTGTCGCTGGCCCTGCTGCTGATCACCGTGCAACGCAACAGCCAGTGGGCGCGCAAGGAGCGCTCGAAGCTGTTCCGGTTTGTCGAGCTCATCGGCTACTGGTCGATGCTCGATGTGATCGTGGTTGCGCTGGTGGCCGCGCTGGTCCAGTTCCGGGCGTTGGGCACCATCGAGCCGCGCCTGGGTATTTTGTTTTTTGGCTTGGTGGTGGTGTTTACGATGCTGGCGGCCATGAGTTTCGACCCCCGGTTGATCTGGGAAAACCCACACAACGAGGAGCGCTTGGATGACGCCACACAACGCTGACACTCATACAAGCACACCTGCAGGTACACCTGCGATCAAGACGCGGCGCTTTAGCGTTTCGCTGGTGTGGATCGTGCCGATTGTCGCGGTGCTGGTGGGCATCTCGCTGGTGGTTCACAACGTCTTGCAACAAGGCCCGACCATCACCCTCAACTTCAAGACCGGCAGCGGCCTGGTCGCCAACAAGACCGAGGTCAAATACCGCAACGTGGTGATCGGCCAAGTCTCCGACGTTGCCTTGAGTGATGACCAGAAAAGCGTCAACGCCACGATCAAACTGGCCAAGCAGGCGGAAAGCTTCACCCGCGAAGACTCGAAGTTCTGGGTGGTGCGCCCGCGCATCGGCGCCGGTGGTGTGTCAGGCATCGACACCTTGCTGTCCGGCGACTACATCGGGGCCGACATCGGCCAGTCCGATACCCGCGCCAAACAGTTCAAGGGCCTGGAAAATCCGCCACCCATCACCTACGGCGAGCCGGGCAAACGCTTCACCCTGCACACCCAAGGCTTGGGGTCGCTGGATATCGGCTCGCCGGTGTATTACCGCAAAATCCCCGTGGGCCAGGTCGTGGCCTATGAGCTGGATGCCGATGGCAAAGGTGTGAATATCGAGGTCTTCGTGCATGCGCCCAATGATGTGTATGTCACCGAAAACACACGATTTTGGAATGCCAGCGGTATTGATTTGAGCGTCGGCGCCAATGGTTTCGCACTGAAAACCGAATCCTTGTCGTCGATGCTGGCCGGCGGCATTGCGTTCCAGGCGCCGCCCTATAGCCCGAACGACAAACCGGCCGCTGAAGATCACACTTATGAGCTATTCGACGACCAGCAAAGCGCCCTCGCCCCGCCCAATGGCCAGGGGCAATACATGGCGCTGCGTTTTGATCAGGCATTGCGCGGGCTCAAAGTCGGCGCGCCGGTGGAGTTCCTCGGTGTCGAATTCGGCAAAGTGGTGTCGATTAACCTGGATTTTGATGCGAAGAAGCGCAGCTTTCCGATCAACGTCGGCATCGTGATTTATCCACAGCTGCTTGGGGAGGCCAATACCAAGCTGCTCAAGGCCACCCAGCATGACCCCGCCGATGAAGCGGGCGGCGTACGCTTGATCGGCACATTTATCGAGAACGGCCTGCGCGCCCAGGCGCGCAGTGGCAACCTGCTGACCGGCCAGTTGTATATCGCCCTGGACTTCTTCCCGAAAGCCGAGAAAGTCGCGTTTGACCCGAAGCTGCGTCCGGTCAACATTCCGACGATCCCCGGCAACCTGGAACAACTGCAGGAAAAACTTGAAGGCATCGTCAACAAGATCAACCAACTGCCTATCGAACGTATTGCCGGTAACCTCGACGGCAGCCTGGTCGAACTGCGCAAGGGCCTCGCCCAGCTCAACGCCAAAACCTTGCCCGGTGTGCAGAACACACTGGGCGACATGAGCAAGACCCTGCAATCGGCCAACTCAACCCTGGCAGAAGACTCGCCGCAACGCGAACAACTGAGCCAGACCCTGGATGAACTGGGCCGCATGTCGCGCTCCTTGCGCGAGCTGTCGGATTACCTCGGCCGGCACCCCGAATCGCTGATTCGCGGGCGCCCTGACAACGCCGCACCGACCGACCTGCAAGGGCCACCCCGCAAATGAGCATTGGAGCAGCCATGACATTTCCATTGAAGATCACCTTGGTCGCTGCGCTGGTGTTACTCGCGGCGTGTCGCAGCGAGCCGATTGCGTTCCACACCCTGACCCCGGCGCACTGGAACAACAGCACGCGCGCCGAAGCCGCCGGTATACGCATCGAAAGCATCAGCGTGCCGCCGCAGGTCGACCGGCCGCAGATCGTGATTCGCCAAGGCGACAGCGGCCTGGCGATTCTTGAAACCCAATGGTGGGCCGCCAGCCTGGCGGATGAGCTCAAAAGTGCGCTGGTGGATCAACTGGCCAACAGCAGTGCCCGGCAAGCCATGTCGTTACGCGTTGAAGTGCAGCGCTTCGACTCGGTGCCCGGGCAGTACGCATTGTTCGACGTGAGGTGGCGGCTAAGGCCGACCGGCGGCGGTGATCGCCTAGCACTGAGCTGCCGCACCACCTTGCAGTCACCCGCCGGCCCGAGCATCGACGACGTGGTGGCTGCGCACCAGAACAACGTCAAACGTTTCGCTGCGCTGATCAGCCAAACGGTCGACACGTCCCTGCAAGCGTGCCCGACGGCGCCGTAAACCTTAAGTAATACGCGGTAAACATGTGGGAGCTGGCTTGCCTGCGATACGCATGGGTATCTAGGCAAATTTTTGTGTTGCGCTGAGCTTTTGACGGGGTTTTTAGGTAGATATGAGTACATATCCGTTGCTGCGGTAACGGCTGATATTGGTTCCGCCCTTACGGCGGGTCACTTTTGAAAGAGCCCGGAATGCCGGCCCAGCCAAAAGTAACCAAAAGGGCTCTTGCCCCACCACTCGGTGCCTCGCCTAGGCTCGGCATGCCAGAACGAAGGCTTGAATCCGTGGGCCGCCGCCATGGGCCATCCTTGGCCCATCGCGGCTAACCCGGCGTCCTGCCGGGTTACCCACGGATTCAAGCCTGCGTTCGGCCATCGTGGTTTTACGGGGCGCCTCAGATCAAGATCAAGATCAAAAGCAAGAGCACGGCGGCCTAGTAGCCGACCTGAGTGGTAGAAGCAAAAGCAAGGCAAAAGCAGAGCAGAAGCAGAGCACCACCCTATCTAGCTGATGTAATGAGATCCCAATGTGGGAGCGGGCTTGCTCGCGAAGGCGGTGGGTCAGTTACACATGAGCTGGCTGACCCACCGCTTTCGCGAGCAAGCCCGCTTGTATGGTTAGACTTGTTGGGGTGGTGGGACTAAAAGCCAGCATCTGACTCTAGCCAGTACAGACCGTGGGAGACTTCGCCCCACCCCTTCACCAAAGCGCCGATAAGGAATGCATCGGCCATGACCGACGATAGAAGCAAGCCAGCGCAATGGTGAAGCCCCGACAAGCCTGCAAACCCTAACCCGGAGCGTTTTTCATGGCAATGACTGTCTCGCAATCAATCATCGGTGTGGATGTCGCTAAAGC
>NZ_UYXQ01000004.1 GCF_900624995.1 Pseudomonas antarctica
GGCGCTTTGGTGAAGGGGTGGGGCGAAGTCTCCCACGGTCTGTACTGGCTAGAGTCAGATGCTGGCTTTTAGTCCCACCACCCCAACAAGTCTAACCATACAAGCGGGCTTGCTCGCGAAAGCGGTGTACCAGTTGATACATCTGGTGACTGAACCAACGCATTCGCGAGCAAGCCCGCTCCCACATTTGAACCGAGCCAGTCTTCAAAAATAATAAGAAACCGGAGAACAACCATGTCCCTTAGCGTGTTCGACCTGTTCAAGATTGGCATCGGCCCCTCCAGCTCTCACACCGTCGGCCCGATGCGCGCCGCCGCCCGATTCGTCGAGGGCCTCAAGCGCGACAACCTGCTCAGCGCCACCACCGGCATCAAGGTGGAACTCTATGGTTCGCTGGGCGCCACCGGCAAAGGCCACGGCAGCGACAAGGCCGTGTTGCTGGGCCTGGAAGGCGAACACCCGGACACCGTGAACACTGAAACCGTGGCTGCACGCCTGGCGCAAATGCGCGGCGACGGTCGCTTGAACCTGCTCGGCGAACACAGCATTGCGTTCAACGAGAAAGAACACCTGGCGATGATTCGCAAACCCCTCGCCTACCATCCCAACGGCATGATTTTTCGTGCCTTCGACGCCGCCGGTATCCAGGTTCGCAGCCGCGAGTACTACTCGGTTGGCGGCGGGTTTGTGGTGGATGAAGACGCCGCTGGCGCCGACCGAATTGTCGAAGACACCACGCCGCTGACCTTTGCTTTCAAGCACGCCAAAGATTTGCTTGGTCATTGCGCCACCTACGGGCTGTCGATCAGCCAGGTGATGCTGACCAATGAAAGCGCCTGGCGCCCGGAAGCGGAAACCCGCGCCGGTCTATTGAAAATCTGGCAAGTGATGCAGGATTGCGTCGACGCAGGCTGTCGCAACGAAGGGATTTTGCCCGGCGGCTTGAAGGTCAAGCGCCGTGCGGCTGCGCTGCATCGCCAGCTGTGCAAGAACCCGGAATCGGCGCTGCGTGACCCGCTGTCGGTGCTTGATTGGGTCAACCTGTATGCGCTGGCGGTCAACGAAGAAAACGCCAACGGCGGGCGCGTGGTTACAGCGCCCACCAACGGTGCGGCCGGGATTGTGCCGGCCGTGTTGCATTACTACATGCGTTTTATCCCCGGTGCGAACGAAGACGGCGTGGTACGTTTTCTACTCACCGCCGCCGCCATCGGCATTTTGTACAAGGAAAACGCCTCGATCTCCGGTGCCGAAGTCGGCTGCCAGGGCGAGGTCGGCGTGGCCTGTTCGATGGCCGCAGGTGCACTGTGTGAAGTGTTGGGTGGCAGCGTGTCCCAGGTGGAAAACGCCGCCGAGATCGGCATGGAACACAACCTCGGCCTGACCTGCGACCCGATTGGCGGCTTGGTACAAGTGCCGTGCATCGAGCGCAATGCGATGGGCTCGGTCAAGGCGATCAATGCAGTGCGCATGGCCTTGCGCGGCGATGGGCAGCACTTTGTCTCCCTCGACAAGGTCATCCGCACCATGCGCCAGACCGGCGCCGACATGAAAAGCAAATACAAGGAAACCGCCCGTGGCGGTTTGGCGGTCAACATTATCGAGTGCTGACGCCTACGCGCGCGTCCGCACGTTTTTCAGGAGCTGAATATGTCCACCGAAACCCTGTTGAAAACCCCTCTGCATGCGCTGCACCTTGAATTGGGCGCACGCATGGTGCCCTTCGCCGGCTACGACATGCCGGTGCAATACCCGCTCGGGGTGATGAAGGAACACCTGCACACCCGTGATCAAGCCGGGTTGTTCGACGTGTCGCACATGGGCCAGATCCGCCTGACCGGCGCGAATGCCGCCAAAGCCCTGGAAACACTGGTGCCTGTCGACATCATCGACCTACCGGTGGGCATGCAGCGCTACGCGATGTTCACCAATGACCAAGGCGGCATTCTTGACGACCTGATGGTGGCCAACCTGGGCAACGACGAACTGTTCCTGGTGGTCAACGCCGCCTGCAAGGACCAGGACCTGGCGCACCTGCGCAAACACATTGGCGAGCAGTGCAGCATCGAACCGCTGTTCGAAGAACGCGCCCTGCTGGCCCTGCAAGGCCCGGCGGCGGTGAAGGTACTGGCGCGCCTGGCACCGGAAGTGACCAAGATGACCTTTATGCAGTTCGCCACCCTGCGCCTGCTGGGCGTGGACTGCTACGTCAGCCGCTCCGGCTACACCGGCGAAGACGGTTTTGAAATCTCGGTGCCGGCCGCCAACGCCGAGAGCCTGGCGCGTAGCCTGCTGGCCGAGACCGAAGTACAAGCGATCGGCCTGGGCGCGCGTGACTCGCTGCGCCTGGAAGCCGGCCTGTGCCTGTACGGCCATGACATGAACACCGACACCACACCGATTGAAGCCGGCCTGCTGTGGGCGATCTCCAAGGCCCGGCGTGCCGACGGCGCACGTGCCGGTGGCTTCCCAGGCGCCGACCGGATCTTCACCCAGCAACAAGCCGGTGTAAGCCGCAAGCGTGTCGGCCTGTTGCCACAGGAGCGCACCCCGGTGCGTGAAGGTGCAGAAATCGTCGACGAACACGGCACCGTGATCGGCAGCGTGTGCAGCGGTGGTTTTGGCCCGACCTTGGGCGGCCCGCTGGCCATGGGTTACTTGGACAGCGCATTCATCGCCTTGGATACCGAAGTGTCTGCGTTGGTACGTGGGAAAAAGGTGCCATTACGTGTAAGTAAAATGCCATTCGTACCACAACGTTACTACCGTGGTTGATTCGCTGTTTCTATAAGTAACGCGGTTGCGTTAACGCGCACTAAACTGTAACGCAACCGCCATAAAACAGTGCATCGACGATAGACAATGCAATAGGACCTAACCGTTAACAAGTGATCAACTCTATCGAATAAACAGCATCCACATTGTTGATCAAACAGTCATGAAGCCAAGCAAAACCTAGGCTTTTGGCGGGGCTTGTTTTTTCTCTATTAGTTGGCGTAGAGTTTGCCCACTGTGTTTGCATGGGTCGCTTGGAACCTGGACCTGGGCAGTAGCTGAGGTAGTTGCGCTACAACCCGTTCGACGTCTCTTACTTTCCTGCAACCCAGCCCAGTACTCTTTCATGTGAAAGGGGCTGTCATTAATTTTTAGCGTCAAGGAAATAAGAAAATGTCTGAACGTCAGAGCGGTACCGTCAAGTGGTTTAACGACGAGAAAGGGTTTGGTTTTATCACACCAGAAAGCGGTCCGGATCTGTTCGTGCATTTCCGCGCTATTCAGGGCAACGGCTTCAAGAGCCTGAAAGAAGGCCAAAAAGTGACTTTCATCGCCGTGCAAGGCCAAAAAGGCATGCAGGCTGACGAAGTACAAGCAGAAGGCTGATCCTTGCTGCGACAAAAAGCCCCTGAGGGTGACATCAGGGGCTTTTTTATGTGCGTTTGCTCGTAAAATGGCTTTTTCCTCTAGAGAGACTGCCATGTCCAAACCCCTGCTGAGCCCCCAAGGCGAATTCCCCGCCGTTGGCCTGGGCCGTCGTCTGGCAGCGATGTTTTATGACTTTCTGTTGTGCACCGCCTTGCTGATCGTCACCGCGTTTGTCTACAAGCTGGTGTGGATGGCGTTTATCGGCGAAGCCAAGATGCGCACGCTCACCGAATCCGGCGCGCTGGACGGTGACCCGTTGCTGTCGACGATTTTGTTTTTTGTGTTGTTTGGTTTTTTCGCGAAGTTCTGGACCCATTCCGGGCAGACGCTGGGCATGCAGGTGTGGGGCGTGCGCGTACAGAACGCCGACGGCTCGCGCATCAGCCTGTGGCAGGCATTGTTGCGCTTTGTGGTAGCGATTGCGTCGTGGTTGTGCGTGGGGTTGGGGTTTATCTGGTCGTTGTTTGATCAACAGAAACGCAGCTGGCATGACATTTATTCGGATACGCAGCTGGTGCGGGTCCCGAAGCAGAAGAAGTAATTCAAGGCAACCCAAATCAAATGTGGGGGCTTGCCTGCGATGGCATCAACTCGGTGTACTTGATGGACCAAGGTGTCTGCATCGCAGCGGTGCGGCGATCCGACAAGCCAGCTCCCACAGAAAAGCAGAGCACTGCGGGGCTGGCAGCCGAACTCGGTCAAAACTGTGGGAGCGGGCTTGCTCGCGAATGCGGTGGGTCAGTTACATATGAGCTGACTGACCCACCGCATTCGCGAGCAAGCCCGCTCCCACATTGGGATCTCATTACATCAGCTAGATAGGCTTCTGCTCTGCTTCTGCCCTGCTTTTGCTTCTGCTCTGCTTTTGCTTCTGCCCTGCTTTTGCTTCTACCACTCAGGTCGGCTACTAGGCCGCCGTGCTCTTGCTTTTGATCTTGATCTGAGGCGCCCCGTTAAACCACGATGGCCGAACCCAGGCTTGAATCCGTGGGTAACCCGGCAGGACGCCGGGTTAGCCGCGATAGGCCAAGGATGGCCCATGGCGGCGGCCCACGGATTCAAGCCGGAGTGAGCAACACCGAAGCGTGAGCGAGGTGCCGAGTGGTGGGGCAAAGACCTTTTGCTTACTTTTGGGTCTTTCCAAAAGTGAGCCGCTGTAAGAGCGGAACCCTACGAAGCCGTTACCGCAGCAACGGATATGTACTCATATCTACCTAAACCATCGCGGGCAAGCCAGCTCCCACAGTTTGACCGTTTTTACAGCTTGGGTCAGGCATTGCCCGCCAGTTTCAGGCGCGCAGCCTGAGTGAAATCCAGCATGCGCTTGAGCGGCCGCACCGCCTGTGGAATCACCGAAGGCTCAACGAAGATCTCGTTGCTGCCCTCACGCAGGCACTGCAGCGTACGCTCCAGCGTATTCATCGCCATCCACGGGCAGTGCGCGCAACTGCGGCACGCCGCACCGTTGCCGGCAGTCGGTGCCTCAACGAAGACTTTGTCCGGGCACAGCTGCTGCATCTTGTAGAAGATGCCGCGGTCGGTCGCCACGATGAACGTCTTGTTCGGCAAACGCTGGGCCGCCGCGATCAGTTGGCTGGTGGAACCCACCGCGTCCGCCAACTCAATCACCGCCGTCGGCGACTCCGGGTGTACCAGGATCGCTGCATCCGGGTACAGCGCCTTCATGTCCTCCAGTTGCTTGGACTTGAACTCCTCGTGGACGATGCACGCACCGTCCCACAGCAGCATGTCGGCGCCGGTCTGGCGTTGAATGTAAGTGCCCAGGTGCTTGTCCGGGCCCCAGATAATCGTCTCGCCGTTATCCATCAGGCTTTCGACGATTTCCAGCGCGCAGCTTGATGTGACGACCCAATCCGCCCGGGCTTTAACTGCCGCCGAGGTGTTGGCATACACCACCACCGTGCGCTCGGGATGCTGATCGCAGAACGCCGAAAACTCATCCACCGGGCAGCCAAGATCCAGGGAGCAGGTGGCTTCCAGGGTGGGCATGAGGATGCGTTTTTCGGGGGTGAGGATTTTGGCGGTCTCGCCCATGAATCGCACACCGGCGACCAGTACGGTCTTGGCCGGGTGGGCTGCGCCAAAGCGCGCCATTTCCAGGGAGTCGGAGACACAGCCGCCGGTTTCTTCAGCCAGGGCCTGAATCACCGGGTCGCAGTAGAAGTGGGCGACCAACACCGCGTCTTGAGCCTTGAGCTCGGCGGCGATGGCGGCACGCAGGCGCGCCTCTTCTTCGGCGCTCAGAGCCTTGGGCTGCTTGGCGTCGAGATGGGCTTGAACCAGAAGGCGTTCGGAAATTTGCGTCATGTTCGCAAGACCTGCAGGCGCAGTTGCGCGAAAGTCGAGTGTACCACCGGCTCTGGAGCCCTTCGGGCGCCGCCGGACGAAGTGATTGTGTTCATCAAGCACGGTGAAGCTGCGCAAGGCTACAGAATATCGAATGGATTCAAAAGCCTAATATGGCGTTCACGGGTGCGTCTGTGGGGATGGGCCTTGAGCCCAACGAGCTGGCCACACGGCCCTGCGTGAGGCCGAAGAGTCATTACGCACGCTCAACGAATCCCTCGGGCAACGGGTCATGGAACACACCCTGCAAGTGCTCTACCCGTGGCTGCCGGTGGTGCTCACCACCGGTTACAACGACGAATACGCAGGTATCGCTTAACAACAAGCCCAGCGTTTTGTGCTGCTGCAAAAATCCTGCTCCACCGAGGCGTTGGCCGTGCGACTGCACAAAGTCGTCAACAGCCGCTTGAACCTGAAGACAAAAGGCTCAGCGGTCAGGCCTCGATCTTTCGCCAAGATCGGTGCCAGCCTTGAGTAAACAGACCGATTAAACAAATCCGCTGCAACAATCAAAACCCTCCATCGCTGTGTCCCCGCCTGCTAAAACCCTTTAAACCAAGGTTCTTAAGATGCCTACCGGTTAGGCGCGCACCATGTTTGTGCGATTTCTTACTGAATAACGCGGCATTCATCACGTTTTATGTAATAAATCCTACAGCCCATGTAACAAACCGTTTAAAGATGACTCAAGTGCGGCAAGCCCTGAACTCACGGTTTGGCAGTGAGCTCGTGGGTCGTGTGAATTTCTACGTTAAGGATGTCGAGTGCCAAATCAGCCCTCAACCCAACATCGGTGGTGTTTGCGAAAACTGGGCGTCGCCCTGCTCTGCCTGTGCGCGTTGCCGGCGGCCGCCGAGGGGCCGCAGCCAGGCCAGGAAGCCCTGCGCCTGCAGCAGCAACAGCAGCGCGACCTGCAGCAATTACAACTGGAGCAGCGCCAGCGGCAGATGCAACGAGGCAGTTTCGGTACGCAACCGGCCACCCCGACCCTGCCTGCAGGCATCGCCAAGGATGAACGCTGCTGGCCGCTGAGCGGCACGCGCCTGGCCGGTGTAACGCTGTTCAACAAGGCTGAGTTAAACAAACGCATCGAACCCTACATTGCGCCCTGCATGGGCGTTACCCAGATCAACCGCTTGCTGGCCGAGATCACCCGGCTGTATGTCGAGGCTGGCTATATCGCCAGCCGCCCGTACCTGATCAGTACGCCCGCTGCCGGGCAACCGCTGGATATTCATGTCGAAGAAGGCTACCTGGAAGCCATCGAACTGGCCGACCAGAGCCTGCCGGTGTCGTTGGGCGGGGCGTTTCCCGGGATGCTCGGCCAGCCGCTGAACCTGCGCGATCTGGAACAAGGCCTGGACCAGCTCAATCGCCTGCGCTCGGTTGACCTCACGGCCGACATTGCACCCGGCAGCGAACCTGGCGCCTCGCGCATCATCCTGCGCTCACGCAGTACCGCCTCGCGCTGGGCGCTGGGGCTGGGGGTGGATAACCTCGGCAGCGCCGGCACCGGGCGTGATCGCAATGCGATCAGCTTGAGCCTGGACAGCCCGCTGCAACTCAATGACTCGCTTAACCTGAGCTTCAGCGACACGCTCAACCACGGGCCGCGCTACAGCCGCAGCAACAGCCTGTTTTATTCCATCCCTTACGGGTACTGGACCTACAGCCTGTTCGCCAGCCATGCCGAATACCGCTCGCCGTTCAAGCTCAGCCGCGCCACGTTTTATAACAGCGGCCGCACCGATCAAGTCAGCCTGCGCA
This sequence comes from Pseudomonas antarctica, assembly GCF_900624995.1. Taxonomy (GTDB): domain Bacteria; phylum Pseudomonadota; class Gammaproteobacteria; order Pseudomonadales; family Pseudomonadaceae; genus Aquipseudomonas; species Aquipseudomonas antarctica. The sequence goes on from NZ_UYXQ01000004.1 coordinate 7,558, forward strand.
CCGACCGGGTGCTGTGGCGCGACCAAGGCCATCAACTCAGCGCCAACCTGCAACTGGCCTACAAGGACGTCGACAGCTACCTGCAAAAGGTTCGCTTAGGCATCCAGAGCCCGACGCTGACGGTGGCCGAGGCCGGCGTGAACCTGTTCTGGCTCAACACTGCGGTGTGGAATTTCGACGTCAATTATGCCCAAGGCCTGACGTGGTTCGGCGCCGACCGAGATGCTGACCAAACGCAGAAAAACCTGCCTCAGGCGCAATTTCACAAGTACCGCGCCAACCTCACCCAATGGCGCAACGGCCAATGGCGGGGGCAGCCGTGGCAGTGGCAGAGCCAGCTGTCGGCGCAATACAGCCCGGACGCGCTGCCTGCTATCGAACAACTGCTGGGCACCGACGACTCGGCGGTGCGCGGCTATCGCGAAAACAGCGCGTCCGGCGCCATCGGTGCGGTATGGCGCAACACCTTGCGCCTGCCGCTCAACAGCGACCTGCCGGTAAAAATCACGCCGCGGGTGGGCCTGGACAACGGCTGGGTCAAGCGCGAACACGGCGCCCAGAGCCAGCGCCTGAGCGGTGCCAGTGCCGGGCTCAACCTGAGCTGGAAAAATGTGCAGCTCGACCTCGATTACCAACGCAACCTCAACACTCCCACCGGGTTTGGCCAGGAGCCGGAGGTCTGGCTGACGCGCTTGAGCCTACAGATATGAGCAAACACCTGTTTAGCCTGAGTTAACCGCAATACCTGACCACCTCAGCAGCGTTGCAACGAACAACGCACGTCGCGGATCAGCCAACACAGAGCGAATTTATTTATGCCGACTAAGATCCATACGTTTCACCTTTCACCCCAGGGCAAACTGCGCTGGGCCATCGCCAGCCTGTTCCTGCTGCCGCAGCTGGTGCTGGCCGGTGGTTTGACCGTCGTCGAAGGGCCTGGCGGCACCCCGCAGTTGCAAAACCAGGGCGGCGTGCCGATCGTCAACATCGTCGCGCCGAATGCCGGCGGCCTGTCGCATAACCAGTTCCTGGACTACAACGTCGACCGCCAGGGCGTGGTGTTGAACAACGCCTTGCAGGCCGGCCAATCGCAACTCGCCGGGCAACTGGCGGCCAACCCGCAGTTCCAGGGCCAGGCGGCGAGTGTGATCCTCAACGAAGTGGTGAGCCGCAACGCCTCGGCCATCAACGGCGCCCAAGAGATTTTCGGTCGGGCTGCCGACTATGTGCTGGCTAACCCTAACGGTATTTCCGTCAACGGCGGCAGTTTTATCAACACCCCGAATGCCAACTTGGTGGTGGGCCGCCCGGAGCTCAACGACGGCAAACTGCAAGGTTTGAACACGCGCGATGCCAGCGGCCAACTGACGGTGCTGGGCCAGGGCCTGCAAAACGGCGCGGGTTCGATCAACCTGATCGCACCGCGCATCGACAGCGATGGTCGCCTCAGTGCGCGTGACCAATTGAACCTCACGGTCGGCCGCAACCAGGTCGACTACGCCAGCGGCCAGGTGCGCCAGGTTGACCCGGCGAGCAAAACCCACGACCAGCGTATCGACGCCCGCCTGTTCGGCGCGATGCAGGCCGGCCGTATCAACATCATCAGCACCGCCGAAGGGGCCGGTGTACGCGTGGGTGCGGTGCAAGTAGAAGGCCGCGATGGGGTGAAGGTCAGCTCCGCTGGCGACCTCGATATCAGCGGCCAGGTCCACGCCAACAGCCTCGACGCTACCCGCGCCGGTGTGCAGAGCCGCCAGGGCGATGTCGACTTGCACAGCGCCAAAGACTTGAGCCTCGCCGCCACCGACGTCGGCGGGCGCAACGTCAAGCTCGACACCGGCCGCAACCTCACCCTCAGCAGCTTGGAAAGCCGCAAGCTCCAGGAAAAGCGTGAACAGTGGAACAACAGCAACTTCCTGTTCACCTACGAAACCTATGACCGCACCACCACCGACAAGGACTCGCGCCAGCACGGCAACAACGTCGTCGCGCAACACAATGCCGCGTTATCGTCCGGCGCCAAGACCGAGATCAAGGCCAGCCAGGTCGAAGCGGGCGAAACCTTGCGCGTCAACAGCGGCGCCGACCTGCAACTGAGTGCCGCCACCGAAACCCATGAAACCCGCGACCAAGGCAACCATCGCAAACACCTGTGGAAAGCCAACTGGGACAAGTCCAGCAGCGAACAGCGCAGCGTCACCAGCAGCCTCAAGGCCGGCAAGACCCTGGCGCTGACCAGCCAGCAAAAACTGCAGGTGCAGGGCGCCGAGCTGAAATCGGCAGGCGATATTCAATTGGCCGCTCGGCAAGTCGATATCACCAGCGCCAGCCGTACCCAGAGCAGCCGTGACAACGCTTACTCCGGTGACCTGACGGGTGGCAGTTTCTTCGGCAAGAACGGCGACGGCGATAAGGGCAAGACCCTGAACACCGGCAGCAAGGTCAACGCCGACGGCAAGCTGATCGTCAAGGCGCACGACGTGCGCATCAGCGGCAGCCAGGCGCGTGGTGGCCAACAGGCCAGCGTCATCAGCGACAAAGGTTCGCTGGTGATCGACGGCGTACAAGACACCTCCCACGACAATAGCTACAGCAACGACAGCAAGTTCTTTGGTATCTCCAAGGATGAAAGCCGCAAGAACCTCAAGGACAGCACCGTCGTCGCCAGCAACCTGCGCTCGGACAGCAACCTCAAACTGCAAAGCGCCAAGGACATCAGCGTCAGCGGCTCCAAGGTCTCTGCGGCAGGCGAACTGCACGCAGATGCCAAGGGTGACATCAAGGTCGCGTCGGCTGAAAACACTTCCCACACCACCACCAGCACTCACACGCGGGGTTTCGATGGCTACGCCAAGGAAACCGCCGACGGCAGCCGTCAGTACCGCGCGGGCGTCAACTATGCAGACCAGCAGCACACCAGCAAGACCGACACCACCCAGCAGCAAGCGTCCAGCCTCAGCGGCGGCAGCCTGGCCGTCACGGCCGCTGGCGACGTGAGCATCAAGGGTTCCGAGCTCAAGGCGACCCAAGGCGATGCGACCGTGAGCGGTAAAAACGTCGAGCTGTTGGCGACCGATGACAGCACCCGCAACCAAACCGACAAGAGCACCACCGCTGGCGGCGTGTACTACACCGGCGGCCTGGACCGCGCCGGTAATGGTGCGCAGTTCAGCCATCAGAGCAGCAATGACACCCGCCACAAAACCACGGCGCAAACCAGCAGCGTGGCGTCGGCCGGCACGCTGACCATCAACGCCGGCAACACCCTCACCAGCCAAGGCGCGCAGGTGAAGGCCGGTTCTGAGTTGCAGGTCAACGCGGCCCAGGTCGATAACCAGGCAGCCCATAACACCGAGACCAGCACCCACAAAGAGAACGGCTGGACCGCCGATATCGGTGCCAATGTCGAATACAAAGGCCTCACCCGCCCGATCGAAAAAGCCGTCGAAGGCGTGGCGCAGGCCAAATTCCATCAGCCCGGCCTGCTGGACGCGTTCGAGCAACCGAATGTCGGGCTCGATGTGGAAATCGGCCATACCAACAAGACCCGCACACAGCAGGACAGTACCGCCGTGGTCAGCCAGTTCAGGGGTGGCACGGTGCAGGTCAATGTCGCCAACACCGTAAAAGATGAGGGCACTCAATACCGCGCCAGTGAGGGCGGACTGAAGATCAATGCCGGCGAGCACCTCGCCACCGCCGCCGCCAACACCCACAGCAGCAGCGAGCAAGGCGTTGACGCCAAGGCAGGCGTGCGCGTCTACACCACCACCGGTGAAGACTTGAACGTACGCGGCAGCGGCGCAGGCGGCAGCAGCGATGTGCGCGAGGCCAGCAGCACGGCGGTGGTCGGCAGCTACACCGGCGCCCAGGGAGTGAACATCCAGACCCAAGGCGACGCGCATTATGAAGGCAGCCAGTTCAACGGCGGCCAGGCGGGCGTCAACCTCAAAGCCGGTGGCGAATTGGCCCTGAACCAGGCCAACGATACCCAGAGCAACACTAACAATAGCCTGCGCGGCAGCGGTTCATTGACCGTGGGCACGGCGCCGGGCAGCAACGGTACGAACGTCAACCTCGGTGCCGGTGTGCAACTGGACGACAAGCGCCTGAACACCGAGGACAGCCAGGCACGTGTCGCGACGCTTCAAGGCAACGGCTCGATCCAGCTCAGCAGCGGTGGCGACATGACCCTGCAAGGCACTCAGGTCGGCAGCAGCACCGCGAAGACCGGTGACATCAGCCTCAACGCGGGCGGCAAGCTCAACCTGCAAGCGGCCACCGCTACGCACGTGAGCAACGGCAGCAACCTGGGCGGCGGCCTGACGGTCGGTGCCGGCAAGACCAGCAGCGCCGAAAGCAGCGGCACCACCGCCAGCCTGAGCGCCAACTTGAACATCGGCAAAGTCGCCGAAAACGACCAAGGCGTTAGCGTCGGGCAGTTGCACAGCAACGGCAAGGTGAGCCTCATCAGCGGCGCCAACGCGGCGGATGCCATCCACCTGCAAGGCACTCAGGTGGTGGCGGACAGCGTCAATCTGGAGGCGCAAAACGGCGGCATCCTGCAAGAGTCGGCGCAATCGACCCAGGCGCATAACAGTTGGGGCGTGACCCTGGGCGCAGGCGGCAGCGGCGGCAAAACCACCCTGGCCGACGCCGGTGAACACGACACCCCCAAGACCCAGCACGGCATCAATGCGCGGGCCAAGGTCGAGGTGGATCACCTGCAGGGCACCACCCAGCACGACAGCCTGATCAAGGCACACAACGTGGCCATCAACAGTGCCGGTGATACCCATCTGGCCGGCGCGCGGATTGACGCGGAGCAGGTCAGTGGCAAGGTCGGCGGCGACCTCGTCGTCGAGAGCCGCAAAGATCGCGTCAGCAGCACCCAAGTCAACGTCGACGCCAAGCTTGATGTCGAGAAAAACCAGCCCGGCGTGGTCAACAAACTGGCCAAGGCCAGCGGCCCGCTCAAGGACAAGGTGCAAGCCAAGGCCGAGAGTGCGTTCGACAAGCATCGCGACAAGCTCGAGAACGCCGTCGACAAGGGCACCGAGCACCTGGCCTCCGCCAAGGACAGCGTGGTCAACAGCGTTGGCAACGCCAAGGAACGCCTGGGCGAAAAACTCACCCGCAGCGGTAGCTACGACGTGAACCCCGAGCCCCGTGGCGCCTTCGGTAAAAGCGTGGACAAAGCCAAGGCGTACCTGGCGGACAAGAAGGATGCCGTGGGCACTCGCCTGTCCGACCTCAAGGAAAAGGTCTGGCCAAAAACCACTGACAGCTACGCCGTCAGCGGCAAGAACACCACCGGCAGCTCGGTGGCCAATACCGCTGAAGGCGTGCTGTTCGGCGACAAGAGCGGCAACACGTCCTACACCCCAACGTTGAACCTGGACGTCAGCCATGGTGTGAAAGACAGCGTCACTCAAGCGTCGGGCATTCGCGGTACGCAGGGCGTCAACCTGCAGGTGAGTGGCGAAACCCAACTGACTGGCGCGCGGATCGGCGCGGACCAGGGCAAGGTCGACCTCGGTGGTTCCAAGGTGACGGCAACGACGTTGGCCGGCAGCGACTACCGAGCGGATGTGGGGCTGAACCTGTCGAAATCACCGGTCAATCTGGTGTTGGGTGCCAAGGATGAATTAACCCAGAAACAGGACGACGCCACGCGTAAGGATCAAGCCTTCAACCTCGGGCCGTTAAGGGTCGGCGGGCACAGTGATAGCCAGGTGTTGCAGGCCGGGATTGATCAGCGCGTTAACTAAGTGACAGTGCGGCGGTGGGCGCGGGTAAGCCGTCTTCCACCGCCGCATACATTTCTAAATGTTTCTTCATAAACCCAAACCGTCATTAAACAGACATATCTCAGGAATTAAATCGTCACGTCCCGGACAGGTGGACCTACCCACTTACCCTTCCCCTGAGGTGTTGTCGTGATGTTGCCGACTAAAAAAAGACTGTCTGTTTTGCTCGCTACCCTGTGCTTGAGCGGCGTGGCCCACGCCACTGACGTGAACGGCGCGGGCTCAAGCTTCGTCTACCCGGTGCTGTCCAAGTGGTCGCAGGACTACAGCAAGAATTCCAGCAATCGCATCAACTACCAGTCGATCGGTTCCGGCGGCGGTATCGCCCAGATCAAGGCGGCCACCGTTGACTTCGGCGCCTCCGACGCCCCGCTGTCGGCCGATGACCTCAAAGCCAGCGGCCTGGGCCAATTTCCCAGCGTGATTGGCGGCATCGTGCCGGTGATGAACGTTGAAGGTATTGCGCCAGGCCAACTGAAACTCGATGGCGACGTGCTGGCGAAGATTTTCCTCGGTGACATCAAGGCTTGGAACGACCCGGCCATCGCCGCCCTCAACCCTGGCTTGAACCTGCCGGTGGCGAACATCACCGTGGTGCACCGCTCCGACGGTTCGGGCACTTCGTACAACTTCACCAACTACCTGGCCAAAGTCAGTGACAGCTGGAAAACCAAGATCGGTTTCGGCACCACCGTGCCGTGGCCGGTTGGCGTTGGTGGCAAAGGCAACGAAGGCGTTTCGGCCTACGTGAAGCAGATCAAGAACTCCATCGGTTTTGTGGAATACGCCTACGCCCTGCAGAACAAGATGACCTACACCCAGTTGAAGAACGCGTCGGGGAAATTCGTCAAACCTGACGCCAAGGCGTTCCAGGCGGCTGCGGATACCGCCGACTGGGCCAACGCCAAGGACTTCAACCTGATCATGACCAACGCGCCAGGCGAAGGCGCATGGCCGATCACGGCGACCACCTGGATCATCATGTACAAGCAGCCCAAGAATGCCGAGCAAAGCCAGGCGGCGTTCAGCTTCTTCAAATGGTCACTGGAAAAAGGCCAGCAACAGGCCGCGGCATTGGACTACGTAGCACTGCCGAACTCCTTGGTGTCGCGTATCGAAGCTTACTGGAAGTCTGACTTCGCCAACTGATTCGCCCTACAACCGCCTTCCTCTGCGCTGAGGGAGGCGGTGAGCACATTTGATATGAATGACACCGTCCATCCGCTGGTTATGACGACTCACGCAGGCGAGACACCGGGCGACCGGCGTGCCACCCGCGATCAACGCCACGATCTGTGGTTCAAACGCTCGATGTTCGGCGCAGCCATGTTGGTATTAGTGCTGCTGGGGGCCATTGCGGCCTCGACGCTTTGGGGCGGTGGCCTGGCGTTCAAGACCTTTGGTTTGAGCTTTATCACCAGCACCGAATGGGATGCGGTGAACAACCACTTTGGCGCCGTGGTGCCGATTTACGGCACCTTGGTCACCTCATTCCTGGCCTTGCTGATTGCGGTGCCGGTGAGTTTTGGCATTGCGATTTTTCTCACCGAGGTCGCGCCGCCATGGCTGAAGATGCCGGTCGCGTCGGCGATTGAATTGCTCGCCGGTATTCCTTCGATCATCTATGGCATGTGGGGCTTGTTCGTGTTCGGGCCGTTTATGGCTGAGCACCTGTCGCCCTTGATCAACGACTACCTCGGCGCCCTGCCCTTTATTGGCTCGCTGTTCCAGGGCCCGCCGCTGGGGATCGGCATGTTGACTGCCGGGATTGTGCTGGCGGTGATGATCATGCCGTTTATCACCTCGGTGATGCATGAGGTGTTTCGCAGTGTGCCTACGCAGTTGAAAGAATCGGCCTACGCACTTGGCAGCACAACGTGGGAAGTGGTGTGGGACATCGTCTTGCCCTATACGCGCTCGGCCGTTGTCGGCGGGATCTTTCTAGGTTTGGGCCGTGCCCTTGGCGAGACCATGGCCGTGACCTTCGTATTGGGTAACGCCCAGCAATTTTCCGCCTCGCTGCTGATGCCCAGCAGTTCGATTGCGTCCGTGATCGCCAACGAGTTCAGCGAGGCCTACACCGACCTTCACCGCTCCGCGCTGATCGCGCTGGGCTTCTTGCTGTTTATCGTGACCTTTGTGGTGCTGGCACTGGCGCGCCTGATGCTGATGCGCCTGTCGCGCAAGGAAGGGTTATGAACGCCAACGAACGCCTGTACCGAAAACGTGCGCTGAAAAACGCGGTGGCGATGTTCCTCAGTTGCGGCGCAACAGCCTTCGGCCTTTTGTGGCTGGCGTGGATTCTGCTGACCACCATCATCAATGGGTTCCAGGCCCTCAACCTGCGCCTGTTTACCCAGATGACGCCGCCGCCAGGCACCGAAGGCGGCCTGGCCAACGCGTTCTATGGCAGCGCATTGATGTCTGCCATCGCACTGTTGATCGGCACGCCCATTGGGTTGATGGCCGGTATCTGGCTGGCAGAGTTTGCACGCCACTCACGCCTGGGCACCACGGTGCGGTTTATCAACGACATCCTGCTGTCGGCACCTTCGATTGTGCTGGGTTTGTTTATCTACACCGGCGTGATCTTGCCACTCAACCTGCTGACCAATCACCAGGTTGGTTTTTCCGCCATCGCCGGCGCCTTGGCCCTGGCCCTGCTGGTGATTCCAGTGGTGGTGCGCACCACCGATGAAATGCTCCAACTGCAACCCTCCACCATGCGCGAGGCCGCGCTGGCACTGGGTGTGCCGCAATGGAAACTGACCTTGCAGATCGTGTTGAGGGCGGCCAAGGCTGGCGTGGTCACCGGCATCCTGCTGGCCCTGGCCCGAATCACCGGGGAAACCGCGCCATTGCTGTTCACCGCCTTTGGCAATCAGTTCTGGAGCAGCAACCTACTCAAGCCGATTGCCAGTGTGCCGGTGGTTATCTTCCAGTACGCCATGAGCCCGTTCGACGACTGGCACTCACTGGCCTGGGCCGGCGCCTTGGTGCTCACACTGTTCGTGCTGGTGCTCAGCCTGGCATCTCGCCTGATCCTTTTACGCAATAGGTCTCACTGATGGACGCCACCGACATTGCTCACGAAAAAACCAAAATCCAGGTGCGTGGATTGGAGTTCTTTTACAACAACCAACGCTCGTTGAAATCCATCGACATCGATATCCCGGAAAAGCGCATCACCGCCATCATCGGCCCCTCAGGCTGCGGCAAGTCCACCTTGCTGCGCGTGTTCAACCGCATCTACGCGATGTACCCGAAGCAGGAAGCGCGTGGCGAAGTGCTGCTCAATGGCGAAAACATCCTCGCCCCCGGCTACTCGATGAATCGCCTGCGCAGCCACGTCGGCATGGTGTTCCAGAAGCCTGTGCCGTTTCCGATGTCGATCTTCGACAACATCGCCTACGCGGTGCGCCATCATGAAAAATTGTCCCGGCGCGAAATGAATGACCGCGTCGAGCAAGCCTTACGCGGCGGCGCCCTGTGGGATGAAGTGAAAGACAAACTCAACCAGAGTGCACAGAGCCTCTCTGGTGGTCAGCAACAGCGACTGTGCATCGCGCGCACCATCGCGCTACGTCCACAGGTGTTGCTGCTGGACGAACCGACCTCAGCGCTCGACCCTATTTCCACTGGGCGCATCGAGCAGTTGATTACCGAGTTGAAGGCGCAGTACACGGTGATTATCGTGACCCACAACATGCAGCAAGCCGCGCGGGTGTCGGACAACACCGCGTTCATGTTTATGGGGGAATTGATTGAGTATGGGAATACGGACGAGATTTTCACCCAGCCGAAGATGAAGCAGACCGAGGACTATATTACCGGGCGGTTTGGCTAGGCCACAGGCCCGCGATGAGTATCGCGGGCCCTTTTGCGGGTTAACGTGCGGGGGATTATCGCCAGTTGGCCGCAAGCACCGGCTGCAACGCCTGTTGCTCGGCGGCACCGAAGGTCATGGTCGCAGGTGCCGCAGGGGCAAATGCGGCCATGGCCTGGACCAGATGGTCCACATCACTGTCCATCAACCGCTGACGATCACCGGCCATGATGTCCCGTGGACGCTCAGGTGTGTCGGCGTACCAGTTACGCAGCGTGACCTCCTGTTGGCTGCCGACCACCGATATCTGCAGGTCCTGCCCTGTGTGCTGGAACCACAGATGATCGGGTTTGATGTCCTGGCCGAACACCAATTCCCCTCGTGTGCCACTGAACTCGATGTCGTTGACGCCGTGCCCGACCTCAACCGTCGGCATGCTGCCGCTGACCACGACCTTGTTATTGCCATCGCCCAGTTTTACATGCGTGAAAGAGCCGGAATCGGTAAGGGTGTTGTTACCGTGGCCAACCGTCAGTTGGTCGATGTCACCGGTCACAACGTTATTGCCGTTGCCCAGGCTGATATTGCCTCGACGCCCCGCCACATTGATCGTGTTGTCACCGTTGCCGGCGACCACTTTGACATTGAACGCCTCAATATTGATGGTCTTGCTCTCGTCCCCCAGGATCACATCGTCTGAAAAAAAGCCTTTGATATTGATGACGTTGGGATCACTTGCCGCAGGCACCGGTTCGACTGTCGAAGGCGTGCGCCCAAGAATTCGGTCACGGATGGAATCGAAGGAGGTGTCCACCACGCTCGGTTGGCGCGGCGTAAGATCCAGGTCGCGATGCGAGATATCGACCATCGGAATGTCTGGAATGACAATCGGCCGCGGCTGACGCACATCAATCGGCGTGCGCCCGACCACGCCAATGTCCGGCAGCTTTGTCGGTTCCAGCGAACCCACGCCACGTTCGGCCAGCAGTTGCTCGAGCGTTTTATGCTCAGGCACTGTCACGCCACGATTGGCATCGCGCTCGGCAAGAATCTGCTCAATGGTTTTATGTTCCGGCACGCTCGGGTTCAGATCGATACCGCGCTCGGCCAGCAGCTCTTCGAGCGTCTTGGTCGGCGGCAACGTGAGATCCGGAATCGTCACCGACGGCTTGAGCACCGGGTCCGGCACGACGATAGGCGGGTGCAAATCAGTCGGCGGCAGCGTGACAGGTACCACCGGCCCCACCGGCGTGACCACCGTTGGCGCGTGATCGGCAAACAGGAAATCCGTCGCCGTCACCTGCGCCACATCAAGCGCATCCAGATACAGCAGCTTGGTGTTGGAATCGTTGTGCGTGACGTACACCCCGTGAATCTGGGTCAGGTTGTTTAACGTGGCGCGGTTCTTGTGCTCGATGGTCAGCTGGCTGAAGTCGGTGACGCCGGTCTGGCGCAAGTCGATCTTATCAATGCCATGGCGGAAGCCGCGCAACGCATTCTTGTAATCGGTAACGCCGGTTTGCGCCGCCACCACAAACACATCCGCGGTCGCGCTGTCGTGGCTATAGACCGTGCCACTCAACGAGGCCACGTTTTTGCCTTGGGCGTCGCCCGTGTACATCACACCTTGGCCGCCACCCTTGAGCACCACAGTGCCCAAGCCCTCTTGCGGCTTGACCGCTGAGGCGTCGCTGTTGACGTAGGCGGTGGGCGCCACAAAGCGGTCCTGGAACATGAAGTTTGCCGCCGTGATACCGGCGACAACCTGGTTCTTCAGGACAATGCTCTGGCCGTTGCCCAGGTCGACGTTGACGTCCGCGCCCTGCTGGGTCAGCAGCAGGTCGGCAAATTGCTTGCCAGCAAAACCTACCAAGTCGACGACTTCGCCACGGGCGGCCTCGAAGTTGTTGAGCGTGTCACTGCCCGCCTCACGGCGATGAACCACAAAAAAATCCTGGCCCGCGCCGCCGGTCAGAGTGTTATTGCCGCGCCCGCCATCCAGCAAGGCATCGGCATTGCCCGCGACCAAGGTGTCATTCCCGTCGCCGGTAACAATGTTGTGAAGGCTCGCCGGGTTGTTCACCGTCAACGCTGCACCGCCGATACTGGCGACACCGGTTAACAGATTGACCGAGGTATCCCCTGAAACAGCCGCCGCGTTGAGCGTGTTACGCCCGCCGGCCAGGCCGTTGACCGCGTCGTCCAACACAGCGCGATGGGCATTGCCGAGCACGGATTTGACGTATTCGTCGGTGTAGAAATAGGTGTCGTCGGCACTCGCCTTGCTGCCGTACAAACGCAGCGACCAGCTGTTGAGCGTCACTGGCAAACCGGACGCAGCGTCCGTCACCTGCAACGTCCAGTTACCCGCCGAGTGTTCACCGAAGTCATGGGTGGACATGAAGGTGTATTTGAACGCACCGGCCTGCGTGCTGCCGACGTCCGCTGCGCTGGCACCCGGCATGCCGTCCGGAACTTTGCCCTGACGGTTGAGCAATACGCTTTGCGTGCCATCGGGAGAGATCAGCTTGAGGGTCAAATCGCCCAGGCGGCCGACCTGCGCATCGAAGTCGATTTCCACATGTTCAACGTTCAACCCGGCATTCATCGCGATGGATGAGGTCAGTGTCGCGCCCGCTGCCAAAGGTTGGCCGAGTGCGCCGCTGGACGCGCTGTAGACATACTCATTAGCGCCCGTGCTCTGGGTCATCCAGGCCTCGGACAAGCGCACGGCAGCCCGCGCATCGACTTCACCAAAGCCGTAGTCGTTGCTGGTATGCATGCCGCCGCCGTTCCAGCCCTGTGCGCCGTTATCAGCCCATTGGGTTGCGGGGTCGTTGACCTTGCGGGCCGACAACGCGAGGATCTGCTGCACGTCGCGATACCCAAGGTTCGGGTTGGCTTCGAGCATCAGTGCGACGATGCCGGAGACGATCGGCGCGGCAAAGCTGGTGCCTTGCATGCTGGTGTAATCGTTACCGAACGTGGAACCGCGTTCGGTTTCCAGCATGTGGCTGGTGGACACCACATTGCTGCCCGGTGCCGAGACCAACAGGCTGGCGCCCGGGTTGGAGAACGGCGACGACCCAATCTGCAGGGTCGACAAATCGCCTTGGGCATTGATTGCGCCGACCTCCACCGAGAAGCGATTGTTGTTGGTCAGCGAACCTTGGGCATTGCCGCCGGTGGCCCGGCTGTTACCGCCCGCCGCCACAATAATGGTGCCCAGGCCGCCGCGACCGTTACTGGCGGCGTACTGCGCATTCATGCTCAGGGCAGCGGCAGTATCCAGCGAACCGTTCTGGAGGCTGCTGAGGGCGAAGTCCGTGGTGAACCCCCAGCTGTTGTTGGCAATGTCGAAACTGACCATGTGCCCCAGGCCCGCCAGGTCATCGCCTTTGCCCGCCAGGTAGTAGCCACCCAGCGTTGCGTCGTAAGCGACGCCGACACCGCCGATGCCGTTCTTCGCACCGACCATCACGCCGGCCACCATCGTGGCGTGGTTGGACACCAGGCCTGGCAAGGTGCCGTTGGCTTTTTGCGTCTGCAGCCAGGCCGGGTCGATATTCGGCGCCAGGTCCGGGTGCGCGACATCAAAGATTTCCGGCGCGGTGGCGAACTGGCCACCGGGCTCGAATTGACCGATGCGCACGCCTTTACCGGTGTAGTCCTTCCACACCGGCAGCACATGGGTGTCGCTCAGGTACCACTCCTGCGCCGCCAAAGGATCAAGCGGCACTTCGGGGGTGAGCAAGGTCACACCGGCCCGCATCGGCGCGGTCTGGCCACTGCCCAAGTCAACGACCGCCGCCGACAGGTTACCTGCCGCATCGGCCACGCCGTACTTGAAGCTGATCAGGCCGTCGTAATGCTGATCCGGGGTAAACAGCACATCGCCTTGAGCGGTAAGGCTGACCGTACCGCCGACAGCATCACCGACGTTGGCAATGTGCAGCGCGCCCTGGCTGTTGAGACGTTGATCATTGGCCAGCAAAGCCTGGGCACTGATCAGGTGGGCTTGGGTGCGATCAAAGGCGTTGCCGGCCTTGTCCACCGTCAGCACATCCGCTACCGGCATTGCGTTCGGGGTCAGCAGGTCAACGGCGGAGATGTCCGAGAAGTTGAGCTTCTGGATATTACTCAGCGTCACCGTGCCGTCGCGTCCGGCCACCTTGTCGGCCACTTCATAGCCGGTGGTGGTGCGAGTAATGCGGTAATCGCCATGGTTACCGTGCAGGGTCACCAGGTTGATCCCGCCGTCGCCGTCGATGGTCGCGTTACCGTGACCGACCTCAATGACGTCATTGCCGGCGCCGCCGTAGATTTTATCGGCGCCGCCACCGGCATGGATGATGCTGCCGGATTCGGAGGCGTAAATGGTGTCGCCTTGCGGCCCGGCATAGATCACCGCTTTGCCGCTGCCGCCGATGATGGTGTTGTGGCCGGTGCCGCCGACCAGGACGTCGTTGCCGCCGCCGCCCACCAGCGTCGAGTAGCCTGAACCGCCCTTGATAAAGGCGCTGCCCATGCCGCCGCTGATGATCGTGTCGTTGCCGCCACCGCCTTCGGCGATGGTCAGGCCAGCCTGGGCCATGTTCAGCACCACGCCCTTGTCTCCGACGATGATCGCGGTGTCATGGCCGCCATTGCCGTGAATATTGGCCGGATTGTCCGAGGCGCTGATGACAAACACGTCATCGCCCACGCCGCCGTTGTAGGTGTTGCTGCCCGCACCGCCCACCAGCCAACCGCCGCCCGGGGCCGCGATCAAGGTGTCGTCGCCGCTGCCGCCGTACAGGTTGTTGACGCCCACTGTGGCCGCATCCAGGGTTTCGCCCGTGGTGCTATGGCTGGCATAGGCGCTGGTGGTGACGCTGTTGGGGCCGCTGGTGGTGGAGGTCACGCGGGTGCCTGCGCCCTGGCTGGTCAGCGTGTTGCTGACCGGGTCGCCGAGGAAGTCTACTGCCAGCGCTTCCTGGCTTTTGCCATTGATGGTGAATGAGCCGGTCGCCAACACGCGGTTGCCGTCGCGCATTTCGGCTTGGATGGAAGCCGCCGCGCGCACGTTGATCTGGGTAATACCCAGCTCGGCGAGGGTCTTCAATTCACCGGCATCGACTTTGGCGTCATGGGTGCCGTCGACCCAGACGCGCAACGTGCTCCAGATCGGATCGTTCTGGTCGATCACACCGTCTTTATTCGCATCCTCACTGGCCAGCGCCGCGAAACCGTCCTTGAACCTGGTCTCGCCCGCGGCACCGTTAACGCCGACTTTGCCGCCGTAATACTCGGAGAACATTTGGCTGACGTCTTTGACCTGGCCACTGCCATCGTCAATCACCAGCATCCCGGTGGTGCGATCCGCCCAACCGCTGCGCTTGACCGTGCCGCTGTGGTCGGTGTCAAACAACACGCCGTCGCGGATGTCGGTCATGTACACGCCATTACCGGTCAGGTCCAGCAACAACGGGTCGACGTAGGTGTTGAATGTCGACATCGCCGACAGGCCGTTCAGGGTCACGGCACTGCGCAGGCTGAAGTCCGGTTTGGTCGCGTCCGGGGCAGGATAGAACTGCGACAGGTAGGTATTGGGACGCGCGTTGGGGTCCAGTTGCATTTCACCGGGGCGAATGCCGCCCGAGGCCAGGCTGGCCATTTGAGTGGAGGTGAAATCGGTTTTGTTCAGAATGCCGCCAACGGCGAAGATATTATGCGTTGCCGAGTTTTGAATGTAGCCGTTGGCAACGTCTTGCTGGGCTTTGCTTTCGCCCTGGATGTGTTGTAGGGGTGTCGGACTAGGTGTTATATCAATCTTTATTAAGTCTTGAGCCGCGCCGTCCTGGGTAAGATTCGGACGTGCATTCGAGCTTTCGACGATAGCATCGTATTGCGCATTCAGACTTTGAAAGGCTTCGTTAGCGGGGGCAAAAATGTGTTCGGCGGTGAACGCAACGGAATGATCGAACGCATTAAATGCAGGCTCCAACAACCCCTGCTCTTCAATCCAGGCACTCAGCTCTTTCACCGGACCAAACTCAGACGGGAGATAAGCGATCGTCATCAATGCATGAGAGGCAGCCGCCATGACCGAGCCAAACTCAACCGACCCGGTTTTCTCCATAAAGTAATCTCCCACCTGCATGGAAGATTCACCTATTCGTGCATCAATTGCCGGCCCCCAAGTCGTTTGAATATAGCCACCGATCTTGACCCCCACGGAAAAAGAAAGCGCAATGCGTGCCAACGCAACATTATTGGTTTTCAACGCAATAAGAGAGGCAATATCCGCGTAATTGTCTAAACCCGCGGTGCCTTTTGAAAACTTATAAATAGCAGACGCCAGCACTAACGGAGCCGTAATCGAACTCGTCATGGTGCGTCCCGGGGTGTCTAAAAATGATGCCAAACCGTTGGCGATCGTGCCGTAATCCCCGGCAACCTCCAGTGGATTACTGTTTTCCTTTTGTGCATTGTCGCGAATGCTCTTCACCGCAAAAGAGTTATCAACCAACTCCGCAATTCGCTCAAACTGACTGACCGACATCGTCATTACCGCTCCTTATTTACTCATTACAGACAGATACCGCACTGCACAACCCGTAAAAAACCCGAACAGCGAAAAATTCGCCAATACAAACACCCGGGAAAAACAAATAACCATCCTGTTTTTTCTTTCAGACAGAAAAAGCCCTAGAAAAATATTAAAACAAAGCAACACTTTCACATCGGGATAAAGACTTATGAAGTAGTCATCCGTCACCCCAAGCGCAAATTTCATGAACAAAAATACAGCCACACCCACACCAATGGCACACAGAAAATACTTACTGTAAAACTTTCGCTGCTCGGCACTTAGCAACTCCATATCCCACTCCTCAACCGGCGTTCAACATCATTAAAATTCACGCCCACGCCCCTTTACCACTCTGGCGGAATATTTCATAACTATTTTTGTAAAGGCGGGTACGTGTACGGATGACCGAGGCGTCATAATCAGCTTTGATTTCACTTTCACATAACGAACAATTTTCAACACCCGCTTCTCATCTTCTTAGGCTTCGCCCTGTAACGCCTTTATGAAACACTCAACGCTCTTGCAAACTTTCATCCGCATTCACTTGATCATCGCTAAACACTAACAACGCCACGGGTCATCGCCTTATTCGACTACTATCTTACGCAAGACTTCAAGGGCAAAACGATCCATTGCCTTGACGTCCGTAAGTTCCTTGGGGTATTGATAAAAAACTAAAAGATCCGGCGCGTACAGTCTGCTCGCTCTAATGGTCGCCAAGAAGTCAGAAGCGATAACGGAGACACCATCTTCTCCGACAAACTTTCTTTCCTTATAATCATTCATATCATAGAGTTCAATTCCATCACTGACGGAAATCGGCGACTTCCCAACTAAATGCCTACTTGCATCATACTCATCCCTTGAAATACGGGTCATAAAAAAATAAATTTGAATTCCTTTTTCAAGTCGCGGAAAAACCACTGCCGAGCTCGGATAATCAACATAAAACTTAATACCCTCCCCACCTCCATAAAAGACAAACCTGCATTCCTGCGCGGAGAGTTTGAACTTAAAGTGTACGTTTGGTCGCTTTTCGTTGAGAAACTCGCAACCCGGAGAACCGGTCCCGTTCACGGACGAATAAAGTCGCATATAGGGGTTGTCTTGCGGCTTCGACATCAAGAAAAACACCAGCCACGACAACAGCATTAAAACAACCAGCCCACACCCATACTTCAAATATTTAACAAACATCAACTTCCTCACTGGCCAATTCAACGTGGGCAACCCTCAACGCTCATGCAAACTTTCATCCATATGCTGTTGCAACGGGCTCAAGAAGTATTCGATCACACGGCGCTGGTCCGTCTTCACTTCCGCCGTCACCGACATCCCCGGTGACAGCGCCACGCGTTGGCCGTTGATCATCAGGTGGTCGGTTTTCAAACGGATACGGCTGCTGTAGATCAGCCCGCGTTTTTCGTCCTCAATAGCGTCGTTGGAGACGCTGACGACCTCGCCGGCGACGGTGCCGTATTTGGTGAAGGTGAAGGTTTCGACCTTGACCGTGACCGGCTGGCCGGCGCGCACGAAGCCGACGTCTTTGTTTTCCAGCATGGCTTCGACTTCCACCGGCTGATCGGCCGGCACGATGACCATCAGCGCCTGGGCTGGGGTGACCACACCGCCGACCGTGTGGATCGCCAGTTGCTGCACCGTACCGTCTACCGGCGCGGTGAGACTGGTGAGGGTTTCCTGATAACGGGCCTTGGCCAACTCTTCGACCAGGCCTGCAGCTTTCTGATTGGATTGCTGCTGCAGGTCGAGCATCGCGCGGCGGTTTTGTGCGACCACGCCTTCGCGCCGTCGTCGCGCTTCACCTTGCGCCGCGGTGGACTGCAAGACACTGGCCTGCTGCACGCTCAACTGGCGTTGCAGGTCGAGGCGAGCCTGTTCTTTTTCCAGGTACTCATGGCGGGCGACGTACTGTTGCGCGAGCAGGCGTTGATAGTCCTCGGCCAGTTGCGTGGCAATCGGCACGGTTTGCCGAAGGCTGGCAACCTGGGCCTGGGCCGACTGGATTTCGGCGTTGCGCTGCTGGATCTCCGCGTCGACCAGCTCCAGGCTGCTGCGGTATTCCTGATACTGCCCTTGCAGCCAGCGCTGGGCGCTGAGCACCTGTTGCGGGTCGGCATCGGTAATTGCGCCGGGCAGTGATGCCGGTGGCTTCTGGTGGTTGATTGCCTCCAGCATCGCGGCGCTGCGGGCGCTGTCGATGCGGGCGGCGAGCAGGTCGCTGCGGATGCGTCGCACGTCGGCATCGGCGGCTGTGGGGTCGAGTTCGACCAGCAACTCGCCGACTTTCACCGCCTGACCATCGCTGACATGAATGGCCCTGACCACCGCCGTCTCACTGGGTTGAATCAGCTTGGTCTTGCCACTCGGCACGATCTTGCCGGACGCCACGGCCACCACCTCGATCTCGCCCAGGCAGGCCCACAGTAACGCCAGCGCGGCGAAGCCCAGAATACTCCACATGAATATCCTCGGCGCCGGGTGCACAGGCGTGTCCTGCAACTCCAGCGCTGCGGGTAGAAACGCAGATTCGTGGGGCAGGCGCGGCACGCTGTCCATGTGTTTGCGCTGGCGCCAGGACTCGCGCCAGGCGTGGCGATAACGCTGCATTAACGAAGGCGTAGCGCTCATGGGACATCCATCCTTGAATCCGAAATACAGTAAATGCCGGTGCGCCTCAGATAGGGCGCGCCGAGGGCAACTCAGCCCTGTTGCATGCGGTGCAGGCGTGAATAGTGCCCGGCTTGATGTGTGAGCAATTCGGCATGGCTGCCCTGCTCGACGATTTGCCCGCGATCGACCACCAGGATGCGATGGGCATCGCGCACGGCCGACAATCGGTGCGCGATGATGATCACCGTGCGCCCCGCGCAGATGCTCTGCATGTTCTGTTGGATGATGCGCTCGGACTCGTAGTCCAGCGCACTGGTGGCCTCGTCGAAAATCAGGATGCGCGGGTTGCCGATCAACGCGCGGGCAATCGCGACCCGTTGACGCTGGCCACCGGAAAGCGAGGTGCCGTGCTCACCGACCATGGTGTCGTAGCCTTCAGGCAACTCGAGGATGAACTCATGGGCACCGGCCATGCTCGCCGCGTGCATCACCGCTTCAAGCGGTGCCCCCGGATCGCTCAAGGCGATGTTCTCGCGGATGCTGCGGTTAAACAGCATGTTGTCCTGCAACACCACGCCGATCTGGCGTCGCAAAGAGGAAACATCGGCCAGGGCCAGGTCCATGCCATCGACCAGCACCCTGCCGCGCTCGGGCACATACAAGCGCTGCAGCAGCCGGGTCAGGGTGCTTTTGCCGGAGCCGGAGCGCCCTACTACGCCGATTACTTCGCCAGCGGCGATGTGCAGGCTGACGCCGCGCAGTACTTCCGAGCCGTCGGCGCGGTAGCGAAAATGCACTTGGTCAAATTCGATTTGCCCCCGCAGCGGCGGCAGCGCACTGCGCGTGGCCTGGGATAATTCGGTGCGGGTGTTGAGAATATCGCCCAGGCGCTGTACGGAAACACCGGTCTGCTGGAAGCTGGTCCATAGTTGCGCCAGACGCATGATCGGGCCGCTGACGCGACCGGCCAGCATGTTGAAAGCGATCAATTCGCCCACCGACAATTGCCCGTCGATCACCAGACGCGCACCCAACCACAAGGTCGCGACCGTGACCAATTTGCCGATCAGGCCCACACTTTCGTTGGCGAGGGTGGACAGCGTCTGGGTCTTGAAACCCGCGGCGACATACGCCGCCATCTGGTTGTCCCACTTGCGAATGGCTTGAGGCTCGACGGCCATGGATTTCACGGTATCGATGCCGTTCACCGTCTCGACCAGAAATGCCTGGTTCTCGGCGCCGCGGGTGAAACTGTCTTGCAAGCGAGCCCGCAGCAGCGGCGTGACGAGCAGCGAAACCAGGCCATACAACGGCAGCGACAACAGCACGATCAGGGTCAGCCACCCGCTGTAGTAGAACATCACCAGCACGAACACCACGGAGAACAGCACATCCAGCACCAGGGTGATGGCGTTGCCGGTGAGGAAGCTGCGAATGTTCTCCAGCTCGCGCACCCGGGCCACCGAGTCACCGACGCGCCGGGCCTGGAAATACGCCAAGGGCAGGTTGATCAAGTGCCGGAACAACCGCGAGCCCAATTCCACGTCGATACGGCTGGCGGTATGCGCGAATACGTAGCTGCGCAGGCCACTCAAGGCCGACTCAAACAGCATGATCCCCAGCAGCCCTGCCGCGATCACATCCAGAGTCGTCAGCCCGTGATGCACCAGCACTTTGTCCATCACCACCTGGAAAAACAGCGGCGTAACCAGCGCAAACAACTGCAGGGCGAACGACACCAACAGGACTTCGCCGAGTAGCTTGCGGTATTTGACGATGGCGGGAATGAACCAGGTGAAATCAAAGCGCGAGGTTTCGCCCGGTAGCCCGGACTCGGAGCGCACCAGAAGCAGTTCACCGCTCCAGCGCGCCGCGAGGGCTTGGAAGGTGATCACTTCCGGGCGTTCGGCACGCGGGTCCTGGATCAGTGCTTTGCCCTGGTCCAGCTTGGCAATGATGAAAAACGTTCCGTCGCCATTGGCTGCAATCGCCGGCAGCGGCGTGCGGTCGAGACGGGCGATGGTGGTGTTGACCGATTTGGCCTTCAAACCCAGCTTGCGTGCGGCCAGCAGCAATTCACGTTGCGTGAATGGCTGGTTGGCCGGGGCGAATTCATGAGCCAATTGCTCGGCAGACGCGGCCACCGAATGAAACCGCGCCAGCATCACCAGACACACGAGACCGGTGTCTGGCGCAGGCGACTCCGCGCCCCTTCCTTGATCACTCATAAGCTTCCATGCGCGCCGCCTGGCGACAATAAATTTCTTAAATCTTTCAATAGCTTATATCATTTTCGATACATTTAGAATCATTTTGATATCAGCCCCTCGAGATTTACCTATCACTAAAGCGCTTGCCGCTCCTGAGGCGGAAGGAAATCGCGATCCGGGTCGTAATCCTTGTTCAGGTACATTGCCAGATCACTTAAGTCGGCAGGGCTTAACGTCCCTGCCGCTTGTTTAAGCTTGAGCGTGTCGATGATGTAGTCGTATCGCGCGTTGTTGTACTCACGCACGGCAGCGTACAACTGGCGTTCGGCATTAAGGACATCGGCCGTGTTGCGCGAACCCAGGTCACGGCCCACCTGATTGGCCTTGACCGAGGCTCGGCTCGAACGAATTGTCTGGCGACGGGCAGTCACTTGCTCGATGTCGGAATTGATCGCCCGATAGAAATTGCGCGTGTTGAGTACCACCTCGCGGCGCCGGTCCTCTCGCTCGTCTTCACTCTGCGCCAAGCGCTCGGTGGATTCGCGCACTTGCGAACGGGTCATGCCGCCGCTGTACAGCGGGATGTTCAATTCGACGCCAATGCTGCCTTGCGAGACGCTACCCCGATAACCATCGCGACCAAAATCCGTCGGGTTACTGTAGCCAAAACTGTCGTTGTCACCCTTGCGCCAGGATGCCACTGCGTCGACGGTCGGAGCATAACCGGCCTTGCGCTGGCGGTTGGTCTGCTCGGCGGCGATCCCCGCGTAGCTGCTGGCCCGCAAGGCCAGGTTCTGCTGCACCGCACGCCCCACCCACGCTTTGGCATCGTTGGGCCCCGGAAGCTGCACAGGTAGCTGATGCTCAATGCCCTCGATCGAGGCATAGTCCTGGCGAGTCAAGCGCGACAAGGCGTCATAGACTTTACGCTCTGCCAGTTTGCGGTTGGCATTGGCATTGTCATAGGCAGCCTGGGCATCCAATACATCGGTGATGCTCGACGCACCATTGTCCAAACGCGCTTGGGCCTGCGCCTGCTGTCGCTTGAGCGCAGCCTCCTCGGCTTTGGATGCCGCCAATAAATCCAACGCACGCAAGGTTTCGAAATAGGCCTGGGCCGTGGTCAGAATCAGCCCCTGCTCCTTGGCGCCCAATTCCAGCTCAGCCTGGGATGCAGTGGCCTGCGCCGCTTCGAGTTGAAACCAGCGGTCGACACGAAACAACGGCTGGTTGAGATTCGCCTGGAACACCGCGGTGTTACGGGTACGGGTTAACCCGGGCTCATCGCGCTGCAAGCGCACCGCTTCGACGGTGCTGCCGGCGTTGAGGGTCGGCAGCAGCCCGGCGCGGGCTTGCGGCACGCTTTCGCGTCGGGCTTGATAATCGTGACGTGCAGCGGACAGCTGCGCATCGTGTTCAACCGCCTGCCGGTACACACCGAGTAAATCGGCACGTTCAGCACTGGCATAAGCCAACATCGGGATCAGGGTAAGCGGGAAGATGAGCGCAACGGCAAAAAGGCGGGAGCAAACAGTCATAACTATCCATGTCGAGAGGCTTTACCGATTCAGCTGGACTGATCGGGGCGCGCATCCTACGCCTGCCCGCACGCAGCAACAAGGCTGACTTGTAGCTAGTGGCCACTACTCACTCAAAATTCAGGCAAAAAAAAACCCGGAAATCCTCACTTGCGTGGGCCTTCCGGATTTTCTAAACCGCCAAAAATGGTGGGTCGTGTGGGATTCGAACCTACGACCAATTGGTTAAAAGCCAACTGCTCTACCAACTGAGCTAACGACCCGCTGTGTGGTGGCGCGTATAATACTGATTTCTAAGGATTATTCAACACCTTATTTTAAATAAATCAGAAATAACGCGTTGGGTCAGTCATTCCGGCGGCTTGGAAGCCTTCTGCACGCAGTCGGCAAGCGTCACATTTCCCACAACCACGGCCGGCATTGTCTGCCTGGTAGCAGGAAACAGTCAGCGCGTAATCGACGCCAAGTGCTATACCAGCCTTCACAATGTCCGCTTTGCTCATGCTCTGCAGCGGTGCCTGGATACGAAACCCCTGCCCCTCTACGCCGGCCTTGGTCGCCAGGTTAGCCATGCGTTCAAACGCCTCAACATACTCGGGACGGCAGTCCGGGTAGCCGTTGTAGTCGAGTGCGTTAACGCCGATGAAGATGTCGCGGGCATTCAGCACTTCGGCCCAGCCGAGGGCCAGGGACAGGAACACGGTGTTACGTGCGGGCACATAGGTCAGCGGGATGCCTTCGCTCGGCGCCTCGGGTACGTCGATGCTGCTGTCAGTCAGGGCCGAGCCGCCGATGCCATTGAGGTTGAGGCCGATCACTTTGTGCTCGACTACGCCCAGGTCATGGGCGACACGCGCGGCGGCCTCCAGTTCGGCGCGGTGACGCTGGCCGTAGTCGAAGCTCGGTGTAGCAGCTGTAGCCTTGGGCGCGGACCATGGCCACCAGCGTGGCGGAATCGAGGCCGCCAGAGAGCAGGATGACTGCAGGTTGTTGATCAGCCATCTCAGCGCCCCGGTTCGTCGTTCCACAGGTATTTGTGCAACTGCAATTGCAGGCGCACCGGCAGGTTGTCCGCCACCACCCAGTCCGCCAGGTCACGGGCATTCAGGTCGTGATGGCTGGGGGAAAACAGCACCTCGCCTGCGCGACGGTCCAGGCCGTACTGGATCAGCTTGGAGGCCGCCCAGTCATAATCGTCGCGGGAACAGATCACGAACTTGACCTGATCGTTGGCCGTCAGCAGGTCCATGTTGTCGTAGAGGTTGCGGTGCGCCTCTTTGGAGCCAGGCGTCTTGAGGTCGACCACGCGACTGACGCGCGGGTCCACCGCCGAGATGTCCAGGGCGCCGCTGGTTTCCAGCGAAACCTCGTAACCGGCGTCACACAGCTGCTTGAGCAGCGGGATGGCATTGGGCTGGGCCAGTGGCTCGCCGCCAGTCACGCAGACGTAGCGCGGCTTGAAGCCGGCAACCTGCTCAAGGATGTCGTCGAGGGTACGCACGGTGCCGCCGCTGAAAGCGTAGGCGCTGTCACAGTATTGGCAACGCAACGGGCAGCCGGTCAGCCGCACAAATACGGTAGGCAGGCCAGCGGTTCGCGTTTCACCCTGCAACGAGTAAAAAACTTCGGTAATACGTAATGTGTCTTGCATAGTCGCCACGGGCGTAACAGCTAAACAGGCTGTCCGCCTCCGTCAGGCACTTCGAGGGATTGCGCCAACGCGTCAACCCCAAGAAGCGTGTTTCATAAAAGGGCGTGGATTCTAACGAAAAAACCCGCGCCAGGCGCGGGTTTCTTCTAAACGGGGCAGCTTCGCTTACAAGCGCTGCAGATCCCGTTGGGCCAACTGGGCAGCGGACGTTCCCGGATACTGGGCAACGACCTGTTGCAGAATGCCTTTGACCTTGTCGGTATGACCCAGGCGGCGTTCTACGTCGGCAAGCTTGTACAGCGAATCAGGCACCTTGGCATGCTTTGGGTACAGCTGGCTGACCTTGGCAAACGCCTGGCCTGCTGCTTGTAAATCACCCTTGGCCAAGCTGACCTCGCCCAACCAGTACTGGGCATTGCCCGCGTATTGGCTGTTTGGGTACTTGCGCAGGAAGGCGGTAAAAGCCTGGCTGGCCTTATCGAAATCCTTGGCTTTGATCAGATCGAAGGCTGCATCGTAATACAGTTTTTCCTTCGCCGGATCACTCGGTTCGCTGCTGGCCGCAGGGGCTTGGCTGGCAGCCGTTGCCCCCGCTGCGGCACCACCGGCGGCGGCGCTTGGCGCACCACCGGCAGAAGAATTATCAGGAGTGGCGGCAGGTGTAACACCGGCTCCAATACGACGATCAAGATCCTGGTATCGCTCCAGGCCTTCTTGCTTGAGCTGGTTCACTTGGTTCTGCAGAACTTCAATCGCGCCTTGTTGCTGGGACAATTGATCCTGCATGCGTTGCAGCTGGTTGAACAGCTCGCCCTGTGCCGAGGGAGCGGACGTAACCGCTCCCCCAGCATAGGCGCCGTTCGTGCCATAACCCGCTGGGGGATAACTGCTCCCGCTATTGTTATAGCCAGAGTTGCTATCTTCCACAGGAACCGCAGCCCACACCGCAAGCGGGGCGAGGCTGAGAGCCAATACAGTTAGAGCACGACGGCACGTTCGCATGACGAATTACTTACGCAGTTCGACGCGACGGTTTTGAGCCCAGGACTGCTCGTCGTGGCCAGTAGCAACTGGACGCTCTTTACCGTAGGAAACCAGTTCCAGTTGGCCTGGAGCAACACCTTGCAGTACCAGGTAGCGCTGAACGGCTTTCGCACGACGCTCGCCCAGTGCCATGTTGTACTCACGAGTACCACGTTCGTCAGTGTTACCTTCCAGAACAACGCGAGCGCCGTTAGCTTTCAGGTCCTTCGCGTGAACGTCCAGAGCGCGCATGGCTTCTGGTTTCAGGTCCGAACTGTCGTATTCGAAGTAGAAAGTGGTGATAGCGCGCAGAGCAGCTTCTTCGCTCAGGGAGCCGTCGACTGCACCAGTGTTAGCGCCGTAACCAGCGTTTGGATCAACAGCTGCGCCTTCACCGGCATTGTCGCCGCCTTTAGAGGAGCAACCAACGGCTACGGACAGAGCCAGAGCCAGAGCAGCAAACTTACCAAACTTCAGCATTTCCATCGTGAAACTCCTAATGAACCCCAGTGTGTTAAGTACTTCTTTTTGTAGCGCCGCGTCAGTTCAGGTAAGGGGACCAGGACGGTTCTCTGACTTCGCCTTGAGCGGTAGGAAGCGGGAGCCTTACGCGTCCATTAATGGACACGAGCATCAAGACTCCCCGGCCCTGCTGGCGGGTGGCGTAGATTACCATGGTGCCGTTGGGCGCAACAGTAGCTGACTCATCAAGGTTGGTATCTGTAAGGATTTTTACGGTTCCGCGCTGCAAATCCTGGGCCGCAACCCGGAAATTAGTGAAGCCATCCTGACGGTGAATCATCACCAACGTCTTTTCATCAGCCGAAAGCTTAGGGTTGGCATTGTAGTTACCAATAAAGGTCACACGTTCTGCGCCACCGCCACCTACGCTTGTTTTATAGATTTGTGGCTTGCCGCCCCGGTCGGAAGTGAAATAGATGGTCGAGCCATCCTTGCCCCAGAACGGTTCAGTGTTGATGCCCGGGCCGCTGGTAACACGGCTGATCTGGCGCGAAGCCATGTTCATCACGTAGATGTCCGGGTTGCCGTCTTTAGACAACACGAACGCCAGTCGCGAACCATCCGGTGACCACGCAGGTGCACCGTTGAGGCCTTCGAAGTTGGTGATTTGCTCACGACGGCCAGTGTCGATGTGCTGTACGAAAATGCGCGGACGGCGCTGTTCGAACGACACGTAGGCAATACGCTTGCCGTCCGGCGCGAAGCGCGGCGACAGGATTGGCTCACGCGACTGCAGTAAAGTCACAGCCCGTGCACCGTCGTAGTCCGAACGCTGCAGCGTGTAACGCGTGTTGTCTACGGAGAAACGCTCAGCCGTTACATACAGCAGACGCGTCGAGAAAGCACCTTTGATACCGGTGAGCTTTTCAAACGACTGGTCCGATATGTAGTGCGCCATGTCCCGCAGCTGTTCAGCGGTGCCCGATACGCTGCCGGTCAAGACCTGCTGCTCGGTGGCCACGTTGAACAACGTGTACTGGATCTGCAGGCGACCACCGGCCGGCGTGATGTTGCCAACCATCAGGTACTGGGCGCCTACGGCTTTCCAGTCACGGAACACAACTTCGCTGGCCTGGTTCGGCTGGCTGATCATGTTGCCTTTCGGAATCGGCGCGTAGTAACCGGAGTTGCGCAGGTCGTCGCTGACGATCTGGGCCATGTCGTCCGGCAGCACGCTGCCGCCCTGCCAGCCGAACGGTACTACGGCGATCGGGGTGGCCCGATCGCTACCGCTGGTGACCAGGATGTTCTTTTCATCCGCCGCCGCTATCCCTGCCATACAGCAAATAACGACAAGCATTCCTCGAAGAAGGTTTCTCACAAGGCTAGATCCTCAGGTGTGAATGTCATCTTGAATGAACGATAGGGAGCGAAGTCGCTTGGTTTCATTCCCTGCATCTCGGTCAACCGGCCAATATTCTTGACCGCGGCAACCGCCGAACTGTCGAACGAACCGTCACCACTGGACTTGGCCACGCTGACCGAAGTCACCGTGCCGTCCGGCAACATGCCGATCTGCAGCACTACTGTCATACCTTTACGTGCCGAAGGTGGACGTGTCCAACCCTCTGCTGCCCGTGCCCGAATCAGGTCGTCAAAACTGCCCGCGACTTCATCACCACGTTCATCGGCCAAGGCTTGTTGACGCTGCGGCGTGTCGGAAAGCAAATCTGCCAAGGCCTGGGCCTTTTTCTCTTCGGCGGATTTACGTGCTGCTTCCTGGGCCTTTTTCTTACTGGCGTCGGCGGCAGCTTTCTTCTTCGCGTCGTCGGCGACTTTCTTCTTCGCCTCGTCTGCTTCAGCTTTTTTCTTGGCGTCTTCGGCGGCTTTCTTCTTCGCGTCTTCGACTATCTTTTTCTTGGCGTCTTCAGCGGCCTTTTTCTTGGCCTCTTCTTCGGCCGCTTTTTTGGCTTCTTCTTCAGACTTCTTCTTGGCTATATCAGCCAATTGTTTCTCTTCAGCCTTTTTAGCTTCGGCAGCTTTGTCGGCTTTCTTGGCTTCATCAGCCTTTTTCGCCTCGTCAGCTTTCTTGGCTTCGTCAGCCTTTTTCGATTCCTCGGCCTTTTGAGCCGCCTCTTCTTTCTTTTGTTCCGCAGCAGCCTTCACCGCTTCCTGCTCGACCTTCTTCTGTTCCATCTGCTCGACTTCAGTCTGGCGCGCAGCCGACTTCTGGGCCTCACCCGCAATCTTCTGATTGGTCTGGGTGGTGGCCTGACTTTTCGATTTCAGCTGATACAGGGTCGCCTGCACGATCGGCTTGGCTGGCGGCAGGTCCGGGGTCATGGCAAAGCTGACGAACAGCATGCCAAACACCAGGACGTGCAGGGCAATTGCCCAGACGCTAGGCCAGAAGAAGCTTTCCGAGGCGGACGGCTCTCGCTGTTGGTGCATCAGGGCGCCTCGGTAATCAAGCCAACGTTACCCACGCCGGCCTTCTGCAGCCCACCCATGGCGCCCATGACGGAGCCATAGTCGACCACTTTGTCGCCGCGAATGAACACCTGCGTGTGCTTGCCGCCTTCGTTGCCGGCCCGGATGATCTTGGTCACGGCATCGGTCATCTGCGGCAAGGTCATGGCCTTGTCCTGCTGTTTCTGGGTATCGACTTCGCTGCCAAGGTTCCAGTAATAGGTCTTGTCAGCTTTGATCGAAATGGTCAGGACCTGGGTGTTGTTGTCCTGCGGCAAGGCTTCGCTGGAAACCTTGGGCAGATCAACTTTCACGCCCTGATTGAGCATCGGCGCGGTCACCATGAAGATCACCAGCAGCACCAGCATCACGTCGATGTAAGGCACTACGTTCATCTCGGCGACCGGCTTGCGCTTTTTGCGAGCTCGAGCGATTAAAGCCATTGGGAATTACCTGCTTATTCTTCGCTGGTGTGCACTTTACGGTGCAGGATCGCCTGGAATTCATCGGCGAAGGTGTAGTAACGGCTGATCAAGGTTTCACCACGAGCGGCAAAACGGTTGTAGGCGATTACTGCGGGGATAGCGGCGAACAAGCCGATCGCGGTGGCGACCAGGGCTTCGGCGATACCCGGGGCCACGGTGGCCAGGGTCGCTTGCTGGGCCTGGGCCAGGCCGCGGAAGGAGTTCATGATCCCCCACACCGTACCGAACAGGCCGATGTACGGGCTCACGGAACCGACGGTGGCGAGGAACGGCAGGCTCTGCTCCAGTTTCTCTTCTTCGCGGGAAATCGCGACGCGCATGGCACGGGCCACGCCTTCCATGACCGCTTCCGGGTCAACGCCCGGTTGCTGACGCAGGCGGGAGAACTCCTTGAAGCCGGCGCGGAAGATCTGCTCGACGCCCGAATCCGGGTCCGGGTTGCTGCCGGCCTGACGGTACAGCTTGGACAGGTCGATACCCGACCAGAAGCGCTCCTCGAAGCTCTCCAGGGCACGTCGACCGGCACGCAGCAAATTGCTGCGCTGAAAAATCATGACCCAAGAGGTAACCGATGCGGCTACCAGGATCAGCATCACCAGTTGAACCACAACACTGGCATTGCTGACCAGGCTCCACATGGAGGAATGGTCGACGACGGTAGGTTCCACGCTAAATCTCCTGCTTTGATTGTTTACCCGCGCCGCTTACGCCGGCAAAGGCCGCGCGTAGAGCTTCGGGAATGGCCCGGGGTTTCAAACTATTGGTGCGCACACACGCCACCAGGAACTGCCCCTCACAGAGCAGCGTTGCATCCGTTGCCCGCCTGACTTGCTGTTTAAAGCGCAGGCTGACACGGTTCAATTCGATTACTTCAGCGCTGACCAACAATTCGTCGTCCAATCGCGCCGGTGCGTGGTAGCGCGCCTCGCTGGAATGCACGACGAATAACAGGTCCTCCCCTGCCAGCTGGGATTGGGCAAAGCCCAGCTCCCGTAGCCGCTCGGTTCGAGCCCGCTCCATGAACTTGAGGTAGTTGACGTAATAAACGATGCCGCCGGCATCGGTGTCCTCGTAATAAACGCGACAGCGATGTGCGAACGACTGATCCCCGTTTTGCGCGCGCATACTCTAGTGCTTACTCCTCAGGTTGCCAATCCGGCAGGGCAACTGTTTTTTCATTCTCTGAAACATTTGTAACGTCTGAATGACGACACCAGCCACTAGGACAGCACAAAGCTCAGATAAATCGACTGGCGTGACCTTTTTAATCGTCCACTGCATCGAGGAATTCGTCTACTACAGGCATCTCGCCCAATCGTGACGGAATGTTTAACCCGAAGTGCAAATAGGCATGGCGCGTCACTACCCGCCCCCTTGGCGTACGCATGATGTAACCCTGTTGGATCAGGTACGGCTCCAGCACATCTTCAATCGTGTGGCGCTCCTCACTGATCGCCGCCGCCAGGCTGTCTACGCCCACCGGGCCGCCGTCGAACTTCTCGATCATGGTCAAGAGTAGACGCCGATCCTGGTGATCGAAGCCATGTTCGTCCACATCCAGCAGGTTCAAGGCCAGATCAGCCACGGCCTTGGTGATATGCCCCTTGGCCCGCACCTCGGCAAAATCACGTACACGCCGCAGCAGACGGTTAGCGATGCGCGGCGTGCCACGCGCCCGACGGGCGATTTCAAACGCGCCTTCAGGGTCCAGCGGCAAGCCGAGAATGCTCGCCGAACGGCTGACGATGGTGGCCAAATCCGCAGTGCTATAGAACTCTAGACGTTGAACAATGCCGAAACGGTCTCGCAGCGGGTTGGTCAACATGCCTGCGCGGGTGGTCGCCCCCACCAGAGTGAACGGCGGCAAATCGAGCTTGATCGAGCGCGCCGCTGGCCCTTCGCCGATCATGATGTCGAGCTGGAAGTCCTCCATGGCCGGGTACAGCACTTCCTCGACGATCGGCGACAACCGGTGGATCTCGTCGATAAACAACACGTCGTGCGGCTCAAGATTGGTCAGCAACGCCGCCAAGTCGCCCGGACGCTCCAGCACCGGGCCGGAGGTGGACTTGATCGACACCCCCATTTCATTGGCGATGATCATTGCCAGCGTGGTTTTACCCAGCCCCGGCGGGCCGAAGATCAACGTGTGGTCCAAGGACTCGCTGCGCCCACGCGCGGCCTGGATAAACAACTCCATTTGTTCGCGCACGGTGGGCTGGCCGATGTATTCAGCCAGGCTCAGCGGGCGGATGGCCCGGTCCTGGACTTCTTCACGGTCGCGTGGGCCGGTGGCCGCGATTAGACGATCAGCTTCAATCACTTAAATCATTCCCTTCAGGGCTCGGCGGATCATGTCTTCGCTGCTCAGGTTCTTGTCCTTGATGGCCGATACGGCTTTGCTCGCTTCCTGCGGCTTGTAGCCCAGGGAGATCAACGCACTGACCGCATCGCTTTCGGCGCTGGCGACCTGGCCTGCCGGCATATCCGGCTGGTTTGGCACCAGGGCAAACATGCTCGGTGCCACTTCCCAGGCTTTGAAACGGTCCTTGAGTTCCACCAGCAGGCGCTCGGCAGTTTTCTTGCCAACGCCCGGCACCTTGGTCAACGCCGAGGTGTCCTGGGCCGAAACCGCGCGCACCAACTCATCCACTTCCAGGCTCGACATCAATGCCAGCGCGAGCTTGGGGCCCACGCCATTGAGGCGAATCAGCTCGCGAAAAAAGTCGCGATCACGCTTGCCAATGAAACCGTAGAGCAATTGCGCATCTTCACGCACCACCAAGTGGGTGTGCAGGGTCAGCGGCTCGCCGATCGACGGTAGGCGATACAGGGTGGTCATGGGCACTTCCAGCTCATAGCCCAACCCATTTACATCCAGAATCAGGTGCGGCGGCTGTTTCTCAGCCAGGGTGCCGCGCAAGCGTCCAATCACGGTTCAGATCCTTAAAGCTTAGGGTCAGAACAAGGCCTGACCGGAAATAACGATTGCGCTGATGCTATCAGAGACGCAGCCGGCCGCCACGACTGCGTGCCGTGCCAAGGCCGTGCGGCAACAGGCTGGAACGGGTGTGCGCATGGCAAATAGCAATGGCCAGGGCGTCGGAGGCGTCTATCTGCGGTTTTGAGGTGAGCTTGAGCATGTGCATGACCATCATCTGCACCTGCTCTTTATTCGCCGCGCCGGTGCCCACCACGGCCTGTTTGACCTGGGTCGCGGTGTATTCGGCGATTTCCATGCCCTCTTCGGCACCGGCGACGATGGCGGCGCCACGGGCCTGGCCAAGCTTGAGCGCGGAGTCGGCGTTTTTGGCCATGAACACCTTTTCGATGCCCATGGTCACCGGGCCGTAGGTCTGGATCACTTCACGCACGCCGCGATAGACGATCTGCAGGCGCTCGGCCAACTCGCCCGCACCGGTGCGGATGCAACCCGAGGCGACATAGATGCAGCCGCGCGGGGTGTGTTGCACCACGCCAAAACCGGTGATGCGCGAACCGGGGTCGATACCTAGGATTAAAGTCATAACGCCTGCAGTTTTGTGGATACAGATAGACCCAATGTGGGAGCGGGCTTGCCCGCGAAAGCGGCTATTCAGTAATGCATCAAGTGACTGACACACCGCATTCGCGAGCAAGCCCGCTCCCACAGGGGATCCTCATTGTTCTCAGGTGAGCTGCTCGGCTACAGATTCCGGGATGTCGGCGTTCGAGTAGACGTTCTGCACGTCATCCAGGTCTTCAAGCATATCCAGCATCTTCAGCACCTTCTGCGCACCGTCCAGGTCCAGCTCGGCGCTGGTGGTCGGCAGCATCACGATTTCCGCGTCGGTGCCTTTGAAACCGGCGGCTTCCAGGGCGTTGCGTACGGCATAGAAGCTGGCGAACGAGGTAAATACGTCGATGGAACCGTCTTCGTTGGTCACCACGTCGTCGGCATCTGCCTCCATCGCGGCTTCAATCAGCGCATCTTCATCCACGCCGGGCGCGAAGGATATCTGCCCCTTGCGCTCGAACAGGTAGGCCACCGAACCGTCGGTGCCCAGGTTGCCGCCGCACTTGCTGAACGCATGGCGTACAGCTGCCGCAGTACGGTTGCGGTTGTCGGTCATGCACTCGACCATCACCGCCACGCCACCCGGGCCGTAGCCTTCGTAGCTCAGTTCGACCATGTCGTCGGTGTCGGCCGCGCCGGCGCCACGGGCCACGGCGCGATCGATGATGTCGCGGCTCATGTTCGCGCCCAAGGCCTTGTCCAGCGCCAGGCGCAGACGCGGGTTGGAACCCGGCTCACCACCGCCCTGGCGGGCGGCGACGGTCAGCTCGCGAATCCACTTGGTGAAGATCTTGCCTTTCTTGGCATCCTGACGCTCTTTGCGGTGCTTGATGTTCGCCCACTTGGAATGGCCAGCCATAACACAACTCCGAAATTCTCTAGAAACTTTATCAATCCAGCCCCAGGCCGGATTTCATTCTTTTAAACGCAAAGGCGCATCCGAAGATGCGCCTTTTTGACTGCGTACAACCTTATCGCGCTTTCACGCAGCAGCCTTACTCAGCCTTCGGCGCCTCGCGCAGACGGATGTGCAGTTCGCGCAGCGCCTTGGCATCCACCACGCCCGGAGCCTGGGTCATGACGTCCGCAGCACTCTGGGTTTTCGGGAAGGCGATCACTTCACGGATCGACTGGGCGCCGGTCATCAACATCACCAGACGGTCCAGGCCGAACGCTAGGCCACCGTGCGGCGGTGCGCCGTACTTCAGGGCGTCGAGCAGGAAGCCGAATTTCTCTTCCTGTTCCGCTTCGTTGATGCCCAACAGGCGGAAGACCGCTTGTTGCATCTCTTTGCGGTGGATACGGATCGAACCGCCACCGAGCTCAGTGCCGTTCAACACCATGTCGTAGGCGCGGGACAGAGCGCCTGCCGGGTTGGCTTCCAGCTCTTGCGGCGAGCACTTCGGCGCAGTGAACGGGTGGTGCAAGGCGCTGAAGCTGCCGTCGTCGTTCTCTTCGAACATCGGGAAGTCGACGACCCACATCGGCGCCCACTTGCAAGTCAGCAGGTCCAGGTCGTGGCCAAGCTTGATGCGCAGCGCGCCCAGAGCTTCGCTGACGATCTTGGCTTTGTCGGCGCCGAAGAACACGATGTCGCCGTCGACCGCACCGACGCGATCGAGGATCGCGTTCAGGTTGTCCAGTGGAATGTTTTTAACGATCGGCGATTGCAGACCGTCAACGCCATTGGCGCGCTCGTTGACCTTGATGTACGCCATACCTTTGGCACCGTAGATGCCGACGAACTTGGTGTAGTCGTCGATCTGCTTACGCGGCATGCTCGCGCCGCCAGGTACACGCAGGGCGGCGATGCGGCATTTAGGGTCGTTGGCCGGGCCGCTGAACACCTTGAAGTCGACTTCTTTGAGTTGGTCGGCCACGTCCACCAGTTCCAACGGGTTACGCAGGTCTGGCTTGTCGGAACCGTAGCGGCGCATGGCTTCTTCGAAGGTCATGTGCGGGAATTCGCCGAATTCCAGATCCAGCACTTCCTTGAACAGGTTGCGGATCATTTGTTCGGTCAG
Organism: Pseudomonas antarctica; assembly: GCF_900624995.1. Lineage (GTDB taxonomy): Bacteria > Pseudomonadota > Gammaproteobacteria > Pseudomonadales > Pseudomonadaceae > Aquipseudomonas > Aquipseudomonas antarctica. The sequence goes on from NZ_UYXQ01000004.1 coordinate 41,817, forward strand.
GCCCATGATCTCTTTTTCATCGAGGAAGCTGGTCTCGATGTCGATCTGGGTGAATTCAGGCTGACGGTCAGCGCGCAGGTCTTCGTCGCGAAAGCACTTGGCGATCTGGTAGTAACGGTCGAAGCCGGCCACCATCAGCAGTTGCTTGAACAACTGCGGCGATTGCGGCAAGGCAAAGAAAGAACCGGCGTGAGTGCGGCTCGGCACCAAGTAGTCACGCGCGCCTTCCGGGGTGGCCCGGGTGAGGATTGGCGTTTCGACATCCAGGAAGCCGTTTTCGTCGAGGAAGCGGCGGATGCTGGTAGTCATGCGCGAACGCAGACGCAGCTTCTCGGCCATTTCCGGGCGACGCAGGTCCAGGAAGCGGTAGCGCAGGCGTGTTTCTTCGCCCACGTCGGAGTATTCGTTGAGCGGGAACGGCGGAGTTTCCGACTCGTTCAGCACTTCCAGCTCGTAGCCCAACACTTCGATCGCGCCGGACGCCATGTTCGCGTTCACGGCACCGGCCGGACGCAGGCGAACCTTGCCGGTGATCTTGACGACGTATTCGCTGCGCACGCGGTCGGCGGCGGCGAAGCTCGCGGCGCGGTCCGGATCGAACACTACCTGGGCCAGACCATCACGATCACGGATATCGAGGAAGATCACCCCGCCGTGGTCGCGGCGACGGTGAACCCATCCGCAAAGGGTGATTTCCTGACCTTCCAGGGTCTCGTTCAGTTGGCCGCAATAGTGGCTGCGCATCATGGTAGTGGTTTCACTTCTCGTAATTCGAAATTCGGTGGAGGCTCGCCTCGTCACCGTACAGTTAAGCAGGGGACGGATAATGCAGGAGCCTGCGCGTAGAGTTCAACTCAGTCTGCTTTGTCGCCGCCCGCCAGATTTTTCTTGGCGCCGGTCTTGAAGTCGGTCTCGTACCAGCCGCCACCGCTCAGGCGGAAGCCCGGCATGGACAACATCTTCTTCAGCTCAGGTGCCTGGCAGGCAGGGCAATCGACCAGCGGCGCGGCGCTGATCTTCTGAATGGCTTCCAACTGATGACCACAGGAAGCACATTGATAGTCGTACATGGGCATGGAGATGTCTCGGCGATCGGATCATTACTGCGCCACGCCCTGCCCTGTGGATAAACCCCTGGCATGCGCAGCAAAGCGCGGGATTATATCTGGTAAATCGAGGCAGCGCAGCCGGCTTTCTGCCCCAAGGCCGGCCCGCCTTAGCGGCGAACCGGCTGGGCAACCGCCAGATTAATCGCCGTTCATCGGGGTGACGCGGCTTTTTAATACGTGAACCACGCACACCACCCTGACCAATCCGCTGAAGTTCTTCACTCCTCCGTAGCGCAAATGCACTTCCCGATCGACATAAGACAGCAACGCACTGACTGAGCAGGCATTGATCCTGGCTATCTCTGTGAGAATATTCCAGTAGATCTGTTCAAGCCGCAGGCAGGTGGAAAACCCGTTAAGCCTGACCGACCGGGACAATGGCTTGGCCAAGCCCATATCGAACCCTTTCGCAAAAGGGTCGCCCTTTATCTGATGGAAACCGCAGGTTTCCATCACCCCATTACCCACTCCGCGTGACATACACCTGACACTCCATTGCCAAACATCAGCCCATGGGTTTGTCCCATAGGACAGTGGGTCTATAAAACAGCAGGACGCGGGGGGGGGAGCCAGAAGACGGGGAGTCGATAGTCGTAGGACAACGCCAGGAAACGTGGGGAAACAAGCGAGGGGCGCCAGGGCGGCGCCACTCAAACTGGATGTTTACTGGTTTTCGAGCAAAGAACGCAGCATCCACGCGGTTTTTTCATGAACCTGCATACGCTGGGTCAGCAGATCAGCGGTCGGCTCATCGCTGACCTTATCGAGCAATGGGAAGATGCCGCGCGCAGTGCGCGTCACCGCCTCCTGGCCCGCCACTAACTGCTTGATCATCTCTTCTGCGCTGGGCACACCCTCTTCTTCCTTGATCGAAGACAGACGGGCGTAGATCGAATAGGCACCCGGCGCCGGGAAACCCAGGGCACGGATACGCTCGGCAATAGAGTCCACTGCCAGTGCCAGTTCGTTGTACTGCTCTTCAAACATCAAGTGCAGCGTACGGAACATGGGGCCCGTGACGTTCCAATGGAAGTTATGGGTCTTCAAATACAGTACATAGGTATCGGACAGCAGTCGTGAAAGTCCGTCGACGATGGATTTACGATCTTCTTCACTGATACCAATATCGATTGCCATGTTTTTCCCCTTCAATTGACGAGCATTCATTGATCAGGTGCAGGACCACTCTAGCAAGAGTGCTGGCTATGTGCAGCCCGACACAGGCAGCAGGCGTGCGACAAATCGCCCCTCTGCGCAAACGCCTGCTGCTCGCTCAAGGGCGGCGCGCATGCCTTTGCACAGAGTAGGAAAACGCTAAAAATGCCGCTCAAAAACCCCGCACCTGTCTAGGACAAGCGTTTGACGCAGAAATGCCCTGGCGCTCGCAATGCCCCAAAATGCTTGATTTGAGTAGGCACAGCCTTTGCTGTTAAATAGGCGCTGTGTGGTGAGCCGTTTATTTCTGCGGCACGCCACATAGGCTGATACCCGCGCACGTGCCCAACGCCTCCCATTGTTCAGAAGCGAACCGTGCCAGTCAGCTCTTCCTTGTGATCCTTCTTAACGTGAGTTAATCAAAATGTTGAAAATCGTCCACCTGCTAACGGGCGTTGCAGCGTTGCTGCTGTCCTTTATACCGAGCTTGCAACAGGGAAGCCCTCCCTACCTGGAACAACATGACGCTCTGTACCTGGCCTTGTTCGGCCTTCTTAACCTGACGCTGGCACCGGTGATCCCTTACTGGAACAAAGGCACGCGTCATCAACTGCAAAACCTGGTCAGCGCCCTGCTGGTGCTGACCGTTGTCGTTCAAACGCTCACCCTCCTCGCACCTATGCCTGAAGTCGGCGGCCACCCGGCCATCCTGCTCAGCCTGGTGATTGCTGTGGTCGCCATCGTTCTTCACCTGGCCATCAGCTTCTACCGTTCGTCCCCAGCCGCTGCATCGCAAAACTACGACATGACCAACCGGGATACCGGGACCGTCAAGTGGTTCAACACCTCCAAAGGCTTCGGCTTTATTTCCCGCGATTCGGGCGACGATATCTTCGTCCACTTCCGGGCCATCCGCGGCGAAGGTCATCGCGTTCTGGTCGAAGGCCAGCGCGTGGAGTTCTCCGTCATGAACCGCGACAAGGGCCTGCAAGCCGAAGACGTGATCGCGGCATTGCCGCGTCGCTGATTCCCACCCTTGGCGCCATAAAAAACCGCGATCCAGCGCTGCTGGGTCGCGGTTTTTTTATGGCGTGCACTTAATAATGCGGTGGTGGGGCTTCTTCTTCGGATGACTCGAACTGGCCACCCATTTCTTCTTGGCGCTTGAGCAGCGCGGTCATCTGCAACTGCAGGCGTTCAACCGCCCGCTGCTGGGTGACGAGGATGTCATTGAGGGTCTCGATGGTGTCGTCCTGAAACGCCAGACGACTTTCCAGATCGGTTACGCGGTCTTGCAGGTCCATGGCTCAGTCCTGGGTAAAGATGAAGTCGGCGGGCAATAATTCGCGCAGTCGGGTGCGAATCGCCACCACTTGCTCCTCTGTATACGGCCGGGCCGGGTGCTTGCCCCAGACCGGTGCCGGCCAGGCGGCGTCATCCCGCTTGCGCACAATCACATGCACATGCAGTTGGCTGACGACGTTACCCAACGCACCAATGTTCATTTTATCGGCAGCCATGCCTTCATTGAGCAGTTGCGCCAGAGCCGTGGCTTCTTTCCACAGCGTCTGTTGATCTGCGACATGCAGCTGAAACACTTCGCTGATACCGTCGATGCGCGGCACCAGGATGAACCAGGGGTAATTCGAGTCATTGGACAGCAGCAGGCGACAGAGCGGAAAGTCGCCAATGGCCAGTGTGTCTTGTTGCAGGCGTTGATCTAAGGCGAACACGCGGGCACTCCGTTCGGCAGGTCGATATCAGGTGCCCAGCATACCTTCGAATGCTTAAGGCTTCACAACGAATGCGGGGGAGCGTCGAAGCAACCGGATAAAAAACCTGCACCTTTTCGAGGCGGCCCAATAGTTGAGCTACGCTGATACGGGCCTGAACGGGATGCACCAAAATGACCCACCCGTGCTTCAAAGGGATCCGCCAACTACCCACTCAGGGGGTGAACCGGTAACGTTTTGCGCTGGCACAGGATTTATGTACCTCCTCACAGGTGAAATACCGGGGCGTCAAGCCCAAACCAAACGACGTAAAAAGCCCGTGCTTATGCGGTTTTTACACTGCCGTAACGCTTTTCACGAAAAAATGACATTCGGTTACCGCTTTGTGCACGCTTGTTGCATTGATACCCGCATCGTCGGCAACGGCACTCGTTTGGAAGCAGGTGTCTCACGATAAAAAACAGTGGTGATTGAGTGCATAGCAAGGACGAGTTCAAACTTCGAAAGCGGTCTGAAAACAGCACTTAAGTTGTCAGCCCGGTGACAGTCGGGCTGTGAATTTGCGACATGGAACTAGCAATTTACGACAGCCTCGTAAAGAAGCTGAAAGGATAGATGAGTCAGTATCGTCAATAGGGTCTGCGTGATATAACTTTGCGCCGACACATAAAAGAAAGAGCCGCCCAGATAAAAATACAGGTGGGACGGCAGTACTCTTCATAAAACCAAAGGAGCAAATCACGATGCGCGTGATGAAGTGGAGCATGATCGCCCTGGCTGTTTCAGCAGGCACCTCGCAGTTCGCAATGGCGTCCGCCCAAGATGATTCCAAGGGCTTTATTGAAGACAGCACAGCCAGCATTCTGACTCGTACCCTGTACTTCAGCCGTGACTACCGTAACCACGATGCGAAGCAAAGCCGTTACGAAGAAACCGGTCTCGGCTTCCACGGTCTGTTCAGTTCGGGCTACACCCAAGGCACCATCGGTGTCGGTGTTGATGTCATCGGCCTGCTGGGCGTCAAACTCGACAGCGGCAAGGGTCGTGCCGGTACCGGTCTGTTCCCTACGGGTTCCGACGGTCGTTCGCAGGACGACTATTCCAAAGGCGGCGCTGCCGTCAAGTTCCGTATTTCCAATACGGTCCTGAAGGTCGGTGATCAATACACCACCGCGCCAGTGTTCGCCTCCGATGACAGCCGTTTGCTTCCGGAGTTGCCACAAGGCATCTCCATCACTAGCAGCGAGATCAAAGACCTGAAACTGGAAGCCGGTCACTTCACATCGATCGTTGCCCAGGACAAAAGCTTCCGCGACAGCATCGGGAGCTCTGAGCCTGGCACGAAGACTGGCCTGCGCGATGCCAACTTCGTGGGCGGTGTCTACGCCTGGACTCCAGAGATCACCACCAGCCTCTACTACTCCAAAGTGGAAGACTACTGGAAGAAGCTCTACGCCAACGTGAACTGGACCCACGCGCTTAGCAATGACCAATCCGTGGCTGTCGACTTCAACATATACGACACCAAGAGCGACGGCGCAGGCCTGGTACGTTCCGACAAAGACAGCACTACCAAGCTCAACAACCGTGCGTTCAGCTTGCAGGGTGCTTACTCTGTCGGCGCCCATACCTTCACCCTGGCAGCGCAGAAAGTCACCGGCGACGGCCAATACGCCTACGGCGTAGACGGCGGCGGCACGATCTTCCTGGCCAACTCCATCGCCCGTTCCGACTTCAACGCCGAAGGCGAGAAGTCCTATCAGGCACGTTATGACCTCAACATGGCTACCTTCGGTATTCCTGGCCTGAGCTTCATGACTCGCTACGTGAAAGGTACGGGCGCCAACATCGCCATCACCAGCAACGGCAAAGAGTGGGAACGCGATATCGAAGCCAAATACGTGATCCAGAGCGGCCCGGCAAAAGACCTGAGCCTGCGCGTACGTCAAGCGACCTATCGCTCGTCTGATCAGGTTTACTCGGGTTCTCTCGACGAACTGCGTCTGATCGCGCAATACCCGCTGAACATCTTGTAATCAGCCGTTTGATTACAACGATGACTTGAGGCCTCGGCCTTAAATAAAAAGCCGCTCCCCTGTTTAAAAGGGAGCGGCTTTTTTTATTGCAGTTTTATTTCAATCAAAAAATAACTAGCAAGCTAACTAACGAGATTAGCTGCCAACATCGAACCTGACCTATCGGCCAAGTTCGATACCTTGCCGCTTAGTTATTTTCCCGCCGGTTCCTGCACGACTCGAATAACCCGCTGTGGAAACGGAATATCAATGCCCGCCCCTTTCAAGCGATCACGCGACAACTCATTAAGCATAAACACCATGTCCCAATAATCCGACGTTTTGGTCCAGCAGCGCAAAGACACGGTGATCGAACTGTCGCCCAAGTTCGACACCACGACCACCGCCGCAGGATCTGTTAGCACGCGCGGGTCTTTTGCCAGCTCCAGCAACACTTCACGGGCTTTCTGCAGGTCGGCCTCATAGTCGATACCTACGTCAAACACCACCTTGCGGGTCGGCTGGCGGTTGGTGTTAGTGATGATGCCGTTGGAGAGGATGCCGTTCGGCAAGATCACGGTTTTGTTGTCGCCGGTGCGTAGCACGGTGTGGAAGATCTGGATGCTATCGACGGTGCCGGAGGTGCCCTGGGCTTCGATCCAGTCACCAATGCGGAACGGGCGGAACAGCAGAATCAATACGCCACCGGCAAAGTTGGTCAGGCTGCCTTGCAGCGCCATACCGATGGCAAAGCCTGCAGCTGCGATAGCCGCAACGAACGAAGTGGTTTCCACGCCAATCATCGAAGTCACGCTGATCACCAGCATGATCTTGAGCACGATGTTCACGATACTGGTAACAAAGCTCTGAAGCGCCAGGTCAGCGTTACGCATGGCCAACAGACGACCCATCTTGTGAGTCAGTTTGTTGATCAACCACCAGCCGATGGCCAGGGTGATAACGGCCAGCAATACCCGGCTGCCATATTCCATAATCATCGGAATCCAAGACTGCGAAGTCTTGATCAGGTGATCCATTTCAGCGTTCAAATCCATCTATCTTCTCCTGTTGCGCGGATATGCGGCTTTATTGACTGCCTGAAAACGCAAATGAGCCCCGTAGGGCTCAAGTGTAGGCACAGACTCTGGGGCGTGGGACGTCAAAAACGCCCACAGGTTCCGAAACGAGCCATCAGTCGCGGAAGTTATTGAACTGCAGCGGCATGTCGAAGGTTTTGGCGCGCAGGGCCGCGATAGCGTCCTGCAAATCATCACGTTTCTTGCCAGTGATGCGAACCTGCTCACCCTGGATGGCGGCCTGGACTTTGAGCTTGGCATCCTTGACATGGGCAACGATTTTCTTCGCCAGCTCTTTGTCGATACCTTCTTTGAGCACAGCTTCCTGCTTCATCAGCTTGCCGGAGGCGTAGGCATCCTTGATTTCAAGACATTGCGCGTCGATCTTGCGCTTGACCAGGGACAGCTTGAGGATCTCGATCATCGCTTCCAGCTGGAAATCGGCTTCAGCGGTCAGGTTGACGGTCAGTTCCTTTTCCTTGAATTCAAAGCTGCCCTTGCCTTTCAAGTCATAGCGACGGTCCAGCTCCTTGACGGCGTTCTCGACGGCGTTGGTGACTTCGTGTTTGTCCAGTTCGGATACCACGTCGAACGAAGGCATGTCATTTCTCCAATATAAGGGGCGGGCTCAGTAGAGATGGAGCGCGCCCGAGCTAAAATGCCGAGGCATTATAGCGGTTCTTTCGCCCCGTTCACTGTGAGCGACCCCACGGAGCACAAACTCATGTCGACCACCTGGCACATTCTCGGCGCCGGCAGCCTGGGCACACTCTGGGCAACCCGCCTGGCCCGCGCGGGCGTGCCCGTGAAACTGATCCTGCGTGATGCTGCGCGCCTGGCCAGCTATCAGTCGGCCAAGGGGCTGACACTGGTCGAGCAAGGTGTAGAACACACCTACCCGGTAATTGGCGAAACGCCCGACAGCCCTGAGCCGATTCATCGCCTGCTCGTGGCGTGTAAAGCCTACGACGCCGAAAGTGCGATCGCACAGCTGCAACACCGACTGGTGCCGGACGCCGAACTGATCCTGCTGCAAAACGGTCTCGGCAGCCAGGATGCGGTGGCCGCGCAACTGCCCCAAGCCCGCTGCATTTTTGCTTCCAGCACCGAGGGCGCGTTTCGTGACAGCGAGTGGCGCGTGGTGTTTGCCGGGCATGGTTACACCTGGCTGGGAGACGTGCGCCACCCCACTGCACAGCTGTGGCTCGAGGACCTGCACGCCGCGGGCATTCCCCACGAATGGAGCACCGAGATACTTACGCGCCTGTGGCGAAAGCTGGCTCTGAATTGCGCTATTAACCCGCTGACCGTGCTGTACCAGTGCCGCAACGGCGGCTTGCAGGTTCATCAGTGTGAAGTCGCAACCCTGTGCGCCGAGTTGACCGAATTGCTCGAATGCTGCGGCCAACCAGCCGCCGCCGAGGCGTTGCACAGCGAAGTGGAGCGAGTGATCCAGGCCACGGCGGCCAATTATTCGTCCATGTATCAGGACGTCGCTAATGCCCGGCGCACCGAAATCAGCTACTTGCTGGGCTATGCCTGCTCGGCGGCGGCCCGTCACTCATTGGCCCTGCCGCATCTGCAACAGCTGCAAGCACGGCTGGTCGACCACTTGCGCGCACGCGGATTGGCCAGCGACTGAGGCACGCGCTACCCTGCCTACCTGTCTATCACCTGGGAAAACACTGATGCCACTGCGCCAGCGTCTAGAAAATCTACCGGTAGGGCAGAAACTGCTGGCTGCCCTGCTAGTGTTATTGACCACCGTATTGCTGGTGGCCAACCTGACGTTTATCAGTGCCGCCTATTGGATCTCCCAGGAAAGCATGGCGCCCCAGGCGCTGCAGGCCATTGGTCGGCTGGTGTCCAACCCGTCACTCGCAGCACAAGCGCTGCAATCCCCGGCCAAGGCCGATGCCCTGCTCAATGAACTGACCAGCTATTCGCCATTACGCGCGGCTGCGTTGTATGACGGCGAAGGCACCCGCCTGGCGCAGATGCAACATGGCAATCGACTGCAACTACCCGACAACTACCGGCATATCGAGGCCTGGCGACTCACTGAGTTTCGCAGCAATCAGGTGATCACCCTGCCCCGCACCGGCCAGCCTTCCGGGCATCTGTTATTGGTCGCCAGCAGTGAACTGCCGATGGCGTTCTATACCGGCACGCTGACCGCCAGCCTGGGCATCCTGATTTTCAGTGTGCTGCTCTGGCTGGTCATTGCCCGGCAGATCAAACGCCTGATCACCCGCCCAATCCACGAGCTCGAAGAGCTGTCGCGCCAGGTCACCCGCGAAGAGAACTACGCCCTGCGTGCCAGCCGCGGTCACCATGATGAAATCGGCAGCCTGGCCGAAGCATTCAACACTATGTTGTCGCGCATCGAAGCCCGCGAGCAGCAGCTCAAGCGTGCACGTGACGACTCCCAGGCCGCTTACGACCAAGCCCAGAGCCTGGCCGAAGAAACGCGTCACACCAACCGCAAGCTGGAACTCGAAGTCCAGGTGCGCAGCAAGATCGAGAAAAAACTCACCGGCTTCCAGAACTACCTCAATAGCATCATCGACTCCATGCCGTCGGCGCTGATCGCCCTGGATGAACAGCTTTACGTCACTCAGTGGAACCAGGAAGCGACAGCCCTTTCCGGCACACGCCTGGACGAAGCACTGAACCAGCCGATCTTCCTTGCGTTTGAGCCGCTCAAGCCGTACTTGCCGCAGATCAAAGCCACGGTCGAGCAGCACACCGTGGAACGCATCGAACGCGTCACCTGGATCAAGGATGACGAGCCCAAACATTACGCCCTGACCTTCTATCCGTTGATGGGCGGTGCCGGGCGTGGCGTGGTGATCCGTATCGACGACATCACCCAGCGCTTGTCTCTGGAAGAAATGATGGTGCAGTCGGAGAAAATGCTCTCCGTCGGCGGCCTAGCCGCTGGCATGGCCCATGAGATCAACAACCCGCTGGGGGCGATCCTGCATAACGTGCAAAACATCCGCCGCCGCCTGTCCCCCGACCTGCCGAAGAACCTGGAGCACGCCGAAGAGGTGGGCGTGGAGCTGGACACGGTCAACCGTTACCTGCAAAGCCGCGAAGTGCCGCAACTGCTAGATGGCATTCAGCAAGCCGGCGCGCGCGCGGCGAAAATCGTCACCCACATGCTCAGTTTCAGCCGCCTCAGCAACCGCCAGATGGCGCCCTGTGACTTGCCGGCACTGATCGACCAAGCGGTAGAAATTGCTGGCAATGACTTCGACTTGACGATAGGTTTCGACTTCAAGGGCCAGGCAATCATCCGCCAGTTCGACCCGCAACTCGGCCCGGTGCCGGGCACCGCCAACGAACTTGAGCAAGTGCTGCTCAACCTGCTGAAAAATGCCGCTCAAGCCATTCACCTGCGTGAAGACCCGCGTGAGCCTGGGCGCATAATCCTGCGCACCCGCCTCAATCCACCGTGGGCAGAGATCCAGGTGGAAGACAACGGCATCGGCATGAGCGAAAACGTGCGCAAACGCACCTTCGAGCCGTTCTTCACCACCAAAGAAATCGGCCAAGGCACCGGGCTTGGGCTGTCGGTGTCGTACTTCATCATCACCAATAATCACAAAGGCCAGATGGAAGCGCACTCCACCCTCGGCCAAGGCACGTGCTTCACTCTGCGCCTACCCCTGGCCGGCAGCCAAATACCATCCTTTGACCTGACTCAACTGGAGCAATGACCATGGGCTTTCGCCTGTCGAAAATCTACACACGTACCGGCGACAAAGGCGAGACCGGTCTCGGAGACGGCCGTCGCGTGCCCAAGGATCATCCACGGGTGGAGGCCATTGGCGATGTGGATACGCTGAACAGTCAGCTGGGTTTATTGCTGGCTAACCTTGAAGAACAGAGCGGCAAGCATCCGCAACTGATGGATGTGATTGAGGTGCTTACACCCTGTCAGCATCGCTTGTTCGACTTGGGCGCAGAGCTTGCGATGCCCGTGTACAAGGCGTTGAATGCGGCCGAGGTCGACCGGCTGGAAGCAGCGATTGATCGCTGGAATGAAGAAGTCGGGCCGCTGGAGAATTTCATCTTGCCCGGTGGTTCGGCGCTGATCGCCCAAGCGCACGTGTGCCGTAGCCTGGCACGCAGTGCCGAGCGGCGCTGTCAGCACTTGAATACGGTGGAGCCGCTGGAAGGCGTGGGGTTGGCGTATATCAATCGGTTGTCGGATTTGCTGTTTGTCGCGGCACGAGTGATCGCCAAGCGCCAGGGGGTCGCTGAGGTGTTGTGGCAGGCTGCAGCGAAGCCACACTGATCATTGTTGAGTGACTGATCTGGCCCCATCACAGGCACGCCAGCGCCCACATTTGCATGTATTCACAAATCAAATGTGGGCGCTGGCTTGCCTGCGATGAGGCCCTCAGAGCTGCATCAAACCTGCGGCCAGAACGCCCGAATCCCTGCCACACCCTGAGCCCCAGCTTCCCAAGCCTGTTCCCGCTCCGCCGGCCCAACGCCGCCCAACAGAAACACCGGTTTGCCAAACCCGCGAATCAACTCTGCCGCCTGCTCCCAACCCAAAGGCTGAGCCTCAGGATGCGTCTGAGTCGACTGCACCGGCGACAGCGTGACAAAATCCACGTCCATCATTTGCGCCAGTGCCAGCTCTTGCGCGTTGTGGCATGAGGCCGCCAACCAGCGATCCTTCGGCAGCGGCCGGCCCTTGCTGGCGTATTTACGCAGCTGCGCCGACGTCATGTGCCAGCCGGCCGCCGGGAAATCTCCCAGCCACTCAAACGGGCCCTTGAGCATCAATTGCGCCTTGCCAGCACACAAACCCACTGCATCCACCGCCAGGTCACGGTATTTCGGGTCGTAGCCATTAGGCGCACGCAACTGGATCAGCTTGATACCACCGGCCACAGCCTTCTGAATACCGCGCAGCAACACCGGGGTTTCCAGCTCGCCAGGGGTAATCAGGTACTCAGCCGGTAACCGTGCTGCCGCAACGATCGGAGCATTGGCCGCTGGGAATTCATAGTTGATCAAATCCCGAGGGGCAACCCATTCCACCGGTTGCCCTTCGGCACCATGGGGCTCGCCGCTAAAAGCCGAGACCTCCCAGACATCCAGTAACACCTGCTTGTCCGGATAGTCATGTTGCACCTTGATCAGCGGCCGCGCCGTGGTGACCTGAATGCCCAGCTCTTCCTGCAATTCACGCGACAGCGCGGTGGCGACCGATTCATCGGCCTCCACTTTGCCACCGGGAAACTCCCACAGGCCGCCTTGATGTTGGGTATCGGCGCGGCGTGCCAGCAGGATCCTGCCATCGACACCGCGGATCACCGCTGCTGCTACATGCACTCGTTTCACCGCGCTTATCCTCTTGGCTATCAGGTACGGTATTCCGCATTGATCTTCACGTACTCGTGGGACAGGTCGGTGGTCCAGATGGTTTCGCTGCACTCGCCACGACCCAACTCGATGCGGATGGTGATTTCTTCCTGCTGCATCACCGCCGAGCCTTGGGCTTCGGTGTAGGTTTCGGCGCGAGCGCCACGGCTGGCAATGCACACGTCGCCGAGGAATACGTCGATCTTGCTCACGTCCAGGTCCGGCACGCCGGCACGTCCAACGGCGGCAAGGATACGGCCCCAGTTCGGGTCAGAGGCGAACAGTGCGGTTTTGATCAATGGCGAATGCGCCACGGTGTAGCCGACATCCAGGCATTCCTGGTGGTTGCCGCCGCCATTGACTTCAACGGTGACGAACTTGGTCGCGCCTTCGCCGTCGCGCACGATAGCCTGGGCCACGTCCATGCACACCTCGAACACCGCCTGCTTCAGCGCCGCAAACAGCGGGCCTTCGGTGGACGTGATTTCCGGCAGGTTGGCCTGGCCGGTCGCGATCAGCATGCAGCAGTCGTTGGTCGAGGTATCGCCATCGATGGTGATGCGGTTGAACGACTTGTTGGCGCCGTCCAGCATCAGGCGTTGCAGCACGTCACGGGAGACTTTGGCGTCGGTGGCGATGTAGCCAAGCATGGTGGCCATGTTCGGGCGAATCATGCCCGCGCCTTTGCTGATGCCGGTGACGGTGACCGTCACGCCGTCATGCACGAACTGGCGGCTCGCACCTTTTGGCAGGGTGTCGGTGGTCATGATGCCGGTAGCCGCCGCCGCCCAGTTATCCACAGACAAGTCATCCAGCGCGGCTTGCAGGGCGCCTTCGATTTTTTCCACCGGCAGCGGCTCACCGATCACGCCGGTGGAGTACGGCAGTACTTGGCTGGCGTCCACGCCGGTCAACTGGGCCAGTTTGGCGCAAGTGCGCGCGGCGGCGACCAAGCCAGGCTCGCCGGTACCCGCATTGGCATTGCCGGTATTGGTCAGCAGGTAACGAATTGGCCCGGCCACACGTTGCTTGGCCAGGATTACCGGGGCAGCGCAGAACGCATTGAGAGTGAACACACCGGCGACGGTCGAGCCTTCAGCACAGCGCATCACTACCACATCCTTGCGTCCCGGGCGTTTGATGCCGGCCGAAGCGATACCCAATTCAAAACCGGCAACCGGGTGCAATGTGGGCAAAGGACCAAGACCAACAGCCATGAATGCGCTCCTTAAAAATAGGTAATGTGTGTGCCGTCGTGATCGACGGTGAAATTAATGGCAAAACGCCGCGACGGCAGAAGCCAGTCGCGGCGCGGGGTGTAGCAGCGTCAGGCAAAAATCTTAGTTGATTTCGCCGTGGCAATGTTTGAACTTCTTGCCCGAACCGCACCAGCACAGTTCGTTGCGGCCCAGCTTCTGGTCATTGCGAACCGGGGCTTGAGCCAAGGCCACATCGACCTCTTCGCCCAAGACTTCAGGCGCTTCCAGGCCCGGCGCTTCGTCGTGCTGGAACTGCATGCGGGCCGCCAGTGCTTCGGCTTCCTGACGCAGGCGAGCTTCTTCCTCGATCGGGTCTTCGCGACGCACCTGAACGTGGGACAGCACGCGAATCGAATCGCGCTTGATCGAATCCAGCAGCTCTGAGAACAGCGTGAACGACTCGCGCTTGTACTCTTGCTTCGGGTTCTTCTGGGCGTAGCCACGCAAGTGAATACCGTGACGCAAGTGGTCCATGGTCGACAGGTGGTCTTTCCACAAGTCGTCCAGCACGCGCAGTACGATTTGTTTCTCGAAGGTGCGCAGTGCTTCGGCACTCGCCTGCTCTTCTTTCTCGTTGTACGCGGCCAGAAGCTCGGTCATCAGCTTCTCGCGCAGTGTTTCTTCGTACAGGTGGTCGTCTTCGTCCAGCCATTGCTGAACCGGCAAATCAACACCGAAGTCGCTCTTCAACGCCGCTTCCAGACCAGCAACATCCCATTGTTCAGGCAGCGACTGTGGCGGGATATGTGCGCTGACGGTGGCGTTGAGTACGTCCTGACGGAAATCAGCAATGGTCTCGCCAATGTTGTCGGCGGCCAGCAACGTGTTACGCATGTGATAAATCACTTTACGCTGTTCGTTGTTGACGTCATCGAACTCGAGCAGTTGCTTACGAATGTCGAAGTTGCGACCTTCAACCTTGCGCTGGGCTTTCTCGATGGCGTTGGTCACCATGCGGTGCTCGATCGCTTCACCGGACTGCATGCCCAAAGCTTTCATGAAGTTCTTCACCCGATCAGAGGCGAAGATACGCATCAAGCTATCTTCCAGCGACAGGTAGAAACGGCTGGAGCCGGCGTCACCCTGACGACCGGCACGACCACGCAACTGGTTGTCGATACGGCGCGATTCGTGACGCTCGGAAGCGATCACCTGCAGGCCGCCGGATTCCAGCACAGCTTGGTGGCGTTTCTGCCAGTTGGCCTTGATCTGGGCGATCTGCTCAGGGGTCGGGTTGTCCAGCGAAGCCACTTCAACTTCCCAGTTACCGCCCAACAGAATGTCGGTACCACGACCGGCCATGTTGGTGGCGATGGTCAGTGCGCCTGGGCGACCGGCCTGGGCGATGATCTCGGCTTCTTTTTCGTGGAACTTGGCGTTGAGGACCTTGTGCTCGATGCCTTCCTTATTGAGCAGGTTGGACACGTGCTCGGAAGTTTCGATGGTGGCGGTACCCACCAGGATCGGACGACCCTGGGCAATACCGTCCTTGATGTCGTTGATGATTGCCGCGTATTTCTCTTCGGCAGTCAGGAACACCAGGTCGTTGAAGTCTTTACGCGCCAGCGGCTTGTTCGGTGGGATCACCATCACGGCCAGGTTGTAGATCTGGTGGAATTCGAACGCTTCGGTGTCGGCCGTACCGGTCATGCCGGACAGTTTGTTGTACAGACGGAAGTAGTTCTGGAAGGTAGTGGACGCCAACGTCTGGCTTTCAGCCTGGATGTTGAGCCCTTCCTTCGCTTCGATGGCCTGGTGCAGGCCTTCGGACAGACGACGACCCGGCATGGTACGGCCGGTGTGTTCGTCAACCAGTACGACCTGGCCGTCCTGGACGATGTATTCAACGTTGCGGTGGAACAGCTTGTGGGCGCGCAGGCCAGCATACACGTGGGTCAGCAGGCCCAGGTTATGTGCCGAATACAGGCTTTCACCCTCAGCCAGCTCACCGATCTGGGTCAGCATGTCTTCGACGAACTGGTGACCTGCTTCGTTGAGTTCGACCTGACGGGTCTTCTCGTCGATGGAGAAGTGACCTTCTTTGGTCACCACGCCTTCCACTTCCTCGATGTGCTGCTCCAGGCGCGGGATCAACTTGTTGATCTCGGTGTACAAGCGCGAGCTGTCTTCGGCCTGGCCGGAGATGATCAGTGGGGTACGGGCCTCGTCGATGAGGATGGAGTCGACTTCGTCGATCACGGCAAAGTTGAGTTCGCGCTGGAATTTCTCATCCATGCTGAACGCCATGTTGTCGCGCAAGTAGTCGAAACCGAACTCGTTGTTGGTGCCGTAGGTAATGTCGCAAGCGTAGGCGGCGCGTTTCTCTTCCGGCGGCTGGAACGGCGTTACCACGCCGACGGTCAGGCCGAGGAATTCATACAGCGGACGCATCCAGTTGGCATCCCGGCGAGCCAGGTAGTCGTTCACCGTCACAACGTGCACGCCCTTGCCGGACAATGCGTTGAGGTAAACACCCAGGGTTGCCACCAGGGTCTTGCCTTCACCAGTGCGCATTTCGGCAATCATGCCTTCATGCAAGGTCATGCCGCCGATCAACTGGACGTCGAAGTGGCGCATGCCCATGACACGCTTACCGGCTTCACGGGCGACCGCGAAGGCTTCGGGAAGCAGCTTGTCGAGGGTTTCACCTTTGGCTATGCGGGCCTTGAACTCTTCGGTCTTGGCGCGCAATTGCTCGTCCGAAAGGGCAACCATCTGCTCTTCGAAGGCATTGACCAACTGCACCGTCTTGAGCATGCGTTTAACTTCGCGCTCATTCTTGCTTCCAAAAAGTTTCTTTAACAAAGGCGCAAACATATCGGCAGGTTCTTCCACACATAGGGATGGAGGGCGCACCGTGAGTGGCCCGAGCAGCCCTCACGGCCGCATGCGAACGCGCATTCTACCCGGAATCGTGGGTGAGGAAAGTGGCGTTGTTCCTCGATGCTGGCATGGCGCTGTGAGAGGACCTGTTTAAAATAAGGGCTTTTGCTGGAACTTCAACCCATGAAGCGCAGAAGTTACCTATTGATTTTACGAGCAAAGCGCTACTGACTCATCGCCCGGGGGCGCACAGGCGCTTTCTGCTAAGATGGCGGCTCTGTTACTTAAGGTGTCTAAACATGGCATTTCGCCCTCTTACAGCCCGCGCCCCAAGCGTGTTGCTCCGCGAAGCCAAACCGTTGAAAGCCATCTTCGGCCACGCGCAACGCCTGGGCCGTTTGCAACGCCTCGTAGAAAGCCAACTGCAGCCTGCCGCACGCGAACACTGCCATGTGGCCTCCTGGCGTGAAGGTCATTTGCTATTAATTGTCACCGACGGTCACTGGGCAACGCGTCTGCGCTATCAACAAAAACGCCTGCTGCGGCAATTGATGGCATTTGATGAGTTTGCCAGCTTGACCCGTATCCAGTTCAAGGTGCAGCCCCCCACGGCGCCACAACGCGCCGCTGGGCACACGATAGACCTCTCGGTGAATGCGGCCGAAACCATCCAGGCAACGGCCGACGGCATCAGCGATCCGGGCTTGCGTGCAGCGCTGGAGCGGTTGGCCGCCCACGCCAAGCCCAAAGCCTGAACCGCTATTTACGCTTGCTGCCGCCCAGCAACGAGCCCAGCAGCCCGCGCACCAGCTGACGCCCCATCTGATTGGCGGCCTGTTGCATCGCTGATTTGAGCGCCTTGCCTGCCGTGGTGCCCAGAAACGCGCCGGCCTTGTCGGTAAAGCTCGGTTCTTCGGTAGAGGGTTTAGCTTCTTCGGTTGGCCCCAGTTCCTTGCGCGCCATCAACACTTCATAGGCCGACTCCCGGTCAATCGGCTTATCGTAGCGCCCCAGCAGCGGCGAACGGGCGATCAGTGCCGCGCGTTCAGCCTCACTGAGTGGCCCGATTCGCGATTGCGGTGGCGCAACCAGTACGCGCTGGACGACTTCCGGCGTGCCCTTTTCCTGCAACGTGCCCACCAGCGCTTCGCCTGTACCCAACTCAGTCAGCACCGACAAAGCATCGAACGCCGGGTTGGGCCGGAAGCCCTCCGCCACCGCGCGCAGGGATTTCTGCTCTTTAGTCGTGAACGCCCGCAAGCCGTGCTGAATGCGCAGGCCGAGTTGCGCCAATACCGTGTCAGGCAGATCACCTGGAGACTGAGTGACAAAGTACACACCCACGCCTTTGGAGCGAATCAGACGCACCACTTGCTCCAGGCGATCCTGCAACGCCTTGGGCGTGTCGGCAAACAACAAATGCGCCTCGTCGAAAAACAACGCCAGCAGCGGTTTGTCGGCATCACCACGCTCCGGCAGTTGCTCGAACAGCTCAGCCAGCAGCCATAGCAGGAAAGTCGCGTAGACCTTCGGCGCCTCATGCACCAAGCGGCTGGCGTCGAGTAAGTGGATACGCCCACGGCCATCACTGGCCGGCTGCAAAATATCCTCGAGTTGCAGGGCCGGCTCGCCAAACAAGGCTTCGGCGCCCTGCTGCTCCAGCACGGCCAGGCGTCGTAACAGCGCCTGGCTGGAGCCCGTAGTCATCAGCGCCGCGTCGTCCCCCAGCAACTGCGGGTGATAACGCAGGTGGTTAAGCAAAGCCTTGAGGTCTTTAAGGTCAAGCAGCAACAGACCTTCGCGGTCCGCCACCTTGAAGGTGGCATAGAGTGCCGATTGCTGGCTGTCGGTGAGTTCCAGCAGGCTGCCGAGCAATAATGGCCCCATTTCGCTGATGGTGGTGCGCAGCGGATGACCGGACTGCCCGTGAATGTCCCACAACGTTACCGGATAAGCCTTCGCCGTGTAATCAAGGAAGGGCATACCCGCAATGCGCTCAGCCACTTTACCTTGAGGGTTGGCCGCAGCGCCCAGACCACACAGATCGCCCTTGATGTCGGCGGCGAACACCGCCACGCCCGCCTCACTGAAGGCCTCCGCCAGCCGCTGCAACGTGACGGTCTTGCCTGTGCCGGTGGCACCGGCTATCAACCCGTGGCGGTTGGCCAGGCGCATGGCCTGGGCGATAGGCTGGCCGTCAAGGCCAGCACCGATAAGCAATTGCGAGGAATCAGGCATTTCGTCACCTTTGGTTAATCTTTAGTACCGCCAGGTCGATATAGACAGAGGTAAGACCGACAACGTCTAAAAACAGGTCAGATAGCTTCTGTAGGGACTAGCAGGGTTATCACAAGAAGTATCACACCTTTTTTAACGCTGTCATTTTGCGCATCCTAAAAGGACGCGCTTTGGATATTAAGACCATAGCGGACTCTACAAGCCATGAATAAAAACCTGCGCTTCAGCCATAAAATCCTGCTTGCAGCCTCCCTTATCGTCATCGCCGCCTTCGCGTTGTTTACCCTCTATAACGACTACCTGCAACGCAACGCGATTCGTGACGACCTCAATAACTACCTGCATGAAATGGGCGATGTTACCGCCAGCAATATTCAAACCTGGCTAACCGGGCGGATTGCCTTGGTAGAAAACGCAGCACAAAACATCGCCATTAATCCTGAAACCAGTGTGGTTGCCAGCCTACTCGAGCAGAAAGCCCTGACGTCCTCGTTCATGGCGACTTACGTGGGCGACAGCAAAGGCGCCTTCACCATTCGCCCCGACACCAAGATGCCGGACGGCTTCGACCCACGGGTTCGCCCCTGGTACAAGGGCGCCCAAAGCAGCAACGGTTCAACCCTGACTGAACCCTACATTGACGCTGCTACCGGGCAGTTGATTATTTCTGTTGCCACCCCGAGCACCACCAAGGCCGGCCAGAGTATCGGCGTGGTGGGCGGCGACCTGAGCCTGCAAACCCTGGTGGATAACATCGGCGCGCTGAACTTCGGCGGCATGGGCTATGCGTTCCTGGTCAGTGCTGACGGCAAAGTGCTGGTGCACCCGGACAAGAACCTGGTGATGAAGACCCTGGCTGACATGTACCCGAAAAACACGCCGAAGATCAGTGGTGACTTCAGCGAAGTTCAAGCCAACGGCAAAGACAACATCGTGACCTTTACACCGATCAAGGGCTTGCCTTCAGTGAACTGGTACCTGGGCATTTCGGTGGATAAAGACAAATCCTTCGCCATGCTCAGCAAGTTCCGCACCTCGGCGGTGATTGCCACCATCATTGCCGTGGTAATCATCATCGCGCTGCTGGGCATGCTGATTCGTGTGTTGCTGCAACCCCTGCACCTGATGACCCGCGCCATGCAGGACATCGCCGACGGCGAGGGTGACTTGACCCGCCGCTTGACCATCCAGAACAACGACGAGTTCGGTACGCTGGGCACTGCCTTCAATCGCTTCGTGGAACGGATTCACACATCGATTCGCGAAGTGTCCTCGGCCACCGAGCAGGTCAACGAAGTCGCTTTGCGCGTGGTCAGCGCGTCCAACTCGTCGATGGTCAATTCCGACGAGCAGGCCAACCGCACCAACAGCGTAGCGGCCGCCATCAACGAACTGGGTGCTGCCGCCCAGGAAATTGCGCGCAATGCTGCACAAGCCTCCAACCAGGCCAGCGATGCGCGGCACTTGGCAGAAGACGGCCAGCAGGTCGTTGATCGCAACATCAAGGCAATGACGCAACTGTCCGCGATGATCAGTGCCTCCAGCAGCAATATAGAAGCGCTTAACAGCAAGACCGTGAATATCGGGCAGATTCTGGAAGTCATCACCAGCATCTCCCAGCAAACCAACCTGCTGGCACTGAACGCCGCCATCGAAGCGGCACGTGCCGGGGAAGCCGGGCGCGGGTTTGCGGTCGTGGCCGATGAAGTGCGCAACTTGGCGCATCGCACTCAAGAGTCGGCGCAACAAGTGCAAAAGATGATCGAGGAGTTGCAAGTCGGCGCCCGGGATTCGGTCACCACCATGAGTGAAAGCCAGCGCCACAGCCAGGACAGCGTAGAAATCGCCAACCTGGCCGGCGAGCGCCTGAACAGCGTGACCCAGCGCATCGGCGAGATCGACGGCATGAACCAGTCCGTGGCGACCGCCACCGAGGAACAAACCTCGGTAGTGGAGTCGATCAACATGGACATCACCGAGATCAACACCCTCAACCAGGAAGGTGTGGAAAACCTGCATTCCACCTTGCGCGCCTGCACCGACCTGGAACAACAGGCGGCGCGCTTGAAACAGTTGGTAGGCAGTTTCCGGATCTGATACCAGCGCCCGCGGACTGATACGACAGCGGGCGGTTATTCTTTTTCGGGCTCGGATTTAGCTTGCTCGCGCTGCCACAGCTCAGCGGCACCGGGAAACTCGGTGCCGTCCTCTGGGTTCAGGTCATCCGGGTCAAATCGACTCAAACACCCCTCACCCAGCGTCGCCGGTGCTTTGGAAGTGGCTTTGTCCAGTGGATCGCTCATCGATTAATCCTCAACGGCAGGCAAAGAAAAGGGCCTGTGGCGATTTAACGCCCAAGCCCCTTATTCTTCAATCATTCAAGCGCTGCTATCAGAACACGACAGTCTTGTTACCGTGAACCAGCACGCGGTCTTCCAAGTGGTAACGCAGCCCACGGGCCAGCACCATCTTCTCGACGTCACGGCCGAAACGCACCATGTCTTCAATGCTGTCGCTGTGGCTGACCCGCACCACGTCCTGCTCGATGATCGGACCGGCGTCCAGCTCTTCGGTGACGTAGTGGCAAGTTGCGCCAATCAGCTTCACGCCACGCAGCGAGGCTTGGTGGTAGGGCTTGGCGCCGACAAACGATGGCAGGAAGCTGTGGTGAATATTGATCACCTTGCCGGCGTACTCGCGGCACAGTTCCGGCGGCAGAATCTGCATGTAGCGCGCCAGTACCACTACGTCAGCTTCGTGCTGCTTGACCAGGCGAGAGACTTCGGCAAACGCCGGCTCCTTGTCCTGCGGGTTGACCGGCACGTGGTAATACGGAATGCCATGCCATTCGACCATACTGCGCAGATCGTCATGGTTGGAAATGACACACGCGATCTCACAGTCCAGCTCATCGCTGTGCCAGCGGTGCAACAGGTCGGCCAAACAGTGCGATTCACGGCTGGCCATCAGCACGACGCGTTTTTTCTGCTCCGTGTCGGTGATGTGCCAGGTCATCGAAAACTCTTCGGCGATCGGCGCAAACGCCTCACGAAAAGCTTCAAGACCAAAGGGCAGCGTGTCGGCACGAATTTCATGACGCATGAAAAACCAACCGCTGAGGTCGTCCGAGTGATGGCTCGCCTCGGTGATCCAGCCGTTGTGGGAGGCCAGAAAGTTACTGACTTTGGCAACGATGCCAACCCGGTCCGGGCAAGCGATCACCAGCCGAAAAGTGCGCATTAGGGGAAAACTCCAGAACTTCGCAAAGGTCGCCATTCTAGCGATTACGTGGAAAAACTGCAGTACTCCTTGCGCCTTATTCTGCCCCCGCGCCCTGGCGACAGCCCTTAATAACGTAAGGTTTATAGCCGCTATATGGCTGTACAACGTCACCTCGGGCAGTTATCGGAAAATAAACGAGATTATCTTTAGGCCAACCACCCACTAATTAACTCGATTGCGTAGCGTTGCTACAAACATTCAAAGTAATTCACATAAATGCGTCCTTAAATGTTTACTTGCGCAAGTGGCCTGACTATTATTAGCGCACTTTCCCTGTCAATCAGCGCTCTACATAAGGTAGTCCACATGTCTCTGATCAACGAATACCGTGCCACCGAAGAAGCTATCAAAGAGTTGCAGGCCCGTTTGAAGAACCTGTCCCAAGACGACAAGCTGCAAACCGAGCTGGAATTCGAAGGCAAACTGCGCACCCTGATGGGTGAATATTCCAAATCCCTGCGTGACATCATTGCGCTGCTGGATCCAGAGTCGAAAGTTAAAGCACCGCGTGGCGCTGTGAAAACTACCGGCACCAAGCGTGCTCGCAAGGTCAAGCAATACAAGAACCCGCACAATGGCGAAGTGATTGAAACCAAAGGTGGCAACCACAAGACGCTGAAAGAGTGGAAAGCCAAGTGGGGCGGTGACGTGGTTGAAAGCTGGGCTACCCTGCTGGGCTAAGCTTGGTCGGGCTCTGGCCTGATACGCAATACAATAAAAAACGCCAGCTTGCTGGCGTTTTTTATTGTCCGAACACTCTGCAATTACCTGTCTACAGATTCAGGCGAGCGGCTAAAGAGTCGGCATACTCCTGCCATTGATCCACTACCTGGGACTGAAACGATGTAGCAGTAACAGCCAACTCTTCGCGCGCCTGTTTAAATGCCGAGAGGGTATTGGGCGCGCCCCACTCCGCCTCCGACAACCGTTGCTGGCAAAAAAGTTTCCAGCGCTGTTGCTCCTCGATGTTCAAGGTGTCCGGAAAGTTACGCGCGCGGTAGCGGAATAATAATTCCGGCAAACGATGATCATCAAAAGGCCACTGCTGATGTGCCAGATGAGCAGGCTCAGCTGCCCGGACTTGTTCACATAAACGACGGTCGCGGTCGCCAATAAAACCATCATAGAGCTGCTGCTCCGGGTCTGTACTCGGCGCAAAGTCGTCCTCGGCGTAAATGACTGCCAATTTATCGCGCCACACTTCTTGTGCGTCAGTTAGTCGCAGCGCCCGTGCCTGAAACGCTTCCATATCCAACTGCAATCGTTCACGGTCCTGTGCTCGCAGCACGTTCAATGGCGCTACGACCGGGCAGCGGTTGATATGCAACAACTTGAGCGGCACCGGCAGCTCACCTGCTGCCAGATCATCACGACGCGTATAAAGACGCTGGCGCAAGGTATCAGCGTCCAGATCCAGCAACCCCTGCGGGTCGAGCCCAAGGTCGCAGACAATCAACGCATTACGATTGCGTGGGTGCCAGGCCAGGGGCAGGACAACGCCCAGGTAATGACGCGCGGCAGAAAAACGCCCGGAAATATGCACCATGGGTTGCAGCAGGCGTACCTGATCCATGACCCGCTGCTTGCTGCGCAACTGAAACAGCCAGTCATACAACTTGGGTTGTTTCTCACGCACCAAACGCGCCAAGGCAATCGTGGCACGCACGTCCGACAAGGCATCGTGCGCCTGGCCATGATCAATCCCATTGGCCTCGGTCAAGCGCTCAAGCTTGAGCGTTACGCGCCCATCCTGCTCAGGCCAGACAATGCCCTCGGGGCGAAGCGCGTAGGCTGTGCGTACCACATCGATCAAATCCCAGCGACTGTTGCCGCCCTGCCATTCACGGGCGTAGGGGTCAAAAAAGTTGCGGTACAGGCTGTAGCGCGTCATCTCATCGTCAAAGCGCAGGGTGTTGTAACCGGCACCACAGGTGCCTGGCGCGGCCAGCTCGGCATGCACACGGGTCATGAAGTCGGCTTCGGCAAGGCCCTTTTCCGCCAGGATTGCGGGAGTAATACCGGTGATCGCGCAGGCGGCCGGATGGGGCAGGATATCGTCGCTGGGCTGGCAATAAAGATTGACCGGCGGGCCGACCTCGTTGAGTTCGAGGTCGGTACGAATACCGGCGACCTGCAGCGGGCGATCGCTGCGTGGGTTGATGCCGGTGGTTTCATAGTCGTACCAGAAAATAGAGGTCACGGGCTGTTCCTGTACTGAAGATCGGCAAAGTCTAGGCGCTGCAAGGCGTCCGCGGCCAGCGATACATGAGCTGTACAAACATCCAGCAAAACCTGGAAGGGTTGCTTCCACCGTCGACACTGCTAGCATCCGTGTCTCTCAGCCGCTTTGCACTGCCAAGGATCGCAATGCCATCAGCCCCTTTGGATACCCGCTACCAGATCGAGACCCCGGAGGGCATTGATCTGCCCTTGCGCCCGGCAGGCCTGCCGCCACGGGCACTGGCCTTTGCTTTCGACCTGGGCGTTCGTGGGTTGATCATGGGGATCCTGCTCGTGCCTCTGGCGCTGCTGGGCAATATCGGCATTGGTCTGGGCTCGCTGCTGCTGTTTCTCCTGAGCTGGTGGTACATGGTGCTGTTTGAGGTACTCAACCAGGGCTGCTCCCCCGGAAAGCAGGTCATGGGCCTGCGGGTGGTACAGGACGACGGCACACCTGTCGGCTGGTCCGCATCATTGATCCGTAACCTGCTGCGCTTTGTCGATATGCTGCCTTTCGGTTACTTCATCGGCGCCATCAGTTGCCTGCAGCATCCTCACTTCAAACGCCTCGGCGACTTGGCCGCCGGCACCCTTGTGATCTACCGCGAACAGCCCTTGGCGCGCCCCCAGATTCCTCAAGCGAGCGCCCTGCGCCTGCCGTTTGCGCTGGACCTCGGCGAACAGCGCGCCATTCTCGGCTTTGCCGAACGCCAGGGTGAACTGTCCAGCGAGCGCGTGCATGAGCTGGCCTCAATCCTTGCCACGCCGCTGCAAGTGTCTCCGGCACGGGCCGTGGAACAGCTCAATGGTGTGGCACGCGGTTTGTTGGGGCCCACATGAAACAGAGCCAGTTCGAAAGCCGTCACCAGGCCCAATGGCAGGCCTTTTCCGAGCAACTGAAACAGTTGGAACAAGGTCGTGCCAAGGCCGGTGACGTGGCTGACTTCCCCCATCACTATCGACGTTTGTGTCAGCACCTGGCTCTGGCCCAGGAGCGCGGCTATAGCAGCTACCTGGTCGACCCACTGCAGCAACTTGCCCTGCGTGGCCATCAACAGTTGTATCGCCACCGCAGCCAATTGGGCGCGAACATATTGGCCTTCATTCTGGCCGACTTCCCGCGACTGGTGCGCGAGCAGTGGCGTTTCGTCCTGATCGCCAGCCTGCTGTTCTTTGGCAGCCTGGTGGGTATAGCCCTGCTGGTCTACCTGTTTCCAGACCTGATCTACAGCATCGTCAGCCCCCAGCAGGTTGCAGAGATGCAAGGCATGTACGACCCGGATGCCAGCCGCCTGGGGCGCGCCGCCGAGCGCGCTTCCAGCGAAGACTGGATGATGTTTGGCTACTACGTAATGCACAACGTCGGCATCGCTTTCCAGACCTTTGCCGCCGGCCTGCTGTTTGGCCTGGGCAGCGTGTTCTTTCTGATTTTCAACGGTTTGATCATCGGGGCGATCTCCGGGCACCTGACCGAAATTGGCTATGGCCAAACATTCTGGTCATTTGTCATCGGTCACGGTGCGTTCGAACTCAGCGCCATCGCCCTGGCTGGCGCAGCGGGGTTGCAGCTGGGCTGGGCGCTGATCGCTCCAGGATCACTGGCGCGCAGCGAATCCTTGCGTTTGGCGGCGCGCAAAAGCGTGCAAATGCTCTGCGGCGTCATGGTGTTCCTGCTGATTGCAGCCTTTATTGAAGCGTACTGGTCTTCCACCACAACCATCGCCCCTTGGGCCAAATACCTTGTCGGCGCTACGCTTTGGCTGCTGGTGGCCGCTTACCTGACCCTTGCTGGACGGACTCGCCATGCGCCTGAGTGATGCCAGCGTGGTGATACGTCCCCGCACCGCCTGGGAAGCCATGGACCTTGGCGTCTTAATGGCCCGGGAATATCGCCTGCTGTTGATGAGCAGTTGGGCGCTCGTGAGTTTGCCAGTGTTTGCCCTGCTCACCGCACTGCTCTGGGACCACCCGTCTATTGCACTATTCGTGTTCTGGTGGCTCAAGCCGGCATTCGACCGCTTGCCGCTGTACATCCTGTCCAAGGCCCTGTTTGGTGAAACGCCAAGCATCAAACAGGCCGTACGCCATTGGCCGCGACTGCTAAAAAGCCAACTGCTGCTCAGCTTGACTTGGCGTCGACTAAGCCTGAGTCGCAGTTTTGTGCTGCCAGTCAGTCAACTTGAAGGCCTGGGTGGCCAGGCGCGCCAGCAACGGCTGGGGGTACTGCTGCAACGCAACGCCGGCGCCGCACGCTGGCTGACCATCATCGGAGTACACCTTGAAATCGGCCTGTGGTTTGGTTGCATGGCGATGTTTTATCTATTTATCCCGGATCAGGTTGAATCGGATTGGGACTGGCAACGCCTCGCACTCGCGGCGGGCTCGGACTGGCTGTGGCTGGAACACCTGACCCATGCCTTCTACGCGCTGATCCTGGTGTTTTGGGAGCCCATCTATATTGCCTGCGGCTTCAGCCTCTATCTCAATCGTCGCACCGTACTGGAAGCCTGGGACCTGGAGTTGGTATTCCGCAGATTGCGTCAGCGCCTGAGCAGTGTTGCGCCGCTGCTACTGCTGGTTGTCGGGTTGATGCTGATACACGCCAGCCCGCAGGTCATGGCCGATGATTCGAACGCCCGCACTCAACTCAGCACTCAAGCCGCCTCCCAATCGGTCAAGACCGTGCTGGAACAGCCCCCTTTCAAAAACCCGGAAACCGTCACCCGTTACCGTTTTGGCGATGAAAAGCCTGCGGCTAAAAACAAAGCGCATGGTGACGGCAAATTACCGGCCTGGCTTCAGTCACTGCTGGACAGCCTCAACAGCAATACCTTCAAACATGTCGGCCAAGGATTGGAAATACTCCTGTGGAGCCTCGTAATCGGCCTTTTGGCGCTGCTGGTCTGGCGCTACCGTGACTGGCTGCGTGCCTTTGTCGGCCGGCGCCCGCAGCGCAGCCCCAAAATCGTCAAGCCGGCGCCGGCGCAATTGTTCGGTCTGGAACTGGGTATCGAGACACTGCCAGAAGACATCGCCAGTACCGCCGAGCAACTATGGCCCACTCAGCCTCGTGAAGCCCTTGGCCTTCTCTACCGAGGGCTGCTCAGCCGGTTGCTGCATGACTACCACCTGCCGCTGAAAAGCGCCGATACCGAAGGTCAGGTCCTGGAGCGTGTTCACCAGCTGCAACAACCGCATCTACTGGCGTTCAGTGATGAATTGACCCGGCACTGGCAGAACCTCGCTTACGGTCACCTTCTGCCTCCTGTCTCTGCCCAGCAAAAACTCTGCAGCGATTGGCGTGCGTTGTTCCGTTCGGGAGCCGCCCAATGAGCCGCCCATTAGTGTGGATCGGGGCGCTGCTGGCGTGCCTGCTGGGAGCCGGGGCCTTTTACGCCTGGCAAAAGGCGATTCCTTATGACGAAGTGGTGGATCGCGGTCCATCCCCCCAAGCCCGGCAGAACCCCTATCTGGCAGCCGAGTACTTTTTACGCGAGCAAGGCCTGGCAGTCGCGCATGCCAATAGCCTTGAACGGCTCTCCAACCTTCCCGCCAAAGGCAATAGCCTGCTACTTCTGGGCGAACGCAGCAACATGACCCCGCGCCAAGTGGATCAACTGTTGGGGTGGGCGAAGTCCGGGGGGCATCTGCTAGTGGTCGCCGAAGCGTTATGGGATGAAGAAACAAGTAAAAGCGGGGACTTGCTGCTCGATCGACTGAACATCCACCAACTGATGAGTGACGTCTTTGACGAACCGGCCGCCCCACGCAAAAAGAAAGCGCCGGACCTGACCAAACTCTATGTCGACAATGAAACCGCTCCGGCCTATTTCAGCTTCGATACCGCCTTCAACCTTACCGACCCCAAGCACGTGGCACAGTTTTCCGCCAACAGCGCCAAGTCCAGCCACCTGATGCAACGCGACCTTGGGGATGGCACCGTGACAATTGTGACCGACAGCGATCTGTGGAAAACCCCAGCCATCGGCCGACACGATAACGCCTGGTTGCTGTGGTACCTCAACCAGGGCACTGACGTGACCTTGCTGTTCAACCGCGACGTCGACAATCTACTGACGCTCTTGCTGCGCTATTTCCCCCAGGCCCTGGTGGCGCTTGTCGCGCTGATTACACTGGCGCTATGGCAAGCCGGTATGCGCCAAGGCCCGATCCAGGCGCCTGCACCCAAGGCACGTCGGCAATTGCAGGAACACTTGAAGGCCAGCGCCGATTTCTTGCTGCGCCGCAGCGGCCAAGGCGCTCTTTTGCAAGCCTTGCAGCGTGACGTGCAGCGTGCTGCAAGGCGGCGTCACCCAGGCTTTGAACACCTCGAAACCGCTGAACAGTGGCAGGTACTTGAACGCCTGACGCGCCAACCCTCTCACATTATCATTCAGGCCCTCGGCCCACTCACGGTAAAACGGCTCAGCAGCGCCGATTTCAGCCGTCAGGTGGCGTGCCTGCAAACTCTCAGGAATGCCCTATGAGCGATTTTCCAGCAGCCATGGCACCGACGACCGACAGTCTCCAACACGCCAGTGCGCAGGCACAAGCCCTGCGCGTCGAACTGCGTAAGGCGGTGATTGGCCAGGACCAGGTGATTGACGACGTACTCACCGCATTGATCGCCGGCGGCCATGTACTGCTCGAAGGCGTGCCGGGGTTGGGCAAGACGTTGCTGGTACGCGCCTTGGCCCGTTGTTTCGGGGGCGATTTCGCGCGTATCCAATTCACACCGGACCTGATGCCCAGCGATGTCACCGGACACGCCGTGTACGACCTGCACACCGAGCAGTTCAAGCTGCGCAAGGGCCCACTGTTCACTCACTTGTTGCTGGCCGACGAAATCAACCGCGCCCCGGCCAAGACCCAAGCTGCCCTGCTCGAAGCCATGCAGGAACGCCAGGTCACGCTTGAGGGCGAGGCGCTGCCCATCGGCCAACCGTTCATGGTGCTGGCCACCCAAAACCCGATCGAACAGGAAGGCACCTATCCCCTGCCCGAGGCCGAATTGGACCGGTTCATGCTCAAGGTGCGCATGGACTACCCAGATGCACAGCAGGAGCTGGATATGGTGCGCGAAGTGACCCGTTCATCCAGAGCGGACATGCTCGATGTGCAACCGCTACGCACCGTGCTGCAAGCCCAGGACGTGCTGCAACTGCAGCAGATCGCCAGTGAACTGGCCTTGGACGAACAAGTGCTCGACTACGCCGTACGCCTGGCACGCGCTACCCGCACCTGGCCTGGGCTGGCCATCGGCGCCGGCCCTCGTGCCTCCATCGCTCTGGTTCGAGGAGCCCGAGCCCGGGCTTTGTTGCGCGGTGGTGAATTCGTCACCCCGGACGACATCAAGGGCTGCGCGCTGGCGGTGTTGCGTCACCGGGTGCGAATTGCACCAGAGCTGGACATTGACGGCCTCGAAGTAGACCAGGTGCTCAAGCAGTTGCTGGACCAGATTCCGGCGCCCCGGCAGTGATGCGCCCATGAAGCCGACCCGACTGTTGTTGAGCTGGCTGGGTGCGCTACTGGGCCTGAATATCCTGCTCGGCGTCGCAGCGGCGTTGCAGTTAAAAGTGCCCGACACCTTGCATTCGGTGGCCTGGGGCCTGCTGCTGGCGCTGCTGTTACTCATGTTATTGGATGCCGCACGCTTGCGTCGCCGCCCCTCTGTGCACGTGCAGCGGCAGATGCCCGGCAGCCTGGCGCTCGGACGCTGGGGTGACGTTCGCCTGACCCTGGCCCACACCTACGCACAGCCACTGACCGTGCAGGTGTTCGATCACGTCCCAGATGGCCTGAGTCTGGAAAACCTGCCTCAGACCATCGAACTACGCCCTGGTGAACGCAGTGATCTCGGCTATCGACTACGCCCTCTACGCCGCGGGCACTTCCGTTTCAGCCGCTGTGAAATTCACCTGCCAAGCCCCTTCGGACTGTGGTCGGCACGACGCTTTATCGAGGTTGACGATACGACTCGCGTCTACCCGGACTTCGCTCGTTTATACGGTGCCCAGCTGCTGGGTGTGGATAACTGGCTGAGTCAACTGGGCGTGCAACAACGTCAGCGGCGGGGGTTGGGGCTGGAATTTCATCAACTACGTGAATTTCGCGAAGGCGACAGCCTGCGCCAGATCGACTGGAAGGCCACCGCACGACAACGTACGCCGATCGCCCGGGAATACCAGGATGAGCGAGACCAGCAAATTGTGTTCATGCTTGATTGCGGCCGACGCATGCGCAGCCAGGATGACGAATTAGCGCATTTTGACCATGCGCTCAACGCATGCCTGCTGCTCAGCTACGTTGCGCTGCGCCAGGGCGATGCCGTGGGTCTGTGCACCTTTGCCGGCGACCCGCCGCGTTACCTTGCACCGGTCAAGGGAAGTGGCCAGCTGAACCTGCTGCTCAATGCTGTGTATGACCTCGATACCACTCGGCGCACCGCCGACTACCAGGCTGCCGCCAGCCAACTGCTGGCTCGGCAAAAACGTCGGGCCCTGGTGATTGTGGTCACTAATCTGCGGGATGAGGACGATGAAGCACTGGTGACGGCCGTCAAGCGTATGAGTCGACAGCACCGGGTACTGGTGGCCAGCCTGCGCGAAGAGGTTCTCGACCAACTGCGCCAAGCCCCCGTACAAACCTTGCCCGACGCTCTGGTTTATAGCGGTACGGTGAACTACCTCAATACTCGAAATGAACTCCACGAGCGCCTGAGCGCGCAGGGGTTGTCCGTATTGGATACGTCGCCGTCGCAGTTGGGAGCCGCCTTGGTTACGCGCTATTTGAGCTGGAAGAAAGCCGGCGTTTTCTGAAACAAACGCTCTGGCAAAAGGGCTCTAAAAACGAATGTACGACCGAGTTCGGGTAACAACCCCGAACCGAGCCGACACTGCACAGCGTTTAGGCGGATGCCTGTAATGGATCGAAACTGAAGTAATTCAACAGGGCCGTGATCAGTTGCCCGTACTCTTCGCCGGCCTGAATCACATTGAACCCGGAGTCATAATGCTGAGGGTTGATATCCTCACGGCTCCACAAACAGGTCGCTGTGAGGTCAATAGTTTGGAGCTCGCCGTCCGGCCCAGGAATTTTCAGGCGCAACTCGAAGTCCACGTCGACCATCAAAGGCAACTGGCTGATCAACATCAGCCCGCCCGCGGAAACATTGCCCAGAAAGCCAATAGGTTTGTCGGTAAGGCGATTGAACACCTGCAGGAAGCAATGTAATTGGTGCCGTTCGATCCGTCGGTGGGTAAACATGTGAGATTGCCATCCAATGGCCATGCTTTGGCCGTGCCAGTGATTCGGAACAAGCCAATGGCTCGCTCTCCCTGGATCTCGGTGTGACGGTACATCGCTATAGTCACTCGTACAGCTGCCGAATCCGGGCCTCGCATTCGTTCGAATAGAAACTTGTACAAACGAACATCCAAAGGATAGTCCAAGACTGGCGACCGGCCAGCTATAACATGACAAATTTCATTACAAAGACGCTGGACGTGGCTGTGCAGCACTGGCGCCGGGGTAATGCCCCAACTGATGCAGGGTGTCGAGCCGGGCGCGAGCGCGGTATGCGTACTCGCTTGTTGGGTATTGGCTGATGATGAACTGATAGGTTTGTACGGCATCAACGAACAATTTCTGCCGTTCCAGGCATTGGCCGCGCAACATCGACACCTCCGGTTGCACATATCGACGAGTGCGGCTCTCGCGGTCGACCTGGGACAACTCCAAGGTGACGCGCTCGCAATCACCCACCCCATAGGCGCGGTAAGCGTTGTTCAAATGGTGGTCCATTGACCAGCGGGTACAGCCGACAACACTGACGGCCAAGGCAGCAACGAGCAAAATTCGCATGAGGGTTCTCCTGTCTTGAGCAGTGTATCGACCCCTCGTCGAAAATCTTCAAGGATGTTCGTCTATTCAACCGCAGCAAAAACAAGCCAATCGTCGATAAGTAGTGCAAACGAACAATGACTACAACGAAAGAGCATAGTAGCCTTCTCCAGCGCTTGAACTCAGGAGTCTGTGCATGTCCGTCCGTCGTACCAAAATCGTCGCCACCCTTGGCCCGGCCAGCAACTCGCCGGAAGTCCTCGAACAGCTGATTCTGGCTGGTTTGGACGTTGCCCGTCTGAACTTCTCCCACGGCACCCCCGACGAGCACAAGGCTCGAGCCAAGCTGGTGCGTGACCTGGCCGCCAAGCACGGCCGCTTCGTGGCACTGCTGGGTGACCTGCAAGGCCCGAAAATCCGTATCGCCAAATTCGCCAACAAGCGGATCGAGCTGAAGATCGGTGACACGTTCACCTTCTCCACCAGCCATTCGCTGACCGAAGGAAATCAGCAAGTCGTGGGTATCGATTACCCGGACCTGGTAAAAGACTGCGGCGTCGGCGATGAGCTGCTGCTCGATGACGGCCGCGTGGTCATGCGCGTCGACACCGCCACCCCGACGGAGCTGAACTGCACCGTGATCATCGGTGGCCCGCTGTCCGACCACAAAGGCATCAACCGTCGCGGTGGCGGCCTGACGGCACCGGCCCTGACTGAAAAAGACAAAGCCGACATCAAGCTCGCCGCCGAAATGGAAGTGGACTACCTCGCCGTGTCCTTCCCGCGCGACGCTGCCGACATGGAATACGCCCGTAAACTGCGCGACGAAGCCGGTGGCACCGCCTGGCTGGTGGCGAAGATCGAACGTGCCGAAGCCGTGGCCAATGACGAAACCCTCGACGGCCTGATCAAGGCTTCCGACGCCGTGATGGTTGCCCGTGGCGACCTGGGCGTGGAAATCGGTGACGCCGAGCTGATCGGTATCCAGAAGAAGATCATCCTGCACGCACGCCGTCACAACAAAGCGGTCATCGTGGCGACCCAGATGATGGAGTCGATGATCCAGAACCCGATGCCGACCCGCGCTGAAGTGTCCGACGTGGCCAACGCCGTGCTCGACTACACCGACGCCGTGATGCTTTCGGCTGAAAGTGCTGCCGGTCCTTACCCGCTGGAAGCCGTTCAGGCCATGGCGCGTATCTGCGTCGGTGCCGAAAAGCACCCGACCAGCAAGACCTCCAGCCACCGCATCGGCAAAGTGTTCGAAAGCTGCGACCAGAGCATTGCGCTGGCGGCCATGTACACCGCCAACCACTTCCCGGGCGTCAAAGCGATCATCGCCCTGACCGAAAGTGGCTACACGCCGTTGATCATGTCGCGTATCCGTTCTTCGGTGCCGATCTACGCGTTCTCCCCGCACCGCGAAACCCAGGCCCGCGCGGCCATGTTCCGTGGCGTGTACACCGTACCCTTCGACCCGGCTTCGCTGCCGCCGCATGAAGTCAGCCAAGCTGCCATCGACGAGCTGATCAAGCGCGGCGTGGTGGAAAAAGGCGACTGGGTCATCCTGACCAAGGGCGACAGCTACCACACCATCGGTGGCACCAACGGCATGAAGATCCTGCACGTTGGCGACCCAATGGTCTGAGTGGCACGCTGAAACACAAAAGCCCCGCCATGTGAATGGCGGGGCTTTTTGCATTTCAATGCTAGCGGTTGTGTTGGCCTCAATGGCCTCTTCGCGAGCAAGCCCGCTCCTACATTTGACCGCGTACATCCTGAACAAACACGGTGGAATGTGGGAGCGGGCTTGCTCGCGAAGACGTCCGAACAATCAACAAAAAACTATCGCCTGGTGATAAATCCCGACAACGCCGCAATCGCCTCCGGTGATTTCAGGCGCTGGACAAACAAGGCGCCCTCCTCCTCAATCACCCGCCGCAGCTGCTCCCGATCGACACTCTTCATCAATTGCTTGGTCACCTGCACCGCCCCGGGCGCCAGTGTTTCAAAACGCTCAGCCACTTCCCGTGCCTTGGCCAACGCCGCCTCACCATTGCCCAACGCCTCAGTGGCAATGCCCCACGCTGCCGCCTGCTCACCGGTAAAGCCCTCTCCTAACAGCAACAACTCAGCGGCTTTGGCATGCCCCAATAAACGCGGCAGGATCAGGCTGGAACCAAACTCCGGACACAGCCCCAAGTTGACGAATGGCATGCGCAAGCGCGCATCGCGGCTAACATAGACCAGGTCGCAATGCACCAGCAGCGTCGTACCAATGCCCACCGCCGCGCCAGCCACAGCGGCAATCACCGGTTTGCGGCAATTGAGCAGGCTTTTCATAAAGTGAAACGGTGGGCTGTCGAGGTCGCTGGGCGGTTGTTCGAGAAAATCGCCGATATCATTGCCGGCGGTAAAACACTCACTGCTGCCCTGAATCAGCACGGCGCGGATATCTACATCCGCATCGGCCTGCTCCAACGCTTCGGCCATTTGGGTGTACATGGCGCGAGTCAGGGCGTTTTTCTTGTCGGGGCGGTTGAGCTGCAAGGTCAGCAGCCCGCGTTCGCGTTGCAGCACAATAGCGTCGGTCATGGTGAATCTCGCGGCTGTAGAGTTCAGCGCTCAACCACGGGGCAGGAACACATCGGCCAGCAGTTGATTACGCGGCAATCCCGCCAGGAACAAGCGTTTGGAAAACGCTTCGACGCTGGTAGGGTGCCCGCAGAGTAAGGCCAGAGTTTGCCGCGAAACAAGCCGCAGTTGCGCCAATGCCTGGGTCAACTCAGCCGCCGTCCACAGCTCCACGGTCAGGTTCGGATGCTGCGCAGCCAACTGCGCCAAGGGCTCGGCCAGGTAATGCGCGTCGGCATCGTGAGCCAGGTGAATCACCCGAATAGCACCCTGGTGATCCTGGCGCAACGCCTCGCGCAGCACGCCCCATAACGGCCCAAGACCCGTACCCGACGCCAGTAGCCATAGCGGCCGCGCTTGCCAGTCGAGGTCGTATTGCAACGCCCCGCCTCGCAATTCGCCCAGGCGCAGGCCGTCTCCCACGTGCAACTGTCGGGCAATATCACTGAACTCACCGGGTTGGCGGCAATCGAGGTGAAACTCCAGAAACGGATCTTCCTGGGGCAGACTCGCCAGCGAATAGGGCCGCGCCACCTGGCCCGCCCACAGCACCAGATGCTGCCCAGCGCGATAACGCACACCACGCTCCGGTTCAAGACGCAGGCGCAGCACATTCACACTCAACCAGTCGGCGCCCACCACCGTGGCCGGCAAACCGTCACGCAGCGGGTCGAACGTTTCGACCTGCACATCCCCGCGTACCTGGCACTGGCAAGCCAGGCGCCAGCCGTCCTGACGTTGCGCCGGGCTCAGGGCGTCGGGTTGCTTGTCCTCGACCTCACCTCGGCAACGCACCAGGCACGCATGGCAACTGCCCGCCCGGCAACTGTAAGGCACGGCCACACCCGCCCGATTCAGGGCATCGAGCAAGTTGCTGCCGGTGGCTACCGACCAGTGGCGTTCGCCGACGTGCAGTTCAGGCATATAAGGTCTCAATCAGAAAGGCTGCGTACAGGGAATCATGCCCGACAGCGTTTGACCATAGTCGGGTGTATCAGCCACCGCGTCGGGTTATACTGCCGCGCCTTTTTAGCGTCGCGCCTGCACCATACGGCGTGCCTTGGAAAGGTGGACTCAGCCGACCGATGCACCCCACTGAGCCACCTTTAATGAATGTTCCCGTCTTATAGAGGAGCGCGACTCATGACCGTGATCAAGCAAGACGACCTGATTCAGAGCGTTGCCGACGCCCTGCAATTCATTTCCTACTACCACCCCGTTGACTTCATCCAAGCGATGCACGAAGCCTACCTGCGCGAAGAATCGCCAGCAGCCCGTGACTCCATCGCGCAGATCCTGATCAACTCGCGCATGTGCGCCACCGGCCATCGCCCGATCTGTCAGGACACCGGTATCGTTACCGTGTTCGTGCGTGTGGGCATGGATGTACGCTGGGACGGCGCCACCATGAGCCTGGATGACATGATCAACCAGGGCGTGCGCCAGGCTTACAATCTGCCGGAAAACGTCCTGCGTGCATCGATTCTCGCCGACCCTGCAGGCGCGCGTAAAAACACCAAGGACAACACCCCGGCCGTGATCCACTACTCCATCGTTGCGGGTAACACCGTGGAAGTGGACGTGGCGGCCAAGGGCGGCGGCTCCGAGAACAAGTCGAAAATGGCCATGCTCAACCCGTCCGACTCGATCGTCGACTGGGTGCTCAAGACGGTTCCGACCATGGGCGCTGGCTGGTGCCCACCGGGCATGCTCGGCATCGGCATCGGCGGCACCGCCGAGAAAGCCGCCGTGATGGCCAAGGAAGTGTTGATGGAGTCCATCGACATCCACGAGCTGAAAAAGCGTGGCCCTTCCAACCGCATCGAAGAGATGCGCCTGGAGCTGTTCGAGAAGGTCAACAGACTGGGCATCGGCGCCCAGGGCCTGGGTGGCCTGACCACCGTGCTCGACGTGAAGATCATGGACTACCCAACCCACGCCGCCTCGCTGCCGGTGTGCATGATCCCCAACTGCGCCGCCACCCGTCACGCACACTTCGTGCTCGACGGTTCGGGCCCGGCGTCGCTGCAAGCGCCACCGTTGGACGCCTACCCGGAGATCGTCTGGGAAGCCGGCCCGTCGGCCCGTCGCGTCAACCTCGACACCCTGACCCCGGAAGACGTGCAGAGCTGGAAGCCGGGCGAAACCGTATTGCTTAACGGCAAGATGCTCACCGGCCGCGATGCTGCGCACAAGCGCATGGTCGAGATGCTGAACAAGGGTGAAACCTTGCCGGTGGACCTCAAAGGGCGCTTCATCTACTACGTCGGCCCGGTTGATCCGGTGCGCGAAGAAGTGGTTGGCCCGGCTGGCCCGACCACCGCCACGCGGATGGACAAGTTCACCCGTCAGATCCTCGAGCAAACCGGCCTGTTGGGCATGATCGGTAAATCCGAGCGCGGCCCGACTGCGATCGAAGCGATCAAAGACCACAAAGCCGTGTACCTGATGGCCGTGGGCGGCGCCGCTTACCTGGTGGCGCAAGCCATCAAGAAGTCGCGCGTTGTCGCGTTCGCCGAACTGGGTATGGAAGCAATCTACGAGTTCGACGTGAAAGACATGCCGGTCACCGTTGCGGTGGACAGCAAGGGCGAATCCGTCCACATCACCGGTCCTGCCATCTGGCAGAAAAAGATCAGTGAAAGCCTGGCGGTAGAAGTGCAGTAAGCACCTCACTGCAAGGATAAAGGCGACTGCGGCTTCTGGCCCAGTCGCCTTTTTTATGGCCTGCCGATTGCCACAAAAAGCCCGGTTGCCAGGCCACAAGATCCAAGCAGTGCATGCTATGGTGCTCACCCCTCACCGTGCCTGTTCATCACCGTATGATCGTGATCCCTCGCCCTCTGCGTCTGACCTTTTACTCGTTGTTGATCATCGCGGGCGCGGTGCTGGCCGCTGCCCTGGCCACGCGCCATGCCGAACGCCAAGCCTTGGTGGACGACGCCGCGCGCGCCAATCAGCAACTGGCGCTGTATGCCAATTCCCTACACACCCTGATCGAACGCTACCGTGCCCTGCCCGCCGTATTGGCGCTGGACTCGGAAATGATCAGCGCCTTGAAAGGCCCGCTCGACGCCACCACTCAGGACCTGCTCAACCGCAAACTGGAGCGCATCAACGGCGCCGCGCAGTCCTCCACTCTGGAGCTGATGAACCGCACCGGTCTGGCCGTGGCCGCCAGTAACTGGAACCTCCCGAGCAGTTATGTCGGGCACAACTACGCGTTTCGCCCTTATTTCAGCCAGACCCTGAGCCAGGGCACCGGGCGTTTTTATGCGGTGGGCGTGACCACCGGGATCCCCGGTTACTTCCTCTCCAGCGCAGTGGTCGATGAACATGAACAGTTCCTCGGCGCCATGGTCGTGAAGCTCGAATTCCCCGAACTTGAGCGCGAGTGGGCCCAGGGCAACGACCTGCTGCTGGTCAGCGATGCGCGCGGCATCGTGTTTATCGCCAACCAGCCGGGCTGGCGTTACCGCAACCTGCGCCCGCTGTCGGCCAGTGACCTCGCCGACCTCGAGGCCACCCGCCAATACGACAAAAAACAATTGCAGCCGCTGGGCATACAAACGTTGCAGCGCTTTGACGAAAACAGCCACCTGATGCGCGTCAACGGTCCCGACGGCAGCGCCAATTACATCTGGGAATCGCTGCCGCTCAAGGCCGAAGGCTGGACCTTGCACCTGCTGCGCAAACCGCAGTTCGCCTTTGAAGACCAACGCAACGCCGGCCTTGCCGCCGCCGGTTCCTGGCTGGCGCTGGTATTCCTGGTGCTGTTCCTGACCCAACGCTGGCGCCTGGCCCGTTTGCGTCAACGCAGCCGCGAAGAACTTGAACAGCTTGTCGAGGAGCGCACCCAGGCGCTGCGTACAGCCCAGGATGGCTTGGTGCAATCGGCTAAATTAGCGGCACTGGGGCAGATGTCCGCCGCCCTCGCCCATGAAATCAACCAGCCGCTGACCGCCCAACGCATGCAGTTGGCGACCCTGCGCCTGCTGCTGGACCACGGCCGCGTAGACGACGCCTACAAGGCCCTCACACCGTTGGACGACATGCTCACGCGCATGGCCGCACTCACCGGCCACCTCAAGACCTTCGCGCGCAAAAGCCCCAGCGGCCTGCGCGAAAAGCTGGACCTGGCCACCGTGGTCGATCAATCCCTGCACTTGCTCGACGCGCGCCTGCGCGACGAAGCCATCGGCGTGGTGCTGGACCTGACCCGT
The DNA here is from genome assembly GCF_900624995.1 of Pseudomonas antarctica. Taxonomy (GTDB): domain Bacteria; phylum Pseudomonadota; class Gammaproteobacteria; order Pseudomonadales; family Pseudomonadaceae; genus Aquipseudomonas; species Aquipseudomonas antarctica. The sequence continues at coordinate 80,814 of NZ_UYXQ01000004.1, forward strand.
CCGGCCTGGGTGCGTGGCGATGCCATCCGCCTGGAACAGGTGCTGATCAACCTGCTGCGCAACGCCCTCGACGCGATGGCTGACAAGCCGCGCAAACGCCTGGAAATCCGCCTGCACGCCGATCAACAGCTGTGGCAGTTGACCGTCAGCGACAGCGGCGGCGGGATTGCCGAGGAACACTTGAACAGCGTGTTCGACCCGTTTTTTACCACCAAGCCCGTGGGCGACGGCCTCGGCCTTGGGCTGGCGGTGTCCTACGCTATCGTGCACGAACTGGGCGGGCGCCTGCTCGCCGGTAACCGTGGCGATGGCGCGGTATTTACCCTGACCTTGCCGATTGCGCTGGAGACGCCCGACCTATGTTGAACGCAGTGATTGTGGTCGATGACGAAGCCAGCATCCGTACAGCCGTCGAACAATGGTTGAGCCTGTCAGGGTTTGACGTGCAGTTGTTCAGTCGCGCCGAGGAATGCCTGGCGAACCTGCCCAAGGACTTTCCCGGGGTGATCTTGAGCGACGTGCGCATGCCCGGCCTCAGCGGCCTGGAACTGCTGGCCGAAGTGCAGCGCCGCGATGCCGACTTGCCAGTGATCCTGCTCACCGGCCACGGCGACGTGCCGATGGCGGTAGACGCCATGCGAGACGGGGCCTACGACTTTTTGGAAAAACCCTTCAGCCCTGACGCCTTGCTCAACGGCCTGCGTCGCGCCTTGGACAAACGTGGGCTGATTTTGGAGAACCGTCGCCTGCACCAACAAGCCGATCATCGGGCGCAGCTGGAATCCAGCCTGCTGGGCGTGTCCCGCGGTTTGCAGAATTTGCGCCGCCAGGTGCTCGACTTGGCCAGCTTGCCGGTCAATGTGTTGATCCGTGGCGAGACCGGCAGTGGTAAAGAGCTGGTCGCGCGCTGCCTGCATGATTTTGGCCCGCGCGCGAAAAAACCGTTTGTTGCGCTCAACTGCGCCGCCATCCCCGAGCAGCTGTTTGAAGCCGAACTGTTCGGCCACGAAAGCGGCGCGTTCACCGGCGCCCAGGGCAAACGCATCGGCAAGCTGGAATACGCTCACGGCGGCACGCTGTTCCTGGATGAAATCGAAAGTATGCCCTTGGCGCAACAAGTGAAACTGCTGCGTGTGTTGCAGGAGCAGAAGCTGGAGCGGCTGGGTTCCAACCAAAGCATTCACGTGGATCTGCGCATCATCGCCGCCACCAAGCCGGACCTGCTGGAAGAGGCCCGCGCCGGACGGTTTCGCGAAGATTTGGCTTATCGCCTGAACGTCGCGCAACTGCGCCTGCCGCCGTTGCGCGAGCGCCGCGAAGATATTCCGCTGTTGTTCGACCACTTTGCCCACAGCGCCGCCGAGCGGCTGGGCCGTAGGGCCGAACCCTTGAGCGGCGCGCAACTGGGGCGGCTGCTCAGCCATGATTGGCCAGGCAACGTGCGTGAGCTGGCTAACGTTGCCGAACGCCAAGTGCTGGGCCTGGGTGAACCGGAGCCGGAAGGTATCGAAGCGGGGCAATCGTTGGCGGCGCAGCAGGAGGCCTTTGAAGCGCATTGCCTGAAAGCCGCGCTGGTTCGGCATAAGGGCGATATCAAGGCGGTGTTGGCCGAGTTGCAACTGCCGCGTCGCACGTTGAATGAAAAGATGCAGCGGCATGGGTTGGTGCGGGATACGTTTTTGTAGGCCAGTTTTTGTGTTGCTTTGGCAGACGCCATCGCAGGCAAGCCTGCGATGAGGCCAGTAGCCATAAGCGGATTTCCGCTCACCACCTTCAAACCATCAGCAACTTTCCGCTCAAAACCATTCTGAAACCCTTCTAAACCGGGCCTTCATCTACTTGGCACAGCTCCTGCTATAGCCGAACCAGGCAGCGTTCGCGCCGCTCCACAAAAACAATTAGATGAAGGATCCTTCAATGGATAACTCCAACACCTTGCCTCTGGGGTCGGCGGCTGCGCCGGCAAAAGAACGCACGACGTCCAGCCGGATCAAATCGATCTTCAGCGGCTCCGTCGGCAACATGGTCGAGTGGTATGACTGGTACGTCTACGCCGCCTTCTCGCTGTACTTCGCCAAAGCCTTCTTCCCCGCCGGTTCCTCCACCGCCCAGTTGATGAACACCGCCGCCATCTTCGCCGTGGGCTTCATCATGCGCCCAATCGGTGGCTGGCTGATGGGCCTGTACGCTGACTACAAAGGCCGCAAGGCCGCGCTGATGGCCTCGGTATTGCTGATGTGCTTCGGCTCCCTGCTGATCGCATTGACACCGGGTTACGACACCATCGGTATTGGCGCACCGATCCTGCTGGTGTTTGCACGCTTGCTGCAAGGCCTGTCGGTTGGCGGCGAGTACGGCACCTCGGCCACCTACCTGAGTGAAATGGCGACCAAGGAACGTCGCGGTTTCTTCTCCAGCTTCCAGTACGTGACCCTCATCTCCGGCCAACTCATCGCCCTGGCCGTCTTGATCGTGCTGCAACAAACCCTGACCACCGAACAGCTGTATGCCTGGGGCTGGCGCATCCCGTTCGCCATCGGCGCGCTGTGCGCAGTGGTTGCGCTGTTCCTGCGTCGTGGCATGGAAGAGACCGAGTCGTTCACCAAAAAGGAAAAAGCCAAGGAAAGCGCCATGCGCACCTTGATGCGTCACCCCAAAGAAGTGCTGACCGTAGTCGGCCTGACCATGGGCGGCACCCTGGCGTTCTACACCTACACCACCTACATGCAGAAATACCTGGTGAACACCGTCGGCATGAGCATTTCCGACTCCACCACCATTTCGGCCGCAACGCTGTTTCTGTTCATGTGCCTGCAACCCCTGGTCGGCGGGCTGTCCGACAAAGTCGGCCGGCGGCCGATTCTGATCGCCTTCGGCATCCTCGGCACCTTGTTCACCGTGCCGATCCTCACCACCCTGCACACCATCCAAAGCTGGTGGGGTGCGTTCTTCCTGATCATGGCGGCGCTGATCATCGTCAGCGGCTATACCTCGATCAACGCGGTGGTAAAAGCTGAGCTGTTCCCTACGGAAATTCGCGCGCTGGGCGTGGGCCTGCCGTATGCACTCACCGTGTCGATCTTCGGCGGCACCGCTGAATATATCGCGCTGTGGTTCAAGAGCATTGGGATGGAAACCGGTTACTACTGGTATGTGACGGCGTGTATTGCGGTGTCTCTGCTGGTTTACGTGACCATGAAAGACACGCGCAAGCATTCGCGGATTACCACGGACTAAAAAGTGTGGGAGCGGGCTTGCTCGCTCCCACATTTCGTTCTTTAGCGTTTCCAAAAAAGCGTCATGTCAGCTCTATGGACTGCTGACGCCCATACCGACGTCGCGCATACGACGCCCCGGCAATCATCACTACCAGCACCGCAGCCAACACCGCCGATGAACCCATAGTGCCGAAATCCAGCCCGCCCTTTTCATGGGGCTTGGTGAGGAAGTCGCCCAAGGTTGCGCCAAACGGTCGGGTCAACACAAACGCCACCCAGAACAACAGCACCGACGATATTTGGGTGAAGTATTTAAGGGCAACCACCACGGCGATGGCCGAGCCGATCAGCAACGCACCGCCGGCAAAGCCCAACCCGGAATCGTCCGCCAGGAAGTCGCCCAACGCGGTGCCCAAGGTGTTGGAGAACAGAATCGCCATCCAGTAAAACAACTCGCCCCGCAAGGTCTGCACCTTGTTCACGTTCAGCGAATCGCCGCTGAGGTGCCACAAGGCAAAGATGATCATCAGGATCACGACCAGGATCATCGACCCGGTGGCATAACCCAAGCCCAGCGTACGGTCCATAAAGTCCGACATGGTGGTGCCAGCCGTGCTGGTGGACAAAATCACGACCCAGTACAGCACCGGGTTATAGGTTTTCGACCAGAGTTGGGTCACCAGGGTGACGAGAAACACGCTGATCAGAATCATCGAACTGATGGCGTAGCCGACATTCAATGTCATCGACAACAAATCCCCGGCGGTTTCGCCCAAGGTCGTTGCGCAGATTTTCATGACCCAGAACGCTAGGGTGATCTGAGGAAGTTTGTTCATGGTGCAGAAGGCTCCGAAGCTCAGTCGTTCATTGGGCCGACTTATAGGGGGTGTCGACCTGGCGCGCAGACTGAACGGGAGGCTGTGAAAAATAGGTGGGCAATCAATGAAAATTCCATATAGCCAATGGAAATTCGCGGTTATGGATTGCACTATGGCTGCCTCACAGACCCCCACAGCAGGAACCCCGGCCCATGTCTGACGATATCCATTTCTACGAACCCGCCAACGGCCACGGCCTGCCCCACGACCCGTTCAATGCCATCGTCGGCCCACGGCCGATTGGCTGGATTTCTTCCCACGACAGCCAAGGCCGCCTGAACCTGGCGCCCTACAGCTTCTTCAATGCGTTCAACTACATTCCACCGATCATTGGGTTTTCCAGTGTCGGGCGCAAAGACAGCCTGAACAACATCGAACACACCGGCGAGTTTGTGTGGAACCTGGCCACTCGCCCGTTGGCCGAGCAGATGAACCAGAGTTGCGCGGCGGTATCGCCAGAGGTCAACGAGTTCGAGCTGGCCGGCCTCACGCCGGTGGCGTCGAAAATCGTCGGCGCGCCGCGCGTGGGCGAGAGCCCGGTGTCGTTCGAGTGCAAGGTGACGCAGATCATTCAGTTGCAGAGGGCCGACAAGGAATGGGTGCCGAGCTGGCTGGTGTTGGGCGAGGTGGTCGCGGTGCACATTGCCAAGTGGCTGCTCAAGGATGGGGTCTACGACACCGCCGCCGCCGAGCCGATCTTACGCGGTGGTGGGCCAGCGGATTACTTCCAGTTGGGGCCCGAGTCGCTATTCAAGATGTATCGCCCAGGCGCCACTCAGCGCTGATTGGCACGCAAAAAAATGTGGGAGGGGGCTTGCTCCCACATTTGGCTCATCGGTGTTGTTTAGTTAGCGGCAGATACCCAAGTCAGCTGCCCTTCTTCGTCCACATCGACCAGCCGCTCCAGTTGCGCGGCAGCCGCATCGTCGGCGTCGTCAGCGGTCTTGAATGTGTGTCCATCTAGGATCTTGTGAAACTTTGGGGCGCCCATGCCATCCAGTGCCTTGACGGCGATGGCAGCGCTGTAGCCACCCTCTTCTTCACGCACCAAGGCGGAAACGGCTTCGTGGTGGGCAAACTCTTTACGTGCCATGTTACAAGTCCTGGCCAATGGGAAAGTCGGCCATTCTAAAGCACTAACCGGCCAGTTGCAGGTACTCGCCGAAGGCATGCGCTGCGGATGCATCGGTGAAGGTCTGGAAGTCCATGCTGCGGACCACCCCGTCGTTTAACAGCTCGGTAAAGATCATCAGGGCTGGCGAACTGAAGTAGGCGCTCATCGCCTGCTCGCTGCTCCAGAAGCCCGATACCAGCCATACATCAGGGTCGACCTGAGAGTGCTGCAACGAGAATTGCAGGCAACCCTGAGCCTGACGGCCCGGTTCGATCAAACAGCTCAAGCGTGCACCGAGTTCGGTGCTGCACCCGGTGCGGGCACGGATAAAGGCCATATGGCTCGCGGGAATGGGGGTGGACATGTTCGACTCTCCCGTTGAGAAGTGATGCTCGGCAAGCACTGTGAGGGCGTGTTGCCACAGGATCAAAGATAGCGGCGCGGGTATGGGCGCGGTTAGTCAATTCCTGCAGGCTTATTGCACAATCCTGCGAGAAGCGTGGATAAGACGTTTGAGCCCCAGGGTTTATTCCACGCCCATGCTCAGCGTTTCGGGGCGATGACAAGCCCCGTACTTGCCTGATTCACGACTTATCGCAGGATCAGGCAAGGATTGTGCAGAATCGACGTAACACCTTTTCAAAAGCCGCCGCTAAGCTTGGCCCATTAAAGAAGCTTGTAGAGGACGCACCATGTCGTCGCCGGAACTTGAGCCCATGCCCCTCGATGCCGAGATGGAAAAACAGCGCGCCGAACTGGCGAGCATTGTGCACCGACATACGTGGGAAGATGGCTCGTACGGCACGGCAATCACCTCGCTGTTCCTGAATCGCCACAACACACCACGCGACTTTATGCCGGTGCTGGTGGAGCCCGCGCTGTGCATCCTCGCCAGCGGCAGCAAGGAAGTACGCCTGGCCGACGAAATCTTTGCCTACGACCCGCTCAATTATTTGGTGTTTTCAGTCGCGATGCCGGTGGCCGGACGGATCATCGAAGCCACTGCGCAAGACCCCAACCTGTCGGTGCGCATCAATATCGACCCGGCACAGCTGACTGCACTGATCGCCGAAGCCGGCCCGATGGGCGTGCCGTCGCGCCCGACCTCGCGTGGCATGTACGTCGACCGCATCGACACCCAACTGCTCGATGCCGTGCTGCGCCTGGCGCGCCTGCTGGACACGCCCAAAGACATCGGCATGCTGGCGCCGTTGATCAATCGCGAGATCCTCTATCGGTTATTACGTGGCCCGCAGGGCTACCGGCTGTACGAAATCGCTGTGGCCAACAGTCAGAGCCATCGAGTGAGCCAGGCGATCAAGTGGTTGAACGGTAATTATGAACAGCCGCTGCGCATTGATGACCTGGCCAAGGAAGTGAACCTCAGCGTCTCGACGTTGCACCATCGCTTCAAGGCGATCACCGCCATGAGCCCGCTGCAATACCAGAAGCAGTTGCGCTTGCAGGAGGCGCGGCGGCTGATGATTGCCGAAGGCCTGGAGGCCTCGGCGGCGGGGTATCGGGTGGGGTATGAAAGCCCGTCGCAGTTCAGCCGGGAGTACAGCCGATTGTTTGGAGCGCCACCGCTGAGAGATTTGGCCCGGTTGCGCCAGAGCATCTGACCCACTGCAATTAATATTGTGTGTGGCTTGCCTGCGATGGCGGTGTATCCGTTAACCATGCACTGGCTGGCCCGCCGCTATCGCAGGCAAGCCCACACATTTGATCGGTGGTTTTTTTAGTCCAGGGTCCGGGGCAACTGCAGCGTCACCCGCAAACCACCCTCGCGCAGGTTCTGCAAACTCACTTCGCCGCCATGGCTGTGGGCGATGTTACGTGCGATACCCAAGCCCAGGCCATAACCCTGCTGCTGGCCGGCCAAACGAAAATGCGGTTCAAACACTTGCTCCAGCCGCTGCTCCGGTACGCCAGGCCCTTCGTCATCCACGTGCAGGATAAATTCCGCGCCATCGTCTTCGATGTGCAAATGCGCGTTCTGCCCATACTTCAACGCGTTGTCGATCAGGTTACCGATGCAACGCTTGAGCGCCAGCGGCTTGCCCGCATACGGCACCAATGCTCGACCGTCCTGAGTGATGCGGCCATTGCCATTGGGCGCCAGGTACGGTTCCACCAGGCAATCGAGCACGTGGTTGAGGTCGACCGGCTCGATGTTTTCGTGGATGTCGGTGTCTTTCACGCATTGCAGCGCGCCCTTTACCAGTAACTCCAACTCGTCCAGGTCGCGGCCGAACTTGGCTTGCAGGTTCTCATCTTCGAGCAGTTCCACGCGCAGGCGCAGACGGGTGATCGGCGTGCGCAAATCGTGGGAAATCGCGCTGAACAACTGGCTGCGTTCGGTCAGGTAACGGCTGATGCGTTCGCGCATGGCATTGAACGCTCGGCCCACTTCCACCACTTCACTGCCGCCGCCTTCGGCCACCGGCTCAACGTCGGCGCCCAACGACATGTCCCGCGCCGCCCGCGCCAGGCGCTTGAGCGGCCGGCTTTGCCAGTGCACCAGCAGGCCGATAAACAGCAGCAGGAAGCCGCTGGTCAGCACGATGAACCACACCTGTTGCGAGGGCAGGCCTTGTTCTTCAAGGCTGGTGTAGGGCTCGGGCAACAGTGAGGCGATGTACAGCCATTCGCCCGGCGCCAGCTGGATCTGCGTGACCAGCACCGGCGGGTTGACCGGCTCCAGGGTCAGCGCGTAATGCGCCCAGGAGCGCGGCAGTTCATCGAGCTTCAAACCGGCGTTGAAAATACGCAGGTCCTCGGCACTGACGAATTCCACCGAGATATGCACGTCGCCGCCCAGGGTCTGGCGCAGCACTTCGTCTACCGCTTGCAGCACCGCCTGCTTGCGCGGGGTCTGGGGCAATATCTGCATGTCCAAAGGACGGTCATTGAGGGTCACCACAAAACGCGTGCCGCCCATGCTACGTAATTGATCCAGCACTAACGGGCGATAGGCCACTGGCAGCGAACGGAAATAACTCACGCTGGCCGTCATCGAGTGCGCCAGGCTGCGGGCGGCGGTGACCAAGCCTTCAAGCTGGGTGGCGCGCAATTGCGAAACCCAAATCACGCTGGACAACGCCTGGGCGAACAGCACCGCGAGCAAGGTCAGCAGCAGCATCCGCCCCAGCAGCGAGCGCGGCACAGGAAAACGGCGGCGGCGTTCTGTCACAGGCTCAGTGGGCATTGCCGGCAACCACGCTGGCTGCCAGCTGATAACCACTGCCGCGTACGGTGCGGATCAGCCGTGGCGGTTTTTCGGTGTCGCGCAGGCGTTGACGCAAGCGGCTCACGGCCATGTCGACGATACGGTCCAGCGGCATCAGGTCGCGGCCACGGGTGGCGTTGCCGATAGTGTCGCGGTCGAGAATTTGTTGCGGGTGATCGAGGAACAGTTTGAGCAGGGCAAAGTCGGCACCGGAGAGAATCACCTCTTCGCCATCAACGTGAAACAAGCGATGGCTGACCATGTCCAGGCGCCACTCATCGAACACCCACACGTCGCCGCCGCTGCTGCGTTCCTGGCCAAACTGGGCACGGCGCAGCAGGGCTTTGATTCGCGCTTGCAGCTCGCGCGGGCTGAATGGCTTGCCGATGTAATCGTCGGCGCCCAGTTCCAGGCCGATCACGCGGTCGGTTTCGTCGGAGCTGGCGGTGAGCATGATGATCGGCACCTGCGCTTGGCGAGGGTGCTGGCGAATCCAGCGACAGAGGCTGAAACCGTCTTCGTCGGGCAACATCACATCGAGGATGACCAGGTCACACGGCGCCTCGTTCATCGCTTGACGGAACCCCGCGCCATCCGGCACGCCACGGACTTGGAAGCCGGCGCGACTGAGGTAGGTTTGCAGCAATTCGCGGATTTCCTGGTCATCGTCGACGAGGAGAATCGATTTACTGATTACGCTCACGGGGTCCTCCTTGTTGTTATGGCCAAGCTTAAGTCATTTGTTGCCCTTGAGGCGCTATCGCGGGCAAGCCCACTCCCACATTTGAAGTCTATTTTTGAGAAGGAATGCATTCTCTTGTGGGAGCTGGCCTGCCTGCGAGAGCGCCATCAGCACCTATGCAAAAGCCTGCTCCAGTGCAACGCCAGCCCCGGTCAACCCGGAATACGGCGCGGTCACCAACCACACCGGAATGCCTTTGAAGTAGTCGCTCATGCAGCCTTTGTCGCTGAAGCTCCTAGCAAAACCGCTGCTGATAAAGAAGTCGGCAAACCGTGGAATCACCCCACCCACGATATACACACCGCCCCGACCACCGGTGGTCAGCACGTTATTACCGGCTACCCGGCCCAGCCAGATGCTGAACTGGTTCAACACTTCCATCGCCACCGGGTCGCCGGCCAGACCTGCCGCCGTAATAGCTTCGGGCGTGTCCAGCACCGGTGTATGCCCGTCGACCGCACAGATCGCGCGGTACACACGCGGCAAGCCACCGCCGCTCAACGCTGTTTCGGCGCTGACGTGGCCGATCTCAGTGTAGATGTGCTGCCACAGCTGGGTTTCACGCGGGCTGCTCAGCGGCAGGTCGACATGCCCGCCCTCCCCCGGCAGCGCTGCGAAGCGGCCGCCCCCAAAATTCAGCAAGGTGCCGACGCCCAAGCCGGTGCCCGGGCCGATCACCACGGCTGGACGCATCGGTTCCGGCGTGCCTTCGCAGACCACGCGAAATTCGTCGGGTTTGAGGCGGGTCATGCCCAATGCCATGGCCGTGAAGTCATTGACCAGCAGCAGCTCATCGACCTGCAAGGTTGTGCAGAATGCAGTTTTGCTCAGGCGCCAGTGATTGTTGGTGAATTTGAATTCATCGCCACTCACCGGCCCGGCGACCGACAGGCACACCGCGCCGATGTCGCCGATCTGCAGGCCTTCTTCCTTGAGGTAGACCTTGATGGCCTCCTCAGGGCTAGAGTGATCTGCGGTGGCATGCACGCGGATCGAATGCAGCTCCTGATCTCGCCACAACGCAAAACGGGCGTTGGTACCCCCAATATCACCGACCAGCGCAAGCTTCACTTAAGCGTCTCCAAGGCAGAGGTAAAGGCGCTGGCGCCTTGCTCTGCGGAGCTTGCGGCCAAGCGCATAAATGCAAACAGCTCACGCCCGGCCCCCACGTTATTGCCCAACAGGCCCGTGGCAGGCGTGCGCGCTGCAAACTCTTCGGCGTCCACCTTAAGCTCCAAGGTGCCTTTCACGCCATCCACGCGAATGATATCGCCATCTTTGACCCGTGCCAGCGGCCCGCCGCTCTGGGCTTCGGGGTTGACATGAATCGCGGCGGGGATCTTACCCGACGCGCCAGACATACGCCCATCTGTCACCAGCGCCACTTTGAAGCCACGGTCCTGCAATACACCGAGGAACGGCGTCATCTTGTGCAGTTCCGGCATGCCGTTGGAGCGCGGGCCCTGGAAGCGCATCACCGCGACAAAGTCTTTTTCCAGCTGGCCGGCCTTGAACGCATCGGCCAGATCCTGCTGATCCTGGAACACCACCGCCGGTGCTTCAACGATCTGATGCTCCGGGGCCACGGCGGAAACTTTCATCACGCCACGGCCGAGGTTGCCTTCCATTACGCGCAAGCCGCCTTCCGCCGAGAACGCACGGGCCACGGGGCGCAGGATGGTTTCATCAAGGCTTTCGATCGGGCCGTCGCGCCAGATCAGCTCGCCGTCGACCAGGAACGGCTCCTGGGTGTAACGGCTAAGGCCCTTGCCTGCCACGGTGTTGACGTCTTCGTGGAGCAAGCCGGCTTCGAGCAGTTCACGGATCAGGAACGACATGCCGCCCGCTGCCTGGAAGTGGTTGATGTCAGCCTTGCCGTTTGGATACACGTGGGACAAGGTCGGCACCACCTCGGAGAGGTCGGCCATGTCCTGCCAGGTGAGAATGATGCCTGCCGACATGGCGATCGCCGGCATGTGCAGCGTGTGGTTGGTGGAACCGCCGGTGGCATTAAGGGCGACGATGGAATTGACGATGGATTTCTCGTCGACGATCTCGCCGATCGGCGTGAAGTTGCCGTTGGCCTTGGTCAGGCGCGTGACCTGATGCGCAGCTTCGCGGGTCAGCGCATCACGCAGCGGCGTGTACGGGTTGACGAACGAGGCGCCCGGCAAGTGCAGGCCCATCACTTCCATCAGCAACTGGTTGGTGTTGGCGGTGCCATAGAAGGTGCAGGTGCCGGGGCTGTGATAGGACTTCATCTCCGATTCCAGCAGTTCCTCGCGAGTGGCCTTGCCTTCAGCGTAACGCTGGCGCACGTCGGCCTTCTGCTTGTTGGAGATGCCCGAGGGCATTGGGCCGCCGGGTACGAAGATCATCGGCAGGTGGCCGTAGCGCAAGGCGCCCATCATCAGGCCCGGCACGATCTTGTCGCAGATGCCCAGCATCAGCGCCCCATCGAACATGTTGTGGGACAGTGCTACCGCCGTTGACATGGCGATGACTTCACGGCTGAGCAGGCTCAGCTCCATGCCGGGTTCGCCTTGGGTCACGCCGTCGCACATGGCGGGCGTGCCGCCAGCGAACTGGCCGACCGAGCCGACTTCACGCAGGGCTTTTTTAATCTGTTCAGGGAAATGTTCGTACGGCTGGTGCGCCGAGAGCATGTCGTTATATGACGAAACAATTGCCACGTTGGCGGCATTCATCATGCGCAGGCTATTTTTATCTTCAGTGCCACAACCGGCTACGCCGTGGGCAAAGTTGGCGCATTGCAGCTTACCGCGCATCGGGCCATCGCTGGCTGCGCCGCGAATGAGCGCAAGGTAAGCCTCGCGGGTTGCACGACTGCGGGCGATAAGCCGTTCGGTGACCTCAATAACGCGGGGATGCATGTGTAGAACTCCAGGCTAACGGATGTGGCGACCTTCGTTCCTATGCTGATCAAACGCCCGCAGCTCATGGGATGGCAGGGTGTCGTTTGAATCATCGGACCAGTTGATTCAGGTCACTCGTTGTAGATTGAACAAAATATTGCCACTAAAAAGGCTTGTTTTCTATTTTTATGCGAATAATCTTGTAATTCTTACAACAAATCGACGACAGGCACCTTCCAATGACTCTTCGTATCGCAATCAATGGTTTTGGCCGTATCGGCCGTAATGTCCTGCGCGCACTGTATACCCAAGGCTATCGCCAGGATTTGCAGATCGTCGCCATCAATGATCTGGGCGACAGTTCGATCAATGCCCACCTGCTCAAATACGACACCGTACACGGTACTTTCGAAGCAGAGGTTGCCCACGACCAGGAAAGCCTGACCGTCAATGGTGACCGGATCGCCGTGAGTGCCATTCGCAACCCGGCCGACCTGCCGTGGGCTGCGCACAAGATCGACGTGGTGTTTGAATGCACCGGCCTGTTCACCGACCGTGACAAGGCTGCCGCCCACATTACCGCTGGCGCGCGCAAGGTAATCATCTCGGCCCCGGCCAAAGGCGCCGATGCCACCGTGGTTTACGGTGTGAACCATGACATCCTGCGTCAATCCCATCAGATCATCTCCAACGCTTCGTGCACCACCAACTGCCTGGCACCGGTCGCCCAAGTGCTGCACCGCGAGTTGGGCATTGAAAACGGCTTGATGACCACCATTCACGCCTACACCAACGACCAGAACCTGACCGACGTCTACCACACCGACCCGTACCGCGCGCGCTCGGCTACCCAGAACATGATCCCGAGCAAGACCGGCGCCGCAGAAGCGGTCGGCCTGGTGCTGCCGGAACTGGCGGGCAAGCTGACTGGCATGGCGGTGCGTGTACCGGTGATCAACGTGTCGCTGGTCGACCTCACCGTAGAGCTGAAAAAAGAAGCCACGGCCGAGCAAGTCAATGCACTGCTCAAGGAAGCCAGCCAGCATTCGAAAATTCTCGGCTACAACACCCTGCCGCTGGTTTCCAGTGACTTCAACCATAACCCGCTATCGTCGATCTTCGATGCCAATCACACCAAAGTTAGCGGCAAATTGCTGAAAGTACTCGCCTGGTACGACAACGAGTGGGGCTTCTCCAACCGTATGTTGGATAATTGCCTGGCGCTGTGTAACGCCGAGTAAGCAAATGATTGGCTCACAGCAATAGCCACTTGCCATTTGAGTTGATGATAAGCATTATCATTAACTGCATATCGGTCTGGTATCACTGTGAGCCAATCTCGCTTCAACCACGTCTTTCTCACCCAGCGGGTGATTCTGCTACGCACCTTGCAGCGGATGGTGAATAACCCCAGCACCGCCGAGGACCTGTTGCAGGAAACCTACCTGCGCGTCACCCGGGCCCTCAGCGAGCGGCCGATTGATCACCTCGAACCCTTCGTTTACCAAACTGCGCGTAACTTGGCGCTGGACCACCTGCGTTCGCGTCGTATTCAAGCCCGCACGCTGCAGGAAGATGTTCCACTGGACGTGCTGCAAAGCGTCCCTGCCTCCATCAGCACACCCGAGGACGCAACCCAGGCCGAACAGTTGCTCGAACACCTGAGTGTCAGCCTCGGCCAGTTGAGCGCCCGCCAACAGCAGATTTTCATCCTCAGCCGCCTGCACGGTTGCAGCTATCAGGAGATTGCCGATCAGTTGCAAGTGTCCTTGAGCACCGTGCAAAAGGAACTGAAATTGATCATGGCCATCTGTGTAGGTGTGGCCGAACGTCTGGATCAGCCTTAAGCTTCACCCGACAGAGGTATCGATCCAGGCTGCAGGAAAGATGAACAGAACGTGGCGAAGACCCGAGGAACACCGTGACGGCCCCGAATAAACTGCGTCCCCATGAGCTGGCTCATGAGGTGTTGCAAGACACGGCTATGGACCAGGCCCTCGACTGGCTGATCGCCTTGCAGTGCCCGCAACCCGGGCAGCAAGCCGAGTTCGACGCCTGGCTGGCCAGCGACCCGGCGCACCTGCTCGCCTTCAACAAGGCCCAGGCCGCGTGGGGTGGCGCGCCAGTACACAGCGCCGCCGTGGCCCTGGCGGCGCCGCGTAAACCGAGCGCCTGGCGCCGGATCAAACCGCATTGGAAACCGTTGGCCACCGCTGCCGTGCTGCTGATCAGCCTGTTCAGCTTCAGCAGCCTGCCCGTGCGCCTGCAAGCCGACCACCTCACCGTCGTCGGTGAACGCCAACGCCTTCAACTGGACGATGGCTCCAAAGTACTGTTGAACACCAACTCGGCGTTTTCCAGCAGCATCAAGGACCACCAGCGCATCGCTCGCCTGTATCAAGGCGAGGCTTTTTTCGAAATAGCCCCCAACCGTGGCCTGCCGCTGGAGATCGACGCCGGCCCGGTGCGCGCCAGCGTGCGCGACACCGACTTCGCCGTGCGCTACCTCAATGGCGAGGCCCAAGTGCAGGTGCAGCGCGGCAATGTCGACCTGAGCAACACCTTCGACGATGCCCGCGTGCGCCTGCGCGCTGGTGAGAGCATCCGTATCGGCCCCAGAGGCTTTGGCCAACCCGCCAAACTGGATGTGAGCAAAGACCTGGCGTGGGTCCAGGGCCGGCTAGTGTTTGAAAACTGCCCGATGAGTGAAGTGCTGGCCGAGTTGCGCCGCTATTACCCGGGCTGGATCGTCAACACCAACGACAAGCTCGCCAGCACAGCCGTCACCGGCAACTACCGCCTCGACCAGCCGCTGGACGTGGTGCGCTCACTGGCGCATATCACCTCGGCCAAGCTTTCGGAATACCCGGCGCTGGTCATCCTGAACTAAATGAGAATTATTTTTACTCGATGTTAGCCGGCGGTACGTCTCGTTATAGCCAATGCAACTGATTCCTATTTGATTCGGTTCGCAACTATAAGATTCGTACCTCCGGAGCGCTCTCGATGTCCTCTCGTTTCAACCGCCGGTCTTCTTCGCCCGTTCTGTCCCTTCTGACCGCCGCCATCCTGCTGGCCAGCGCGCCAGCCATGGCCGCCACTGCCGCCGAGCCGGTCGCCCGCAGCCACGGCAACTACACCTTCAGCATCGAGCAGCAGCCGCTGGTCTCCGCCCTGAATGCGTTTAGCGCTGTGACCGGCTGGCAAGTCGGCCTGCCGGCAGAGCTGGGCCAGGGTGTGTCGTCCCCTGGCGTGCGCGGCCCGCTGTCGCCGGAAAAAGCCCTGGACCGGCTGTTGGTGGGGACCAACCTGAGCTACCGCAAACTGGGCAATAACAACATCGTGCTGGAAAAACGCGCGGCCGGCAGCGTGCTCAACCTGCAACAGGTGACCATCAGCGCCACGCGTAACGAGCAGACCGTCAACAGCGTGCCGAGCACCGTCACCGTGCACGAACGTGAAGAACTGGACCGCCAGAACGTCAACACCCTGCGTGAACTGGTGCGCTACGAGCCCAACGTGTCGGTCGGCGGCGCGGGCACCCGGGCCAGCAACGCGGGCTACAACATTCGCGGCATCGATGGCGACCGCATCCTCACCCAGGTGGATGGTGTGGAAGTACCGGACAACTTTTTCAACGGCCCCTACGCCAAGACGCGCCGCAACTACGTCGACCCGGAAATCGTCAAGCGTGTGGAAATCCTGCGCGGCCCTGCCTCGGCCTTGTACGGCAGCAGCGCCATCGGCGGTGCGGTGAGCTACTTCACCCTCGACCCGGATGACATCATCAAGCCCGGCCAGGATTTCGGCGCCCGCCTGAAAACCGGCTACAGCTCCGCCGACGACAGCTGGCTGACCAGCGGCACCGTCGCTGGCCGTGTGCAGGACTTCGACGGCTTGCTGCACTTGAGCCAGCGCAACGGCCATGAAATGCAATCCTACGACGGCAACAACGCCACCGGCCTGGCCCGTACCGGCGCCAACCCCGAAGACGCGCGCACCACCAACATCCTGGCCAAGTTGGGCTGGAATTATGGCGATGACAACCGTCTGGGCCTGACCTACGAGAAGTTCAAGGATGACCGCGACGTAAACTTGAAAAACGCCGTGGGCGGCCCGTTCATCGGTGGTCGGGGGATGAATCTGTACCGGGCCCGCTCGGGCAACGACACCATCACCCGTGAGCGCTTCGGCCTGGAAAACACCTTTGCCCTCGAGTCGCCGATGGCCGACCGCATCAAGACCAGCCTCAATTACCAGATCGCCAAGACCGACCAGACCACCGCCGAAATCTACCAGGCGGGTCGTCGCGTATTGCGCACCCGTGACACGCTTTACGAAGAAAAACAGTGGGTCTTCGACGCCCAACTGGACAAGGCTTTCAGCCTCGGTGAAACCGATCACCAGGTAACCTACGGCACCACACTCAAGCAGCAGAAAGTCACCGGCTCCCGCGAAGGTTCAGCCTCCTGCCTCGCCGTCGGCTCGGGCTGCACAGCTATCGGCGCTCCCAGCCCCTCCGCCGGCGACAGCGTGAAGAAGTCCAGCGACTTCCCCGACCCGACTATCAACACCTACTCGCTGTTCGCGCAGGACCAGATCACCTGGAACAAATGGACCTTCTTGCCCGCTGTGCGTTATGACTACACCCAGCTCAAACCCAAACTGACGCAGGCATTCCTCAACACCGTGAACCCGACCGGTGCATACCCGGTCAGCGACAAGGAAAAAATCTGGCACCGTGTGACGCCAAAATTCGGCCTGACCTATGCGCTGACCGATCAATACACCTGGTTCGGTCAATACGCTGAGGGCTTCCGCACCCCATCGGCCAAAGCGCTTTATGGGCGCTTTGAAAACCTCGACCTGGGCTACACCGTCGAGCCGAACCCAGACCTCAAACCGGAAACCAGCAAGGGCATCGAAACCGGGATTCGCGGCAATTTTGACGAGGGTTCCTTCGACATCGCGGTGTTCTACAACAAGTACCGCGACTTTATCGACGAAGACGCCTCGGTCGCCGGCGGCGATGTGCAAACGTTCGAAGCCAACAACATCAGGCACGCCACTATCAAGGGGGTTGAAGCCAAAGGGCGCCTGAACCTCGACGCCTTTGGCGCGCCGCAAGGCCTCTACACCCAGGGCTCGGTCGGCTACACCTACGGCCGCAACGACGACAACGGCGAGCCGCTCAACAGCGTTAACCCACTAAAAGGCGTATTCGGCCTGGGCTACGAGCAAGCGCAATACGGCGCGTTGGTCAGCTGGACGTTGGTCAAGAAACAGAACCGCGTCGACAGCACGACCTTCCACGCACCTGATGGCAGCACCCGTGCGCCGTTCAAAACCCCAGGCTTTGGCATCGTCGACCTGACCGGTTACTACAAAGTCACCCACGATGTGACCATCAACGGCGGCCTCTACAACTTGACCGACAAGAAATACTGGAACTGGGACGACGTACGCAGCTACGACGGCGTCGGTGAAGCGGGTGTAACCGCGCCAGCCAACCTCGACCGCCTGACCCAGCCCGGCCGCAACTTCGCGATCAACCTGATCTGGGACATCTGATAGCACTTCACCCAAATGCCGCCTCCTCACCTCGCCAGTATTTCACTGGCGAGGTGAGGATTTTTTACTGTGACGCGTCTTCTTGTTCGTCTAGTTGATAACCGCTCTCTTTAGGGCACCCAGGCGCTACTCTTCTCAAGGACTTTTTTCGATGACCGCTTCCCCTACCGCAGAACGCCCAAAGCTGCGCTCCCAGCGCCTGAACCAAATCACTAATGAGCCTCACACCAAGCTCGATGCGCTGGTCAAGGCTCACGCCCCGTTCGAAACCCAAGCCAACTTCGCTCGCTTTGTGGTCGCGCAATACCTGTTCCAATCGGAGCTGGTGGCCTTGTACAACGACCCCGAGCTGATCAAGATCGTCCCGGATCTGGCTGAACGCTGCCGCGCCGAAGCCGCCAAGCTGGACCTGGGCGACCTGGACACCGAAGTGCCGGCACCGGTCGCCGGCGCCGTGAAAAACCCAAGCAAGGCCGAAGCCCTGGGCTGGCTGTTCGTGTCCGAAGGTTCCAAGCTCGGCGCGGCGTTTCTGATCAAACGCGCTGTGGGCCTGGGCCTGAGCGAAACCTTCGGCGCCCGACACCTCGGCGAACCGGCCGGTGGTCGCGCTGAAGGCTGGAAAAGCTTCACCCGCACCCTCGATGGCCTGGCATTGAGCGCCGAAGAAGACGTCGCGGTAGAAAAAGGTGCGATCGACGCGTTTGTGCGCTTCACCGTGCTGCTGGAACAGGCGTACGCTAGCGCTCCTGAATTGGCCTGACGGCTGGAATGCGATTAAACATGTGGGAGCGAGCACGCCCGTTCCCACATTTGGATCTCATTTCAAACTGATTTTCTGTGATCACTTAACCCATGACCGGTAAAACCCAATCCACCTCAAAAATCGCGCAGATCCTCTTCGGCCTGCTGGCCTACGTCAGCCTGGGCATTGGGCTGGTGGCGATTGTCATACCGGGTTTACCCACCACCGAATTCATCTTGCTCGCCGCCTGGGCCGCCACTAAAAGCTCGCCACGCCTGAGCGCCTGGCTGGAAAACCACCGGCTCTTCGGCCCGATCCTGTTCAATTGGCGCAATGGCAAGATCATCGCGCGCAGGGCCAAGGTCAGCGCCACCGTCAGCATGTTGCTGTGCGCTATCTTAATGCTGGTGATGCTTAATCACGGCTGGCCGATGTACCTGGCGATCGCCGGGATGAGCCTGGGTAACCTGTGGATCTGGACACGCCCGGAACGGCTCGCAACGCCCGTATAACGCGGCATGTAGTCTTTTACCTACCGCTCATCGCCTTTCCCTCATGAAACATTCCTTTACGCCGATGTTTCGGACATAGCGCCGAATGGACTTGGCTCGCCCTGCTAGCATTTCAACAAGTCCAATCGCGAGTGAACCTATGTTCGACACCCTCTCTATCCGCTTGAAAATCGTGCTGCTGTCCGGCCTTTGCCTGGTGGGGGTGATCGCACTGGTCGTCGGCGTCAACCTCTACGAGGCCGATCAGAACAACCGACTGGTCAGTGATTCAAGCTCGCGAATGCTCACAAACAGTGTGCAGAATCTGCTGCAGGCCAAGGCCGGCGAACAGGCCGTGCAACTGCAGAAAACTTTTGGCGAAAGCCTGGTAGTGATCACGGCGCTGGCCGACCAGATCAAGGGCCTGCGCATCACGGCAGCCAAACGCGGGCTGGAAGCCGGCGCGCTGCGTGAAGAACTCAATCAGAGCCTCAAAACCGCCTTCGAGCGCAACAGCAAGGTGCTGGGTATCTGGCTGTCGTTTGAACCCGACGGCCTGGATGGTAAGGACAGCGAGTTTGTCGACGACAAAGCCCGCGTATCCAATGAAAAAGGTCGCTTCTCCAGCTACTGGAGCCGCGCCGGCGGTGAAGGCCTGAACACGGTAATGGTCGAGGAAGACCTGACCAAAACCACCCCCAACCTCAGCGGCACGCCCTACAACATCTGGTACACCTGCCCACGCGACACGCGCAACGTTTGTCTGCTGGACCCGTATTCCGATGAGGTGGCCGGCAAGCAGATGCTGATGACCACTATCTCGCTACCGTTGATCGTCGACGGCAAGGTCATCGGCGTGGTCGGTATCGACCTGTCGCTCAATACACTGCAGGCGATGACCGATGCCGCACAAAAAGAACTGTTTGACGGCGCCGCACACTTGGAGATTCTCTCCAGCACCGGTTTGATTGCGGCCTACAGCGGTGAACCGGCCAAGGTCGGTAAGAACCTGATCGACTCCCTCGGTGCCGAGGGCAAAGAGATTGTGCAACTGCTGACCAATGACACGCGCACAATCCGCGAGCAAGACGCCACGATTCGCGCCGTGTACCCGGTCAAGCCGATTGCCGACGCCAAGTCGTGGGGCGTCGTGATCAAACTGCCGAAAACCGTAATGCTGGCCGATACCTTGAAACTGCAAGATGTACTCGACAAAGCCCAGGCTACCGGCACGCTCAAGGCCTTGCTGGTCGGCGCCGTCGCCGCCCTGCTCGGTTTGCTGCTGATCTGGCTGACGGCCACCGGCGTGACCCGCCCGATCAATACCGTGGCCGCGATGCTCAAGAACATCGCCAGCGGCGAAGGCGACCTCACCCAACGCTTGACCTATGCCAAGAAGGACGAACTGGGCGAGTTGGCGAACTGGTTCAACCGCTTCCTCGACAAGCTGCAACCGACCATCGCGCAGATCAAGCAAAGCATCACCGAAGCGCGTGGCACGGCGGATCAGTCGTCCGCCATCGCACGCCAGACCAGCGAAGGCATGCAGGTGCAGTTCCGCGAGATCGATCAGGTGGCCACCGCCTCCAATGAAATGAGCGCCACCGCTCACGACGTGGCCAACAGCGCGTCCAACGCCGCCAGCGCGGCGCGCGGGGCCGACCAGTCGGCGCGTGACGGCATGGCAATCATTGAACAAAGCACCCGCGACATCACCACCCTCGCCGAAGAAGTCAGCAAGGCCGTAGGCGAAGTTGAAGCCCTGGCAGTCAACAGCGAGCAGATCGGCTCGGTGCTGGAAGTGATCCGCAGCATTGCCGAGCAGACCAACCTGCTGGCACTCAACGCAGCTATCGAAGCCGCGCGCGCCGGCGAAAGCGGGCGGGGTTTTGCGGTGGTGGCCGATGAAGTACGTAACCTGGCCAAACGCACCCAGGATTCGGTGGAGGAAATTCGCCTGGTGATCGAGCGGATCCAGAGCGGCACCCGTGGCGTGGTGGCGACCATGCATTCCAGCCAACACCAAGCCCAGAGCAATGCCGGGCAGATCCATCAAGCGGTGCAAGCGTTAGGCAAAATCAGCGACGCGGTCACGGTGATCAGCGACATGAACCTGCAAATCGCCAGCGCCGCCGAACAACAGAGCGCTGTGGCCGAAGAGGTTAACCGTAATGTCTCGGCGATCCGTACCGTGACTGAAACCCTCACCGGCCAGGCGACCGAATCGGCGGCCATCAGCAGTCAGCTGAATGCATTGGCCAGCCAGCAGATGAAGCTGATGGATCAGTTCAAGGTTTAAGAAACACAACAGGTCAATGTGGGAGGGGGCTTGTTGCCTCCCACATTGACCGTGTAAGGCTTAAAGGCCAGTCCAGGCCTGAACAAACGCTGCCACATCTTCCTTTGGCGCAGTACGCGGCGGGTTCTGCGGCGTGCCCAGGTAAAGGAAGCCAATCACTTCCTCATCCGCCGTCAGCCCCAGGCCTTTAGCCACGTGAGCGGAGTAGGACAACTCCCCCGTGCGCCACACCGCGCCAATCCCCTGGGCGTAGGCCGCGAGCAAAATACCGTGAGCTGCGCAGGCAGCCGCCAGCAGTTGCTCGGATTTCGGCACCTTGAAATGCGCTTGCAAGCGAGCAATCACCACCACCACCAGCGGCGCGCGCAACGGGCCGTTCTGGGCCTTGTCGATGACGGCTTGCGGGGCGTCGGCGTCCTGCAGACGCACGGCTTGGGCCAACAGCGTGCCCATCTGCTCGCGGGCGGCGCCTTCTACGGTGAGGAAACGCCATGGGCGCAACTGGCCGTGGTCCGGTGCACGCATGGCGGCGGCGAACAGCACATCGCGCTGCTCCTGGGTCGGTGCCGGTTCCAGCAAACGCGGCACGGAAACACGGTTGAGCAAAGCGTCGAGAGCCTGCATTGGCCACCTCCAGAGAAAAATGTGCGGCCATTCTAGCGGGAATGAATCGGATTCGACCAAACGATAATTGCTCTTATTCAAACCGCCCCGCCCTGTTAGACTTTGCGGCCTAATTTTGGCCATCGCTTCAGGAAACTTGATGCTCCGTTCGCTATTTCGCCTGTCTGCAGCATTGATGGCTTTGAGCCTGGCTGCCTGCGATGACGCCCCTCGTTTCACGAAGGCTGAGCCTGGTGAAGCGCGGGCGGGCGGTGCGACGACGGTGAACAAGCGCGATCAGAACGCATTTTCTCTGCCCTCGGCCAATCTGGCGCCGACCCGCCGCTTGGACTTCAGTGTTGGTAACAGCTTCTTTCGCAGCCCTTGGGTAATCGCGCCGTCCACCACCACCGCGCGTGATGGGCTGGGCCCACTGTTCAATACCAACGGCTGCCAGAACTGCCATATCAAGGACGGCCGTGGCCACCCGCCGCTGCCCGATGCGCCCAATGCGGTGTCGATGCTGGTGCGCCTCTCCATCCCGGACACTCCCGCCCTCGCCAAGCTTATCGAGCAGCTCGGCGTCGTGCCCGAGCCGGTCTACGGCGGGCAGCTGCAAGACATGGCCGTGCCGGGTGTAGTGCCAGAAGGCAAAGTGCGGGTCGACTACACACCGGTCAACGTGACGTTCAAGGACGGCACCGTGGT
Organism: Pseudomonas antarctica; assembly: GCF_900624995.1. Lineage (GTDB taxonomy): Bacteria > Pseudomonadota > Gammaproteobacteria > Pseudomonadales > Pseudomonadaceae > Aquipseudomonas > Aquipseudomonas antarctica. The sequence continues at coordinate 103,285 of NZ_UYXQ01000004.1, forward strand.
CGAACTGCGCAAGCCGGCCCTGCAAATCACCCAGCTCGGCTACGGCCCGATGCACCCGGATACACGCTTCTCGGCGCGTATCGCGCCGCCGATGATCGGCCTGGGCCTGCTTGAAGCCATCAGCGACGCCGACGTGCTGCGCAATACCGACGCGAAAACTGCCGATAAAGAAGCCATCGTCGGCCGCGCCAATTGGGTCTGGGATGATGCCCAGCAGAAAACCGTGCTCGGACGCTTCGGCTGGAAAGCCGGGCAACCCAACCTCAATCAACAAAATGTTCACGCGTTTTCTGGTGATATGGGCCTCACCACCTCCTTGAGACCCTTTGATGACTGCACCGACGCCCAAGTCGCCTGCAAACAGGCCCCCAACGGCAATGGCCCCGATGGCGAGCCGGAAGTCAGCGATAACATCCTGCGCCTGGTGCTGTTCTACACGCGCAACCTCGCCGTACCGGTGCGCCGTGGCGTCAACACGCCGCAGGTGCTGGCCGGGAAAAACCTGTTCTACCAGGCCGGTTGCCAGGGCTGCCATAAACCAAGGTTCACCACGGCCGCCAACGCCGCCGAGCCCGAACTGGCCAACCAAGTGATCCGCCCTTACAGCGACCTGCTGTTGCACGACATGGGCCCAGGCCTTGCCGACAACCGCAGCGAATTCAAAGCCGGTGGCCGCGACTGGCGCACCCCGCCGCTGTGGGGCATTGGCCTGACGCAGACCGTCAGTGGCCACACCCAGTTTTTGCATGACGGCCGCGCCCGCGACCTGCTCGAAGCCGTGCTGTGGCATGGCGGTGAAGCACAGACGGCGCAGCAGCATGTGTTGTCCTTTAATGCCGAGCAGCGTGCCGCGTTGCTGGCGTTCCTGAATTCTTTATAAGCGTTGCCCCACTTACCGAAGGGAGCTCGACATGTTTCGTCCCAAGTTGTTGTTCACCAGCCTGGCCGCCCTCGCCCTCGGCGCCTGCTCGCCGCAGGACCCGCAAGCGGTGACCTCGGCAGCCATCGCCAAGCAAGTGATCCTGCCCACCTACAGCCGCTGGGTTGACGCCGACCGCCAGTTGGCCGTCAGCGCCCTCGCCTACTGCCAGGGCAAGGAAAGCCTGGAGACCGCCCGCGCCGACTTCCTGCACGCGCAAAAAGCCTGGGCCGAGTTGCAACCGCTGCTGATCGGCCCGTTGGCCGAGGGCAACCGTTCGTGGCAAGTGCAGTTCTGGCCAGACAAGAAAAACCTGGTAGGTCGCCAAGTGGAACAACTGGTCACCGCCCAGCCGCAGATCGACGGCGCCGCCCTGGCCAAATCCAGCGTCGTGGTACAAGGCCTGTCGGCCTACGAATACATCCTCTACGACGCCAAGACCGACGTCACCGACGAAGCACAGAAAGCCCGTTACTGCCCGCTGCTGGTGGCCATCGGCGAGCGCCAGAAAGCCCTGGCCGAAGAGATCCTGGCCAGCTGGAACAGCACCGACGGCATGCTCGCGCAGATGACCAAGTTCCCGAACCAGCGCTACGCCGACTCCCATGAAGCCATCGCCGATCTGCTGCGCGTGCAAGTCACCGCGCTGGACACCCTGAAGAAAAAACTCGGTACGCCGATGGGCCGCCAGACCAAGGGTATCGCGCAACCGTTCCAGGCCGATGCGTGGCGCAGCCAGTCGTCCCTGCAAAGCCTGCAAGCCAGCCTCGCTGCCGCCCAAACCGTGTGGGCCGGTGTCGACAACAAAGGCCTGCGTGGCTTGCTGCCGTCGGACCAGAAACCGTTGGCCGACAAGATCGACGCCGCCTATGCCGCGTCGCTGAAACTGTTCGCCAGCAACCAGCGCACACTGAATGAACTGTTGGCCGACGACGCCGGGCGCCAGCAGCTCAACGACCTCTACGACAGCCTCAACGTCGTCCACCGCCTGCACGAAGGCGAGTTGGCCAAGGCGCTGGGCATCCAACTGGGCTTTAACGCCAACGACGGTGACTGATGATGCTCAGGCGACAGGCTTTGGCGGTGGGCAGCGTGCTGCTCAGCGCACTCACGTTGGGCGGTTGGACGTTGTTCAAGCAGAAGGGCTCGAACAGCCCGCTGCTGCTGTCCGCACGGGATGATGCGAACGGCAAGCACTATGCCGTGGGTTATCGCCTGGACGGCAAGCAGGTGTTTGCCACCCAGGTCGGCCAACGTTGCCACGACATCATCAACCACCCGACGGTGCCGATTGCGCTGTTCGTCGCCCGTCGCCCGGGCACCGAGAGTTACCTGATCAATCTGCGCGATGGCGCGCTGCTGCAGACCATCACCTCGAATGCCAACCGCCACTTTTATGGGCATGCGGTGATCCACAAGAGCGGCGACTGGCTGTATGCGACCGAGAACGACACGTCCGACCCGGGCCGTGGGGTGTTGGGTGTGTATAAGTTCGAAGGTGAGCGGCTGGTGCACAGTGGGGAGATTTCCACCCACGGTATTGGGCCGCATCAGGTGTCGTGGATGCCTGATGGTGAGACCTTGGTGGTGGCCAACGGCGGGATTCGCACCGAGGCTGAAAGCCGGGTAGAGATGAACCTCAATGCCATGGCGCCGAGCTTGGTGTTGATGCATCGCGATGGCAGCCTGATCAGCAAGGAAACGCTGGGGCAGCAGATGAACAGCGTGCGTCATATGGGGATTGCCAGCGACGGCACTATTCTCACGGGGCAGCAATTTATGGGGCCGTCGCAGGAGCGGTCGGAGTTGCTCGCGATCAAGCGGCCGGGGCAGCCGTTTGTGGCGTTTGCGGTGGCGGATGAGCAGTTGCAGGCGATGGGGCATTACACCGCGAGTGTCGCGGTGCACAGTGAGTTGCGGTTGGTGGCGTTGACGGCGCCACGGGGGAATCGGTTTTTTATCTGGGATATGGACAGTGGTGAACTGCGCCTGGATGGACCGTTGCCTGACTGTGCCGGGGTAGGTGCGGTGGCGGATGGGTTTGTGGTGACTTCAGGCCAGGGGCGTTGCCGGTTTTATGACTGCCGGCAGACGCCGTTGGTCGCTAAGCCGTTGGAATTGCCTTCGGGTTTTTGGGATAACCATTTGCATCTGGTTTGACGTTGTTGGGTTGGGGGCATATCCGTTGCTGCGGTAACGGCGGCTATTGGTTCCGCCCTTACGGCGGCTCACTTTTGAAAAAACCCAAAAGTAAGCAAAAGGTCTTCGCCCCACCACGCGGCACCTCGCTTAGGCTCGGTGTGCCCGCACGCAGGCTTTGGACCGTGTGGTTTAACGGGGCGCCTAAGATCAAGATCAAAAGCACGGCGGCCTAGTAGCCGACCTGAGTGGTTAAATCAAAAGCAAAACCGAGGCGGCCTGACAGCCGACCTGATATCTGAAGCTGAACTCAATCCAATGTGGGAGCTGGCTTGCCTGCGATGGCATCAACTGGTTATGCCTGATACACCGAGGTGCCTGCATCGCAGCGGTGCGGCGATCCGACAAGCCAGCTCCCACAGAAAAGCAAAGCACTGCGGTACTGGCAGCCGAACTCGGTCAAAATTGTGGGAGCGGGCTTGCTCTCGAAGGCGGTGGGTCAGTTACATATGAGCTGACTGACCCACCGCCTTCGCGAGCAAGCCCGCTCCCACATTGGGATCTCAGTACATCAGGCAGAGAGTGTTCTGCCGTGTTTTTGCTCTGCTTTTGCTACTACCACTCAGGTCGGCTACTAGGCCGCCGTGCTCTGCTTTTGATCTCGATCTGACAGGCCCCGTTAACCACGATTACCGCAGCAACGGATATGTATCTCCCCCCCCACACACAAAAAAAAGGGCCTCACATCGCAAGGCCCTTTCCCGGGGGTTTGAATCGTTTCAACTCTGCGGCCTCATGCCCTGAGACATCCCAAACATGAACAACAACAAGTCATGATCAGGCTTGACCGCCACACTCGCCTTGGCGACGCGCGGTAACAGGCATTGCCCACTACCTTGCACCGCACTGAGCACTTGTGTGCGAGGCTGTTCCCACGCAGCCAGCGCGAGGGCGGCTATGCCCAACGCCCCGACCAGGAACAAACCTCGTGCTATTTCTAGCTTCATCTGGTTAAACCCTTGATAGCGCTGCCAAACGCCGTTTCATAAAAGTAGCTGAGTTTTTTCCAGTCAGTATCACTCCACGACGAATGGCGCCGCAGTTGCTGCATGTCATGGGACGCGGCCCGATAAGCGGTCAAACGCTGACGGCACTTTTCAAAATCCAACAACGCTACTTCCACGTTGGCCGAGTCGCCCTCACCCGTCACCCGTACAAAGATGTGCTTGATGTACAAGCAACCATGCTGCCAGCGGCCCTTGTGCATTCGCGCCAGGGTGCCCGCCACTTCCTTGAGCAAGCGCTCATGCACCACCTCGCCGTACTGGTCACGGCCACCGGCGGCATACCATTTTTCGATCTCGTCGAAACCATCAAGGGACGCCGTCACCAACAGCGCCTTCCATTGATGTTCCGGGTCGCGACGCGCCTCGCAGAACACCAATTCCGGCACCCGTACATCCAATGAGCGCAGGCCCTTGAGCGCATCGCGTTCACGCAACACAGTCGGGCGCCCGAACGGGTGCAGTAAACTGCGATAGATATGCCCGGTCTGGCGTTTGCTATAGAGCAAGCGGCCGTTAGGGCTCACCACACGTTGCACACCGCTTTCACCACCGCGTCGACGATTAGGCTCTTCAACCCACTCGCCCTGCTGGCGCCAAAAAAAATCAAACCGTTCTTCGGGAGCTACATGACTGCCTACTACGCACTCAACTGCCATCCTGTTACCTCTTACGCAATACATACACACGCCACATGGCGTAAAGCGGTATGAAGTCCAGGGATTCCTGAACACGGAAACCGGCTTGCTCAAACTCTGCCTCAACAGTAGCAGCCGGTAACACGAACCGGTTTTGGTAACCTCCCTGCTCACCTTTACTACGACGTTTCACTTCGGCGCGCTTGCGTTTCCAAGCCTTGAAATTGCCATCCACCCACAGCGAAATAATCACGCTATCGCGAGTAACCCGCTGAAACTCCCGCAAAATCGCCAGCCTGTGCTCCGGATCACCAATGTGGTGCATCAAGCGCATGCAGAAAATGCTGTCGACCGAGCTATCAGGCAAATCGATGTCAAACGCAGAGGTATGCATAGGGCGTACCCGTTTCACCACGTCCGCCGGCTGAGCGACGGTCGCGACCTTCAGCATCGACTCGGAATTGTCAGCCCCGATAATCACACGGTTGGGTTTCTCTGCCAGCAACGGCCAGAAACGCCCGGCCCCGCATGGCAAGTCCAGCACCAGGCCCGGCTCGCCAGCCATGGCCAACGCACCACGCGCCAATTGCTCGTCGCGTTTGTGGGACAACCGGCGAGCCAGATTGTCCTGATGCTTGAGCAAATAATTCTGCGCGTGCTGATCGTCGTACTTTTCAGAAAAATCGAGCTTGATCGGGGTAGACATCAACGGATCTCCAGTAGCTGTTGCCTACAACCTTAAGCAGCTAACTGTGATCAACAGGTCAACCCGTTGTGAAAAACTTGTCCTGTCCAATCTCATACATTTCAAGACTTTACAGAAACAATCGGTGGCATGGGGCCATCTTCGCCGAAAAGCACGGCATCTGCCGCAGGATAGCGGCAGGGTGGGAAGTCAGGATTTGACCTGGCTCAACTCGACATGAAAGCGGCATCCGTGAGGTTCCATCGTGCTCAAGCTGACGCTCCAGCCTTGGCTCTCGCAGATGCGTTGCACCAACGACAAGCCCAAGCCCAGGCCCTCGCCGCGCTTCTCGCTGCCACGCACGAAAGGCTCGAACATCGCTTCACGTTTGTCTTCCGGAATACCGACCCCGGAGTCTTCCACCACGAACCCGCTGGGTTCGAGGGTCAGCCGGATAAAGCCCTGTTCGGTGTAATGCAGGGCATTGCGCAGCAGGTTACCCATCACTGCGTGCAAGAAGGTGGTGTTGTAGCGGGTGTCCAAGGGGTTACCCGGCAGGTAGATCAGTTCCAAGCCCTTTTGCTCGATGGGCTCGCGCCAAATGCCGAGCAAATCGTCGGCCACCTGAGTCAGGTTGACTTGGGGTGACATGGCCGCATCATCATGCTTGGCTCGCGCCAGCATCAGGAAGGTTTGCACCAGTTCGCGCATCTCTTCACAGGCACGGGCGATTCGCAGTACCTGGTTGCGACCGCGCTGATCAATCGCCGGATTTTCCAGCAGCAGTTCGCAAGAACTGGCCAGTACCATCAACGGGGTACGCAATTCATGGCTTACATCGCTGGTAAACAATTGCTCGCGGGACAGCGCCTGGCGCAAGCGGCCCAGCGTGGCGTCAAAGGCCACGGCCAACTCGCCGACTTCATCGGCTGCATAATCCGGTGCCAGTGGCGGCGCCAGGCCAAGCAACTGGTCGCGATGACGCACCTGGCGGGCAAGACGCACAACCGGCGCCATCACTTTACGGGCCAATACCCAACCTAGGAACACCGCCAGCGCCAGACTGAGCACAAAGCCCACCAGCACCACGGCAAATAACACGCGCTCGCGCTCTTCGAAATCGCTCTGGTCTTGCAGCAGTACATACCGCCGGCCATCCACCACTTCGACCATAGCGTGGTACGACAGCGACTCGCGAAACACCTCATGAAAGCCCGGTTCCAGGTGGCGCAAATCCTTGGGCAGTTCGAAATCTCCAGGCCCGCCACTGAAATAGAACAGCTGGTCAGGCTCCGGCCGGTGGCTCCAATCCTCGACACTGTCCATCAGTAACAGGCGTTGCAAGTCGCCGCCCAGACCTGCCGAAATCAACTTTTCTTCCACCAGGTGCACCGTCGCAATGATGCCCATGGCGAACGCCCCCGCCACCAACGCACTCATCAAGGCAAAAGCGATGATGATCCGCTGAGCAAGGCTTTGCTTAAACTCCATCACGTCCCTCGGCCAGGCGATAACCCACACCGTGAACCGTTTGCAGCAGCGGCTTGGCGAACGGTTTATCGATCACTTGGCGCAGTTGGTGAACATGACTGCGAAGGCTATCGCTATCAGGGCAGTCATCACCCCACAGCGCTTCTTCGAGAATTTCCCGACGCAGCACGTGCGGGCTCTTCTGCATCAGCACCGCAAGCAACTTCAGACCCACCGGGTTGAGCTTGAGCAAACGCCCTTCGCGGGTGACTTCCAGAGTATCGAGGTCGTAATGCAGGTCAGCCACTTGCAGGGCGCGGCGTCCACCACCTTGGGCACGGCGAAGCACGGCTTCGATGCGTGCTGCCAATTCCGACAAGGCAAAGGGTTTGAGCAGGTAATCGTCAGCGCCGGACTTGAAGCCCTGCAGCCGGTCATCCAACTGGTCGCGGGCGGTGAGCATAATCACCGGTGTGTCGCGACGGGCGTCTTCACGCAGGCGTTTGCACAGGGTGTAGCCATCGATGCCGGGTAGCATGATGTCGAGTACGATCAAGTCGTAATGTTCGGTAGCAGCCAAGTGCAGGCCTGACAAACCGTCCTGCGCACAGTCCACTGTATAGCCTTTGAGCCCCAGGTAGTCGGCCAGATTGGCCAGAATATCGCGGTTGTCTTCAACCAATAGAATTCGCATGGGCAGTGTCTCCGTTCTTTCGTGCCAGCCTTGTTGGCTCGCGCAGCTTAAGGCCAAGTGAGGCTCAGGGATAGACCTGTGGCGTGCATCGATAAATGTTTTCAACCAATCACGCAAACCGACAAGTTTTTCACTATAGCTTCACACACTGACTACAGTGGCTGACCGAAGATCGTACCCATCGATATAAGGAATATGGACATGGGGTTTCTCAAAACAGCGCCTATGCGCTTTTTGCTGCTTGTCAGCGGTGCCTGGCTGGTTGTTTTTCTGCTCACGCGCAGCGTGCTGCTTGTTACCCATCTGGACGAAGTCGGTGGCAACCTGCTGCCGGTATTTGGCGTGGGCTTGGTGTACGACCTGGCTTTCCTGGCCTTTGCCGCCTTGCCGCTGGGGCTGTACCTACTGCTCTGCCCGCCCGCATTGTGGCGCCGCCGCGGCCACCGCTGGTTCCTGCAGGCGGTGCTGACCGTCAGTCTGTTCGCCATGCTGTTCACGTCAGTGGCCGAATGGCTGTTCTGGGATGAATTCGGCGTGCGCTTCAACTTTATCGCCGTCGATTACCTGGTGTATTCCAACGAGGTGATGAACAACCTGCTCGAGTCCTACCCGATCGGCAAGTTGCTCAGCCTGTTGGCAATGCTCGCGATTGTGTTGAGCGTGGTCCTGCGCAAGCCCTTTAACAGCGCGATGAACGCGCCTGTGCCGCCGATGCGTGGGCGGCTGCTGAGCGCCTTGGGCCTGTTCGTAGTCGCCGGCCTCAGCCTGCAACTGATCAGCCAGGACAGCCCTCGCGCCCAAGGCGGTAACGCCTACAACAATGAATTGGCCAGTAACGGCCCCTATCAGTTTTTCGCCGCCTTCCGTAACAATGAGCTGGATTACACCCAGTTCTACAAGAGCCTGCCCACTGAGGTGGTCGCCAAACAATTACGCGCCGAACTCAGCGAACCCAACGCACGCTTTATCGGCACAGACCCACTGGACATCCGCCGCGTAATCACCAACCCAGGCACCTTGCGCACACCCAACATCGTGCTGGTGACCATCGAGAGCTTCAGCGCCAAGTACATGGGCAGCAACGGCGACGGGCGCAACCTCACGCCCAACCTGGATGCCCTGCGTAAACAAAGCCTGTACTTCAATAACTTCTATGCCACCGGCACCCGCACGGACCGTGGCCTTGAAGCGATCACCCTGGCGATTCCACCCACGCCCGGCCGTTCGATCGTCAAGCGCATCGGCCGTGAAAGCGGTTTCGCCAGCCTTGGCCAACACCTCAGTGCTATCGGTTATGACAGCGTGTTTGTCTATGGTGGGCGCGGTTACTTCGACAACATGAACGCATTTTTCAGCGGCAACGGTTATCGGGTCGTGGACCAGAGCAGCGTGCCGGAAACAGACATTTCGTTCAAAAACGCCTGGGGCATGGCCGATGAAGACCTCTACCGGGAAACCCTGAAACTGGCCGACGCCGATTACGCCAAGCAGCAGCCCTTCTTGCTGCAACTGATGACCACCTCCAACCATCGCCCCTACACCTACCCGGAAGGGCGCATCGATATCAAATCCGGCAACGGCCGTGACGGCGCGGTGAAATACACCGACCACGCCATCGGTGAGTTCCTCGACGCGGCGCGCCAGAAACCCTGGTTCGATAACACTATCTTTGTGTTCGTCGCCGACCACACCGCTGGCAGCGCAGGCAAGGAAGACCTGCCCATCGCCAACTACCAGATCCCGCTGTTCATCTATGCACCCAAGCTGATCGACGCCCGGGAAACTGCGCAACTGGCCAGCCAAATCGACCTTGCGCCCACGTTGTTGGGACTGATCAACCTGAGCTACGAGTCGACCTTCTTTGGCCGCAACCTGCTGCAAGACAACCCGCTGCCACCGCGCGTGGTGGTGGGCAACTACCAGCACCTGGGCTTGTTTGACGGCAAAGACCTGGCGATCCTCAGCCCACGCATGGCCTTGCGTCGCCACGACCAAGCCCTGGCTGAGAGCCAGGAATTGCGGGTGGGCGGTGATGACCCGCTGATCCAACGGGCAATTACTTACTACCAGGCCGCCAGCTATGACTTCAAACAGCAATTGTTGAGCTGGAAAGCGCCAAAGGATGAGGCTCCCGCGATCAGCGCCCGCTGACAGCCCACTTGAGCCCTTGCCTGCCACAGGGCAAGGGCGTAACACTTGCGCCATTCTCCGGCGACGACGCCCTTTCATGTCTAACACCCTGCTGCTGATTGAAGATGACCGCCCACTGGCCGCGCTGACTGCGGAGTTTCTGCGCGCCGAAGGTTTCACCGTCGCCATTGAGCACCGGGGCGACCGTGCCGCCCAGCGCATTCGCGACGAGCAGCCTGCGCTGTTGATCCTGGATGTGATGCTGCCGGGTATCGACGGCTTCACCCTGTGCCGCCAGATTCGCGACGAGTACCCCGGGCTGATTCTGATGATGACCGCACTGGACGAAAACGCCGAGCAACTCACCGGGTTCAACGTCGGGGCGGACGATTACGTGGTCAAGCCTGTCGACCCATTGCTGTTGCTGGCCAGGATTCGCTCGCTGCTGCGCCGCCACCCGCAAGCCCCGCGCGCGTATTACCAGTGGGGCGCGTTTCGCTTGGACCTGAACAGCCATTTCGCCTGGCTGAATGACACGCCCTTGCAGTTCTCGGTCGCAGAGTTCGAGTTGCTGGCGATTTTTGCCCGCCATTGCGGCGTCTTGCTGACGCGGGAAAAACTCCTGCAAAGCCTGCGCGGCCTGGAATACGACGGGCTCAATCGCTCCATTGATATGCGCGTATCGCGCTTGCGTAAAAAACTGATGAGCCTGGATTGCCCCGTGACCATTCAGACCATCACGGCCCAAGGCTACCTGTTCGTCGAAATCCCGCAGGAAGCTGCGCATGTTATCTAAACTGCGCCCTTGGATGGTGGCGATGGCCGGCGCGGGTTGGACCGGCTTGACGCTTTATCTGCTGTGGCTGTGCACCAACGCCTCAGTGTTTGTCGGTGAAGACAGCTTCTTGCGCCTGATGGCCGGGCCAGGTTATCTGGTGGCCGAACAGCTCAAAGGCTTGCCCGCCGACCAACGGGAAGCGCGGATGGACATGCTGCGCGCGCACTTTCAGTACCCGGTGAATTTGATCACGCTGGACGACGTCGAGCTGCCGCCGGAAGCCATGGTCATGCTGGAGCATCAACAACCGGCGCTGAACAGCGACGAAGACATCAGCTACTTCCCGCTTGACGACGATACCGTGATCCGATTCGGCCCCATGTGGGGAAGCGCCGAGGTCAAGGACCTGCTGAAATTTCCGGTTTTCTGGATCACCGCCTGCGTCGCAGGCTTGCCGGTCCTGCTACTGCTCGGGGTGGGTTTACGTGTACATCGGCGACGCAACGCCGAGCTGAACACGCTCAAGACCTGCCTGGGCACCCTTGCGCGCAGCCCGAACGTGATGTTGCCCGCCATGAGCAAGGAATGGACGCCGTTGCTGCTGACGTTGCAACAACATGCGCGAGAGATCAGCGCCATGAGCGAGCGCCATCGCGAAGTCTCTCAGGCCGTATCCCACGAACTGCGCACGCCCCTGGCGCGCATGCGCTTTGCCTTATCGCTGCTGGGCAAAAGCGAAGACCCGCTCACCCGCACCCGCCTGCAGGAACGCTTGCTCACCGATGTCGAAGAGCTCGAAGCCTTGGTGCGTGCCAGCCTGGCGTTTGCGCGCCTTGCCGGTGCGCCGAGCGATTTGCAGCATGAACCGATCAACCTGTGTGACTGGCTGCACCAGGAGTTTGCCCTGCTCGACGGGCACCATCGCCGGCTGAGCCTGGAAACCGAGCCAGCCCACCTTGAACTGATCGGCGACCGCGCCTTGCTGCACCTGATCGTGCGCAACCTGTTGAGCAACGCCATCACCTATGCCCGCGATCAGGTGTGCGTGAGTGCCACCTACCATGGCCAACACCACCTGGTGTTGCATGTAGACGACGACGGCCCCGGCATCTTGGCCGAGAACCGCGAAAAGATGTTCGAGCCCTTTGTACGCCTGGCCATGGGCGGCGATGCACCCGGCGGCTTCGGCCTCGGCCTGGCGCTGGCCAAACGTGCGACCCAGTGGCACTGCGGCGAATTGTCGGCAGCCCGCAGCCCGCTGGGCGGTGCACGCCTGTCGTTGGTGTTGCCGCTGCGCCCGCTGTAGAAAGCGTGTTACAGCCTGTGACAGCGAGGCGCGGCCATTGCTCGTACTCTCTGCCGCCTGAACCCCAGGTTGGAGAGCCCGTTCATGCGTCCCCCCAAAAAGCATGTGTTCACACTGATGCTGTCGTTATGCATCATCACCGGCTCACTCTTGCCCGGTAAGGCGATCACACACCCGCCATCGCAACGGGCACCAGACAAAAACCCAAGTGCCAATACCTGGCCCCCAAGCACGCAGGGCTCGGTGGTGCCAGCCGAGCGCCGGAGGAGGCCCAGAGCCACCGCCGCTGAAAAACTCGCGCACCTGCCTGTCGCTCACCCATTCTACGAAGCTGCTGCATCGCAACCCTTGGCACTGGTGTCGAATGCCCAATTGACCCTGGCACGCGGCATGACTTTCAAGAGGCTGTTGCGCCGACGCTCTATCGGCTGACTCATCGGCGGCGCATAAAAAAACCCCGCCTGCATCACTGCAGGCGGGGTTTTTCAGGTGCTGGGTAAGGCTGGCTTACATCATGCCGCCCATACCACCCATGCCGCCCATACCGCCCATGTCTGGCATACCGCCGCCAGCCGAGCCGCCTTCAGTCGGTGCCTCAGCGATCGCCGCTTCGGTGGTCAGGATCAGACCGCCGATGGAGGCCGCTGCTTGCAATGCGGAACGAGTCACCTTGGTAGGGTCCAGGATGCCCATTTCGATCATGTCGCCGTAGACGCCAGTTGCGGCGTTGTAACCGTAGTTACCTTTGCCGTTCTTGACTTCGTTGACCACAACGCTTGGCTCGTCGCCGGAGTTGGCAGCGATCTGACGCAGCGGTGCTTCAACAGCGCGACGCAGTACAGCGATACCGACGTTCTGGTCAGCGTTGTCGCCTTTGAGATCAACCAAAGCTTCCAGGGCACGGATCAGCGCAACGCCACCGCCAGGTACCACGCCTTCTTCAACGGCTGCACGGGTTGCGTGCAGGGCGTCTTCAACGCGGGCTTTCTTTTCTTTCATTTCAACTTCGGAACCAGCGCCAACCTTGATCACTGCAACGCCGCCGGACAGCTTGGCCAGGCGCTCTTGCAGTTTTTCACGGTCGTAGTCCGAGGAAGTTTCAGCCACCTGAGCACGGATCTGAGTGATGCGTGCCTGGATGTCCTGTTCTACGCCAGCACCGTCAACGATGATGGTGTTTTCCTTGGAAATGGTCACGCGCTTGGCGCTGCCCAGGTTTTCCAGGGTAGCGCTTTCCAGGCTCAGGCCGATCTCTTCGGAGATAACGGTACCGCCGGTCAGCACGGCGATGTCCTGCAGCATGGCCTTGCGACGGTCGCCGAAGCCTGGAGCCTTCACGGCTGCAACTTTAACGATGCCACGCATGTTGTTCACAACCAGCGTCGCCAGGGCTTCGCCTTCAACGTCTTCGGAAACGATCAGCAGTGGGCGGCCGGCTTTGGCAACGGCTTCCAGTACTGGCAGCATTTCGCGGATGTTGGAGATCTTTTTGTCGACCAGCAGGATCAGCGGGCTGTCCAGCTCGGCAACCATAGTCTCTGGCTTGTTAACGAAGTACGGGGACAGGTAGCCACGGTCGAACTGCATGCCTTCTACAACCGACAGTTCGTTTTCCAGGCCAGTGCCTTCTTCAACGGTGATCACGCCTTCTTTGCCGACTTTTTCCATGGCTTCGGCAATGATGTCGCCGATGGAGCTGTCGGAGTTGGCGGAGATGGTGCCTACCTGAGCGATAGCCTTGGTGTCAGCGCATGGCTTGGACAGGTTTTTCAGCTCAGCGACAACGGCGATGGTCGCCTTGTCGATGCCGCGCTTGAGGTCCATCGGGTTCATGCCGGCAGCGACGGCTTTGTAGCCTTCGTTGACGATGGCCTGAGCCAGAACGGTAGCAGTGGTGGTGCCGTCGCCTGCGTCATCGTTGGCACGGGAGGCAACGTCTTTGACCAGCTGCGCGCCCATGTTCTCGAAGCGATCTTTCAGCTCGATTTCTTTAGCGACGGAAACGCCGTCCTTGGTGATGGTCGGAGCGCCGAAGCTCTTCTCGATGATCACGTTACGGCCTTTAGGGCCCAGGGTCGCTTTTACTGCGTCAGCCAGGACGTTGACACCGGTGAGCATTTTTTTGCGGGCGGAATCGCCGAATTTAACTTCTTTAGCAGCCATGATCGATATTCCTTAAATACTTTGTAGTAACGGGAAAATGCGCGGGGAATCAGTCTTCCAGAACGGCGAGAATTTCGTTCTCGCTCATTACCAGCAGGTCTTCGCCGTCGATTTTCACAGTGTTGCTGCCGGAGTAAGGGCCGAAAACAACCTTGTCACCCACTTTCACAGCCAGCGCACGTACTTCACCGTTTTCCAGAGCCTTGCCTGGGCCAGCAGCGATGATCACACCGTGGTTGGCTTTTTCAGCAGCCGAACCTGGCAGAACGATACCGCCAGCGGTTTTCTTTTCTTCTTCGCTGCGACGGATTACGACGCGGTCGTGCAGAGGACGAAGCTTGCTCATTGTCGATCTCTCCTAATTGTGTTTTGCATCGGCCGGTATCGGTACCGGCGGGTTGTATTCCGGCTGTGCCGGTCGCGCCTCGCCAAGCAAGTCGCGGAAGTCTGTCTGATGTCGCCACCAGAAACCTTGCGGTGACCGTTACATAAGGGCGCATAAGCTTATTACAAGGGGCCGCAGCGGAAATTTTTTGTGTCTGCTGGCGACCAAAAGCAACACGGCACCCGAAGGTGCCGTGCCCATATAGCGGTTATTTGCTGTCGCGGTGTTCGAACTCGCCTTCGAGCACATCCCCTTCACGCCCCAACGGCTGGCGTGGGGCCGGGCCACCACGGGGTTGCAGGTCATCGGCGAACGCACGTTGGCGAATCGCCGCCTCCTCGGCGCGCTGGCGCATCTTGCCGGCCAGCAGCTTGCGGGTAAACGGCAGCAGCATGACCAAGCCGACCACGTCGCTGATGAAACCCGGCAGGATCAAAAGGCCACCAGCCAAGGCCATCATCAGGCCTTCAAGCATGGTCTGGGCTGGGAGTTCGCCGCGGTTCAAGCTTTCACGAGCACGCAACGCCGTCGCCAGGCCGGCGACGCGCAGCACCAGAATGCCGAGCATCGAGCCGAGAATGATCAGTAACAGTGCCGGGAAAAACCCGATCGCACCGCTGACTTGAACGAATACGAACAGCTCCAACACCGGGAATAGCAGAAAGAGCAATAAAAAAGGGCGCATCAAATGGTTCCTCAACGCAAGAATGCCTTGCCAGTCCACCTTAGATGACGTCGCCGTTTCGTGAATTCAAGCGCTGGCAGGCTCTTTTTTCGGCCATACCTCAGCATGAGCCAATGAAACCAGGGCTTCGCGTACTTGTGTCGGATTATTGCAAGGCTCCGCGAAAGGCAACCAATGCAAGGATTGGCCAATGCGCAGGTGCATGCCTTCGCTGTCGATGCCGGCCAATTGCGCAGGCTCGGTGATCGGCAAACCGGCCAGGTCGACGTAATGCGCGATGGCCTGGGTGTGATCGCTGTTCATGTGCTCGATCATGCTGCGCTCAGCCTTGCCCGAGAACGGGTTGGCCAAGGTCAGTTGGTCGACCCAATGAATCGCGCCAAACCCACCTATATAGCGGTGACGTACCGGCTTGAGCACCCAAAAGTCGAAATCGTGGGCTTTGTGGTAGTTGGCCGAATCGGGGAAGTAGCGGTAATAACGCTCGGCGGCCGCTTCAATGGCAGCGGCGTCTTCGAGCTTCTCGGCTTCGGCCAAGTAGGTCAGGCGCCCCACTGCCTGCACATCGTCGGCCTCGCGCTCACCCACCAGCAGCGAACACTTGGGGTCTTTTTGCAGGTTATGGGTGTGCTGGGCAATGCGGCTGATCAGGATCAGCGGGCGGCCCTGTTCGTCGAGGCAGTACGGCACGACGGAGCCAAAGGGAAACCCGGGCATGGCTTTGGACAATGTGGAGAGAGCCCCACGGTATTCCTTGAGCAACAGCTCTCGGGCGTTCTTGGCAACGTGCGCGCTCAACGTATGACTCCTCGGGTATTCCGCCGCCCATAGCGTATGGGAATGGATCTCAACACAAGGTAATCAATATCCGCGCAGGTTGCCAGAGTGCTCTTACCAGGCCACGCCAAACCCTGCGGTGTAACGGGTCTTGCTCAAGCTGCTTTGCGATTCGCCACTGATGATGTCGCGCTCAGCCTTGAGGTTAAGCGAAGCCCATTCGGTGACTTTGTAACGCAGGCCCATTTCCGCATCCAAGGAGTATTCGGACGGCCCGGAGAGCGGCTTACCCACCTCGCCGTTGGTGAAAAACTCCACGGTCTTGCCTACGAGGTAGCGGTTGTAGTTCCACTTCATGGCCAGGGAATAGAAGTTGGTCTTACGGCCGTTTTCATATTCATAATCGGTGCGGTTTACCAACGAGCCGAGGGAGAACGCACCCAGCTCATCATCCCAGAATTGGTAACCCGGGCCGGTACCGACGGTGCGCTGGCGGGACAAGTCTTCAACCTTGTCACGCTTGTAGGTCAGACGGCCCTGCCAGTACCAATGCTCGGTGATGAAGCGGTCCAGGTCATATTCCAACGCCCAGTTGTCGGTGGTGGTGACGTCGTCCTGGAACTCGCGGTTGTATTCGCCCTGGCCGGTATGGCGCCACTGACCATGACGGGCGGTGGTCTTGAAGTCGATGTCGTAGTCGTTGGTGTCTTTGTCGGCACGCTTGTAGTCGAGTGCCAGGTCGACATTGCCCTTCCACACCAAGTCTTCGATCACAGGTTTGGGCTTGATGATTTGCTGGATGCTTGCCAACTCAACTGTCTTCGGCGCCTCGCCATTGGCAAGCACCACCTTGCCGTCCTCCGCCGCTTTCAAGGATTTGGCCTTCTCGCCGGTGTAGGCGTCCTGCTTGACCAGCAGTTCCTGATCGCTTTCCAGGGTTTTCACCTGTTTCCAGTCCACCGGGATTGCCCCTGCGTAGTTGGTCTGAATCAGCAACTTGCCACCGTCGAAGACTTTGATCTTGCCGGTCAGGCGGTCACCGTTTTTCAACCAGACGGTGTCGGCGAGCAGGGGCGTGGAGGCGCTGAAAACAGCAAGGCACAGCAGGGTTCTGGACAACATAAGCGTATTCGGGGCTCAAGGTTGGCGAAAGGGGGGCGTTATCGTGTTAGATAGCTAGGACTGACTCAAGGATTTATGTTGAGTTCAATTCTCAACAGCATGATTACAGACGTTTCTTACAAAGACCCTGACGATGCCCACAGTGAATCAACCCGCCGATATCCCCCAAAGCCTGGCCGAAATGCGCCGCACGTCGTTGTACCTGACCTTGGCGCAAGTGCCCGAAGGCTGCGTGGTGAGCTACGGCGAATTGGCGCACCTGGCCGGGCTGGGCCGCGCTGCCCGCTGGGTCGGGCGCACGCTGAGCCAGTTGCCCGACGACACCCGGCTACCCTGGCATCGGGTGCTGGGCGCCGGTGGTCGGATAAGTTTGCCGGTGGGCAGTGCCTCAGGCGACGAGCAACGTGCGCGTTTACGCAGCGAAGGTGTCAGTATCCTGAACAATCGCGTTGATATTCAGCGTCATGGCTGGCGCCCGGTAGAGCACAGCGGTTAGAGTGCGCGCTTTGTTTCCGCAAATCTGAGGCAGACTCCAGCCCATGCCCCGTAAAACCTGGCGCGCCGCGCTCGCCGCCTATGCCAGCCCCTCGACGTTAGTGTTGTTGTTGCTCGGTTTCGCCGCCGGCTTGCCTTACATGCTGGTGTTCTCGACGCTTTCCGTGTGGTTGCGCGAGGCCGGTGTGGCCCGCGAGACCATCGGTTATGCGAGCCTGATCGGCTTGGCCTACGCCTTCAAATGGGTCTGGTCGCCGCTGCTCGACCAATGGCGCTTACCGCTGCTCGGTAAACTCGGACGTCGTCGTTCCTGGCTGGTACTTGCCCAGACGCTGGTGATCCTCGGGTTGATCGGCATGGGCTTTTGCGACCCGCAAAAACACCTGTCCTGGCTGATCGCCATTGCCGTAATCGTCGCCTTCGCGTCGGCCACCCAAGACATCGCGGTGGATGCCTACCGCCTGGAAATCGCCGACGATAGCCGCCAGGCTGCGCTGGCCGCCAGCTATATGTCCGGTTATCGCATCGCCGCCCTGCTGGCCACAGCCGGGGCACTGTTTTTCGCCGAAGGCTTCGGCTCCACCGGCTTCAACTATAAACACTCAGCGTGGACCGGC
This sequence comes from Pseudomonas antarctica, assembly GCF_900624995.1. Taxonomy (GTDB): domain Bacteria; phylum Pseudomonadota; class Gammaproteobacteria; order Pseudomonadales; family Pseudomonadaceae; genus Aquipseudomonas; species Aquipseudomonas antarctica. Next base: position 121,352 of record NZ_UYXQ01000004.1, read on the forward strand.
ACTTACGTGCTGTTCGGCTTGCTGATGATCCCGGCGCTGCTGACCACCTTCTTCATGCGCGAGCCCAATGTGCCACTGCGCACCCAGTTGCAGGCCGGCCGCTACAGCTTCGCGCATCAGCTAGTTTCTGTATTTGTGCTGATCGTGCTGCTGGTGTCGGTCCCGGCGATGTTCACCCAGTTGTACAACACCGATTTCGCCAGCGTGCTGTTCCACGGCGTAAGCCTGTGGGAGCTGTTGATGGAAGACCGCGCGTTCCTGCGCGCCATCCTCTATATCATCCTCACCGCACTGTGCCTGTCGACCATGGGTCGCCGGGGGCTGGCACCGGTGCTGACGCCGGTCAACGACTTTATCCTGCGCTACCGCTGGCAGGCGTTGCTGCTGCTCGGGCTGATTGCGACCTATCGCATGTCCGACACGGTAATGGGCGTGATGGCCAACGTGTTCTATATCGACCAAGGCTTTACCAAAGACCAGATTGCCGGAGTCAGCAAGATCTTCGGCCTGATCATGACCCTGCTCGGCGCCGGTATGGGCGGCCTGCTGATCGTACGTTTCGGGATTCTGCCGATCCTGTTTATCGGCGGTATCGCCTCGGCCGCCACTAACCTGCTGTTCGTGATGCTCGCCGACATGGGCCCCGACCTGCAGATGCTGATCTTCACCATCTCGCTGGACAACTTCAGCTCTGGCCTGGCCACGTCAGCGTTCGTTGCCTACCTGTCGAGCCTGACCAACCTCAAGTTCTCCGCCACCCAATACGCCCTGCTCAGCTCGATCATGCTGTTGCTGCCGCGCTTGATCGGCGGGTATTCGGGGGTGATGGTGGAGAAGTTCGGGTATCACAACTTCTTTATGATCACCTGCTTGCTGGGTGTGCCGACGCTGTTCCTGATTGCGCTGCATTGGTTTCAGGAAAATCGACGGGCTAGATTGACCCCTCCCACCGAGGACTGACACACCTCAGTCAATGTGGGCGTGGGCTTGCTCGCGAAGGCGCAGTCTCAGTTGCTACATGCATCACTGATACACCGCCTTCGCGAGCTAGCACCCACAGCCCCCTCTGCATTCTGATACCTGTACTCCAGCAGTTTGCGCCCGTACAATCCAAAGTCATTTCAAGTCCAAGCAACCGACAACGGCCTACCATGCGTACCAGTCAATATTTGCTCGCCACACAGAAAGAAACGCCTTCCGACGCGGTTGTGATCAGCCATCAGCTGATGCTGCGCGCCGGTATGATCCGCAAACTGGCCTCCGGCCTGTACACCTGGCTGCCCATGGGCTTGAAGGTGATGCGCAAGGTCGAAGCGATCGTTCGCGAAGAGATGAACGCCGCCGGCTCTCTGGAAGTATTGATGCCGAGCACCCAACCGGCCGAGCTGTGGCAGGAATCCGGGCGCTGGGAAGAGTACGGCCCTGAGTTGCTGCGCTTCAAGGACCGTCATGGCCGCGATTTCTGCGCCGGCCCGACGCATGAAGAAGTGATCACCGACCTGATGCGCAACGAGCTGAGCAGCTACAAACAGCTGCCGCTGAACCTGTATCAGATTCAGACCAAATTCCGTGACGAAATCCGCCCACGCTTCGGTTTGATGCGCGGCCGCGAATTCATCATGAAGGACGCCTATTCGTTCCACGCTGACCAAGCCTCGTTGCAGGCCACCTACGACCGTATGCACCAGGCCTACTGCAACGTGTTCACGCGCCTGGGCCTGAAATTCCGCCCGGTTGAAGCGGACAACGGCTCCATCGGCGGTGCCGGCTCCCACGAATTCCACGTGCTGGCCGACTCCGGCGAAGACGATATCGTGTTCAGCAACGGTTCCGACTACGCGGCGAACATTGAGAAAGCCGAAGCTGTGCCACGCGAGACTTCCCGCCCAGCACCGGCCGAAGCGCTGCGCCTGGTGGACACACCGGACACCAAGACCATCGCGGCCCTGGTGGAAAAATTCAATCTGCCGATTGAAAAGACCATCAAGACCCTGATCGTGCGCGCCGAAGAAGAAGGCAAGCTGATCGCCCTGGTGATCCGTGGCGACCACGAGCTCAACGAAATCAAGGCTGCCCAGCAACCTGGCGTGGCCAGCCCGTTGGTCATGGCCAGCGATGCCGAACTGCGCGACGCCATTGGCGCCGGTGCCGGTTCGCTCGGCCCGCTGAACCTGCCGCTGCCGATCATCATCGACCGTTCGGTCGAGCTGATGAGCGACTTCGGTATCGGCGCCAACATCGACGACAAGCACTACTTTGGCGTGAACTGGGAGCGTGACCTGCCGGTTCCAACCGTGGCCGACCTGCGTAATGTAGTGGCCGGCGACCCAAGCCCGGATGGCAAGGGCACCCTGGAAATCAAGCGCGGCATCGAAGTCGGGCACATCTTCCAGTTGGGCAACAAGTACAGCAAGGCGATGAAGTGCGAAGTGCTGGGCGAGAACGGCAAGCCGATCACCCTGGACATGGGCTGCTACGGCATTGGCGTGTCCCGCGTGGTGGCAGCTGCCATCGAGCAGAACAACGACGAAAAAGGCATCATCTGGAGTGACGCCCTGGCGCCGTTCCAAGTGGCCTTGGTACCACTGCGCTACGAAACCGAGCAAGTACGCGAAGCCACCGACAAACTGTATGCCGAACTGACGGCTGCCGGTTTTGAAGTGTTGCTGGATGACCGGGACAAGAAAACCAGCCCGGGCATCAAGTTCGCCGACATGGAGCTGATTGGCATCCCGCACCGGATCGTGGTCAGTGACCGCGGCCTGGCCGATGGCAATCTGGAATACAAGAGCCGGACCGAAGCCGAAGCCCAACCGTTGCCGGTGGCTGACGTGCTGTCTTTCCTTCAGGCGCGTATTCGTCGCTGAAAACCAGATCAAGAGAAGTCATGTTCAAGCGAAACACCAGAGCCCTGGGGGGCGCCGCCTTGTGCGGCGCCCTGCTGGTCAGCGGCTGCGCCAACCAGATGTCGCAACGCAGTGAGCACGAGGAGCGGATCGAGCGTAAGTTGCTCGACCACAGCCTGCAGATCGATGTAGGCGAACCCAAAGTGCTGGAACTGCCGCAACGCCGGGTTCGCATTCACGAGCAAAAGACCTTTGAGGTCACCGAATTCGAAGTCACCCGCCGTTACGATCGCTACACCCCTTACCAACCCTGGCGCAAACTCTACGAGATGCCACTGGGCGCGGTCGCATTGGTAGCGGGCGCGGGTGCCAACGTGGCGAATATCTTTGCCCTCGGCAACCTGCCCACCAGCATGACCCGCGACTGGCTGAGCTACGGCGTGGACGGCATTAACCCGTTCATGAACGTACAATCCCACGGCCGTGCGCAACAGAACCTGGCGGGGATCGATGAAGTCCAGCGCGACAAACGCACGGAGTATTCGAGCCTGCCCTGGAGCGAACGCCCGGTACAGGTCACCGCCGGCAAGCAAACCCACGAGCTGACCACCGACCGCAATGGCGTACTGCGCCTGAACCTGTTGGACAGCCCGTTCGCCGAGCAGGACTTGAACCGCATCACGACCTTGAAGATCAGCGTGGAAGATGGTCAAGACGACGTGCATTCGGACTCGACTCTGGCGATCAGCAACACCCTGCGCGGCAAGCTGCTGGAAGCCCATGACCTGATCTACGACGATCTGGAGGACGATGAGGTCAACCAATGGGTACACCGGGTCAAGCGTCTGTCGGCGCTGGGCCTGGAGGAAGAAGCCAGTGAACTGGAACAAAGCCTGATCGAACTGACCCGCAATGATCCCGAGTTGCAGCAGGAGTTTCTGCAGGCGCTGACCAAGGATGCGGGGCGGTTGGTGGCCGATCCTGGGGCTCGCTGAATTCCCGAGAACACCGAAATACACCTGTGGGCGCTGGCTTGCCTGCGATGACGGGCCGACATTCAACCCCAATGTTGACTGTTAGGCCGCTATCGCAGGCAAGCCAGCGCCCACAGTTGGTTTTGGGTTTCTACCAGGAGAACTCGAGCTGTTCATTACCGCTGCTTAGGTCGAGCAACCTCACCCCAATCCCCAGCAACCGCACCGGTTTACCACCGCGATTGAACGCCTGGGTCAACAGCTGTTGATAACTCTCCAGATCCCGCCCTGCCCCGGCTTGCTCCAAGGTGGTCTGGGTAAAGTCATGAAACTTCACTTTGACGAACGGCTTGCCCGCCCGATAGCTGCTGTCGATGCGCGCCATACGCCCGGCCAGGGTTTCCATCAGTTCGGGCAGTTTTGCCAAACAACTTGAGAGATCCGGCAGATCCACGTCGTAGGTGTTTTCTACACTAATGGATTGCCGGCGACTGTCGTTCTGCACCACGCGATCATCAATCCCACGGGCCAGGCTCCAGAGCCGCTCGCCGAAGCTGCCAAACTCACGCACCAGCGCCAGCTTGTTCCACTCACGCAATTGCAGGCAATCCTCAATGCCTAGGCGCGCCAGCTTGTCGGCGGTGACCTTGCCGACACCGTGCAATTTGTTCACCGGCAACTGCGACACGAAGTCTTCGACCTGGTCCGGAGTGATCACAAACAAACCATTGGGTTTTTTCCAGTCGCTGGCGATTTTGGCCAAAAACTTGTTCGGCGCCACACCGGCGGACACGGTGATGTGCAACTGGTTGGAGACCCGACGACGAATGTCTTGGGCGATACGCGTGGCACTGCCGCCAAAATGCGGGCTATCCGAGACATCCAGATAGGCTTCATCCAACGACAGCGGCTCGATCAGGTCAGTGTAATCACGAAAGATCGTCTGTATTTCCTTCGACGCGTCCTTATAAGCATCCATGCGCGGCTTGACGATGGTCAGGTCCGGGCACAGCTTCAAGGCGTGGCGTGACGACATGGCCGAACGCACGCCATACGCCCGCGCCTCATAGTTGCAGGTGGCGATCACCCCTCTTCTGTCCGCCGAGCCGCCGACCGCAAGAGGCTTTTGTGCCAGGCTCGGGTCGTCGCGCATCTCGATGGCGGCGTAGAAGCAATCACAGTCGACGTGGATGATTTTGCGCTGCGTCATATAAACAGAGGGTGTAATCATACGGGCGGCCAGTATCGCACTCACCCCTGTATATAGCACCAGTAGTTTGATTCTTCCGCTTCAACGGTAGGAAATTTCCAAGGTGAATTTATTTTCTCAATCGAAATCAGGCTGCCAATAGAGCCGAAACCCTCGGCCCGACTGGGCCAGAGCCCCTTCAAGAGCCGTCTTTCAGACCTAACCGATTGAACCACAAGCGCTTTTCTTCGATTCACAGGTTGACACACCTGCGTTCCTCTGTAGAATGCCGACACACAGACGCGGGATGGAGCAGTCTGGTAGCTCGTCGGGCTCATAACCCGAAGGTCGTCGGTTCAAATCCGGCTCCCGCAACCAAACATCAAAAAAGGCTACTCGAAAGAGTGGCCTTTTTTGTGCGCGTCTATTTTCTAAAGACCAGAGCGCGTGAACTTCACTACGGGCTGCTCCGCAACCCGTCGCGGGCGGTGCGACGATTCGACAAGCCCATTCACTACAAAACCGTTTCCAAACGAGAACTTAGGTCGCCTGAGCAACTAATTCACACTTATTTGACCCATCGGCCGATTAACGGTTGACACCTCGCCGCTGGGCTGTAGAATGCCGCCCACAGACGCGGGATGGAGCAGTCTGGTAGCTCGTCGGGCTCATAACCCGAAGGTCGTCGGTTCAAATCCGGCTCCCGCAACCAAACATCAAAAAAGGCTACTCGAAAGAGTGGCCTTTTTTGTATCCGATGAAAAAGTTCTTCTGAAACAATGGCATGGCATCTTTCATGAAACCCTATGCGGTTTGTTGAGTCCATGTCTTTGCACGCTATGCTCAACGCTCAAGCGCTACCCTCTACGACCAATGGCCGCAGTCGCCGCCCCCGGCGATAAGCGTTAATATTTGTAATTATTTTGTCCATAGGGATTGGTAACTTGGCTGGATACCTCCATCCTGTCGCGCACAATCCACGAGGTGATTGATGCGCGCCAACTCGTCTGAACCACAAGACACCGTCACAGCGACACAACCGATCACACCCAGCCGTTTGCGCTGGCTGGATCTGTTGAGCAAATACCGTCAACCCATCGGGCTGGCCGTTACCCTGTTGCTGTTCGCAATCGCCCTCATCGCCTGCCGGCATCTGCTGCTGGAGCTGGACCTGTACGCCCTCCACGACTCGATCCTGGAAGTGCCAAAGCCAGCCCTGCTGGGTGCGTTCGCCGCGGCGGTCGCCGGTTTCATCATTCTATTAGGCTATGAATTCTCCGGCGCACGTTATGCAGGGGTGAAGTTACCCGCCAAAACACTGGCCCTGGGTGGTTTCACTGCCTTTGCCATCGGCAACGCCATCGGCCTGTCGATGCTCTCGGGCGGTTCGGTGCGTTACCGTTTATATGCACGCAATGGGATCGGGGCTTCAGACGTTGCCCACATGACCGTGTTCGCCAGCCTGGCCCTGGGTACGGCGCTGCCACCGTTGGCTGCACTGGCCACGCTGAGCAACTTGCCGGCGGCCTCGACTTACCTGCATTTGTCGCAAGGTTTGCTCGGCGGTATTGCCGGTGCGGTGCTGCTGTTGTCGGCCGCGCTGTGCATCGGTATTTATCGCCGTCGCCTGCCGGAACAACCCTACCCGGACAACCTGCTGGTCAAAGCCGGGCGCCGTACCCTGCGCCTGCCAGGCCGGCGTCTGACGTTCCTGCAACTGATCATTACCGCGCTGGACGTGGCCGCTGCCGCCACCGTCCTCTATATGTTGCTGCCCGAAGCGCCGCCATTTGCCCCCTTCCTGCTGGTGTACCTGCTGGCCCTGGCTGCTGGTGTGCTCAGCCATGTGCCGGGCGGTGTGGGTGTGTTCGAAGCGATTCTGCTCGCTGCATTCGCCGATAAGCTCGGCGCCGCACCATTGGCCGCCGCCTTGTTGCTGTATCGCATGATCTATGTGGTGCTGCCGCTGCTGATCGCCTGTGTGTTCCTGCTGGTCAACGAAGCTCAGCGTCTGTTCCAGACACAGCAAAGCCTGCGGGTTGCTTCCGGCCTGGCCGCACCCGTGCTGGCCGTACTGGTTTTTTTGTCCGGCGTGGTCCTGCTGTTTTCCGGCGCAACACCGGAAATCGACTCACGCCTGGAAAACATCGGCTTCCTGATTCCTCACCGCCTGATTGACGCTTCGCACTTTGGTGCCAGCCTGATCGGCGTACTGTGCCTGTTGCTCGCCCAGGGTTTGCGCCGGCGCTTGTCGGCGGCGTGGATGCTGACCATGGTGTTGCTGCTGACCGGCGCCCTGCTCTCGCTGCTTAAAGGCTTCGACTGGGAAGAAGCCAGCCTGATGACCATGACCGCCGTGTTGCTGGCGATCTTCCGGCGCTCGTTCTACCGCGCCAGCCGCCTGACCGAGCTGCCGTTCTCGCCGCTGTACCTGGTGGCCAGCGTCTGCGTGTTGGGCGCGTCCATCTGGCTGCTGCTGTTTGCCTACCAAGACGTGCCCTACAGCCATCAACTGTGGTGGCAGTTCACCTTGGACGCCAACGCCCCACGCGGCCTGCGCTCGTTGCTGGGTGCGGCGGTGCTGCTGGTGATCGTGTCGTTGACCTGGCTGCTGCGCACCGCGCGCCCGGTGATCCACCTGCCGACCCCGGATGAACTGGAACGCGCCACCAAGATCCTGATGGCCTCGTCGCAACCCGACGGAGGCCTGGCGCTGACCGGCGACAAGGCGCTGCTGTTCCACCCTAACGATGAAGCCTTCCTGATGTACGCCCGTCGCGGGCGCAGCCTGGTGGCCTTGTATGACCCGATCGGTCCGACCCAACCGCGCGCCGAGATGATCTGGCAGTTCCGTGACCTGTGTGACATCCATCACGCCCGCCCAGTGTTCTACCAGGTACGCGCCGAGAACCTGCCGTACTACATGGACATCGGCCTCACCGCGATCAAACTCGGCGAAGAAGCCCGCGTTGACCTGAAACGCTTTGACCTGGAAGCCAAGGGCAAAGAGATGAAGGATTTGCGCTACACCTGGAACCGTGGCACCCGGGACGGTTTGTCCCTGGAAATCTTCGACCCGGGCCAGGCGCCGATGGATGAACTCAAAGTCATCTCCGACGCCTGGCTGACCGGCAAGAACGTGCGGGAAAAGGGCTTCTCCCTGGGCCGTTTCAGCGACGACTACCTCAAGCACTTTCGCATCGCGATCATTCGCTTCGAAGGGCGACCGGTGGCCTTCGCCAACTTGCTCGAGACTTACAACCACGACCTGGCCAGTCTCGACCTGATGCGTGCGCACCCGGACGCGCCGAAGCTGACCATGGAATTCATGATGGTTGGCCTGATTCAACATTATAAGAACCATGACTACGCCCGCTTCAGCCTCGGCATGGTGCCATTGTCGGGCTTGCAACCCCGCCGTGGTGCTCCATTGACCCAACGCCTGGGCTCAATGGTGTTCCGCCGTGGCGAGCAACTGTATAACTTCCAAGGTTTGCGCCGCTTCAAAGACAAATTCCAGCCTGACTGGGAACCCCGTTATATGGCCGTGCCCGCAGGACTTGATCCGCTGGTGGCACTGGCCGATACCGCCGCCCTGATTGCGGGCGGCTTGACTGGATTGGTGAAACGCTGATGATTCGACGCTCCTGGCGGTATGTGTTGGCCTTTGTAGTGCTGCTCGCGCTGATCGCGGCGGGTGGCTTTTGGTACTGGAACCGCCCTGCCCCGCAACCGACCGTGGAGCAACTGCCCCAGGCCGACGGGTCGGTGATGACCCGTGTGACGCCTAACGGCTCGGCAAAAGCCCGTGTGGCCGTGGCCGTGATGGCCGATGAAACCCTGACCGACAGCCAGCTGGTTGCCCTGAGCCAGGGCGGCGCGGCACAGATTGTTCAAGTGATCCTGCCAAAAGAGGACTGCAAGCTGCAGGAACAGGCGTTGCAAAGCGCCCTGGCCCAGCTTAAAGGCCCGGCGACCTTGGTCAGCGGCATCGGCCCTGGCGCCGCGCTCGCCTGGCGCTGGTTGGCGACACAGAACGATGACAAAGCCAACGCCATCTCCGTCGGCTTCACCCTGGTACAGGAAGGTTGCAAGGACCCGCTGCCGAAAACCTCCGCCCATGGCAACTGGCTGGTGGCCTGGAACAACAACCCTGACGATGAAAGCGCGAGTTTCGTACGCGACACCCCGCGCGCGACTACCAGCATCAGCGACTACGATATTCACTACCCGCAAGTGCTGAACAACGAATTGCGCAAGCAGTTGGTCGGTTCGGACAACGGCGGCCTGGCGATTCCTGTGGTGGAAGTACCGGCGGGCCAAGCCAAAGACACCGTCACCCTGTTCCTCTCCGGTGACGGTGGCTGGCGTGACCTGGACCGCGACGTGGCCGGTGAAATGGCCAAGATCGGTTACCCGGTGGTCGGCATCGACACCCTGCGCTACTACTGGCAGCACAAGACCCCGGAACAGAGCGCCAAAGACCTCACCGAACTGATGCAGCACTACCGGCAGAAATGGGGCACCAAGCGCTTCGTGCTGACCGGCTACTCATTCGGCGCGGATGTACTGCCGGCGATCTACAACCGCATGCCGGAAAACGAGCAGCAGCGTGTCGACGCGATCATCCTGTTAGCATTCGCACGTACCGGCAGCTTTGAAATCGAAGTGGAAGGTTGGCTGGGCAACGCCGGCAAAGAAGCCGCGACCGGCCCGGAAATGGCCAAGTTGCCGGCTGATAAAGTGGTGTGCATCTACGGCGCCGAAGAAGTCGACGAGAGTGGCTGCACCGACAAGACCGCTGTCGGCGAAGCGGTGAAGCTGCCGGGCGGGCATCACTTTGATGAAAACTACCCGGCACTGGCACAGCGGCTGGTGGATATCATCGTGAAGCACCAGGCCAAGGATAAAGCCGAGTAACTCCAGGCTGTACATGAAGCAAAATGTGGGAGGGAGCTTGCTCCCTCCTACATTTATTTTGCGCCGTGTCGGACAACTAACGCGGTTCGATATGCGCAATCATCAACTGCACGGTTTCCTGCCCACGAAACTCGTTCACGTCCAGCTTGTAGGCCAACTCCACCCAACGCACCGTCGGGTTCGGCCAGACCTCACGGTCCACACCAAACGCAATGCCATCAAGCTTCACTGACCCGCATTCGCTCTTGAGCACCACCTTCAGGTGCCGCTCCCCCACTACGCGCTGCTCGACCAACTGAAACACACCGTGAAACAGCGGCTCGGGAAAATGCTGCCCCCACGGCCCGGCATGCCGCAATGCGCGCGCCAGCTCCAGGTGAAACTCTTCCACTGCCAACGTACCGTCAGACAGCAGTCGGCCAGTCAGGTCTTCTTCGCGCAGTTGCCGACGCACTTCAGCGTCAAAGGCTTCGGCAAACAGTGGGAAATTCGCCTCGGGCAAAGTCAGACCGGCCGCCATCGCGTGACCGCCGTATTTGGCGATCAGGTTGGGATGCTGGCTCGCGACGACCGCCAGCGCATCACGAATGTGAAAACCCTGCACAGAGCGCCCTGAGCCCTTGAGCAGACCATCACCGGCGTCGGCAAAGGCGATGGTCGGGCGGAAATACCGCTCTTTCATGCGCGAGGCCAAAATGCCGATGACGCCTTGGTGCCATTGCGGATCAAACAGGCACAAGCCGTAAGGCATGGATTCCACCGGCAAGTCCTTGAGCTGGGCGAGCGCCTCGCGTTGCATGCCCTGCTCGATGGATTTGCGGTCCTGATTCATACCATCCAGTTGCGCGGCCATTTCCCGCGCGGCGGCGAAGTCGGTGGTGAGCAGGCATTCGATGCCCAGGCTCATATCATCCAGGCGCCCGGCGGCGTTCAGGCGTGGTCCGAGGATGAAACCCAGATCGGTGGAGGTAATGCGGGCGTGGTCGCGCTTGGCAACTTCAAGAATCGCCTTGATCCCCGGCCGCGCACGACCAGCGCGAATACGCTCCAAGCCCTGATGGACCAGAATGCGGTTGTTGGCGTCCAGGGGCACCACGTCGGCGACACTGCCCAAGGCCACCAGGTCGAGTAACTCGCCGATGTTCGGCTGGGGTTTGTTGTCATACCAACCCAAGCTGCGCAAACGCGCACGCAAGGCCATCAGCACGTAAAAAATCACGCCGACACCGGCCAGCGCCTTGCTGGGAAACTCACAACCCGGCTGGTTGGGGTTGACGATGGCATCCGCCGCCGGCAATTCATCTCCCGGCAAGTGGTGGTCGGTGACTAACACCTTCAACCCCGCCGCCTTAGCCGCCGCTACACCTTCGACGCTGGAAATCCCGTTATCTACCGTGATCAGCAACTGCGGCTCGCGCTGCAGCGCCACCGCAACGATTTCCGGGGTCAGGCCGTAGCCGTACTCAAAGCGGTTGGGCACCAGGTAGTCGACATGCGCCGCCCCGAGCAAACGCAGGCCCAGGGTACCCACGGTGCTGGCAGTGGCGCCGTCGGCGTCGAAGTCACCGACAATCAGGATGCGCTGGCGCTGCTCCAAGGCCGTCACCAGCAACGCGACAGCCGCATCAATCCCCTTGAGCTGCTGGTAGGGAATCAACCGCGCCAGGCTCTTGTCCAGTTCGGCTTCCGATTGCACCCCGCGCGCGGCGTAGAGACGGGTCAACAGCGGTGGCAATTCACCGAGAAACGGCAGGACAGCGGGCAATGGGCGAGGATCGATACGCATGGGGTGACGGGCGCTTCTCTTCTAATACAACGGTTAAACAGGGATGTTGAAAACGCTGTGAATCAAATATGGGAGCAGGCAAGCCGGCCCCTGCAGTTTCAACCGCGTTCGCCTACCAGCCATTGCAGTTGCACTTCGTGCTGGCCGCGATCATCGGTCACAAAAATCGTGCCTTCGCTGATCATCACGTCCCACTTGATGACGCGCGGCATGTCCTTGGCCAGGGTCTCGAGGACTTCCTGTGGCACGGCAGCAATGTGGACATTCTTCAGGTTGTTAGCCACCGGCACCACTTTGCCTTCCCACACACGCAAGCTGCCATAGGCCAGCAGGCTGGTGCGTTCGGTGCGACGCGAGCACCAGGTCAGGCGGTCGGCGTCAGGCTGGCCGACTTCAATCCAGTGCAGAACGCGATCATCCAGGCTTTTTTCCCACAGGGCGGGCTCGTCCACATCAGACAAACCACGACCAAACGCCAGTTGCTCGTTGTACCAGAGGGCGTAGGCCAGCAGGCGCACGGTCATGCGTTCTTCGGTTTCCGACGGGTGGCGGGCGATGGTCTGTTTGACGCTCTCGTACACCGAGCGATCGAGGTCGGTGAGGTTGAGTTCGAATTTGTAGGTCGTGGACGGCTGGGCCATGAACGGGCTTCTAGAGACAGGAAAAGGCGGCCAGTCTAACCGATGGCGAGAGCAATCAACGAATACTGCGCTGTATCATCCTTATCCCTGGGCCGCAGGCTATGTTAAAAGGCCGCACACCAACGCCCCACGCTTGCTAAGGATCCTCATGTCGTTTAATGCCAAACCGCTTGCCGGCCTGAAAGTCATCGAATTGGGCACCCTGATCGCTGGCCCGTTTGCGTCACGCATCTGTGCCGAATTCGGTGCCGAGGTGATCAAGGTCGAATCCCCGGACGGCGGCGACCCGCTGCGCAAATGGCGCAAGCTGTATGAAGGCACGTCGCTGTGGTGGTTTGTGCAGGCGCGCAACAAAAAGTCGCTGACACTCAACCTCAAGCATCCCGATGGCCTGGCGATCCTTAAACAGCTGTTGGCAGACGCCGACATCCTGATCGAAAACTTTCGCCCCGGCGTGCTGGAAAAACTCGGTTTGAGCTGGGAAACCCTGCATGCACTGAACCCCAAGCTGGTGATGGTGCGCCTTTCGGGCTTTGGCCAGACCGGGCCGATGAAAGACCAACCGGGGTTCGGCGCAGTGGGCGAGTCCATGGGCGGCTTGCGCTATATCACCGGTTTCGACGACCGCCCGCCGGTGCGCACCGGGATTTCCATCGGCGACTCGATTGCCGCCTTGTGGGCAGTGATCGGCGCGTTGATGGCGCTGCGTCATCGCGAGGTCAACGGCGGGCTTGGCCAGGTGGTGGATGTGGCGCTGTATGAAGCCATTTTTGCCATGATGGAAAGCATGATTCCGGAGTTCGATGTGTTCGGCTTTATCCGCGAGCGCACCGGCAACATCATGCCCGGCATCACACCGTCGTCGATCCATACCAGCGCTGATGGCAAGCATGTGCAAATTGGTGCCAATGGCGATGCAATCTTCAAGCGCTTCATGAGTGCCATCGGTCGCGAAGACTTGGCCAACGACCCGGTATTGGCCAGCAATGACGGGCGCGACAGCCGCCGTGATGAGCTGTACGGGGTGATCGACCGCTGGGTCAACTCACTATCGCTGGAGCACGTGGTTGAGCAGCTCAACAAGGCTGGGGTACCGGCGAGTCGCATCTACAGCGCCGAAGACATGCTCGGCGACCCGCAATTTCTGGCGCGGGAGATGTTCCTGAAGGCTAAGTTGCCGGACGGCAAGGATTTCAAGATGCCGGGGATCGTGCCCAAACTCTCGGACACACCGGGCAGTTGTGAGTGGGTCGGCCCGCAGCTGGGTGAACACAACAGCGTGGTGCTCAGTGCGCTGGGCTACGACACGGCCGCCATTGCCCGCTTGCGTGAGGACGGCGCGATCTGATGGCCCGCCCGCGCACGCGTTGGTTCATTCATCTATGCCTGCTTGGCGCGATGTTCGGCGTATGGCCGTCAACCTCGCACGCGCAGGACACCTTGACCTGGCTGCTGCGCGACTTGCCCCCAGTGACTATTTTCGAGGGGGCACAAAAAGGCCAAGGGGCGCTGGATCAGTTGCTGCCGGTGCTCCGAGAACGGTTGCCGCAATACCGCCACAAAGTGATGCACGTCAACCGCGCCCGCGGCATCCAGATGTTGCGGGCAGCGTCCTTGACCTGCGACCCATCGCTGCTGTGGACAGCTGAGCGTGCCAAGTACGTTGTGTTTTCCGCCCAGGCATTCGCGGCGGTGAGCAATGGGGTAACGATCCGACGCAGCCAGCAAGCAAAAATGGCGCCCTTTGTTGCCCAGGGGCAATTTGACCTGCAGGCCTTTCTCGATTCCCATAAAGCGCGAATTGGCGCAACCGCCGAGCGCAGCTATGGCCCATTGATCGATGAGCAGCTCAAGGATATCGGCCCACCCACGCTAGCGCTCCATTACGGCAATGACGCCCTTGGCAGCTTGCTGCAAATGCAGCGCCTTGGACGGCTGGAAGCAGTGCTGGGTTATTGGCCTGAAATCCGCTATCACGCCATTCAACAGGGCATCAACGCTGAAGACCTGATCTTCTACCCCATCAAGGGCTCAGCGCCTTACCAGCGTACGCATATCGGTTGCTCGGACACGCCTCAAGGTCGCCAGGCTATCGCGCGGATCGATCAGGTATTGCGCAAGATTCCGCAGGAGCAGCTAAAGCAATCCTACGCTTCGTGGCTGGACCCGGTCATGCGTGAGCAGTATTTGCGCGACAACCCGAGCTTTTTCCAGGATTCCCCCGAGCGCTGAGCACTCGCAGGGCAAATCGCAGGCAAAAGAAACCCCGAAGAGTGGGGAGACACTTCGGGGTTAAACGTGGCCTACAAAGACCAGTACAGCAAGCCACAAACACCGGAGCACAATGTCTGCTCTTGCTGTTACAAAATCTGACCGGCCATGTCGTAGGAAGTTTCCACGATTAAATTTTTCTTCATGCAGCGGCAACGCCACGTGTTTGAGCAGCGCTACGCAGGGCTGCGATGACCGAAGGTTCGAGGCGTCCTTCGGCGATTTTCAAGTCGCGTAGCAGGCAATCCACCACATCCACCAGCGCGCGCTTATCAGTCAATTGCGCGCGGTCGACTTCACGCTCGACAACGAGGGCGCCGGCCGGGTTCTTCACGGTCACCAGGCACTCGCCGTGCACACCTGCGGTGGTCAATGTCACCTGATAAGGGCTCAGTGCTTCTTCGAGCAATAGGCTGATACTTTCCATCTCGATCACCACTCAATAGTTCGGGAACAATCGTTTCAACGGCAGCTGCCTCTATCCTAAGTGACTGGTTATGACGTAGGAAAGTTCGCTTTATCGTCTTTATGGGCCGTCGGGGAGTGACGTGAACCAGCATGCGCTTGCTACATGACAGGCAAAAAACGGGTGCATATACCTGCTTACGTAATGGGCGGCGGTTTTAGGGGGTTGCCGGGCACGCGGGCCAGGACTGAATCCTATACTCGGTAAGCGCTGCCTTATGGGCAGGAGCGCATGTAAAAAGGCCCTGATCACGATGGATAATCAGATGTTGGAACACGATAAAGAACAGGCGGCACTCGAGAAGATTCACGCGGACATATCACGAATCTATGCCGAGCGACGCAAACTCAACGCCGAAGCTCACTAGATAACCCGAGAGAATTTCGGGTACCCCGTGGGCATCGTCCTGGCCATGTTTACGGCTGTCGGCACAATAATGGCCCTGGCGCAAAAACTACTCTCATAACGATCAGCCAGCCGGGCCTGCCAGAAACAAAAAACGCCGCTGACCCAAGAAGGGAAAGCGGCGTTTTTACCTACGCAGTTAGCCTTACAACGGCTTACCACGATTGCCATGCTGGCTCACAAACGCCTGCACAGCTTTCAAGTCATTGGCCAACACCGTGCAACGCTCTTCGCGTTCGAACAGGTCAGCCAAGTGCTCCGGCAATTCCAGGGCCTTGCCTACGCCCGCCTTTTCCACCGCCTCAGGGAATTTAACCGGGTGAGCCGTGCCGAGGATCACCATCGGGATGTCCAGGCTGCGACGGCATTCGCGCGCGGCCTTCACGCCGATAGCGGTGTGCGGGTCCAGCAGTTCGCCGGTCTGGGCGTAGACCTCAGCGATGGTTTCGCAGGTCTGCGCGTCGTCCACGGCCAGCGAGTCGAACAGCTTGCGGGTTTCGGTCCAGCGCTCTTGCTCGACGCTGAAACCGCCACCTTGCTTGAAGCTGTCCATCAGGCCAGCCAGGGCGGCGCCATTGCGGCCGTGCATGTCGAACAGCAGGCGTTCGAAGTTCGACGACACCATGATGTCCATGGACGGCGACAATGTGGCGTGCAGGGTTTCCTTGACGTACTGGTTGCCGCTCATGAAGCGGTGCAGGATGTCGTTGCGGTTGGTGGCGACGATCAACTGGTTGATCGGCAGGCCCATGTTGCGTGCCAGGTAGCCGGCGAAGATGTCGCCGAAGTTGCCGGTCGGCACCGAGAACGACACCGAACGCGCCGGGCCGCCCAGCTGCAGGGCTGCGTGGAAGTAGTAGACGATCTGGGCCATGATCCGCGCCCAGTTGATCGAGTTTACGGCGACCAGGCGCGTGCCTTTGAGGAAGCTCTGGTCAGCGAAGCTGTTCTTGACCATTTCCTGGCAGTCATCGAAGTTGCCTTCGATGGCGATGTTGTGGATGTTCTCGCCAAAAATGGTGGTCATCTGGCGACGCTGCACTTGCGACACGCGCTTGTGCGGGTGCAGGATAAAGATGTCGACGTTTTCGCAATGCTTGCAGCCTTCGATGGCCGCCGAGCCGGTATCACCGGAAGTCGCGCCGATGATCACCACGCGCTCGCCGCGCTTCTCAAGCACGTAATCGAGCAGGCGACCGAGCAATTGCAGGGCGAAGTCCTTGAACGCCAGGGTTGGCCCGTGGAACAGCTCAAGCACCCACTCGTTGCCGTTCAGTTGGCGCAACGGGGCAATGGCGCTGTGGGAAAACACGCCGTATGTCTCTTCCAGAATCTTCTTGAAATCCGCATCCGGAATGCTGCCGGTGACGAACGGGCGCATCACTCGAAAAGCCAGCTCGTGGTAAGGCAGGCCAGCCCATGAAGCGATTTCTTCCTGGGTGAAGCGTGGCAGGTTTTCCGGCACGTACAGGCCGCCGTCAGTGGCAAGGCCTGCCAGCAAAACGTCTTCGAAATTCAGGGCCGGTGCCTGGCCGCGGGTGCTGATGTAACGCATGACTGGCTCCTCTAAAACATTCTCGAACAGAGGCCGCCGAACGCTCGGGGCCCCTGGCTCAAATCGGTTAGTTCAAGTGTTCGACGCGAATCCGCACCACCGGGCCGACCACGCCTTGCAGGGCTTCCAGGGCGGCGATGGCATCGTTCATATGCTGCTCGAGCACACGGTGAGTCAGCAGGATCATCGGCACCTGGCCGTTTTGCTCCTCGACTTCCTTCTGCATGATCGACTCGATGTTGATACCGCGCTCCGACAGGATGCTCGCAACCTGGGCCAACACACCCGGATGATCCTGGGCCTGGATGCGCAGGTAGTAGGCACTTTCGCACGCCTCGATCGGCAGGATCGGGTGAGCCGACAACGAGTCCGGCTGGAAGGCCAGGTGCGGCACACGATTTTCCGGGTCGCTGGTCATGGCGCGAACCACGTCCACCAGGTCAGCGATCACCGAGGACGCCGTAGGCTCCATACCGGCGCCGGCACCGTAGAACAATGTAGAACCGGCAGCGTCACCGTTGACCATCACCGCGTTCATCACGCCGTTGACGTTGGCGATCAGGCGGTCGGCCGGGATCAGCGTCGGGTGCACACGCAACTCGATACCGGCCGAAGTGCTGCGCGCCACGCCCAGATGCTTGATGCGGTAGCCCAGGGCTTCGGCGTAATTCACGTCGGCAGTAGTCAGTTTGGTGATGCCTTCGGTGTAGGCCTTGTCGAACTGCAGCGGGATACCAAAGGCGATGGAGGCCAGGATGGTCAGTTTATGCGCCGCATCGATGCCTTCCACGTCAAACGTCGGGTCGGCTTCGGCGTAACCCAGGGCCTGGGCTTCGGCCAGCACGTCTTCGAAGGTACGGCCCTTCTCACGCATTTCGGTGAGGATAAAGTTACCGGTGCCGTTGATGATGCCCGCCACCCAGTTGATGCGGTTGGCGGACAAACCTTCACGGATCGCCTTGATCACCGGGATGCCACCGGCCACGGCAGCTTCGAACGCAACGATCACGCCCTTCTCGCGTGCCTTGGCGAAGATCTCGTTACCGTGCACGGCAATCAGCGCCTTGTTGGCGGTGACCACGTGCTTGCCGTTCTCGATAGCCTTGAGCACCAGCTCGCGGGCTACGGTGTAGCCGCCGACCAGTTCGATGACGATATCGATTTCAGGGTTGGTGGCCACGGCGAAGACATCGTTGGTAATCGCAATACCGGTCGTTTGGAACTGAGGCTTTGGCGAACGCGTGGCAATTTGTGCCACTTCAATCCCACGCCCTGCACGGCGGGAAATTTCTTCAGCGTTACGCTGAAGTACGTTGAAGGTGCCGCCACCGACGGTCCCTAACCCACAGATGCCTACTTTGACCGGTTTCACTGAAGAACTCCCCATGAAACGGCCGACTCAAGGTCGGCCGTGGAAAACAGCCGCACAACCGCGGCTCTCAATTAATGACCCGACGACTGTTCGGCGGGTCATGATCGTCAAAGGCTCGACGATGACTGCTTACTTCGCACCCAGTGCCAGTTTGGCAACTTGTGGCGCTGGCTGGTAGCCCGGAATCACTTGGCCATCAGCCAAAACGATGGCCGGCGTACCGTTTACACCGATGGACTGGCCCAAGGCGAACTGCTTGGAAACAGGGTTGGCACATTTGGCCGACTTGATTTCCTTGCCATCGACCATTTTGTCCATGGCCGCTTTCTTGTCGGCCGAACACCATACTGCCTGCAACTGCTCGTCACCCGGCGAACCCAGGCCCTGGCGCGGGAACGCGACGTAGCGCACCTCGATACCCATTTTGTTCAGCGCAGGCACTTCGGCGTGCAGCTTGTGGCAGTACGGGCAGGTGGTGTCGGTGAACACGGTGATGTGGGTCTTGGTCTCGCCGATGGCTGGGTAAACCACGGTTTCAGCCACGGGAATACCATTGATCAGCTTGGACACGCCCAGGCGCTCGGCTTTCTCGGTCAGGTTGACCGGCTTGCCGTCTTTCAGCTGGAACAGGTAGCCCTGGACGATGTACTGGCCATCGGCGCTGGCGTACAGCACGCGGCTGCCCTTGAGCTTGACTTCGTACAGGCCGGCCATCGGGCTGGCACTGATGCTTTCGATTGGCGTGTCGAGCGCCAGGTTGGCCAGGCTCTTGCGAATCGTTTGCTCGGCGGCGTCATCGGCGACAACAAAGGTGGAAACCAACGCAATCGCTGCGGCGGCAATAATCTGGGTCAAGCGCATGGGAACTCCTGAAGGCAGATGCAGGGACGGGCGTGGAACACCGTTCTGGAAATACGGGTTGAGGCCGTCCCCTTTGCTAACCGGCAAAGCCTACCACAGTTGGGCCGCAGGGCAGACTACGGTAGGTAAATAGGGCCTTTTGCGACGCTATTTTATCCGCGCGGGTGATGCTTGGCGTGCATGTCCTGCAGACGTGCGCGCGCGACATGGGTGTAGATCTGGGTTGTGGATAAGTCACTGTGCCCCAGCAGCATTTGCACCACGCGCAAATCCGCACCATGGTTGAGCAAATGGGTCGCAAATGCGTGGCGCAATGTGTGCGGCGAGAGCGCCTTGCCGATCCCGGCCACCTTGGCCTGGTGCTTGATACGGTGCCAGAAGGTCTGGCGGGTCATCTGCTCGCCGCGCAGGCTGGGGAACAGCACATCGCTGGGCCGCCCACCCAGCAATTCACCGCGCGCATCACGCATGTAGCGCTCGACCCATACAATCGCCTCTTCGCCCATGGGCACCAAGCGCTCCTTGCTACCCTTGCCCATCACCCGCAACACGCCCTGACGCAGGTTGACTTGCTCCAGGGTCAGGCTGATCAGCTCGGTCACGCGCAGGCCGCAGGCGTAGAGCACTTCGAGCATGGCGCGATCACGCTGGCCGATGGCCTCGCTCAAGTCGGGCGCGGCGAGTAAGGCGTCGACGTCAGCTTCCGAAAGGGACTTGGGCAATGGCCTGCCGAGTTGTGGCATATCGATTTGCAGGGTCGGGTCGACGGCGATGAGTTTTTCCCGCAGCAGGTAGCGATAAAAGCCACGCACGCCGGAGAGAAAGCGCGCCGTGGAACGCGGTTTGTAGTTCTGTTCCAAGCGCCAGGCCAGGTGATCGAGGATCAGCTCACGGCCGGCATTGATCAGTTCGAGGTTTTTTTCCTGCAACCAGCCATTGAACAGCGCCAGGTCGCTGCGATACGCCTGGCGAGTGTTGTCCGACAGGCCTTTTTCCAGCCAAAGGGCGTCGAGGAAGCGGTCGATCAGGGGATGGTCAATGGCGGGCATGGGCACTCAAGCAGCGCAGCACAGGGCTTTGCGCAAATTATTTAGTGAACTGTGACAACGGCCACTAGTCTTTCATAGCCCGCTATTTCAAGGAACAGGAAGCTTCAATGAGCGAACAACAGATTCTGCTGGCGTTTGGTGGCATTGGCGTAGCCGCGTTGGCGTGCCAATGGCTCGCATGGCGCCTGAAACTTCCCGCCATTCTTTTTCTGTTGGTCAGCGGAATCCTGGCAGGGCCGGTGCTGGGCTGGCTGAATCCTCAGGAAATGTTCGGTCCGTTGCTGATGCCATTGGTATCCCTGGCCGTGGCACTGATCCTGTTTGAAGGCAGCCTCACGCTGCACCTGTCGGAATGGAAGGAGATCGGCAGCGTCGTGCATCGCCTTGTCACGGTCGGCGCCCTGTCGACATGGGCCGTCATTACTCTGGCTACCCACTGGCTGCTGGGTTTTGACTGGATGCTCGCCCTGCTTTTCGGCACCTTGACACTGGTGACCGGGCCTACCGTGATTGTGCCCATGTTACGTGTCGTGCGGCCAAAAGCCTCGATCGCCAATATCTTACGCTGGGAAGGCATTGTCATTGACCCGATTGGTGCGCTGCTCGCCGTGGTGGTCTACAGCTTTATCATCGCTCGCGCGTCAGGCGACGGTTTGAGTCACAGCCTGCTGACCTTTGGCGGCGTGATCCTGTGCGGCAGCCTGTTCGGAGTCGCCGGTGGTTGGGTGTTGGGGCAGATCATGCGCCGGCAATGGCTGCCGGAATACCTGCATAACCTGGCTACGCTGGCTGGCGTTCTGGGAATCTTTATCGCCTCCAACGAGGTGATGCATGAGTCCGGCCTGCTGGCCGTGACGCTGATGGGCATGTGGATGGCCAATATGAAGGGCGTTGACGTACGTCACATCCTGCACTTCAAGGAAAATCTCAGCGTCCTGCTGATTTCCGGGTTATTCATTCTGCTGGCCGCGCGCCTGGACCTGAACGCCCTGATTGCCTTGGGGCCGTTCGTACTGATCCTGTTACTGATCATTCAGTTTATTGCGCGACCTTTGAACGTTGCGCTTTCGACCTTCGGGTCCGGCCTGAACTGGCGTGAACGTGCTCTGCTGTCTTGGATTGCACCCCGCGGGATCGTGGCGGCAGCCGTGTCGGCGATTTTCGCCATTCGCCTGGATGAGGCCGGTCATGAAGGCGCACTGTTACTGGTGCCGCTGACATTCGCCGTGATTATCGGCACCGTCGTCCTGCAAAGCGCCACTGCCCGCCCGTTGGCACGCCTGCTGAAAGTCGCCGAGCCTGCGCCCAGCGGTTTCCTGATCGTCGGGGCGAACGGCCCGGCGCGGATCCTGGGCAAAGCCTTGCAACAACTGGGCAGCCGTGTGCTGCTGACCGACTCCAGCTGGGAAAACATCCGCGCCAGCCGAATGGAAGGGCTGCCCACCTACTTCGGCAACCCGGCATCACAACATGCCGAATCGCATTTGGATCTGGTCGGCCTCGGGCATTTGCTGGCGCTCTCACCTTCAGGCGAACTGAACACCCTGGCCGCCATGCGCTTTCGCCACGATTTTGGGCATCGTCTGTTCGCCCTGGCCAGCAGCCAGGAAAGCCGTCGTACCGACAAACACCGGGCCAGCCATGAGCATCGTGGCCATTTGCTGGGCAGCCAACCCCTGAGTTACACCAAACTTGCCAGCCTGCTGGGCCAAGGCGCACAGCTGTATAGCACCAACCTGACCGAAGGCTTCAGCTGGGAACAGTACCAGGCGCTCCATGGTGACCGCGCGACGCTGCTGTTTGCCCGCGATACCGGCGGCTGGGTACACGTGGTGACCCCGGACAGCAGCTTGAAGCCCATAGCTGGCTGGACCTTACTGGCCATGATTCAACCAGAAAACAACACAGCCGAATAAGTCAGTCGGTAAAACCCGGTAAGACCGGCACAGGGCGTTTGTCAGCATCAATTGCCACGAAACTGAACACGCCCTGGATCGCCTTCTCGCGGCCATCGGCACTCATGCTCTCGACGAACACTTCGACTTCGACCTTGAGGCTGGTGTTGCCCACCTTGATCACACGGCCAATCAGCTCAACGATGGAGCCGGCCGGGATTGCATGGTTGAAGTCGATACGGTCGGTAGACACCGTCACCAGCGGCAAACGGCAAAACCGCGTGGCGGTGATAAACGACACTTCGTCCATCCAGGCCAGCGCAGTGCCGCCGAACAAGGTGTTGTGGTGGTTGGTGGTCGGCGGAAATACGGCCTTGGTCACGTGGGTCACGGACAGGTCGGTGCGACGCTGGATTTCTTCGAGGCGGGTGGTCATGGACATGTACCGGCAATGGGCAAATTTCAAGCACAAAAAAGCAGCCCGTAGGCTGCTTTTTTCTGCATCGGGAAGCTGGACTTAAGCCAGTTTTTCCTTGATGCGAGCTGCTTTACCGGACAGGTCACGCAGGTAGTACAGCTTGGCTTTACGTACGTCACCGCGACGCTTAACGGCCATGCTGTCGATTTGCGGGCTGTAGGTCTGGAAAGTACGCTCTACGCCAACACCGTTGGAGATTTTACGAACAGTGAAAGCACTGTTCACACCACGGTTACGCTTGGCGATTACCACGCCTTCGAACGCTTGCAGACGCGAACGGTCGCCTTCCTTCACTTTCACCTGAACGACAATAGTGTCGCCCGGGGCAAAGGTAGGGATCTCTTTGGTCATCTGCTCTGCTTCGAGTGCAAGGATGATTTTGTTAGTCATGCTGTGCTCCTAAGGTAAGTCGTCGGACCTACCATCGATACGTTGTTAACTATCGTCCCGCGCGAGGATGTATTCCTCGAGCAGCTTCTTCTCTTCTCCAGAAAGCGAGCGGCTTTCCAGAAGATCGGCGCGTCGTTCATAGGTCCGACCAAGGGACTGCTGTAAACGCCAACGCCGGATGTGTGCGTGATTGCCACTTAGCAATACGTCGGGAACACGCTGATCCGCATACACCTCCGGTCGGGTGTAGTGCGGGCAATCCAGCAAACCATCCGTGAAGGAATCTTCCTCCGCGGAGTCCGCATGCCCTAAAGCTCCAGGCAGCAGTCGTGTAACCGCATCTATCAGGACCATCGCCGGCAGCTCGCCACCGGACAGAACATAGTCCCCAATCGACCACTCTTCATCGACATGAGCTTCAATAAACCGCTCGTCAATGCCTTCATAGCGACCGGCAATCAGGATTAAGGCCTCCTCATTCGCCAGTTCGCGGACCCCAGCCTGCTTCAGCTGACGGCCTTGAGGGGACAGGTAAATTACCTTCGCCTTCTCCCCGGCAGCAGCCTTGGCCTGAACCAACGCATCTTCCAGGGGCTTGACCTTCATCACCATGCCCGGACCACCGCCAAATGGGCGATCGTCCACAGTGTGATGCCGATCCGTCGTGTAGTCTCGCGGGTTCCAACAGGTAAGCTGCAGCAGCCCCTGTTTCACCGCCCGACTGGTGATGCCGTACTCGCTGATGGCGGAAAACATCTCGGGAAACAAACTGATCACTTCAATGCGCAAATTAGCCACGCTTAGAAGTCCGCGTCCCATTCCACCTTCATCTCGCCCGCTGCCAGGTCGACGGCCAACACGCATTGCTCGGTATACGGCAACAGGCGTTCGCGATCATCCAGGCTGCCAGCGCAAGGCTTGACCACCATTACATCATTGGCGCCGGTTTCCAGAAGATGATCGATTTTCCCGAACAATTGCCCGAGTTGATCAATAACCTTCAGACCTTCCAGCTGGTACCAGTAGTACTCGCCGTCGGTCAATTCAGGGAACAGGTTGCGCGGCACACAGATCTCATAACCGGCCAGAAGACGTGCTTCTTCACGATCATCAAGACCCTTGAGCTTTGCGACCAGGAACTTATCGCTCCCGCGTCCACTGACCAGCTCGACCTGTTTCACACTACCTTCGCGCTTGAGCGTCCAGGTTTTGTACTGCAACAGGTTTTCAGTCGGATCAGTAAAGGAATACACCTTCACTTCGCCGCGAACGCCATGAACAGAGTAAATCTTGCCAATAACGATCAAATCATCAGCAACAGCTGGCGTCGCGTTCATATTGCTCAGGCTGCGGCCTTAGCCGAGTCCTTCAACAACTTAGCAACACGCTCAGACGGTTGTGCACCAACGCTCAGCCAGTAGGCTACGCGCTCTTGGTTCACGGACAGACGAACTTCTTGACCACGAGCGATCGGGTTGAAGAAGCCAACTTGTTCCTTGTGAGAGCCGTCACGTGGGTTGCGGCTGTCAGTTACGGTCAAGTGGTAAAACGGGCGCTTTTTGGAGCCGCCAAGGGCAAGACGGATTGTTAGCATGTGAACATCGTTCCTGTAGTCGGTGCTGCAAATCTAAATGCACAGCGGGCATAGGTGCCCGAAAGGCCGCATATTCTAAGGAATATCCGGACTTTTGCAAATGTCTTTTTCTGGCGCCTATCAGCGTGCCACTCAGATCTGCTATAGAGCCGTCGGTTAAAACGGCGAGTCAGCACCCGCCAAAGGCGGGTTTGCTGGAGATCCCACATCCCTGTGGGTCGGAGCAGGAGTGAACTCCCGCTCGAATTCTTTACATCTTGGGCATCCCGCCGCCGGGCAACATACCACCCATGCCGCGCATCATCTTGGCCATTCCGCCTTTCGCGGAGAATTTCTTCATCATCTTCTGCATCTGCTTGTGCTGCTTGATCAAGCGACCGATGTCCTGCACCTGGGTGCCGGAACCCATGGCGATCCGACGCTTGCGCGAACCGCTGATCAGCTCAGGGTCGCGGCGCTCGGCCGGGGTCATGGAGTTGATGATGGCTTCCATCTGCTTGAACTGCTTCTCTGCCGCGCCCTGGGCATTGCCCATTTGCGCCAGGTTCACACCGCCGATGTTCGGCAGCTTGTCCATCAGGCCGCCGAGGCCGCCCATGTTCTTCATCTGTTGCAGCTGATCACGGAAGTCTTCGAGGTCGAAGCCCTTGCCCTTCTTCAGCTTTTTAGCAAGCTTGTCGGCCTTGTCTTTGTCGAGCGTGGCTTCGGCCTGTTCGATCAGGCTGAGCACGTCGCCCATGCCGAGGATACGCGAGGCAATACGCTCAGGGTGGAACGGCTCGAGCGCATCACTCTTTTCGCCCATACCGATGAACTTGATCGGCTTGCCGGTGATTGCACGTACCGACAGCGCAGCACCGCCACGAGCGTCACCGTCGACCTTGGTCAGAATCACACCGGTCAGCGGCAGCGCGTCGCCGAAGGCCTTGGCGGTGTTGGCCGCATCCTGGCCGGTCATGGCGTCGACCACAAACAGCGTCTCGACCGGGTTGATCGCGGCATGCAGCGCCTTGATCTCGCCCATCATCTCTTCATCGATGTGCAGGCGACCAGCGGTATCGACGATGACCACGTCGATGAACTTCAGCTTGGCTTCTTTAATAGCCGCGTTGGCAATGTCGACCGGCTTCTGGCTCAGGTCGGACGGGAAGAAGGTCACGCCCACTTCACCCGCAAGCATTTCGAGCTGCTTGATGGCCGCCGGACGGTACACGTCGGCCGAGACCACCATCACGGATTTCTTCTTGCGCTCTTTAAGGAAGCGCGCCAGCTTGCCGGCGGTGGTGGTCTTACCCGCACCTTGCAGACCCGCCATCAGTACGACGGCCGGCGGCACGGCGCTGAGGTTCAAATCTTCGTTGGCCGCGCCCATCAGGCTTTCGAGCTCGGCCTGCACGATCTTCACAAAGGCCTGGCCCGGGGTCAGGCTGCGGGACACTTCGGTGCCGACCGCACGCTCCTTGACCGAGTTGACGAAGTCCTTGACCACAGGCAAGGCCACGTCGGCTTCCAGCAACGCCATGCGCACTTCACGCAGGGTGTCTTTAATATTGTCCTCGGTCAGCTTGGCCTTGCCGGTTACGTGGCGCAGCGTCTGCGAGAGACGGTCAGTCAGGTTTTCAAACATGCGCGATCCTTTCAGGCCCTATTCAACGAAGTGCATTGGTAGACCGAGGTAATGACGGCCCAGGCTGTGATAAATCGCTATTAAAAACAGCGCTCGGCGAGCCTGCGGCGTGGGCAGGTCGCGGATTATAGCGAAGACTGCGCCTGTGCACACCCGCTGTCTGGCCCGGGAGTCTTTCGTGCAGCGCAGGTGTGTGCCAAACTCAGCGCCTTTCGGGCTTGTCTATCAGGATTTATGGTCCCCTTGTCACCCAGTTTGCTACCCAGCCTCGCCGCCGCCGTCTTATATGTCGCTGCGACTCTTTATCAGGGCACTCGCCTGGCCAAAGGCGCCAAGGCGGACAAACGCCTGTTGGTGGGCCTTGGTGTCGTCGCCCTGCTGGCCCACGCCGCGAGCTTGTACACCCACTTGATGACGCCGGTCGGCCTGGGCCTGGATTTTTTCAGCGCCGCCAGCCTGATTGCGGCCTCCGTTATCGCGCTGACCCTGCTGGCCTGCTACCGCATTCCGGTCGAGAACCTGCTGGTGCTGCTGTTCCCGCTGGGTATGCTGACGGTGTTGCTGGCGCACTTCACACCGACCGGCACCGTGCAGGTGATTGACGAGGAACCGGGCATCCTCGCCCACATCCTGTTGTCGATCCTGGCCTACGGCATGTTCACCATCGCGGTGTTCCAGGCATTGCTCGTACTGCTGCAGGACCACCAGCTGAAAAACAAACACCCGTCCGGGCTGATCAAAAATTTCCCGCCACTGCAAACCATGGAAAGCCTGCTGTTCGGTTTCCTCTGGGCTGGCTGGACGCTGCTGTCGCTGTCGCTGATTTCGGGTTGGCTGTTCGTCGAAAACCTGTTCGCCCAGCACCTGGTGCACAAAACCCTGCTGGCGTGCCTGGCGTGGGTGGTGTTCAGCGTGTTGCTGTGGGGGCGTAATCGCCTCGGCTGGCGTGGGCACAAGGCGATCCGCTGGACCCTGGCCGGCTTCTGCCTGCTGATGCTGGCCTATTTCGGCAGCAAGCTGGTTCGCGAATACATCCTGCATATCTGACGGGCAGCGATCATGGACAACTTGCCCTTAGGGCCGATGCTCGCGGTAATCGCCTTGCTGGTGTTATGGGCGGCGCTGTTTACCGCCATCGAGGCCGCGCAACAGCACTTGCTGGCCCTTCGCCCCGGTACACGCCAGGGCGACAAGGCTGCCGCCCGCCTGAACTTCCCGCGTCACAGCCTGATTCTATGCAACAGCCTGTGTCGCGCCGCCGTGGTAATTCTCTGCACCCTACTGGCGATTTACGCTTGGGCGCAGAACGGCCCGTGGCTCGGCTGGTTGATCTCTTGCGCGATGTTGCTGGTGCTCGCCGACTACTTGCCGCGGGCCCTCGCCGTTCGTCACCCACAGGCCGTGCTGGGCTTTGGCAATTCGCTGCTGGGCATACCGCTGAAAATCCTCTACCCCATGGCGTGGCTTCTCAATGGCATCAGCCTGTTGTTGTTGCGCCCGTTCGCGCGCAAATCCGGCGTGGTGAAAAAGAGCGACGAGCCACTGCCTGATCACGACGATGAACCGGAGCCCGAGGCCGACGACAATCGCACGCCCGGCATGCCCGGCATCCATGCGCTGGACAACATCACGGTCAACGACATTCTGGTGCCACGCAGTGAAGTGGACGGCATCAACCTGGATGACTCGCTCGAAGAAATCATCGAGCAACTGCGCACCTCCCAGCGCACGCGTCTGCCAGTGTTCCACAGCGACATCAACCAGGTCGAAGCCGTGCTCAACACGCGGCAGATCCAACACCTGCTGCCCGACGCCAGCCTGACGAAGGAAGCCTTGCTCGCGGCCTGTCACGAGCCCTACTTCGTCCCTGAAAGCACGCCCCTGCAACTGCAATTGCTGAACTTCCACAAGCAGCAGCGGCGCCTGGGCATGGTGGTGGACGAATACGGCGAAGTGCTGGGCATCGTCACCCTGGAAGATATCCTCGAAGAGATTGTCGGCGAATTCGAAAGCGATCAAGCGTCAGACAACCCGCATATCGAAGCCCAGCCAGATGGCCGCTACATCATCGACGGCGCCGCTTCGATCCGCGAACTGAACAAGAGCCTTGGCTGGCACCTGCCCAGTGACGGCCCCAAGACCCTCAATGGTTTGGTGACCGAGGCGCTGGAGACCATTCCCGACTGCGCGGTGTGCCTGAAAATCGGCCGCTATCGCCTGGAAATCCTCGAAACCGAGGACAACCGCGTGAGCAAAGTGCTGATCTGGCACACCAGCCGTGTGCCGGTCGCCGCATAATCGCGCTGGACACAGCGGTAGGCCAGTGACAGATGAGCTGACTGACGCACTGCAATCGGGAGCAAGCCCCCTCCTAGAGTGAGATGTTCAGCGTGTCAGCCCCCTTGTTGTATGTTCAAACCCCTTCCTATAATCGGCTCGGCTTACCCAAGCCCCGCCCGACCGCGTGCTACCCGCACTCAGCGCGTCCAGGCACCGCTTTACCGTGTCTGACCGGTGTTTGCTCCCATCCCGAGCCGCCCCGCGTGCACCCCTGATCCATGGGTGTTCGACCAATAATAATCCGCGTCCAAACGCGCAATAACCGTCAGGGATACCTCAATGAGCACCACCTATAACGAGGCCGCGACCGCCGCCCCGCTCAACTCGACCGCACGGGTCGCCACGGCGAGCATCGTCGGCACTGCCATCGAGTTCTACGATTTCTATATCTATGCCACCGCTGCGGCGCTGGTGATCGGCCCGGTATTCTTCCCGCAAACCTCCGGCACCGCGCAGATGCTGGCGTCGTTTCTGACCTTCGGCATCGCCTTTATCGCACGCCCGCTGGGCTCGGCGCTGTTCGGCCACTTCGGTGACCGTATCGGGCGCAAATCAACCTTGGTGGCGTCGTTACTGCTGATGGGCGTGTGCACCACGCTGATCGGCTTACTGCCCGGCTATGACAGCATCGGCGCCTGGGCCCCGATCCTCTTGTGCGTGCTGCGTTTTGGCCAGGGCCTTGGCCTTGGCGGGGAATGGGGCGGCGCCGCGTTGCTGGCCACCGAGAACGCCCCCAAGGGCAAGCGCGCCTGGTTCGGCATGTTCCCGCAACTGGGCCCGTCGATTGGTTTTCTGGCAGCCAACGGCTTGTTCCTGATCCTTGCCATTAGCCTGAACGATGAACAGTTCCGCAGTTGGGGTTGGCGTATCCCGTTCATCCTCAGCGCAGCGCTGGTGATGGTCGGTCTGTATGCACGTCTTAAATTGCATGAAACCCCGGTGTTCGCCAACGCGGTGGCCAAAGAAGCCCCGGTGAAAGTGCCGCTGGTGGAGCTGTTCAGCCAGCATTGGCTACCGGTGCTGCTGGGCGCCGCGTCGATGGCGGTGTGTTATGCGCTGTTCTACATCACCACCGCGTTTTCCCTGAGTTATGGCGTGTCGACGTTGGGCTACAGCCGCGAGACGTTCCTCGGTTTGCTGTGCTTTGCGGTGTTGTTCATGGGCTTGGCCACACCGCTGGCAGCTTTGGCCAGTGACCGTTACGGGCGCAAGCCGGTGCTGATCGTCGGCGCGGTCCTGGCGATTCTGTCGGGCTTCACCATGGAGCCGCTGTTGACCCATGGCTCAACCTGGGCGGTGGCACTGTTCCTGGCGCTGGAGCTGTTCCTGATGGGCGTGACTTTCGCCCCGATGGGCGCGATGCTGCCGGAGCTGTTCCCGACGCGCGTGCGTTATACCGGTGCTTCGGCGGCGTATAACCTGGGTGGGATTGTCGGGGCTTCGGCCGCACCATTCTTCGCGACCAAGCTGGTAGCGATGGGCGGGCTGAGTTATGTCGGAGGGTACGTGTCGGCGGCAGCGTTGCTCAGCTTGATGGCTGTGCTGTGCCTGAAAGAGACGCGGGATAACGACTTGAACAAGGTTGCCTGAGCGCAGATCGTTCCCACGCTCTGCGTGGGAACGCCTCTTGTGACGCTCCGCGTCACGCGTTGGGACGCGGAGCATCCGGGACTGCATTCCCACGCAAAGCGTGGGAACGATCTGCGTGGGGTTACAGCTCTACAACAACAGCCTTCGAAGCGCGAGTCGCCTTAGCCCGAGCCGCTTCAATCGACTCATCCCGCGCCAACGCCACGCCCATGCGGCGCTGACCATTGACTTCTGGCTTACCAAACAGACGCAACGCCGTGTCCGGCTCGCTCAAGGCCGCGCCAAGGTTGGCGAAGGCGGTCTGGGTGGACTGCCCTTCCACCAGAATCACTGCCGAAGCCGAAGGCCCGAACTGACGGATCAACGGAATCGGCAGCCCCAGGATGGCGCGAGCGTGCAGCGCGAACTGCGACAGGTCCTGAGAAATCAACGTCACCAAACCAGTGTCATGCGGGCGTGGCGACACTTCGCTGAACCACACCTGATCGCCCTTGATGAACAATTCCACGCCAAACAGGCCACGGCCACCCAAGGCCTCGGTCACGGCTTTGGCCACCCGCTCGGATTCCGCCAGGGCAATCGGGCTCATGGCTTGCGGCTGCCAGGATTCCTGGTAGTCACCCTTCTCCTGACGGTGACCGACCGGCGCGCAGAAGGTGGTGCCGCCGATATGGCGCACGGTCAGCAGGGTGATTTCGTAGTCGAAGTCGATAAAGCCTTCGATGATCACCCGGCCTTTACCAGCACGGCCGCCTTCCTGGGCGTAATCCCAGGCTTTGCGCACCTCATCAGTGCTGCGCAGCAGGCTCTGGCCCTTGCCCGAGGAACTCATCACCGGCTTGACCACGCAGGGGAAGCCCAGGTCTTGCACGGCCTTGCTGTAGTCTTCGAAGGTGTCGGCAAAGTGATACGGCGAGGTCGGCAGGTCCAGCTCTTCGGCGGCCAGGCGGCGAATGCCTTCGCGGTTCATGGTCAGCGAGGTGGCACGCGCGGTCGGGATCACGGTGAAGCCTTCGGCCTCCAGCTCCACCAGCGTAGCGGTGGCGATGGCTTCGATTTCCGGCACGATGAAGTGCGGTTTCTCGGCTTCGATCACGGCACGCAGGGCGGCGCCATCGAGCATGTTGATCACGTGGCTACGGTGCGCGACCTGCATGGCCGGGGCGTTGGCGTAGCGATCCACGGCAATCACTTCAACGCCCAGGCGTTGCAGTTCGATTACCACTTCCTTGCCCAGCTCACCGCAGCCACACAGCAAAACGCGGGTCGCGGTTGGCGACAGTGGAGTTCCGATTCGGGTCATCTCAGGTCCTCAGGGGAGCGGATCATGGGGAGAAAGGCCGGCATTTTACATGAACTGTAAGGATTGGCCTCAGTTGGCGACGGCGCGTTTGCGCATACGCCAGGCCATGATCAGCCACACCACCGTGACCCCGGCGAATTTCGACACCAATGCAGTGCCCGCGACCGCCGGTGTCAGGGCACCGATCAGGCCGAAGAAAATGAAGGTATCAAGGGGAATGCTCAGCGCCGAACTTATCCACAGGCGGTCATGCAGCGGGCGCTTGGTGATACTGAACACCAGCCAATCAATGCACTCGGATACCGCAAACGCCGTGGCGCTGGCCAGGGCGATGGACGGGTCAGAGGTGATATACGACAGCACCAACGCCGCCAGCATGGCGATGATCGCGCCGTGGCCGAAGCGGGTTTGCACCATGTCGCGCAGGATAAACACCAAGCCACCCCAGGCCGACCAGATGACATCCAGGTGCGGGGCGGTGGAAAAGGCGAAGTTGATCAGCACGACGCTGCTGATATAGGCGATCAGGAAGAGCATGACGGATGGACCTGTGAGCAATCGGCACAGGTTACTTCACATTTGGAAATATGTCGTCTCGCAGGGCCTCATCGCAGGCAAGCCAGCTCCCCCATTTTGGCCGCACGCCTACAGGTTAAACGCGGTCACCTGTGGGAGCTGGCTTGCCTGCGATAGCGGTGGTTCAGGCGCCCGATTTCCCCGGCATCATCCACACCAACCCACTTACTTTCGCCCGCTCATGGCACAACCCCAGCACCACCCGGCGCTCGGCATTGTCCATGCGGCTCCAACGCGTGATCTCATCCACCGTACGCTGGCAACCGGTGCAAATGTCATCATCGTCCAGCGCGCAAATGTTCACGCACGGCGAGGCAACAGGCCGTTCAATCGGGTTCATTCTTCCTGCTCAACCAAGTCACGGGCATAGCGCTGCGCGTTATGCACATAGTGCGCGGCGCTGGCTTCGAGCATGCGTTTTTGCGCCTCGGTCAGCTCACGCACCACCTTGCCCGGCGAGCCCATCACCAGCGAGCCATCGGGAATCTCCTTGCCTTCGCCGATCAGCGAATTGGCGCCGATGATGCAGTGCTTACCGATCTTGGCGCCGTTGAGGATCACCGCATTGATGCCGATCAGGCTGTAGTCGTCGACGGTGCAGCCGTGCAGCATGGCGTTGTGGCCGATGGTCACGCCAGTGCCCAGGGTCAGCGGGTAGCCCATGTCGGTGTGCATCACGCTGCCGTCCTGCACATTACTGTTCTTGCCGATCAGGATCAGCTCGTTGTCACCACGCAACACCGCGTTGAACCACACGTTGGCGCCCTCTTCCAGCTTGACCTTGCCGACCAGCGTGGCATTCGGCGCCACCCAGCTTTTCGGATGAGTCTCGACGCGGGCGTCGCCCAGGCGGTATTTCATGGTTTTTCCTCACGGCTGGCCATTCAAGCGATGGCTTACGTATTGATGAAACTCGTGGGTGGCTGGTGCAGGCTGATTTGGGCGTCGTCATAGAGCAGGTTGATCAGTTCGACAATCATGATTGCCGTCAGCCCCCAGATTTTGTATTCGCCAAACCGATAGCTGGGCACATACCAACTGCGGCCCTGGTAATCGATGCGGTGGGTATGTTCGCGTGGGTCCTGGCGAAAAAACTCCAGGGGCACGCTGAACACGGCAGCAATCTCGGCATCGTTGGCCAGGTATTCGACGTAATCGGGGATAACACCGACATAGGGCGTTACACGAATGCCGTGCAAGGAGATCAGCGGGCTCAACGGACCGATGACTTCCACCAGGCCGGGCGGCAGGCCGATTTCTTCTTCGGCCTCACGCAGCGCGGTAAAGATCAGGTCCGGGTCTTCAGGGTCGCGCCGCCCGCCGGGAAACGCCACTTCGCCGCCGTGGGTCGACAGGCCGCTGGCGCGCAGGGTCAAAATCAGCTCAGGTTCGT
Organism: Pseudomonas antarctica; assembly: GCF_900624995.1. Taxonomy (GTDB): domain Bacteria; phylum Pseudomonadota; class Gammaproteobacteria; order Pseudomonadales; family Pseudomonadaceae; genus Aquipseudomonas; species Aquipseudomonas antarctica. The sequence continues at coordinate 154,873 of NZ_UYXQ01000004.1, forward strand.
CGCTGCGGGTAATCGGCACCAACACCGCGGCCTCGGGGAAACGCCCGTCAGTTTCAAGCCGATGAGGGGTGTGATTGCTTACCCGGCGAAGTAGCTCGTCCAGCATGAGTCATCTCGGTCTGTTGGCTACCTCGCATCATGCACCAAAGCTGGCAGGCACCCAACCCCAAACCCTGCGCATGTCGCGAAACGACAACTTGCAGGGCCCTGCCCGCCGAGCCAAGATAGGCCCACTCTCCAGGAACCCCAGCATGAACTTCTGCAGCCAGTGCGGTAAACCGGTTACCCAGCGCATTCCCGACGGCGACGCACGCCTGCGCTATGTGTGTGATCACTGCTCGACCATTCACTACCAGAACCCCAATATCGTCGCTGGCACCGTGCCGGTGTGGGGCGATAAAGTGCTGCTGTGCCGCCGCGCCATCGAGCCGCGCCTGGGTTACTGGACCTTGCCCGCAGGCTTTATGGAAAACGGCGAGACCGTGGAGCAGGCCGCCCTGCGTGAAACCCTGGAAGAAGCCTGCGCCCACGTGCGCAACCTGAGCCTCTACACCCTGATCGACGTGCCGCACATCAGCCAGGTGCACATCTTCTACCGCGCCGAACTGGTCGATCTGGACTTCGCCGCCGGCCCCGAAAGCCTTGAAGTGAAGCTGTTCGATGAAGCCGACATCCCTTGGTCAGAGCTGGCTTTCCGCACAGTCGGGCGTACCTTAGAATGCTTCTTCGCCGACCGTAAGCAACAACTGTTCCCGGTACGCAGCGAGTCGGTGCCGCCGATGACGCGGCCGGCCACATAACAATTTCAGGCAGCACCTTCTTACAAGGGAAACCGTTTTAATGCGTTGGTTGCTCGCTCTTATCTGCCTGTCGTTCGCTACCCTCTCTTCGGCCTCCACGGTGGAAACCCTGGGCGGCAAACCTGTCGAGAAAGTCCTGGTGCTCAAGTCGGCCCACCAGTTGCAGTTGATCAACGACGGTAAGCCGCTTAAGACCTATCGCATCTCGCTCGGCAAAAACCCCAAGGGCACCAAACTGATCGAAGGCGACCGCCGCACGCCGGAAGGCTTATATTGGATCGACTGGCGCAAGACCAGCGACCGTTTCAACCTGGCCATGCATATCTCCTACCCCAACATCAGCGACTCCGCGCGCGCGCGCCGTGAAGGCGTGAAACCGGGCAGCATGATCATGATCCACGGCACCCCCGACACCGAGGACTACCCGGAACAGTGGTTCCATACCCTGGACTGGACCGACGGCTGTATCGGCATGCGCAACGTGGACATGCGCGAAGTCTGGAACCTGGTCAAAGACGGCACCCTGATCGAGATTCGGCCGTAAATACCTACCGTTGGTAAAATAATCAAAAAATAATTCCTGCCTCTGGCAGCGCCTGCCGGTGAATACCAGTTCACCGCGCCGGTCTGCGTAGTTCTGCGCGCGATACAGACCTCTCTAATACCACTTGATACCAGGCACCAATAAAGCGCCCTGAAACCGGGTTCCGCACCGTTTTGGCAGGATTGACATGGTATTTAAGTGGTATTAATTTTCGACCATTACCGGGCGACAACACTCCAATAACCGCATCGGAAACCTCACAGATGAACCCCATCCAGACGCTGCGCCCCGACGACAAACAATCCACACCGCTGTACCTGCAACTGGCCCGTAACCTTGAAGCGGCAATCCATGCCGGCCAGTGGAAATCCGAGCAGGCTTTGCCCTCGGAACGTGCCCTCAGCGAGCAACTGAGCATCTCGCGGGTGACCGCGCGTAAAGCGCTGGAAGTGTTGTTTGCCCAAGGGTTGATTCGCCGCAGCCAAGGCTCCGGCACCTTTATCACGCCGCGCCTGGAACAACCGCTGTCACGCCTGTCGGGCTTCAGTGAAATGCTGCGGCTCAAGGGGTTTGTACCCACGTCCCAATGGCTGGAGCGCGACATCACCCCGCCGACCCACGAAGAGCTGATCCGCCTGTGCCTGTCGCCTACCGACAAAGTGGCGCGCCTCAAACGTCTGCGTAAGGCCGATGACACGGTGATGGCAATTGAAATGACCGCCATGCCCGCCTCGGTGCTGCCGCACCCGCAAGCCATCGGCAATTCGCTGTACGAATACCTGGAAAGCATCGGCAAGCCCGTCGTGCGCGCCTTGCAGCATATCCAGGCGATCAACGCCTCGGATGAGTTCGCCAAGCTGGTGGGCATTACCCCCGGCACCGCCATGCTGCTGATGACGCGGGTCGGCTACACCGCCGACAACACGCCGATTGAAATCACCGACACCTACTGCCGCAACGACTACTACGACTTCGTCGCAGAACTGCGCCGCCACGACTATTCCGCTGAACTGCGAACTTAGAGAACTGCCCATGTCCGAAGACAATATCCTCACGCCCAGCGGCTGGATGCGCGGCCGCCTGGTGCACGAACACGGCAAGGTGGTCGGCATCGACGGCACGCCGTGCGACCCGGCTGACAACGACCTGCCCTACTTGCTGCCCGGTTTCATCGACCTGCACGTACACGGCGGTGGCGGCAAAGACATCATGGAAGGCGTGGCTGCCTTCGAGACCATCACCCGCACCCACGTGCGGTTTGGCACGACGTCACTGCTGGCTACCACGATGACGGCACCGGTGGATGAAATCTCCCGTGTGCTCGGCGAACTCGGCACCTTCTGCGAACAGCGCCCGACCGGCAGCGCTCGCGTACTCGGCGTGCACTTGGAAGGCCCCTACATCAACCCCGGCAAACTCGGCGCCCAACCCAACTTCGCCCACACCGCGTTGATGGCCGAAGTGGAAGCCTACCTGCGTCTGGCGCCGATCCAGGTGATCACCATCGCCCCGGAAATCGCCGGCCACGACGTACTGATTCGCACACTCAGCCAACGCGGCGTGCGCATGCAGATCGGCCACACCTTGGGCAGCTATGAAGAAGGCGTCGCCGCCCTGGCAGCCGGCGCCACCAGCTTCACGCATTTGTACAACGCCATGAGCCCGCTGCATCACCGCGAACCGGGCATCGTCGGCGCCGCGTTGGCCCACGCCCAGTACGCAGAGTTGATCCCCGACCTGCTGCACGTACACCCCGGCGCCATGCGCGTGGCCCTGCGTTCGATCCCGTGCCTGTACTGCGTCACCGATTCCACCGCCGCCGCCGGCATGCCCGACGGCGAATACAAGCTGGGCAGCCACACCGTGACCAAATGCCTGGGCGGCGTACGCCTGGCTGACGGCACCTTGGCCGGCAGCACCCTGACCATGGATCAGGCGCTGCGCAACCTGGTGAAAATCGGCCTGCCTATCAGCGAAGCCTCACAACGCCTGTCGCAATTTCCTGCGGACTACCTGGGCCTGGAAGAACGCGGGCGCCTGCAACCCGGCAGCTTTGCCGACTGCGTGCGCCTGGACCGCTCCCTGCACCTCACCGACGTAATGGTCGAAGGAGAAACCATTGACTTCAAAAATGCTTGAAGAGGCCCTGGCCTCTGGTGATGCCGTCGCGGCGCAACTGCAACGCCTGGACCCGATGCTCGAAGAGGTCGCCGGGCGCCTGCGCCGTCAGCCACCGCAAGTGGCCATGACCATCGCCCGTGGCAGCTCGGACCATGCCGCCAGCTACTTCGCCTACTTGGCCATGCAGCACGTGGGTATCCCGGTGGCGTCGTTGCCCATGTCGGTGGTGACCTTGTTGCAGGCACCGCTGAAGGTCAGTGGGCAGGTGGCGTTTGGTTTCTCGCAGTCGGGGCAAAGCCCGGACCTGGTCAACAGCCTGCGCCTGTTGCGCAAACGCGGTGCCCTGAGCATTTCGCTGGTCAACGCCGAAGAGTCACCGCTGGAAGCCGCCTGCGAATTCCACCTGCCGCTGTGCGCCGGGCCGGAACACAGCGTGGCCGCGACCAAAAGCTTTATCGCCACCCTCACCGCCAGCGCGCAGTTGATCGGCCACTGGAACCAGGAAGCCGACTTGCTGCAAGCCTGCCGCGCCCTGCCCGACGAGTTGCGTGCCGCCGCCAAGCAGGATTGGAGCAAAGCCATCGACGCCCTGCGTGACAGCCAGCGCTTGATGGTGATCGGCCGGGGCGCCGGTTTTGCCATCGCCCAGGAAGCCGCGCTCAAGCTCAAGGAAACTTCGGCGATCCAGGCCGAAGCCTTCAGCAGCGCCGAGGTGCGCCACGGGCCGATGGCCTTGATCGACGAGAACTACCCGTTGCTGATATTCGCCCCACGCGGTGCCGAACAGCCTGGCCTGTTGAGCCTGGCCGCCGACATGCGCCAACGCGGTGCTCGCGTGCTGCTGGCTGCGCCGGACGATATCGCCGAACGCGACCTGACCTTGAGCCGTGCCGAACACCCGAGCCTGGACCCGATCCTGGCGATCCAGAGTTTCTACGTGATGGCCGCCGGCCTGGCGCAAGCCCGGGGCATGGACCCGGACCAGCCGCGTCACCTGAGCAAAGTTACCCGCACTCACTGAGTCGCGTTTTCCTGATGAGTACCGTGCCCATGTCTTACAACAATAATGAATTGACCCTAAGCGCCCCACTCAGTGGCCCGGTGCTGACCCTGGGCAACGTTCCCGACGAAGTGTTCGCCAGCGGCGCCATGGGTGACGGCATCGCCATCGACCCGCTGAACGATTGCCTGCATGCCCCGTGTGACGGCGTGATCATTCACGTTGCCCGCACCGGGCACGCGCTGACCATTCGTGCCGAGAACGGTGCCGAGGTGTTGATGCATGTCGGCATCGACACGGTGGAACTAAAGGGTGAAGGCTTTGCGCTGCAGGTCAAAGAAGGCGCGCGGGTGAGCCAGGGCCAGGCGCTGGTGCAGTTTGATCTGGACCGAATTGCGCGCCGGTGCAAAAGCCTGGTCAGCCTGATCATTCTGACCAATGGCGAACACTTTGAGCTGCGGCCGGTGGCAGGTAAAACCGTCAAGGTCGGTGAGCCGTTGCTGCACATCGTGGCGCGCTCGGCGGCAACGTCGCCAGCGGCTGTGGATAACTCAGTCACCGAAGTCCGCGCCAGCGTGCGCATTACTCACCGCGGCGGTTTACATGCGCGCCCCGCCGCGCTGATCCGCAAAACCGCCCAAGGGTTCAGCAGCCAGGCGCAGTTGCACTTCGCTGGCAAATCCGCGCCGTGCGACAGCTTGATTGGCTTAATGGGGCTGGGGATCGGCGAAGGCGACGAGGTGCGTGTCACCTGTCGCGGCAAGGATTGCGAAGCGGCGTTGCAGGCGTTGGTGGCCGCGCTGTCCGTGGCCGTCAGTGAGGAACAGCACGCGCCGGTAGCCGTTGCTCCGCGCCGTGCCCATACCGAAGTCGGCGTACTGCAAGGCGTATGTGCCGCACCGGGCCTGGTGTGTGGGCCGTTGTTCCGCCTTACCGGCATTGAACTGCCGGCAGACACCGGCAACCACTCGGCCGCCGAACAACTGCAACGGCTGGACACCGCCCTTGAGCACGTGCGCGGCGAGATCCGCAACACCTTGGACCACGCCCGCCAACGCAAGAATATCGAAGAAGAAGAGATCTTCGCCGCCCACCTCGCCCTGCTGGAAGACCCGGCCCTGCTGGAAGCGGCCACCGCCGCCATCGAACACGGCAGCGCCGCCACCCACGCCTGGCGTGATGCGATCCAGGCGCAATGCGCGGTGTTGCTGGCGTTGGGCAAACCGCTGTTCGCCGAGCGCTCCAATGACCTGCGCGACTTGCAACAGCGGGTGCTGCGCGCACTGCTGGGCGAGGCCTGGCACTTCGAGTTGCCTGCCGGGGCGATTGTCAGCGCCCATGAGCTGACGCCGTCCGACCTGCTGCAACTGAGTGCGCAACACGCCGCTGGCATCTGCATGGCCGAAGGCGGCGCCACCTCTCATGTGGCCATTTTGGCCCGCGGCAAAGGCTTGCCTTGTGTGGTGGCGTTGGGCGCAGACGTGCTCGATGTACCGCAAGGCCAGCGCGTGGTACTCGACGCGGTCAATGGGCGCCTGGAACTTGCGCCCAGCGACGCGCGCCACGCCGAAGTGCACCAGATTCGTGATGCACAGAAACTGCGCCGCCAGCAACAGCAAGCCCAAGCGCAGGAACCGGCGCGCACCACCGATGGCATCAGCATCGAAGTGGCCGCCAATGTCGCCTCCAGCGCCGAGGCCCAAGTGGCGTTTGAAAACGGCGCCGATGGCGTCGGCCTGTTGCGCACCGAATTCCTCTTCGTCGACCGCCGCACCGCGCCGGATGAACAGGAACAGCGCCAGGCCTATCAAGCCGTGCTGGATGCTATGGGCGACAAGGCAGTGATCATCCGCACCATCGACGTGGGCGGCGACAAGCAGCTCGACTACCTGCCGCTGCCCGTGGAGGCCAACCCGGTGTTGGGCTTGCGCGGTATTCGCATGGCCCAGGTGCGCCCCGAATTGCTCGACCAGCAGCTGCGCGCGCTGCTGCAAGTCAGCCCGCTGGAACGTTGCCGCATCTTGCTGCCGATGGTCAGCGAAGTGGATGAACTGCTGCAGATCCGCCAGCGCCTGGATGAGTTGTGTGCCGATCTGGGGCTGACCCAGCGCCCGGAGCTGGGCGTGATGATCGAAGTACCCGCCGCCGCGCTGATGGCCGAGCAGCTTGCGCTGTATGCAGACTTCCTCTCCATCGGCACCAATGACCTCTCCCAGTACACCCTGGCCATGGACCGCGACCACGCAGGCCTCGCCGCACGGGTCGATGCCTTACACCCGGCGCTGCTGCGGCTGATCGCACAGACCTGCGCCGGTGCGGCTAAACATGGGCGTTGGGTGGGTGTTTGCGGCGCCCTCGCGTCCGACCCGTTGGCCACGCCAGTGCTGATCGGCCTGGGCGTCAGCGAGCTGTCGGTAAGCGCGCCGCAAATTGGAGAAATCAAGGACCGCGTCCGCCACCTGGACGCGGCTCAATGCCGGCAACTGAGCCAAGGCCTGCTCGACCTGAGCAGCGCCAAGGCGGTTCGCCAAGCCTGTCAACACCACTGGCCGCTGAGCTGACAACAACAAGAAAAAGGGAGACATGCCATGTACCAACACTTTATCGAAGGCTTACAACGCCTGGGCCGCGCGCTGATGCTGCCGATCGCGATCTTGCCGATCGCCGGGCTCTTGCTGCGCCTGGGCGACACCGACTTGCTCAACATCGCGGTGATGCACGACGCCGGGCAAGCGATCTTCGCCAACCTGGCGTTGATCTTCGCCATCGGTATCGCCGTGGGCTTTGCCCGCGACAATAACGGCACGGCAGGGTTGGCCGGGGCGATTGGTTACCTGGTGATGGTCTCCACGCTCAAGGTAATGGACACCAGCATCAACATGGGCATGCTCGCGGGTATCGCCAGCGGCTTGATGGCCGGTGGGCTGTATAACCGTTTCAAGGACATCAAGCTGCCGGAGTACCTCGCCTTCTTTGGCGGGCGACGGTTTGTGCCGATTGTCACCGGCTTTTCGGCGGTGGCCCTGGGCGTGATCTTCGGCCTGATCTGGCCGCCGATCCAGCACGGCATCAACAGCTTCGGCGTGCTGCTGATGGAAAGCGGCAGCTTCGGCGCCTTCGTGTTCGGCGTGTTCAACCGCCTGCTGATCGTCACTGGCCTGCACCATATCCTCAACAACATGGCGTGGTTCGTGTTCGGCACCTTCACTGACCCGGTGACCGGCGCCGTGGTGACTGGCGACCTGACCCGCTACTTCGCCGGCGACCCCAAAGGTGGCCAGTTCATGACCGGCATGTTCCCGGTGATGCTGTTCGGCTTGCCGGCCGCGTGCCTGGCGATGTACCGCAACGCGCTGCCGGAACGCCGCAAAGTCATGGGCGGGATTTTCCTGTCGATGGCGCTGACCTCGTTTTTGACCGGCGTGACGGAGCCGATTGAGTTCGCGTTCATGTTCCTTGCGCCGTTTTTGTACCTGATTCACGCGGTGCTTACCGGCCTGTCGATGGCCGTGACCAACCTGCTCAACATCCACCTCGGTTTTACCTTCTCCGGTGGGTTTATCGACATGGTGCTGGGCTGGGGCAAGTCCACCAACGGTTGGCTGGTGTTCCCCGTCGGCCTGGCTTACGCGCTGATCTACTACAGCGTGTTCAACTACTGCATCCGCCGCTTCAACCTGAAGACGCCTGGGCGTGAAGACATCCAGGTGGTGCAGGCCGAGGCGATGAGTGATAACCAGCTGGCCAGTGCGTATATCCGTGCGCTGGGCGGTGCGGCTAACTTGCTGAGTGTCGGCGCCTGTACCACGCGCCTGCGGTTGGACATGGTAGATCGCAACAAGGCGGTAGATGCGGAGCTCAAAGCCCTCGGCGCCATGGCCGTGGTACGGCCGGGTAATGGCGGGAGCTTGCAGGTGGTGGTCGGGCCGATGGCCGACAGCATTGCCGATGAGATCCGCCTGGCCATGCCATCGTTTGTTGCCGCTGCACCTGTGACGGTCGCGCCTGTGGATAAGCCGGTTGCGGTGAATGTGCACGAGGCCGAGAAATGGCTGAGCGCTTTGGGTGGTCGAGGGAATGTACGGCAGCTGGACGCCGTGGCGATGACCCGGCTGCGGGTGGAGTTGGGGGATGATTCGGTGTTGTCAGAAGCTGAACTCACGGCGCTGGGCTGCCAGGGTGTGAGCCAGCTGGACAGCGGTGTTTGGCACCTGTTGATTGGTGACAAGGCATCGGGGTTGGGTGAGGCGCTGGAGCGGTTGGTCAGTGGCCGTGAGGTCGGCGTCAGGGCGTAAATCATCACGGCCTGAAGTGGCCTCATCGCAGGCAAGCCAGCTCCCACATTTTGATCGGTGCCCGACTTGGCAATGCGGTCAAATGTGGGAGCGGGCTTGCTCGCGAAGAGGCCATTACAGCCAACAAAAAACCCGCTGACCGAACCGGCCCAGCGGGTTTCTTTTATTTACAACCGGCGGATCAACAACCCAGCCGCATCACTTCGCTGCAATGCACTCGATTTCCATCCGAGCATTCCAGGCCAGCTCGGTACCACCGAACGCGCTACGCGCCGGGTAGGGCTTTTTGAAATACTCTTTGTACACTTCGTTAAAGGCTGGCCATTCCTTGATGTCGGCCAGGAAAACCGTGCACTTGACCACGTCCGTGAGCGCGTAGCCGTTGGCCTTGAGCGTGGTTTTGATGTTTTCCAGGGCTTGGCGCGATTCCGGCACGATACCGCCTGACACCACTTTATCGGAACCGTGTGCGTCGCCGATTTCCCCGGCAGTGTAGAACACGTTGCCTACACGTACGCCATCGGAGAACGGCAGGTCGAAGCGCCCTGAGTCATAGAACTGGACGTTACCCTTGGCCTTAACCTCGGGTTTGCCGGCCCACGCGCCACCGGCTCCAATCACCATTGCCGCCAGAGCACTGCCTGCGATCAACTGGTTTTTCTTCATGTAGGAACACCTTCTCAACGAGGTCTAAGCCCGAGACATCCACGCGGCCACTGATGCGGATGGGCTGTCTCGAAGCACCTGCACGGCACACTACCGTCGCTGGCGACTAAGCCTCTGTAGGGGTTTTCTGTTTTCCAGGCACAAAAAACCCGCTGTCCGTGAGGGCCCAGCGGGTTTCTCGTTTCACAGCCGTCGGATTAAAAATCCGCCAACTGCCACACCTCATACGCCGGTGTCTCGTAGGGATGGCTGAGTTTCAACGCAGCTACAACCGCCACGATCAACTCATCCGCCACCACCAGCTCAACTTTCCATTCTTCAACCACTTCAACCTGGCCCACTTGCCCGATAAACGGCTGACTGCCGTCCAATGCGCGAAATTGGCCCTGGCCCAGCACTTGCCAGGCACAGTTGTCGTAGTCGCCGATGCGCCCACCACCGGCTGCGAAGACGGCGGTTTTTACCGTCTCCACATGGCTGTCGGGCACAAAGAAGGCGAGCTTGTACACGGCCTTAGTTCACCCACACGCGCGCGTTGCGGAACATGCGCATCCAGGCGCCGTCTTCGTTCCATTCTTCCGGGCGCCACGAGTTTTGCACGGCGCGGAATACACGCTCCGGGTGCGGCATCATGATGGTGACGCGACCGTCGCGGCTGGTAAGGCCGGTGATCCCGCGCGGCGAGCCGTTCGGGTTGGCCGGGTAGCTTTCGGTGACCTTGCCGTGGTTATCGACGAAACGCAGTGCCACGGTGCCGGACAAGTCGGCTTCGAGCAGTGCTTCTTCGCTGGCGAACTCGGCGTGGCCTTCACCGTGGGCGATGGCGATCGGCATGCGCGAACCAGCCATGCCTTGCAGGAAGATCGAGTTGGACTCCTGCACCTGCACCATGGCAACACGGGCTTCAAACTGCTCGGAACGGTTACGCACAAAGTGCGGCCAGAACTCGCTGCCCGGGATCAGTTCGCTGAGGTTGGACATCATCTGGCAACCGTTGCACACACCCAGGGTGAAGCTGTCGTTGCGCTCGAAGAAGCCTTGGAACGCGTCGCGGGCACGGCTGTTGAACAGCGCCGACTTGGCCCAGCCTTCACCGGCACCCAGCACGTCGCCATAGGAGAAACCGCCGCAGGCGACGAGGCCTTTGAACTCGTTGAGGTCAACGCGACCGGCGAGGATGTCGCTCATGTGCACGTCGATCGCATTAAAGCCGGCGCGGTCGAACGCGGCCGCCATTTCCACTTGGCCGTTGACGCCCTGCTCGCGCAGTACCGCCACTTGTGGGCGGATGCCTTTTTTGATGTAAGGCGCGGCGATGTCCTGGTTGACGTCGAAGCTGAGCTTGGTGCTCAGGCCCGGGTTGTCTTCTTCCAGGATCACGTCGAATTCCTGCTCGGCGCAGTCGGCGTTATCACGCAGCCGTTGGATCTGGTAGCTGGTCTCAGACCACTGGCGTTGCAGCAGACGGCGCTGGCCGGCAAACACCGTATCGCCATTAAAGGAGATATTGATTTCACCGTTATTGATCGGCTGGCCGATCACCGCCACGCAGTCGTCCAGGCCTGCGGCGCTGAACTGTGCGAGTACGTCTGGGGTAGCGTCCTGGCGAACCTGGATCACGGCGCCCAATTCTTCGTTGAACAGGATGCCATTAATCTCAGAGGCATCCTCGGCAACGCTGTCGAGCACGATGTTCAGGCCGCAGTGACCGGCGAAGGCCATTTCCACGACGCTGGTCAGCAAGCCGCCATCGGAACGGTCGTGGTAGGCCAGCAGATGGCCGTCAGCATTCAGGCCCTGGATCACGGCGAAGAAGGCTTTCAGGTCTTCGGCGTCATCCACGTCCGGCGCGTGCTTACCGAGCTTGCCGTGGGTTTGCGCGAGGATCGAGGCGCCCATGCGGTTCTGGCCACGGCCCAAGTCGATCAGGATCAGATCGGTGGTGCCCTTGTCCATGCGCAGTTGCGGGGTCAGGGTCTGGCGAATGTCGGTGACCGGAGCAAAACCGGTGACAATCAGCGACAGCGGCGAGGTAACGCTCTTGTCGGTGCCGTCTTCGTTCCAACGGGTGGCCATGGACATCGAGTCCTTGCCCACCGGAATGGTGATACCCAGTTCCGGGCACAGCTCCATGCCGACCGCTTTAACCGTGTCGTACAGGCGTGCATCTTCACCTGGGTGGCCAGCGGCGGACATCCAGTTGGCCGACAGTTTGATGTCGGACAGCTTGCCGATACGGGAGGCGGCGATGTTGGTGAGGGTTTCACCAATGGCCATGCGGCCCGACGCCGGAGCGTCCAGCAGGGCCAGCGGCGTGCGCTCGCCCATCGCCATGGCTTCACCGGTGTACACGTCGAAGCTGGTGGCGGTGACGGCAACGTCGGCCACCGGCACTTGCCATGGGCCAACCATTTGGTCGCGGGCAACCAGGCCGGTGATGGTGCGGTCGCCGATGGTGATCAGGAAACTTTTGCTCGCCACGGCCGGGTGGTGCAGCACGCGTTCGATGCTGTCGGCCAGTTCCAGCGTGCTTGGGTCGAAGTCATCGCCCAGCTCGGCTTCACGTACCGCCGAACGGTGCATGCGTGGGGCTTTGCCCAGCAGCACTTCGAGTGGCATGTCTACCGGGCTGTTGCCGAAGTGGCTATCTGTGACAGTAAGCTGCGGTTCGGCAGTGGCTTCGCCGACTACGGCGAATGGGCAACGCTCGCGTTCGCAGATGGCCTGGAAGCGCGCGAAGTCTTCAGGGCCAACGGCCAGCACGTAGCGTTCCTGGGATTCGTTACTCCAGATCTCGTGCGGGGCCATGCCCGGCTCGTCGTTTGGAATATTGCGCAGTTCGAAACGGCCACCACGGTCGCCATCGTTGACCAGTTCCGGGAAGGCGTTGGACAAACCGCCGGCGCCGACGTCATGGATGAAGCTGATCGGGTTCTTGTCACCCAACTGCCAGCAACGGTCGATAACTTCCTGGCAGCGGCGTTCCATCTCTGGGTTTTCGCGCTGTACGGACGCGAAGTCCAGGTCCGCCGAGCTGGTGCCGGTGGCCATGGAGGAAGCTGCGCCGCCGCCCAGGCCGATCAACATCGCCGGGCCACCCAGCACGATCAGCTTGGAGCCGACCAGGATTTCGGCTTTCTGTACGTGTTCTTCACGGATATTGCCCATGCCGCCGGCCAACATGATCGGCTTATGGTAGCCGCGCACTTCATCGCCACGCGGGGTGGTGATGGACTGCTCAAACGTACGGAAATAGCCGGTCAGCGCCGGGCGGCCGAACTCATTGTTGAACGCAGCGCCGCCAAGCGGGCCTTCGATCATGATGTCCAGCGCGGTAACGATGCGCTCAGGCTTGCCGTACGGCACTTCCCACGGTTGTTCGAAGCCTGGGATCTGCAGGTTGGATACGGTGAAGCCGGTCAGGCCTGCCTTTGGCTTGGCGCCACGGCCGGTCGCGCCTTCGTCGCGGATCTCACCGCCGGAACCGGTGGCGGCGCCTGGGAACGGGGCAATCGCGGTCGGGTGGTTGTGGGTTTCAACCTTCATCAGGATGTGCACCGGTTCCTGCACCGCGCCGTACTGGCGGGTTTCAGGGTCCGGGAAGAAACGCCCGGCGACGGAGCCGACGATCACCGAGGCGTTGTCTTTATAAGCCGACAGAACGCCTTCGCTGTGCATCACGTAGGTGTTCTTGATCATGCCGAACAGGCTTTTTTCCTGGCTTTCGCCGTCGATGTCCCAACTGGCGTTGAAGATCTTGTGACGGCAATGCTCGGAGTTGGCCTGCGCAAACATCATCAGCTCGATGTCGTGCGGGTTGCGCTTCAAGCCGTTGAAGGCGTTGACCAGGTAGTCGATCTCGTCTTCGGCCAGGGCCAGGCCCAGTTCGGTGTTGGCCTTCTCGAGGGCGGCGCGGCCACCGCCCAGCACGTCAATGGCGGTCAGCGGTTTTGGCTCGGCGTGGCTGAACAGGCCGGCAGCCTGTTCCAACTGGCTGACGATGATCTGGGTCATGCGGTCGTGCAGGCTGCTGGCGATCAGCTCGGCCTCGGCGTCGCTGAACTGGCCGGCAACATAGAAAGCGATACCGCGCTCCAGGCGCTGGATTTTTTCCAGGCCACAGTTGCGGGCGATATCACTGGCCTTGCTCGACCAGGGCGAGATGGTGCCGAACCGTGGCAGAACCAGGAACAAGCGGCCGTTAGGCTCTTGAACGGGAACGCTTGGGCCGTACTTCAGAAGGCGTGCCAGCACTTGCTGTTCGTCGGCGGTCAACACGCCGGTAACGTCGGCGAAGTGAGCAAATTCAGCATACAAGCCTGTAACCGCTGGAACCTTTTGGCTCAGTTGCTCAAGGAGTTTGCTGTGGCGAAAGGCAGAAAGGGCAGGAGCGCCGCGCAGGATCAACATCTTCGGGACAGCCTCGGGAAGGGGTGTGCTTTGAGGCCGTGCATTCTAGCGTAAACCGTCGCCAACGGCACCCGAAACGGCACGGCTGGCCGCTGCCGAACGTCAGTTGGCAGGGTTTGCACGGTATCGGGGCGTTTTCCAAGGGTTGGCGCGCAGTTATTTTAACCGTCATAAACCCTCGCCAACCCGCGTTTCTGCGGGCTGCAGCCCAGTTTTTTGGGTACTAGCAGACAAGTCCCCTGCTGTCGAGATATGGCGCCGTGGGTCGTTTGCGTATACTGCGCAGATGTTCTCCCCTACTGCTTTGCGCCCGCGATGCGCCAAATGGCTCATCGCAACCGGACTCTTCCTGATGCTCAGTGCCTGTGTTGATAAGCCCAGCACGCTCGAGCGAATCAAGGAGGATGGCGTATTGCGGGTGATTACACGGAACAGCCCGGCGACGTATTTCCAGGACCGCAACGGTGAAACCGGTTTCGAATATGAACTGGTCAAGCGCTTTGCCGATGACCTGGGCGTGAAGCTGGAGATCGAGACCGCCGACAACCTCGATGACCTGTTCGGCCAATTGGGCAAACCCAATGGCCCGGTTCTGGCTGCCGCCGGCCTGGTCGCCAGCGAGCAGCGCGAACAGCAGGTGCGTTTCTCCCATCCTTACCTGGAAGTGACACCGCAGATCATCTACCGCAATGGCCAGTCCCGACCGACGACCCCGGCGGATTTGGTCGGCAAGAAGATCATGGTGCTCAAGGGCAGCACCCACGCCGAACAATTGGCGGCGCTTAAAAAGCAAAACCCTGCGATTGAATATGAAGAGTCCGACGCCGTTGAGGTGGTCGACCTGCTGCGCATGGTCGACGAGGGCCAAATCGACCTGACCCTGGTGGACTCCAACGAAGTCGCGATGAACCAGGTGTACTTCCCCAACGTGCGCGTGGCCTTCGACCTCGGCAATGCCAGCCATCAGAGCTGGGCCGTGGCGGCCGGCGACGACAACAGCCTGCTCAACGAGATCAACAGCTACCTGGACAAGGTCGAGAAGAACGGCACCCTGCAGCGCCTTAAAGACCGCTATTACGGGCACGTGGATGTACTCGGTTATGTCGGCGCCTACACCTTTGCCCAGCACTTGCAGCAACGCTTGCCCAAATACGAGAAGGACTTTCGGGCCTATGCCAAGAAAGAAAAAGTCGATTGGCGCCTATTAGCAGCCATCGGCTATCAGGAATCGCTGTGGCAACCGACCGTCACCTCCAAGACCGGCGTGCGCGGCCTGATGATGCTGACCCAAAACACCGCCCAGGCCATGGGCGTGTCCAACCGCCTGGACGCCAAGCAAAGCATCATGGGCGGCGCCAAATACCTGGCCAAGATCAAGGATGAGCTGGACGACAGCATCGCCGAGCCGGATCGCACCTGGTTCGCCCTCGCCGCCTACAACGTCGGCACTGGCCATCTGGAAGACGCGCGCACGTTGGCGAAGAAGGATGGCCTGAACCCGAACAAGTGGCTGGACGTGAAGAAGATGTTGCCGCGCCTGTCGCAGAAGCAGTGGTACAGCAAGACCCGTTACGGCTATGCGCGCGGCGGCGAGCCGGTGCACTTTGTGGCGAACATTCGGCGTTACTACGACATCCTCACCTGGGTGACGCAGCCGCAGTTGGAAGGCAACCAAGTGGTCGAAGGCAACTTGCATGTGCCGGGCGTGGATAAGACCAAGCCACCGGAAGATAACCCGAAGCTGTAGCGCTCTCCCAAACATCACAAAACTAATGTGGGAGCGGGCTTGCTCGCGAAAGCGGTGGGTCAGTCGATACATCTGGTGGCTGACACTCCCTCTTCGCGAGCAAGCCCGCTCCCACATTTAGATCTGCTCTTGGCTTAGAGACCGGTGATCAAATGAACGACCCCACCGGTCAATACCATCACACCCGGCACACCCGCCGCCTTGAGTGCCGGTTCATCCAACCGCCCCGCATCCTGCAATTGCACACGCACCCGCGTCAGCGCCACACGTTGTTGTGACTTGAGGTTATCCGCGCCGCCCAATGCATTCAGAACATCGGCCGACAACAGACTCGGGGCTGCCGTCACAGCCGTCTCGGCAATCAAGTCCGGGGTCAGGGCTTTCCAGAACGCCCGCTGCAATTTCTCGAACATGCTCAGTGCTCCACGACAGGTGAGGTTTCAACGGTGGCCGCGTGGTACAGGCGCAGGGCCTCGCGCACCTGGGCGGCTTCTTCCAGGCCCAGCACCTGGCGAGCGATGCTCTGGCAGTCGGCCAGGTCCAGCTCGCGCACGGTGGCCTTGATCGTGGGGATCAGCGGTACGCTGACTGATAACTCGTCCACGCCGAGCCCGATCAACACCGGCACCGCCAGCGCTTCGGACGCCAACGCGCCACATACACCCACCCATTTGCCATGGGCATGCGCCGCCTTGACGGTGCTGGCAATCAGGCGCAGCACCGACGGGTGAAAACTGTCGGCCTGACTGGCCAGGCGTGGGTGGTCGCGGTCCATTGCCAGGGTGTATTGGGTCAGGTCATTGGTGCCAATAGAGAAAAAATCCACATGGGGGGCGAAGACATCGGCCATCAATGCTGCAGACGGCACCTCGATCATGATCCCCAGCTTCGGCAGCTCTTTGAGCCCCAGCGCCAGCGCTTCCTCCTCAAGAATCGCGCGTGCCAGGTGCAGCTCCGACAGCAGGCTGACCATCGGCAACATGATATGCAGCCGCGCGAAACCGGCGCTGGCGAGGATCGCGCGGAACTGTTCACGCAACAGTTCAGGGCGCTCAAGGCACAGGCGAATACCACGCAAGCCGAGGAACGGGTTGGTCTCGCTGTCCATCGGCACATAGGCCAGCGGCTTGTCGCCACCCACGTCCAGGGTGCGTACCACCAAGTTGCGCTCAGGGCCCAGGACGCGCGCGATGGCGCTGTAGGTGCCGGCTTGCTCCTCAGGGCTGGGTGCGCGGTTGCGGTCCAAGTAAAGGAACTCCGAACGCAACAGGCCGACGCCTTCACCGCCCAACGTCAGGGATTGCTCTACTTCCTGCAACGAAGCGACGTTGGCGGTGACCTCGACGTGATGACCGTCGCGGGTCGTCGCCGGTAAAGCAGCCTGCGCCACTTCGCGCTGACGGCGCAGCACTTGCTGGTCACGGGCAGCCTGCAGTTGCTCGATTTCGGCCAGGTCCGGGTCCAGGTGCAGTTCGCCTTTATCGGCGTCGAGCAATACCTGTTTGCCATTGGCCAGCGCCAGCACGTGCACCGGCACGCCGCAAATAGCTGGCAGGCCGAGTGCACGCGCGAGAATCGCGACATGGCTGGTCGCCCCACCGCCGACAGTGACAAACCCCAGCACCTTGCGCGTATCCAGGCTGGCGGTTTGCGATGGGGTCAGTTGCTCAGCGATCAGGATGGCTTGCTCCGGCAAGTCCCATGCACGGTCCTGGATACCGAGGATCAGTTTGAGCACGCGTTGGCCGACATCGGCCAAGTCTGCCGCCCGTTCGGCGAGCAGCGCGTTGCCCAGGCCCTGAAACAAGGTGGCAGTGGCTACCGTGGCGCGGTTCCAGGCAAAGGCAGCGCTTTTGCCATTGGTTAACTGGGCATGCGCTTGTTCCAGCAAAGTGGGGTCTTCGAGCAATTCTTGATGGGCGCGAAAGATCTCGGCCTGGGCACTGCCGGCTGCTTTGGTTTGCAGGGCTTGCAGCGCTTCGGCTGCCGCCAGCAAGCCACGCTCGAGTGCGGCGCGCTCGAGCGCTTCGCCACTTCCGGCTTCGGTAATGTTCAGTTCCGGCTCAGCCACTTGCACCACCTGGCCAAACGCCGAACCTGGCGAGGCACACACGCCGCGCAGCAAGGTGGCCGACGACAGCGGCGCGCAAGGCTCAACCACCGCAGTGGGTGCCGCAACCGTCTCGCCACAGCCTTCAGCCAGCAATGCAACCAGCGCCTTGATCGCGGCATCGGCATCGTCACCCGCAGCGCTCACTTGCAAGGTATCGCCCTGCACGGTTTGCAGCGCCATGATCGCCACCAAGGATTTTGCGTTGGCGCTCTGGGTTTGCTTGTGCAGGTAAATGCTCGCGTTGAAGCCCTTCGCTGCCTGGGCAAATACCGCCGCAGGACGAGCGTGTAAACCGTTGGCGTTGGGCAAGGTCAGGGGTTTGGAGAACAGTGCATCGCCCGCCTCCTCATCCACTGTTTCAGCCGCTTCTCCAGGTGACACGCGTAGCAGCGGCTGGCCCACATCCACCAGAGCACCGTCCGGCCTCAGCAACGTAAACGGCTCGCCGCTGACCACCAGCATCAAGGTCAGCAAACTGCGGGCATGGAGCGCCACGTAGTCGGCATCGAATTCAATCAGTGGCTGCCCAACCTCCACCCGCTGGCCTTCCTGCACCAGCGGCGTGAAGCCCTGGCCCCCCAGGTTTACGGTGTCCAGGCCGATGTGCATCAGCACCTGGACGCCGTTGTCGTCGGTAACGCTGACCGCATGACCACTGTCCTGGATACTGCTGATTACCCCAGCCAACGGCGCGCAAAGGGTCTGCGAGGTGGGATCGATGCACAGGCCGTCGCCGATCAGGCGACCGGCGAACACCGGGTCGGGCACCTGATCCAATGCCAGCAGCACACCGGACAGCGGCGCCAGCAATTCCAGGGGTTGAGTTGTGGTCATGACTTCACCTGCTGTTTTGTTCTGTAAAAATCATAGGGCCAACAACGGTCCAATGTGGGAGCTGGCTTGCCTGCGATAGCATCGCCTCGGTGTCACTGAAAAACCGAGTCGCTCGCATCGCAGCCAAGCCAGCTCCCCCATTGAGTCCGTGTTTACTTCCACCAGTATTCGACCTGCACACCCACGTTCGAACCATGCCGCGCTGTGCCATACGCGCCGGTGTCGGATAACGCCGAGCCCGCCGCCAGTTCATTCGCCGCACGCTTGGCGGCTTCGTTCCAGGTCGCATAGGTGTAGTACAAACGCACTTCCGGTCGCGCCCAGAAATCCGGACCTTTAGGCGACCAGGTCGGGGCGAAGGTAAATTTGCTCAGTTTGCGCGTGCCACCGGCGGCGTCGACCTGGTCATGCCCAAGTTCGGTGACCAGTTTGAACTGTTCGCTGATGGCATACGCCGGGCGCACACCGATGGACATCCAGGTCTGGTCCTGGCTACCTGGGCGAATGTCTTTCTGGTACACCGCCTCGACCTGCCCGCCGAAACGCGGGGTGATCTGCCAGTCGAAAAACTCCACGGCGCGGTAGCTTTTGCTGCTGTTATCCAGGGCCGTATTACCGGTGTAGCCCAAGCCGGTGCCGGGGCCTTCGCCGTACTGCAAGGCGAATTTGTTTTTGCCGCCAAGAAAAGCTTTTTGCACATGCTGCGCCGTGATCGCCCAACCGCTGTTGGCATCACGCCCGCCGGCTTTTTCGATGTAACTCAAACCCAACTCCAGCTCACCGCCCGGGTTGGTCTTGAAACCCGCGACGTTGAAGTCGTGACGGGTGGCGTATTCCTTCTGGTACAGGTTGTCCTTGCGAGACAGGGCGTAGCTGTATTTGAGATCGCCAATTTTTACGTCCTCGACACCACCGCCCGTGGCGCTCTGGTTCCAGTAGTAGAAGTCGGAGATATGGATGTCATTACGTTTGTAGTAACGCCGGCCGGCCCACACCGAACCGCCATTGAGGCTAGGCAAGTTGGACCACTGCGCATACATCTGCGGCATGCGTGCTGAGCCGTTGTCTTCGCCCTGAAACTTCAGGGCACGGTCGTACTTGTTATACAGCGAGGCCATCGCATCGACGCTGAGTACCGAGCCGTCGTCGAGGGTCAGCAGGTCCTGGCGCAATTCAAGTTCGGCGTATTGCTCGCATTCGTTGCCCAAACGGTATTTGGATTGCGCCCCCGGCAGTTGGAAGCATTGCTGCTTGCCACTCCCCGTTGAAGTGCCCGCGCCGCTGCGCAAGTAACCGGCAAATTCGAGAGCCTGAGCGGCAAAAGGTACGGTAAGACATGACGCAATGAGGCCCAGCTTTATTGTTGTTTTCATGAAGCACTCCGGTATTTTTATTATGTTTTTTTAACGCGCCCCGCACGCTCATACGGGGGTTACAGCGGGCCTCAATCCTTGAGGTGCAGCACAAACGATTCGTAAGGTCGCAACACCAGCGTGCGCGTAAGCACCGGGCAGTCGGGGTAGTTGCTGATCAGCAGGCGTTGCTCGCTCGGCGCGTCGATGACGCCCTGCGGCAGTTGGATTTCGCAGGCGTTGCCGTAAAAGTTATTCAGCACCAGCAAGCGCTCACCCCGCCCTTCGCGCAGGTACGCCCAGACTTGGAGGTGGTCTTGCAGCAGTTGGCGATAAACGCCCTTCTGGATCAGCGGCTCGTGGCGACGCAACGCAATGAGTGCGCGGTAGTGATGCAGCACCGAATCCGAGTCGTCCAGTTGGCTCTCGACGTTGATCTGCGCCGCGTTGGCCGGGATACCGATCCACGGCTCGCCCGTGCTGAAACCGGCATTGGCCTGGGTGTTCCATTGCATCGGTGTGCGGCCGTTATCGCGGGACTTCTGCATGATCGCCGCCATGCTCGACGCTTCAGACTCACCCGCATCACGCTTGAGGCGGAAGATGTTCAGCGTCTCGACATCACGGTACTGATCAATCTTGTCGAAACCGGGATTGGTCATGCCCAGCTCTTCGCCCTGGTACACGTAAGGCGTGCCCTGGAGGAAGTGCAGCGCGGTGGCGAGCATCTTGGCCGAGACCACGCGGTGCTCGCCGTCGTCGCCAAACCGCGAGACCACCCGCGGCTGGTCGTGGTTACACCAAAACAGCGCGTTCCAGCCACCACCGGCCTGCATGCCCAGTTGCCAGTCGGAAAATATCTGCTTGAGTTGCAGGAAATCAAAGTCGGCCTTCACCCACTTCTGCAGGTTCGGGTAATCCACCTTCAGATGATGAAAGTTGAAGGTCATCGACAGCTCTTTCGACTCAGGATTCGAATAACGAATGCAGTGTTCCAGGCTGGTGGACGACATCTCGCCGACGTTGATCAGGTCATGCCCTTCGAAGACTTCGCGGTGCATTTCCTGCAGGTATTCGTGCACGTTCGGGCCGTCGGTGTAGAAGCGCCGGCCGTCAGTGTTGTCCTCGGGGAAATCGGCGGGTTTGGAGATCAAGTTGATCACGTCCAGGCGAAAACCACCCACGCCTTTGTCGCGCCAGAAGCGCATCAGCTTGAACACCTCGGCGCGCACGCTGGGGTTGTCCCAATTGAGGTCGGCCTGGGTGTGGTCGAACAGGTGCAAAAAGTACTGGCCGGTTTGCGCCTCGTATTCCCAGGCCGAGCCGCCGAACTTGGATTCCCAGTTGTTCGGCTGGTCACGCCAGATGTAGAAATCGCGGTACGGGTTGTCGAGGCTGCTGCGCGCTTGCTGGAACCACTCGTGCTCGATGGAGGTGTGGTTGACCACAATGTCGAGCATCAGCGTGATGCCGCGCTTGGCCGCTTCGCTGATCAGCAGGTCGCAGTCGGCCATGGTCCCGTAGCTGGGGTCGATGGCGTAGTAGTCGCTGATGTCATAGCCGTTGTCGCGTTGCGGCGAGCGCAGGAACGGGGTGATCCACAGGCAATCCACGCCTAGCCATTTGAGGTAATCGAGCTTGTCCACGATGCCCAGCAGGTCACCGGTGGCATTACCCGCATGGCTATGGAAGCTTTTAGGGTAGATCTGATAGATCACCGAGTGTTGCCAGTTTTGCATGGAAACTCCTTAAGTAAAGTTTTGTGCTGGTCTCTGGGGCTTGCTCCCGATAGCGCTAGATCAGGCGACGCGATAACCAGGGCGTACGATCTTCATGCTCAGCACACAGGTCAGTACAAACGGCACGACCATCGCGATGACCATCCCGATCACAAAGCTTGGGATGAACTGTGGAATGATCGAGATAAACCCAGGCAAGCCACCCACGCCGATGGCCGAGGCGGTCACCTTGTTCATCGACAGGAAAATGCTGCCCAGTGCCGACCCCAACAGGGCGGCATAGAACGGAAACTTGAAGCGCAGGTTCACCCCAAACATCGCCGGTTCAGTGATGCCGAAGTAGGCGGAAATCGCCGAAGTCGAGGCCATGCTTTTGTCCCGCGCATTACGCGTCGTGTAGAACACCGCGAGCGCGGCGCTGCCTTGGGCCAGGTTGGACATAACGATCATCGGCCAGATAAACGTGCCGCCCTGGGTCGAGATAAGCTGCAGGTCCACGGCAAGGAACATGTGGTGCATGCCGGTGATCACCAGCGGCGCGTACAGCAGGCCAAAAATCGCCCCGCCGACCATCGGTGCCAGGTCAAACAGGGTGACCACGCCTTCGGTAATCAGGATGCCGAGGTGACGCGTCACCGGGCCGATGATTGCCAGGGCCAGCACGCCGGTGACGACGATGGTGGTGATGGGCACAACGAGCAGTTGAATCGCATTCGGCACCCGTGCCCGCAGCCATTTTTCAATCACGCTCATCACATAGGCCGCCATCAGAATTGGCAGGATCTGCCCTTGGTAGCCGACTTTTTCGATCTTGAACCAGCCGAAGATGTCGAAGTACGGCAGGCTCTGGCCGTCGAGCCCGGCCACCGCTTTGCCGTAGTTCCAGGCATTGAGCAGGTCGGGGTGCACCAGCATCAGGCCGAGCACAATGCCGAGGATTTCACTGCCGCCAAAACGCTTGGCCGCCGACCAGCCCACCAGCGCCGGCAGGAACACGAACGAGGTGTTGGCCATCAAGTTGATCAGGCTCCACAGGCCATCCAGGTTCGGATACGCCTCCAGCAGCGTCTTGCCCTCGATGAACATGCCTTTGGCGCCCATCAAATTGTTAATGCCCATCAGCAGGCCCGCGATGATCAGCGCGGGCAGAATCGGCATGAACACATCGGAAAATACGCGTACCAGGCGCTGCATGGCGTTGGTCTTGTCGGCGCCTTTCTTCTTCACGTCGGCGATGGTGGCGGCGGCGAGGCCGGTCTGTTCGCGCAGGGCGGCGTAGACCTTTTCCACATCACCGGGGCCAATCACCACTTGGAACAGGCCGCCGGTAAAGAACGAGCCCTTGACCAGATCGACCTGGTTCAACGCACCGCTATTGACCAGGCTCGGGTCCTTGAGCGCCAGGCGCAGTCGGGTCACGCAGTGGGCAGCTTGCTCAAGGTTGTCGCTGCCCCCGAGGTGCTCGAGAATCTGGCGGGCAATATTCGAATAGTCGTGGCTCATGCTTGGTTTCCACTTTGATTTTTTTATTTGGGGGCAGTCATTGGCAGCACGCCGAGGCCAAAAGTACTCGTCTGTACGAGTTAAATCAACAACTCGTCTGTACGAGTAACAAATTGTTTATATTTCTGAATTTTGAGTCAGATATTTCCCTTTCTTCCACGGCGGTCCAATGGACAAACCCCACCTGTGCCACTAAGGTTCCAGCCTTGAATGCGCAGTTCACCTTCATTAAGCCGGGCATAGAGCCATCCCATGAGCAAATACAACCAGATCTATACGGATCTGCTTGCCAGCATCACCACCGAACGCCTGCAACGCGGCACGCGCCTTCCCTCCGAAACCGAACTGATGGACGCCTACCAAGCCAGCCGTGGCACCGTGCGTCGTGCGATCGAGCAGTTGCAGGAGCGTGGGTTTGCGCAAAAAATCCACGGCAAGGGCACCTTTGTGTTGTCGCCCAACCCCATTGAGTTCCAACTGGGTGGCATCGTCAGCTTCCACGAAACCCACGCTGACCTGGGCGATGACGTACGCACTGAAGTCGTCGATTTCAGCCAATTCCCGTTGGAAGGCTCGCTGCTGCAGCACATCGAAGCCGAACCCGGCACCCTGATCACTCGCATCAAACGGGTACGGCGCATCGGCGGCAAACGGGTGATCCTCGACATCAACCACTTCGTCGCCGAGCTGATCCCAGGCCTGGACCGCGACATCGCCGAGCAGTCGATCTACGCGTTTATCGAGCAAACGCTGCAGTTGCAGATCAGCTACGCGCAACGCACCATCGAAGCCCTGCCGCGCAGCAAGGACGACCAGGCACACCTGGATCTGGATGGGCAAAGCCATGTGATCGTGGTGAGCAACCAGACGTTTTTGCAGGACGGGCGGCAGTTCGAGTACACCGAGTCGCGGCATACGCTGGATAAGTTTTACTTTTCGGACATCGCGCGGCGCTGACGGCATTGCATCACGGTCGCCGCCTAACTATGTAGTGCCCGAAGCGGCTGGCAGCGAGGGAACCTCATCGTTCTTTTTGAAGGATGAGCACCCCCATGAGTTTGATCACTAACCCAGCCCTGCCCAATGCCACCGACAAGGCCGCACTGAAGGCACTGGCTACTCGCCTGATCCAGGCCTGCCCGAGCCTGCATGACAGCGCCCACCAGAGCGCCTGTGAAATTCTGAAAAAGCACGGCGTACAAGGCCTGGACCCTGACGAGGTCTATTACCATCGTTTCAAGGCAGCCCAGAGCAGCTCCAAGAGCTTTACCGGTTGGGAGCACGTGCAGGAAAAACCGTATGAGTCGACCACCCTGACCCAATTGGTGATCAAACGGTTTCGTGCCACTGACTACGACAATGCCGACCTGCTCGACCTGTATGGCGGGTTCTACACCGCAGGGCCGGAATTTGGCGACTTCAATGAAACTCACGAAGTGCGCCTACATGGCAACGAGGTGCTGAAAGACTTCTGGCGCATCAAATTCGACAGTCTCTACACCGATAAACTCGACGAGTTCTGGCACACCTTCCACGGCGACTTTCGCGCCCTGGCCAAGTGCAATTTTCTCAGCAAGGCCGTTCAGGCTGTTGAACTCAAGCAACTGACTGACGACGACTTTCAGACCTGCCTCAACGCTGTCGCCTCCAACCTGAGCTGGCCAGTCACCCAGCAGATGCTGGAAACCGAAGTGGCACCCACTGACGGCTTACAGGTGTGTGCCCTTGACGTTGACGGTTATGTCGCGATCAATCTGCTGCGCATCGTCGACAAGACGGGTCGGCAAATTCTCTATACGCCGGGCGACACACCAGCCTTCCAAGTACTCGAAACGCCCTCGGACATGCATTGGTGGGTACTGGGCAAGATGAACGAGGAAAAAAACCGCAACGCCTTCCTCTGCCACTTCTCCCTGACCGACCGCCAGGCCATCACCGATAACATCACTGATCTCATGAACCGCTTGGTCGGCACCTGGGGCAGCGCCGATCATCACCTGATCAATCGAACGAACCAGGCGATCACCCACGATGCGTTCACCTGGCTGCAGGACCGTACACGCTGGTCGATGTACCACGAAGCCCAACAATCACTGACCACTCAGAAGGAGCTGACGAAAAAACTCTGGATAGGCTACCTGAGCGCCGGCCTGAAAATATTTGGCCCGTTGGCTGTCATCGGCTGGCCAGTCGCGCTGCCCGTATTGGGCGCCAGCATTGCCAACCTGGGGCTGAATATCGATCAGGCAGTCAATGGCCGTACCAGCGCGGAGCGCAAAGCCGGTGTGATCGGCGCGGTGTTCAGCGGGATCGATACGTTGTTCAATCTGTTCGCGCTGCACGGGCCTGGCCCGATAGCGGAACTCGGCCCGGAAATCGACGAGGCAGAAGCGGCCGAGATGGCCAAGTTCAAAGACGCAACGGCGCCGGTCGACGATACGCCAGTGGTCTCACCACCCAGTGAAACACCTGCGCCGGCACCCGACCCAGCCCCCACTGCTCCGGCGCTGGAGCCCTCCCCTACCGAACCGGAAATACCGGCAGATTGGAAGCGCCAACAGGGTTTGGAGGGTGCAACCGCGATGACCAAAGGAGGACGTTATCGGAGTATCTATACCGTCAACTCAAACCCGTCGACCGTCATCCCGTTCAAAGGCGACGTCTGTTACGTGCGTTACGAAGCGGATGTGAATGGCGGCGGGACCTGGGCAATCATCGACCCCAATAACCCCCACGCGTTTTCCGGCTCGCGCCCGGTACGTCTGAACGTCGACGGCGAATGGGAATACGCCCCGCGCGCCCCGCGCGCCTCTGACGCCGTCAGGGGCGGCAGCCCGGTGGATGTTCCCACAACGAGCGAAGGCTCATTAGAGCCCGAATTTGAACCCGAATCTGCCACCCCTAACGCCTACGGGCCGCCCAGATCCAGTTATCCCCCTTCAAGCCTGACGACACCGTATGACCTCAGCAACATGGACAGCTTCCAGATTGAGCTTGCGATGTCCGGCGGGCCGGATTATTTCAAGCTCATCCCTAAACCCGGAGGAGGTTTTACCGAATTCAAATCGTCAGATTATTTTATCAACCCTGCGCGGACGAAAATCACGAGCGATGCCCGTACCTTTTTCTCCCGCCCCTTTTTCACCCAGACCCTACCCGAACGTCCTGCACTCCCCACTCTCACGCCTGAGTTGTCATCCACCGAAGCTATCGAAGATATATTGGAAGGCGCACCTCGCCTGATTGTCGCCGAAAGCCCGAAACGCGTCGCCAGCCTGTACACCCTGATTAAGCAAATGCCTGCCCTGGCGCGTAAAGGCTTCAAGGTGATCTACCTGAATCGCCTGTTCAACGACCTCCACCAATTTGACCTCGATACCTTCGCCAGCAGCGGGGAACTGTCCGAGAACCTGAAAAATTACCTCAATGAGATGGACAGGGCCCTGCCGGTGCGTTTCAACACCCTGGAACTGCTCACCGCCGCCCGGGCCAATGGCGTACGCGTTCAGGCCACAGGCCTCTTGGCCAACTATCTCCCGCTCCCAGTTGCCGTTGATGAGCAAATGGCCAAGAGTTTTTTGACCAGCGAGATCATCCGTCTCGACCAAGCCAAGTACGGCGCAAGTAAATATGTGGTATTGACCAATGCACAAAACACCAACACGTTCAGGGGTGTGGCGGGTATCAGTGAAATAAACGGCGGTACAAGCCTGCGGATCGGCGAGGTGAGCGACGCCACCCCACGGATCAAAATTGGTTACGGCCCCAAGGTAAGTAATGTCAGCACCGGCAATCCGACAGTTCCTAAACCCAGTGCGCTGGACACTGACCTCATCCTGCAAGTGCCCCTGAGACAGCAAAAGGAAGTGTTCCCCTTCCTTTTGAGTCCGAAAAAAATCGACGAGCTGCTCAAAGCCCCCGGCGACTACCTCCTGCAGGAGACACAGGCAGAATTGACGCTGATCCATCGCAATCGCTTCGATGCCCTGGTACGCAATACCATCCAGCGTACAGCCAGCCAGGGTTATTTTATTGACCCGGTAAACTTTCCGCGGCTCAAGGGCACCGTCTACCCAACATTGACCGACCTCTGCCAGGCCCTCGACACAGAGGGGCTGAAACTCAAAGGGGCTCCTCTTATCAATAAATGGCTCCCAGCGGTAGAGATGGACGCCAATCCGTCGCCAATGAACGCTGAAAACATCACGTCAGGCGCAGCGTTTGCCCCACAGGCCAAGCCCGAACCCTTGGTACTGCCGCCCACCGTGAGTGAAATCCCTGCCGGCTGGGAAGCCAATGAAATCCTCGACGGCATCGACCCGGTCAGTGAGCCTGGCCGGGATCAAGGCATTTATCGACTCAACTCCAACCCATCGACCGCCATCCTGCTGAACGACACCGCGTATTACGTGCGGTATGTCGATGACGTCAACGGCAGCGGTCATTGGGCAATCATCAATCCGCAAAACCCTTTCTCGTTCTCCGAAGCCATTCCGGTGCGCCTCAATGCCGAGGGGCAATGGGAGCTCGCCCCCAGACACGGCCTGAGAGGAGGTGCCGGGCAATTAGTCAACAAGCTGCTAGGGCGCACGCACACGCCCGTGCTTGAAAGCCCGGCCGTCGCCTACGAAATACCGCAAGAGCTGCGCCAGCCATTGGAGAAAGCCGCCGCCGGACCACTCTATGAAAAATATGCCTTAAGCGATGAAGGCGTGGAGATATCGCCTCATGAGTCCGACCCTTATGCGCCGTTCAAGGCCAGAAGACAGCGCCTGTTCAAGGATGCCGTGGCGTTCCTGAGCCGGTTTACCGCGCAAAATCGGCCGCCGGTGCCCGCGCTGCCCGCCAGTGCATCCACCGCTACCTGGCTGGAGGAACTGCTCAAGGATGTGCGCGGCATCGTGGTCGGTGAAGCCCACAGTGGCGTAGGCAGCAAACAGTTGCTGATCGACAACATGCAGTTACTGGCTCAAAAGAACGTCAAAACCCTATATTGCGAACACCTGCTCAGGGACTTTCACCAAGCGGCCCTTGATACGTTCGCCGAGACTGGCGAGATGCCCGAGGCACTCAAACGCTACCTCCAGTCACTCGACATCGGTCAAGGGACAGACCCACTGGGGCAGTACAACTTCATGGAGTTGGTCAAGGCCGCACGCGTCCATGAAATTCGTATCCAGGCCATTGATTGCCTGGCAAGTTACCGAACCCAGGGGTTCTTGCCCGCCGTGGCGGACAGCCAGGTTGCCACCGGTTCGGAGCGCCAGGCCCTGATGAACTACTACGCCAGCACTGTGATCCGTGCCGACCAGGCAGCTCAAGGTGCGCATAAATGGCTGGCACTGGTGGGCAATACTCACGTCAGCACCTATAAGGGCGTTCCCGGGCTCAGCGAACTGGAGGAGGTCAATGGGCTGAGGGTGGAAGACCTTGCAGCCGGCCAATCGAAAGGCGTCATCCCAGACCCTGGTATCCCCGCAGCCGGAAGCGCAGGGGCGGTGAAAAGCGACCTGCTGCTACAGTTGGTAATGCCCCGCAAACCTGAAACCCCACAAGACTTCGGGAGACTGCTCAGGCGCCCGGGCTTTTTTACCGTCGACTCCACTACGGTGGTGCCAACCCTGAAACATCGCAGCAGCTCGGGTGACCTGATATCAACACCGCTCGTTCACCAGAACGGACACTTCTTCATTGAGCGCCCCACCTGGCCGAGCATGGACGGCCATCGATTTGACAGCCTGAAAGACTTATTTGCCGCACTCGAACGCATGGGTATGGTGCTGGTTGGCAAGCCTGCACCGCTATAAATAACGAAGCCCCGGCAGAGGCCGGGGCTTTGTTGATTCAATCAAGCGAATAACGCTGGCTCATTCCCACTCTATTATAAATTGAAAAAAAACCCTTATAAAACAGAGTCTTCAGACATTGAATAATTGAACAACCATGAAAAATGCCAGGCACAGTAAACGTTCAAGAAGTCGAATTAGCCTCTCTATTGGCAAAGGCTGCCGAGCGCTGACGCTTAGTGAAAATGGAAAAGCGTTTAGGATCAGGCCCGAGGCCTTCTCACCGTCGGCCTCGTAGAGGCAGCGCAATGAAGCTTGATCGGTGAGTTTGTGCAGGTTGAATTGGTTATAGAACGCTTGGCCTAATCACCGATGCTTGAAGCTGCCTATGTGTTATCGCAGATGCAGAATCACCCCTACTCCCGACTTGGCGTTGCCCCATAAGTATTCAGCCCAAAGTCAGACCTGCTAACGCTTTACGAAATAGACGCTTGGGTCAGCGAAACTTCGGTAGTTGGATCAATTCTGCATTGCAGTTGACAGCCACCGGTCGTCTAATCACTCAAAACATCATGTAGCGCCTCAACTACCGGGCTTGGCTGCCGTTATTAATTACAGCTAACCTTAATTTTGTGGAGCTTCAGCATGTCGCTACTTCCCAACCGCATCGCAGGGCGAATGACTCTAGGGATCCTGACGCTGCTGGTTCTCACGGCATTGGCGATTTACTCAGTCATGACCTTGGGCGGCAAGCCTCAGTTAGTGGCAGCAGGAACCGAAGCAGCGGAACAATCGGCCAGTGCGATTACACGCCAGTTAGCCCTGCAAGTGAATCGCATTGAGGGCACCGCTGCAGCGATGGCGCACCTGGCCGAAACCCTGCCCCACGACGAAACCCTGCTCAAGGCTAATCTGCCTAATGTAATCGACAGCCAAGGCGATGCAGCCATTGCAGGCGGCGGGCTGTGGCCAGAACCCAACAGTTTTACTGCCGGTACTGATCGCCGAAGTTTTTTCTGGGCACGTAACGTCAGCAATGGGTTGGATTACTCGGACGAGTACAACGCCGCGCAAACCCCGCCGTATCAGGCTGAGTCCTGGTACACCGGAGCGAAATCCGCTCCATCGGGACGTTGCGTCTGGTCAGATGCTTACCAGGACGCGGTCAGTGGCGTGGCAATGACGACCTGTAGCGTGCCCTACCTCGCAAAGGGCGCGTTTGCCGGTGTCGCCACTATCGACCTCAAGCTTGACGGCCTCGCAGCGTTTCTCAAGGCCAATGGCAATGTCACAGGCGGCTACGCTTTTGCGGTCGATCCTTCAGGGAACCTGCTGTTTTTCCCAGATGCAAAGAGCACCAAGGGCCTGCCGACCATTGCCGGGTTGAGCCAGGAACAACCGTGGTTGAAGCCGGTCGCCGAAAGCCTGTCGAGCAAGCCGGCCGGCACGACAACGCTGTATCTGGAACACGATGCGCGCCTGGATGGACCGGCTTACATCACATTGGAAACCATGGAAGGCACCGGCTGGCGCATTGGGCTGGTCACGCCTGAGGCCCGCGTGGTCGGACTCGCGAACAAGCTGACCGGGCAGATCTTGCTGTTCTTGCTACCGCTGTTGGGCATCCTGCTGGGGCTGGCATGGCTGGCTGGCAAACGGCTGCTCACTCAGCTTGAAGAAACCACTGCGCAAATCGAACGTCTGGGCCAAGGCGGTCAGGCAGGCGCTCAGCTAGAGATTCTGCGGTCAGATGAACTCGGCGCGTTGCGCATTGCGGTTAACCATTACGCTGGCTCTCTGCAGGCCATGCTGCGACGCATTGCAGATGAGTCGGTGTCACTGGAAGTCCAGGCCAACGAACTGGCGCAACTGTCCAATGGCCTGGCTGAACGGGCAGAGACCCAACGCATGGACAACACCCTGCTCGCCACCGCCATTACTGAAATGTCGGCCAGCGCCAACGAGGTCGCACGCAACACCACAGACTGCTCGGACACGGCCCGCAGCTCACTGGTAGAAGCGCAAAAGAGTCAGGACCAAGTCAACCGCAACGGTGAATCCATCGAAAGCCTGGCGACCGACATCTCAGGCGCGGCCACCGCTATGACTCAGTTAGGTGAAGACATCGAGCGAGTTGGCAGCGTGCTGGAGGTAATCAAATCGATCTCTCAGCAGACGAATCTATTGGCGCTCAACGCTGCTATCGAGGCCGCAAGAGCCGGTGAGCAAGGACGTGGCTTTGCGGTGGTGGCAGATGAAGTGCGCACACTCGCAGGCCGCACACAAACGTCTGCCAACGAAATTCAGGAGATGATCACGCAACTGCGCCAGGCATCAAATTCTGCCGTCACAACCATGCAAAACGGCGCTCAACGCACTCGCGAGTCAGTGCAACAGGCAGTCGGCGTGTCCGCGACATTGGGCACTACGGTGGGCAGTTTCGATGACATCGTCCAGCGCGCCCAGCAGATCGCCGTTGCCGCCCAAGAGCAGAGCCACGTGACTCAGGAAATCAACGAGCTGGCGGTACGTATCCATGCGGCCAGCGAAGAAGGCGCCCGAGATGCGAGCACGCTTCGGGAACTGGGCAAAGGCATGCAGTCGATCTCAACCCGTCTGGGTGGATTGAGCCGCGGCACCCACTAGCCCTCAACGCGGGGGCCAACCGGCATCAGTTTAACGAAGCTGATGCCAGTTAACCTTTGCGGCTAAGCGTGGACCACCGCCAACGCCATTAATGAAGTAGAAACCCTCGTAACTATTGAAAATAGTTTTATAAAAATCAAATAGTTACGAATCAGACCTACTCCCACTCGAACATAAAAAATGTAAAAACCCAAAATAAATCATAGTTTTATTTTGAACACACCTGCTGATACCACGAAAAATACCATAGACGAAAAACTGTTTTCACAAGTACTGCATCATTCATGCGATGGGGTGATCGGCTGGGGAATTGACCCGTCTGCCAATACCGCACTGATCCTATAATATTTACTCAAGATCCAATGCCGGAAAGTGCTCGCAAGCCAGGAGTCACGGTCAGTGACATGTTGGTAAATGGGCCAATACTTCATAAGCTGAAACACGCTCGCCTAGGGGAATACTGAACGTGCTGTACGGCACTCAAAAGTGCACAACCGCTATTAGGAGGCCGGGGCCGCTTGCAAGCCCTTCTAGAGCGACTCACCCTACGGCGTCTCACACTTATCCGGATCAAACCATGAGGAGGAACGCCATGTTCACCTGGCGCCTGTTGCTGAGTTTTTGCGCGTTGTTACTGGTTGGCTGCACGGGAAGGGGCTTTCAACCGCCGCCGCCGGAATTTACCAATTGGAAAAAAAGCGGGGTCTCGCAAGAGGGTGTCAAGAGCGCTATGACCGCATGCGGCTATACCAACCTGACAGGGACGGGGGACAAGACGCCGATTGACCAGGTACTCACGCAGTTTTATTGCATGAAAGACTCCGGTTTCAAGCGCACAGATAACATTGACCTGTGCAAGGAAGGCCGTATCGGAGAATCACCGGTGTGCGAAGGCCGCCGGTAATCCATTAGGGATTGAGCGATCTATGCGGACTGTAAGGCACCGCAGGGATGTCGGCGGTAGCAGCGCTGGGCAGTTGCGCCTTCTCGACCGCCAGCATCGGCGAGCCAGGGGAGCCCCAAAAAGCCAAAAGCCCGCAATTACGCGGGCTCCAGGGTGTTTCTTGCTAGATCGTGCCGGTCAGTGCCGGACGCCCCATTATTCCCACTCAATCGTCGCCGGCGGCTTGCTCGACACGTCATACGTCACGCGCGAAATACCTTCGATCTCATTGATGATACGGCCGCTGACAGTTTCCAGCAGTTCGTACGGCAGGTGTGCCCAACGGGCGGTCATGAAGTCGATGGTTTCCACCGCACGCAGGGCCACAACCCACGCGTAACGACGGCCATCGCCTACAACGCCAACCGATTTCACCGGCTGGAACACCACGAACGCCTGGCTGACTTTGTGGTACCAGTCGGCCTTGCGCAGTTCTTCGATGAAGATGTGGTCGGCGCGACGCAGCAGGTCGGCGTATTCCTTCTTCACTTCACCGAGGATGCGCACGCCCAGTCCCGGGCCTGGGAATGGGTGGCGGTAGACCATGTCGTACGGCAGGCCGAGTTCCAGGCCCAGACGGCGGACTTCGTCCTTGAACAGTTCGCGCAACGGTTCTACCAGCTTGAGGTTCATTTCCTCAGGCAGGCCACCCACGTTGTGGTGGGACTTGATCACGTGGGCCTTGCCGCTCTTGGCGCCGGCCGACTCGATCACGTCGGGATAAATGGTGCCCTGGGCGAGGTACTTGATGTTGTCCAGGTGTTTGGCCTGAGCATCGAATACGTCGATGAAGGTGCGGCCGATGATCTTGCGCTTTTTCTCTGGGTCGGACTCGCCGGCCAAGTTGCTCAAGAACTGATCTTCAGCGTTGGCGCGGATCACCTTGACGCCCATGTTCTCGGCGAACATGGCCATCACTTGCTCGCCTTCGTGCAGGCGCAGCAGGCCGTTGTCGACGAAGACGCAGGTCAACTGGTCGCCGATGGCTTTGTGCAGCAGCGCAGCAACTACCGATGAGTCAACGCCACCGGAGAGGCCGAGCAGCACGTTGTCGGTGCCGACTTGGGCACGCACATTGGCGATGGCGTCTTCAGCGATTTTCGACGGGGTCCACAGCGCTTCGCACTGGCAGATGTCGAGGATGAAGCGCGACAGGATGCGACCGCCCTGCTTGGTGTGGGTCACTTCCGGGTGGAACTGCACGCCGTAGTAGCCGCGCTCATCGTTGAACATACCGGCGATCGGGCAGCTCGGGGTGCTGGCCAGGATATGGAAGTCTTCCGGCATCTTGGTGACCTTGTCACCGTGGCTCATCCACACGTCGAGGCCGAACAGGCCGTCGGCGTCGATGTGGTCTTCGATGCCGTCCAGCAGGCGGCTCTTGCCGACCACGTCCACACGGGCATAACCGAATTCACGCAGCTCGGAACCTTCAACCTTGCCGCCCAGTTGCTCGGCCATGGTCTGCATGCCGTAGCAGATACCGAAGACAGGCACGCCCAGGTCAAATACGGCTTGCGGGCAGCGCGGGCTGTTGGCTTCGTGCACGGACTCGGGGCCACCGGCGAGGATGACGCCTTTGGGGGCGAATTCGCGGATCGCTTCGTCATCCATGTCGAACGGGTGCAGTTCGCAGTACACGCCGATTTCACGCACGCGGCGGGCGATCAGCTGGGTGTACTGGGAACCGAAGTCGAGGATCAGGATGCGGTGGGCGTGAATGTCGAGGGCCATGAAGTCAGTCTCGTCTAATGAATCAGAAACAACTCGGGGCTGAATAAAACAGCCCCGGTTACTTAACATTTTGCTGGAAGCCTCAACCTACGCGGTAGTTTGGCGCTTCCTTGGTGATCTGCACGTCGTGGACATGGGACTCAGCCATGCCAGCGCCGGTGATCCGTACGAACTCTGGCTTGGTGCGCATTTCTTCGATGTCGGCGCTGCCGGTGTAGCCCATCGAGGAACGCAGGCCGCCCATCAATTGATGGATGATCGCGCTGAGGGTGCCTTTGTACGGCACACGGCCTTCGATGCCTTCCGGTACGAGCTTCTCGGCGCCTGCCGAGGAGTCCTGGAAGTAACGATCGGAGGAGCCTTGCGCCTGGGACATGGCGCCCAGCGAACCCATGCCACGGTAAGCCTTGTACGAACGGCCCTGGAACAGTTCGATCTCGCCCGGCGCTTCTTCAGTACCGGCGAACATCGAGCCCATCATCACGCAGGAAGCACCGGCTACGATGGCCTTGGACAGGTCACCGGAGAAACGGATGCCGCCGTCGGCGATCAACGGTACGCCCGTGCCTTCAAGGGCAGCGGCGACGTTGGCGATGGCGCTGATTTGCGGCACGCCCACACCGGCGACGATGCGCGTGGTGCAGATCGAGCCAGGGCCGATACCGACCTTGACCGCATCGGCGCCGGCTTCGGCCAGGGCCTTGGCGGCTGCGCCGGTGGCAATGTTGCCGCCGATCACCTGGACGTCAGGGAAGTTCTGTTTGACCCAGCGAACGCGCTCGATCACGCCTTTGGAGTGACCGTGGGCGGTGTCGACCACCACCACATCAACACCGGCAGCAACCAAGGCCGCCACGCGGTCACCGGTGTCTTTACCGGTACCCACAGCGGCGCCAACGCGCAGACGACCTTGGTCATCCTTGCTGGCCAACGGGTAGGCCTTGGCTTTTTCGATGTCGTTGACGGTCATCATGCCTTTGAGGGCGAATTTGTCGTCGACGATCAGCACGCGTTCGATGCGGTGCTTGTGCAGCAACTCACGAGCGTCGTCCTTGTCAGCACCTTCGCGAACAGTCACGAGGCGCTCTTTAGGCGTCATCACTTCGCGGACGGTGACTTCAAGACGGTTCTCGAAACGCACGTCACGGGAAGTGACGATGCCGACCAGGTCGCCATCGTGCAGCACCGGAACGCCGGAGATGTTGTGCAGGCGGGTCAGGTCGAACAGGTCACGCACGGTGGCGTCGGCTTCGATGGTGATGGGATCTTTCACCACACCGGCTTCGTAACGCTTGACCTTGCGCACTTCGGCAGCTTGCTGCTCGATGGTCATGTTCTTGTGGATGATGCCGATGCCGCCTTCCTGAGCCATGGCGATTGCCAAACGGGCTTCGGTGACGGTGTCCATGGCAGCAGAAACCAGGGGAATATTCAGCTCGATGCCACGGGTTAGGCGGGTCTTGAGACTGACTTCGTTAGGAAGCACCTCGGAATAACCGGGCACTAGGAGAATGTCGTCGAATGTCAGAGCTTCTTGGCTGATACGCAGCATCGCGGGGGCTCCCGAGCGGGAAAATGGAAGCGCGCCATTATATACATGCACCCTCTCAGGCTCAATGTAAAACTCTGACAAACTTGGTAATACTGATAGATGGATTAAAGCTCGACTTTGACCCAACTCATCTTCTGGTCCAACCAATCGGCAAATTCGTCGATAAAGCTCTGCTTGAACCCTGCCTCCGCCCAGTTATTGAAGATGAACCCGAGGTTGGAAAACCCGCATTCCTGCAGGAACAGAAACCCGTTGATGTCGTCTTCATGCCCACACAGCGGGCAGGTGAAGTTGTCGGTGTGGCCGGGCATCCAGTCTTCCAGGCTTTCAAACAGCGCCTCGCCGACTTCTTTAAGGCATTCCGGGCAGCCGGCTTCTTCGAGAAAGCCCTTGGCTGGCGTATAAATGCAGCGCTTGTAGATGATCTCCAGGCCATTGATCGGCTCGTTGAACGGCAGCGCCTCGGGGTGCAGCACCACGGCGCGGGCGCCATCGGCCAAGGCGTAGGCCATGCGGTTGCCGGTGCGCCCGCACGTGGTCAGCTCTTCCTTGATGATGTTCTTGCGCACCAGCCAACGCACAATCGCCCGGGCGCGGGGTTCGTGGACGGGCAAGGTGGAGATTTTCGGGACAAGGATGCTTTGGGAGTTCATGAGGCGTGGGAGTCCTGCGGTGTGGCGTCTGGCGCCTCCGCGAGCAAGCCCGCTCCCACATTTTGAAACGTGTTCACAATGCCAAATGTGGGAGCGGGCTTGCTCGCGAAGAGGCCCTAAAGGCTGGCAGCTTAATCCTTGAAAAAATCAGGTCAAGTGCTCAAGTACCGCCCGATCAACGCAATACCGCTGGCCAACACCAACCACGTCACCAACCGCACAAAGGCTTCACGCGACATGCGCATCGTCAGCCTGCGCCCAAACCACAACCCCACGGCCATCGCCGGCAACAGGCACAGCGCCAACATCAACAGCGGCAAATCAGCGTACACCCCGGCAATCAGGAACAAGCTCAAGCGCACCACCGTGCTGCAACTGATCAACGCGCTTTGCGTGGCCCGCGCCGCGTCTTTGGGCAGGCGACTGTTGAGGTAGATGGCATATAAAAAGCCGCCACTGCCAAACAGCGCACCCAGCAACCCGCCCACGGTGCCCATGGGAATCGACCAGCCGGCCGCCAGCTGTGTCGGCCGGGCTTTCACCGCCAGGCTGTAAATCGCATAGGCGCTGATAAACAGCCCCATCAATAGCAGCAACAGGTCCGAATGCAGGTTGAGCAAGAAGATCACACCGAGTGTGCAACCGATTGCCATGCACGGCAGCAATCGCAGCAGCTCCGGCGTGTTCACGTCCCGCCGTGATTGCAGCAGGCTGCCAAAGGCCGCGACGAAATCCAGCAGCACCAGCAGCGGGATGATTTTCGACAGCGGCATAAACACGATCAGGATCGGCCCGGCGACCAGCGCCGTACCAAAGCCTGCGATACCGAACACGATATAGGCGATGACAATGCCGACGCCGATCACCAGCCAATCAACGCCGCCAAACGACCACTGGCTCATCAGCTCAAGCGGGTTCATGGGCACGTCCTTGAAAGAGTTGGCCCTCACTTTAGCCATCGTCGAGTGTTGCGACTAATATCTTCAAAGCCCTCCACCCATCTCGAAAAGGCATGACGTGTGATCTCCACTCGCCAACTGCGTTACTTCGTCGAAATCGCCGACAGCGGCAGCTTCAGCGCCGCCGCCGAACGTCTGTTTGTGGCGCAATCGGCCCTGAGTCGACAGATCAAAGCGCTCGAAACCCAGCTGCAAACCCCGCTGTTCGAACGCACCGCGCGCCAACCACGGCTGACGGCGGCCGGTGAAGCCTTCTACCCACGGGCGCGCAACCTGTTGGGCGAGTTGCTCAAGGCCAGCGAAATGGCCACGCAGGTGGGCAACGGTCAGT
This sequence comes from Pseudomonas antarctica, assembly GCF_900624995.1. Lineage (GTDB taxonomy): Bacteria > Pseudomonadota > Gammaproteobacteria > Pseudomonadales > Pseudomonadaceae > Aquipseudomonas > Aquipseudomonas antarctica. Next base: position 192,601 of record NZ_UYXQ01000004.1, read on the forward strand.
TGGGCACGCTGCGCCTGAGCCATTCGAGCACCGTGCCGATGAGCGGCCCCTTGCTGCAAGGCATCAGCAAGTGGCTGAAGCGTTGCCCGGGCGTGTCGATGGACATCGTCCAACTTTCCTCCGAAGCGCAGTTGGAGGAAATCGCCGACGGTCGCCTCGAAGTCGGGCTGTTGCGCCTGCCGGTGTTGCGCCAGCGCGAAGGCGTGCGAGTGGTGCCTTTATACAGCGAACAACTGTTGCTGGCGGTGCCGCCTGATCACGCGCTGGCGCGCAGCACTACGCCGGTGGAATTGGCGCAACTCAAGGACGAAGCATTTATCTCGATCCCCCATCCCCAACGCGGCGGCCTGAGTTATCTGTCAGCCGAGTTGTGCATGCGCGCAGGATTTTTCCCCAAGGCGGCACGGGTGATGTCGCGCAAAACCACGCAGTTGCAACTGATCCAGGCCGGCTTCGGTATTGCCTTGTTACCAAAATCCATGCAGGACATCGCCCCCGCCAACCTGCACTTTTTACCCCTGGCCGACCCGGACTGCCTCAGCACCGTGGCCCTGGCCTGCGCGCAGACGCCGAGCGCGCTGGTCGAGCAATTCTGCCAAACCTTGCACGAATGCCTATAAACTGCCGCCCATGATTAAAGATCCTTTTGCCCGTCTGGGCCTGGACCGCGAAGTCCTGACTGTCAGCCAGCTCAACGGCCGCGCGCGGGTGTTGCTGGAAGACGTGTTCACCAATATCTGGGTCGAAGGCGAGATTTCCAACCTCGCTCGCCCGGCCTCCGGCCATGTTTACTTCACCCTCAAGGACAGCGGCGCTCAGGTTCGTTGCGCATTGTTCCGCAACAATGCCGCACGGGTGCGCCAGGCGTTGAAGGATGGCCTGGCCGTTAAGGTGCGCGGCAAGGTTTCGCTGTTCGAAGGCCGTGGTGACTACCAGTTGATCCTCGACACAGTGGAGCCCGCCGGTGATGGCGCGCTGCGCTTGGCTTTCGATGCACTGAAGGAAAAACTCAGCGCCGAAGGCCTGTTCAGTGCCGAACGCAAGGTGGCGCTGCCGGCACACCCTCGGCGCATTGGCATTATCAGTTCGCCCACAGGCGCGGTAATCCGCGACATCATCAGCGTGTTCCGCCGCCGCGCGCCGAACGTTGAATTGACGCTGATCCCGACGGCCGTACAAGGCCGCGAGGCCGTGTCTCAGATTGTGCGCGCCCTCAAGTTGGCGGATGCACGCGGCTTCGACGCGTTGATCCTCGCTCGCGGCGGCGGCTCTCTGGAAGACCTGTGGTGCTTCAACGAAGAAGCCGTGGCCCGTGCGGTCGATGCTTGCGTTACGCCCATCGTCAGCGCCGTCGGCCATGAGACCGATGTGTCGATCACGGACTTTGTCGCAGACGTGCGCGCGCCGACGCCCTCTGCTGCTGCGGAACTGCTCGCCCCAGACGCCAGCAATCTGGTGCGCCAGGTCGAAAGCCTGCATCGCCGCTTAGTCCTGTTGATGCGCAATCGGTTGAGCCATGACCGTCTGCGCCTCGAAGGCATGGCCCGCCGCCTGCGCCACCCTGGCGAACGGCTGCGTCAGCAGGCCCAGCGCCTGGATGACCTGGACATGCGCATGCGCCGCGCCTTCGAGCGCAACCTCAATACCCGCCGCGAACGCTTGATCCGCCTGGAGACCCGCCTCGCCGGCCAGCACCCCGGCCGTCAACTGGCCCTGCTGCGCCAACGCCTGGACAGCCTCGCCGAACGCCTGCCACGTGCCATGCGCGAAGGCCTCAAGGCGCGGCGCCTGCAACTGCAAAGCCAGGTGCAAACGCTGCACGTGGTCAGCCCGCTGGCGACCCTCGCCCGTGGCTACAGCATTTTGCTGGACGAACGTGGCCAGGCGATTCGCAATGCCGCGCAAACCCACACCGGCCAGCGCCTGACCGCGCGCCTCGGTGAAGGCCAATTGCAGGTGCGGGTGGAAGATAACCACCTGACACCCGTCACCCTTTCGTTATTGGATTGATTGATGCCTCGTCTATTTAGCCTGCTGATGCTGTTGTGCCTGACCTTCAACGCCCACGCCGACAGCTACATCACTCGGTTGCTGAACAAGCCGGTGCCCGGTGGCGTCGCAGTGGTCGACCTGGGCCCTTCGGCAACTGCGCCAAAAGCGACCTACCAGAACCGACCGGTATTGGTGGTCAAGGAACAGAACAACTGGCTGGCGATTGTCGGGATTGCGCTTACGGTTAAACCCGGCACCCAACGCATCACCAGTGGCGGGCAAAACCTGCCGTTCGTGGTGGGCTTCAAGAAGTACCCCGAGCAGCACATCACCCTGAAGAACAAAAGCCAGGTGAACCCGGACCCGGCACAGCTCAAACGCATCGAGGGCGAACTGGCCGTACAGCTCAAGGCCTACCGCAGCTTCAGCCCGAACATACCCAGCAACCTGTTGTTGGACAAGCCAGTCAACGGGCCGCTGTCGAGCAAGTTTGGTGTGCGCCGGTTCTTTAACGGCGAGGAGCGCAACCCGCATTCGGGCCTGGACTTCGCTGTCGGCGCCGGCACGCCGATCAAGACCCCAGCGGCAGGCAAGGTGATCCTGACCGGCAACTACTTCTTCAACGGCAACACCGTCTTTGTGGACCATGGCCAGGGCTTTATCAGCATGTTCTGCCATATGTCGAAGATCGACGTGAAGGTGGGCGACCAACTGGCGCGCGGTGCGGTGGTGGGCAAGGTCGGCTCGACGGGCCGTGCGACCGGCCCACATATGCACTGGAACATCAGCCTCAACGATGCACGAGTGGACCCAGCGATTTTTATCGGTGCCTTCCAGCCCTGAGATGATCGGTGGGGCCGCAAGCCTCATCGCGGGCAAGCCCGCGCCCACAGTTGAATGCATTCCAATGTGGGAGCGGGCTTGCCCGAGATAGCGTGAGCCTGTCACCGCGATTGCGCGCCTCGTTTAGCCAGCGCAAATAAAAAGGTCATTAGCCATCAACACAGCTACAAAATCTCGCCCAATCACTCAAAGCAAGAACTTATCTCAATTTTTCTCGACTGCTTGCCATCTTTCACCCCTGCGGTTAGGGTTGAGCTTATGAAAACCTCTCATACCCTCATTCAGCTCCGCCAGCACCGCAGCCTGTGCCTCGTCAGCGCACGACTGCCAGGTTGAATCGATCTGCCTCGTCCCACGCTTCATCCCCAAAAATAGTTACACGGCAGGCCGCCTTTTCTCGGCCCCTACAACAAAGGATTTCCCGATGAGCATGCTCAAAGACCCGTCTTCGAAGTACCGCGCGTTCCCGACCATCGATATCCCGGACCGCACGTGGCCGTCGAAAACCATCACCGAAGCGCCGATCTGGTGCAGCTCCGACCTGCGTGATGGCAACCAGTCGCTGATCGAGCCGATGGACGCCGCGAAAAAACTGCGTTTCTGGAAGACCCTGGTTGCGGTGGGCGTGAAGGAAATCGAAGCCTCGTTCCCGGCCGCTTCGCAAACCGACTTCGACTTCGTGCGCACCTTGATCGAGGACAATCACATCCCCGAGGACACCACCATCCAGGTGCTGACCCAGGGCCGTGAAGACTTGATCGCGCGTACCTTCGAATCCCTGCGCGGCGCCAAGAAAGCCATCGTGCACTTGTACAACGCCACCTCGCCGTCGTTCCGCCGCATCGTGTTCAACCAGGACAAGGACGGCATCAAGGCCATCGCCGTCAACGCGGCCAAGCTGTTCGTCAAATACGCCGCCCAGCAGCCGGAAACCCAGTGGACATTCGAATACTCTCCGGAGACCTTCAGCGCCACTGAACTGGAGTTCGCCAAGGAAGTGTGTGACGCGGTGATTGAGGTGTGGAACCCAACACCTGAGCACAAGATGATCCTCAACTTGCCAGCCACCGTTGAGTGCGCCACGCCGAACATCTATGCCGACCAGATCGAGTGGTTCGGTCGCCATATCAACCGCCGTGACAGCGTGATCATCAGCCTGCACACCCACAACGACCGTGGCACCGGCGTGGCCGCCACCGAGCTGGGCTTGATGGCCGGCGCCGACCGTGTCGAAGGCTGCCTGTTCGGCAACGGCGAACGCACCGGTAACGTCGACCTGGTCACTGTGGCACTGAACATGTACACCCAGGGTCTCGATCCACAGCTGGACTTTTCCGATATCGATGGCGTGCGCAAGGTCGTCGAGGAGTGCAACCAGATTCAGGTGCACCCACGTCACCCGTACGTCGGCGACCTGGTGCACACCGCGTTCTCCGGCTCCCATCAGGACGCGATCCGCAAAGGCTTCACTCAGCAGAAAGCCGATGCACTGTGGGAAGTACCGTACTTGCCGATCGACCCCGCCGACATTGGCCGCAGCTACGAGGCCGTCATTCGTGTGAATAGCCAGTCGGGCAAAGGCGGCATCGCCTACCTGCTGGAGCAGGAATACGACATCAGCTTGCCGCGTCGCATGCAAATCGAGTTCAGCCAAGTGGTACAGGCTGAAACCGACCGCGTCGGCCTGGAAATGACCGCACCGCAGATCTACGCGTTGCTGCAGCGTGAATACCTGCAAGCCAACACCCCGTACGCCTTGGTCAGCCATCGCCTGCAGGAAGAGAACGGCAACAGCTTTGTCGAGGTGGAGGTCTCGGGCAAGGGCCAGGGCGAAACCAACCTGCACTGGAAAGGCAAAGGCAACGGCGCCCTGGAAGCGCTGGTGGCTGGCCTGCCGATTGGCGTGGAGATCATGGACTACAACGAACATGCAATCGGTGCTGGCACCAACGCCAAGGCGGCGGCCTACATTGAACTGCGTGTGAACGGCGAGCGCCCGGTGCATGGTGTGGGCATTGATGAAAACATCACCACAGCGAGCTTCAAGGCGCTGTTCAGTGCGCTGAACCGGTCGTTGAGTCAGCAGGAAGCGAAAGCGGCGTAACTTGAGTGCTGAAATACAAAAGGCCCCTGGGTGAGAATCCAGGGGCCTTTTTACTAGGTTTTTTGGTGTTGCTGATGGCCTCTTCGCGAGCAAGCCCGCTCCCACATTTTGAATGTATTCACAGATCAAAATGTGGGAGCGGGCTTGCTCGCGAAAGCGGTGTATCAGACAAACTGAAAGCGATCGGCATCCAGGTTCGCCGGAAACCTAGTGCGATAAGCAGCCAACTCCGCCGCATCCAGGATCACCTGAAACACCCCGTCCGCCTCCCCGGCACTCAGCAAGGTCTCACCCTGGAAGTCCAGCACTTGGCTGTCTCCCGTGTAGGCAAAGCCTTTGCCATCGGTACCCACCCGGTTCACCGCCGCCACGTAGCACAGGTTCTCGATGGCTCGCGCCGGCAATAACCGGTTCCAGTGCTGGCGCCGTGCACCCGGCCAATTGGCGGTGTACAGCAGCAAGTCCGTGTCCTGCGCGTCACGGCTCCACACCGGGAAGCGCAGGTCGTAGCAAATCAACGGGCGAATACGCCACCCCTTCAACTCAAACTGCACCTGGCGCTCGCCCGGCGTGTAGTGGTCGTGCTCGCCCGCCATACGGAACAGGTGGCGCTTGTCGTAATGCAGCACCTCGCCATCCGGCCGCGCCCACAGCAGGCGGTTGCGATGGCTGCCGTCGGCGGCCTGGATAATCACGCTGCCGGTGATCACCGCGTTGTATTTGGCCGCCTGGGCCTGCAGCCATGCATGGGTGGGGCCATTTTCGCGCTCGGCGAGCGTGGCCGATTCCATCGAGAAGCCGGTGGTGAACATCTCCGGCAACACGATCAGGTCGGCGCCTTGGGCTTGTTCCAGCAGCAACTCGAAATGCTCGAGGTTGGCCTGACGGTCATGCCACACCAGGCTGGTCTGGACCAAGGCAATGGTCAAGTCGGGTAATGCACTCAGATCACGCATAGTTTCTCCGCCGCTTGTTGCAGCGTTTCCTCGCGTTTGGCAAAGCACAGACGCACCAGGCGCTGGCCTTGAGGTGGGTGCTGGTAGAACACCGAAACCGGGATCGTCGCGACGCCGTGTTCGCGCGTCATCCACAGAGACATAGCGGCGTCATCCAGGTCCGGGCGAATCTGTGAGTAATCCACCAGTTGAAAGTAAGTACCGGTCACCCGGGTAAAGCTGAAACGCGACGGTGCCAGCAGGTCGCAGAACAGGTCGCGCTTGGCCTGGTAGAAGGCCGGCAGTTCTTCGACATGTTCCGGGTGTTCGGCCATGAAGTCCGCCAAAGCGTACTGCAAAGGGGTCACGCCGCAGAAGTTGACATATTGATGCACCTTGCGCAGTTCAGCGGTCAGCGCGGCGGGCGCGACCACGTAGCCGGTTTTCCAGCCGGTGACGTGATAAGTCTTGCCGAAGGAGCTGACCACGAACGCACGCTGATACAGCTCTTCGTGGGCCAGAACGCTGGCATGGGGCACGCCGTCGAACACCAAGTGTTCGTAGACTTCATCGCTGACCAGATAGATATCGCGGTCGCGGATCAGTTCGGCTAACTGGTCCAGTTCGGCGCGGCTGATCAGTGCGCCGGTCGGGTTGTGCGGGGAGTTCAGGATGATCATGCGTGTGCGCGGCGAAAGTGCGGCCTTGATCTTTTCGAAGTCCAGGGCGAAGCCTTGCAGGCTCAGTTGCACATGCACGCAGCGGCCGCCGGCCAGCTCGACTGAGGGCTCGTAGCTGTCGTAGCAGGGGTCGAACACGATGACTTCATCGCCATTGCGAATCACCGCCTGAATCGCGCAGAAAATCGCCTCGGTAGCGCCCGGGGTAATGGTCACTTCGCTGTCGGGGTTGACCGTGGCGCCATAGCTGCGGGCGATCTTGGCCGCCACTTGCTGGCGCAGCACCGGCAGGCCGGTCATCGGCGCGTACTGGTTATGACCGAGCGCGATATGTTTGCCCACCGCATCAAGCAACGCCTGCGGGCCATTGAAATCGGGAAAACCTTGGGACAGGTTGAGCGCGCCGGTCTCGGCTGCGAGTTGCGACATGGTGGTGAAAATGGTCGTGCCGACATTCGGCAGCTTGCTGGTGATCATCGGTGGCCCCTGCAGGTGAGCCCCAAGTTTTAAGCTGCCGGCCGCGTGGGGTCAAGGCACAAACCGTCGCGCACAAAAAAGGGCTCCAAAGGAGCCCTCTCTTGCAGCGTGCAGCTTACAACGTGAAGCGGCGTTTATTTCTTGTCGCGGCGCTTCTTGTCGGCCTTCTTGTGGTGAGTCATCAAACGACGCTTCTTGTTCACCTGACGGTCAGTCAAGGTGTTCTTGTTGCCTTCGTATGGGTTCTCGCCACCCTTGAACTCGATACGAATCGGCGTACCGACCAGTTTCAAGACACGGCGGTAGGTGTTTTCCAGGTAACGCACATAGGATTTCGGCACCTTCTCGATCTGGTTACCGTGAATCACGATAATCGGCGGGTTGGCACCACCCAAGTGGGCGTAACGCAGTTTGATCCGGCGGTTGTTAACCATCGGCGGCGCGTGCTCGCCGACTGCGTCTTCCAGGATCTGGGTCAGACGGTTGGTCGGCCAGCGGGTAACTGCGGACTTGAACGAGTTTTGTACGGAGCCGTAGAGGTTGCCCACGCCGGTGCCGTGCAGGGCCGAGATAAAGTGAATATCGGCGAACTCAACGAAGAACAGGCGGCGCTGCAGCTCGATCTTGACGAAATCGCGCTCGCTCGGCGTCATGCCGTCCCACTTGTTGATCGCGATCACCAAGGCGCGACCGGCTTCCAGGGCAAAGCCCAGCAAGTTGAGGTCGTGATCCACTACACCTTCGCGGGCGTCCATCACGAAGATCACTACGTTGGCGTCTTTGATCGCCTGCAGGGTTTTGACCACCGAGAACTTTTCAACTTCCTCGTGGATCTTGCCGCGCTTGCGCACACCAGCGGTGTCGATCAGCGTGTACTTCTCCTCGTTACGCTCGAACGGGATGTAGATACTGTCGCGGGTGGTGCCGGGTTGGTCATACACGATTACCCGGTCTTCACCGAGCATGCGGTTAACCAAGGTCGACTTGCCGACGTTCGGGCGACCGATGATAGCGATCTTGATACCGTCTTTTTCGCTTGGGCCAGGAATGCGCTTGGCTTCCTCACCTTCGGCAACGATCTCTTCCTCGCCCTCTTCTTCCTCGGCGTCATCCTTAGGGAAGTCGCGCAGGGCGATTTCGAGCATCTGGGTGATACCGCGACCGTGAGCACCAGCGACCGGGATCGCATCGCCCAAGCCCATCGGGCTGAACTCGGCGCGGGCCGCCTCAGGATCGATGTTGTCGATCTTGTTGGCGACCAAATAGGAACGCTTGTTGCGCTTGCGCAGGTGCTCGCCAATCATCTGGTCGGCAGCGGTGTAGCCCGCGCGGGCGTCCACCAGGAACAACACGACATCGGCTTCTTCGATGGCCAGCAGCGACTGCTCGGCCATCTTTTCGTCCATGCCATGCTCGTCACCGGAGATACCACCGGTGTCGACAATAATGTAGGAGCGCCCTTGCCACTTTGCCTCACCGTATTGGCGATCACGGGTCAGACCGGACAAGTCGCCGACGATGGCGTCGCGAGTCCTGGTCAGGCGGTTGAACAAGGTGGACTTGCCGACGTTAGGTCGGCCCACCAGGGCGATTACGGGAACCATGCGGCTCTCCACTTCGTTATTTCAGAAAATACAAAAGCCGCTGCAAGGCAGCGGCTGGTGCTCGGGGCAGCATATTCAAATGCCGCATGCCCCGCCGAAGCGGGGCCGCCTGGGTTTTACCCCAAGCATAGTTGCTTACTTAATGGTCAGGGCTTCCAGCTTGCCGCTGTTGCCAAACACGTAAAGCATATTACCCACGACCAGCGGACGGGCACGCAGGCCGTCGCTGTCGATACGCTCGCGGCCGACAAAACGACCGTCCACCTGGCTCAGCAGATGCAGGTAACCTTCGAAGTCACCTACCGCTACGTAGCTGGAGAACACTTCCGGAGCCGACAGTTGACGGCGGGCCAGGGAGTCGTTGCTCCACAGTGCAGTGGTGGAACGCTCGTCGACACTTTCAACAGTACCTGACGCCAGGCTTACGTAGACGCTGCCAAACCCTTGGGCGACACCGGCGTAACTGGAAGCATCACGCTGCCAGTTGATGCGGCCGCTTTGCAGGTCCAGCGCCGCAACACGGCCCTGGTAGGTAGCGACGTAAATGGTTTCACCCGAGAGCAGCAAGCCGCCGTCGATGTCCACCACGCGATCCAGCTCGGAACGACCCTGAGGGATGGCCACACGGGTTTCCCAGGCCGGCACGCCGTTCTGGATATCCAAGGCGACCACTTTACCGGTCGACAGGCCTGCAACGGCCAGGTTGTTGGTCACAATCGGACCACTGGTACCGCGCAGGGTCAACACCGCAGGGGTGCTGTCGTATAACCAGCGCTGGTTGCCGGTGGCGGCATCCAGACCGATCACACGGTCATCCTGGGTTTGCACCACGACGATATCGCCATTGGTGGCAGGCGCCGAGAGCACTTCACTGGTCACCCGAGCGCGCCATTTCTCTTCACCCGTCGCCGAGTCCAGAGCAACCACGTCGCCTTTGAGCGTACCGACCAGCACCATGCCGTAGCCGACACCCACGCCACCGGAAACCGGTAGATCGAGGTCTTTCTTCCACTTCACGTCGCCATTCATGCGATCCATGGCAATGATCACGCCGGTGGAGTCAGTGGCCACAATGTTGTCGCCGTCGATCGCCGGCTGCAACAGGTTGTACAGGTCGCCCTGGCCATCGCCCACGGAGCGGCTCCACTGCTTCTGCAGGACCACTTCTTCCTTGAAGCTGGTCAGCTCGGCAGGAGGCAGTTCTTTTTTACTGTTGCTGCTGCAACCCGCGGCCAGAATGGCCAGAGCCAGCAATGCTGCATGTTTCCAACGGATCACGTCACGCATCCCCTTTGGCCAAGTCGTCCAGCTTGATTTGTAAGCCACCGACCGCCGCTTCATCAGACAGCGCCGCCTTGGCTTTTTGGTACGCAGCATGGGCTTCGTCGGTACGACCCAATTGGACCAACAGGTCGCCCTTGAGCTCTTCACGAGTGGCCACAAATGCCTTGTCAGCATCGCCGTCGAGCAGTTTGAGTGCTTCGTCAGCCTTGTTCTGTGCTGCCAACACCTGCGCCAGGCGCTGACGTGCGATTTCACCCAGAGTCGGGTTGGTCGGCTTGTCGGCGATGGCCTTCAGCTCGGTGGCTGCGTCATCCAGCTTGCCGGTGTCGACCGCAACTTTCGCGACGAACAGGCTGCCGTACTGGGCGTAGGTACTACCGCCGAATTCGGCTTTCAGCTTGCCGGCCAAGTCTGCCACTTGGGCAGGATCAGGCTTGCCGTCCGGCGTCAGCGTGGTTTCCAGCAATTGTTGATAGAGGATCGAGGCGCCTTGAGACTGGTTGGCCTGATACTTTGTCCAGGCTTGCCAGCCGAACACCACCACTAAAGCCAGCAGGCCGCCGGTAACCAGGGGCTTGCCGTTACGCTGCCACCAGTCCTTGAACTCGGCCAACTGCTCATCATCAGTACTCGACACCCCAATACTCCTTAATCGCTAAATTCGGCTGTTCGACAGCTTCAACCCTGCACGACGCAGGTGGCCAAGTGCGCGGCGAGCGCATCAAAGGCAATGTTCTGTTGCTCGCCCTGGCCACGCAGGGGTTTGAAACCTATCACTTGCTGGGCCAGTTCGTCATCGCCAAGGATCAGTGCATACAGCGCACCGCTCTTGTCGGCCTTCTTGAATTGGCTCTTGAAGCTGCCAGCGCCGGCATTGATCTGCAGGCGCAGGTTTGGCAGTTGGTCGCGCACTTTCTCGCTCAGGGCCAGGGCTGCCAGTTCGGCGGCCTCGCCAAAGGCGCACAGGTACACGTCCACCTGACGGGAAATTTCTTCCGGGACCTGCTCCAGGGTTTCGAGCAGCAGGATCAGCCGCTCGATGCCCATGGCAAAACCCACGCCCGTGGTCGGCTTGCCGCCCATTTGCTCGACCAGGCCGTCGTAACGACCACCGGCGCACACGGTGCCCTGGGCGCCGAGTTTGTCGGTGACCCATTCGAATACGGTTTTGCTGTAGTAATCGAGGCCACGTACCAGTTTCGGGTTGATCACGTACGGAATACCGGCCGCGTCCAGGCGAGCCTTGAGGCCCTCGAAGTGGATGCGCGATTCGTCGTCCAGGTAATCGGCCATTTTCGGCGCGTCGACCAGTATGGCTTGGGTGTCGGCGTTCTTGGTATCCAGCACGCGCAACGGGTTGGTTTTCAGACGGCGCTGGCTGTCTTCGTCCAACTTGTCGAGGTGGGCGGACAGGTACTCGACCAGGGCGACCCGGTAGCGGCCACGGGATTCACTGGTACCCAGGCTGTTGAGTTCAAGCTTGACCGCGTCGCGGATGCCCAGCAGGCCCCACAGGCGCCAGGTCAGCACGATCAACTCGGCGTCGATGTCCGGGCCGTCGAGGTTGAACACTTCCAGGCCAATCTGGTGGAACTGGCGATAACGGCCTTTCTGCGGGCGCTCGTGGCGAAACATCGGGCCGATGTACCACAGCTTCTGTGGCTGCCCACCCCCGGTGAGGCCATGCTCGAGCACGGCGCGCACGCACGCAGCAGTACCTTCCGGACGCAGAGTCAGGGAGTCGCCGTTGCGGTCTTCAAAGGTGTACATCTCTTTTTCGACGATGTCGGTCACTTCACCGATGGAGCGCTTGAACAGCTCGGTGAACTCGACGATCGGCATGCGGATCTGCTTGTAACCGTAGTTATCCAGCAGGCGCGCGACCGTGCTCTCGAAGTAGCGCCACAGTGGCGTCTGCTCCGGCAGGATGTCGTTCATGCCACGAATGGCTTGCAGAGACTTGCTCACATCTAATCCTTAAATTCGTTCTTAGCCGCGCGCGATCAGCGCTGCGTCAGCCGCGACCTTCTCGGCCGCTTTCTCGCGAATCAGTCTTTCGAGCTCATCCACCAGATTGTCATTCGTCAACTTCTGCGACGGCTTGCCGTCGATGTAAATCAGGTTCGGTGTGCCGCCAGTCAGGCCGATGTGCGCCTCTTTGGCTTCACCCGGGCCGTTGACCACGCAACCGATCACCGCAACATCCAGCGGCACCAGTAGATCTTCGAGGCGCCCTTCCAGTTCGTTCATGGTTTTCACCACGTCGAAGTTCTGCCGCGAGCAGCTCGGGCAGGCAATGAAGTTAATGCCACGGGAACGCAAATGCAGGGATTTGAGAATGTCGTAACCGACCTTCACTTCCTCTACCGGGTCTGCCGCCAGGGAGATGCGGATAGTATCGCCAATCCCTTCGGCGAGCAGCATACCGAGACCCACCGCAGATTTCACTGTGCCTGAGCGCAAACCGCCCGCTTCAGTGATACCCAAGTGCAGTGGCTGCACAATTTCCTTGGCCAGCAGGCGATAAGCTTCTACCGCCATGAACACGTCGGAAGCCTTTACGCTGACCTTGAAGTCCTGAAAATTCAGGCGCTCAAGGTGCTCAACGTGGCGCAGCGCCGATTCAACCAGCGCGGCCGGGGTCGGCTCGCCGTATTTCTTTTGCAGGTCTTTTTCCAGGGAACCGGCGTTGACGCCGATGCGAATCGGAATCCCGCGATCGCGTGCAGCATCCACCACCGCGCGCACACGGTCTTCGCGACCGATGTTGCCCGGGTTGATGCGCAGGCAGTCGACGCCCAGTTCGGCCACGCGCAAGGCGATCTTGTAGTCGAAGTGAATGTCGGCAACCAGCGGCACCTTGACCAGTTGCTTGATGCGGCCAAAGGCTTCGGCAGCGTCCATATCGGGTACGGAAACCCGTACGATGTCCACGCCGGCCGCTTCCAGACGGTTGATCTGGGCGACGGTGGCGGCGACATCATTGGTGTCGCTGTTGGTCATGCTCTGTACCGCGATGGGGGCGTCGCCGCCCACCGGCACCGTGCCGACCCAAATCTTGCGCGATACGCGACGTTTGATTGGAGATTCGCCGTGCATGACTATTGTCCCAACTTGAGGCGAGCAGTCTCGCCACTGGTGAACGGCGCTACGTCAACAGGCTGGCCGTTGTAGACCACTTGCGCGCCACGGGCAAAGCCCAGACGCAGCGTCAAAGGAGGCTTGCCGCCCTGGTCAAGCGTATCGCCCTTACGCTTCAAACCGCTGAACAGCACTTTGCCGTTGCCATCGGTGACTTGCGTCCAGCAGTCAGCGATGAAGGTAATCTGGATATGCCCGTCACCGGCGATCAATGCGGGTGCGCTGGGTGGCGTAACGGCTGGCGCTGCCGGAGCGGCCGGGGCAGTGTTCGCTGGAGCAGGTGCCGGGGGGGTATGGGCCTGGGCGGCCTGAGCAACTGGGGCGGCCGGGGTTACCGGCACAGCTTGAGCAGGCGCGGCGGCGGTCGCAGCCGGCGCAGTGCCCGCTTCCGGCGCTGCCGGCTCGGCAGTGGCCGGTGCTTCTGGTGCAGCCTGCGCTTGGGCAACCGCCTGGTCTTCGGGCTCATCCAACGGATGAATCTGAGTGGTGCCGTCGGCGCTTTCGACTTCGACGTGCTCCATAGCGTTGCTGGTCAGGTCCTTGCTGCGCTGGGACGCCTGGTCTTGCCACCAGACGAAACCGCCGCCAATCACAGCAATCAGCAGCAATAGACTGACAATTCGCAAAATCGTGTGGGAAACCCGTACCGGCTCTTCGATGCGACCCAGGCCATGCACATTACTGCCCTGGGAGTCGGTGCCGGTGAACTGATCGAATTCCTGTACCAACACGGTCTGGTCAATGCCCAGCAACTTGGCATAAGCGCGGATGTAGCCGCGGGCAAAGGTATGCCCAGGCAGCTTGTCGAACGCGCCGGCCTCCAGGTTGCCCAGGGATGTCGTGGTCAAATTGAGCTTGAGGGCCACTTCTGCCAGCGACCAACCATTGCTTTCGCGGGCCTGACGCAAGGTCTCGCCTGGGTTTACGCGATTAGCTGCTACAACTTCCGGGTGCGCCGCTTTCATCATTGCTCCGACAGGTATTGCTGATATTCCGGCGTACCGGGATAGAGTCGTTCGAGTTGCTGGCCAAAACGTGCGGCCGTGTCGCGTTCTTCATGAACAGTCGCCAGGCGCGCACCGAGCAATAGACTACGTGCATTTTGCCCGCTGAGCAGGCTAAAACGCTCGTAATAGTCACGTGCTGGCACATAATGCCTGTCTTCGTAAGACATCTCAGCCATTTCGAGCAACGCGCGTGGCTGGCGACTGTTCAAATGCAGGGCTTTTTCCAGTTGCTGACGCGCGCTGTCGCGCTGGCCGAGGCGCACCGAGGTAACCCCAAGGTTCTCGAATACCCGCGACCGCTCCGGGTAGAGGGCATCGGCAGAGGCTTGCTGGAAATAACGGGAAGCCTGGTCATAACGCTTCTGCTCGAACAGGAAGCTGCCGTAGTTGTTCAGCAGCCGGGGGTCGGCAGGACGGGAGGCCAGGGCTTTTTGAAAATAGTGATCGGCCAGCTCGGGCTCGGCCTGGGCCTGAAACACCAAGGCCAATGCGGCATTCGCGTCAGCATCCTCGCCATCCAACTCCAGGGCCTTTTTCAACGGCACCTTGGCCTGCTCGCTCATACCTTGGCGCAGATAACCCAGACCCAGTTGCACATAGGCAACTCGCGCCTCATCACGGCCTTTATCGGTTTGCAACGGGCTGTCATAGCCCGATGAAACACAACCGGCCACGAGGCCGGTAAAAAGTAAAAGCAGCGCAAGGCGCAAGGGCATAGAGTTCCTCTCTCAGATTCGATTCACAGCAATTTGCGGCAAATCTTCGGCGGCGTTAAGTTCGCGCACGGCGATATAACGTTCGCTGCGACGGGTGCGATCCAGCACCTGCCCTACCAATTGGCCACAGGCGGCGTCGATGTCTTCACCACGCGTGGTGCGTACGGTGACGTTGTAGCCGGCCTGGTGCAGTTGATCCTGGAAACGGCGGATAGCATTGTTGCTAGGCCGCTCGTAGCCAGAATGTGGAAACGGGTTAAACGGAATCAGGTTGATCTTGCACGGAGTGTTCTTGAGCAACTCGATCATCTCGACGGCGTGCTCAACCTTGTCGTTGATGTCCTTGAGCATGGTGTACTCAATGGTCAACACACGCTTCTCGCCCAAGGTTGCCATGTAACGCTGACAAGATTCGAGCAGCATCTTAAGCGGATACTTCTTGTTGATCGGCACCAATTGGTTACGCAATGCATCATTGGGTGCGTGCAGCGACAACGCCAGGGAGACGTCGATGTGCTTGGCCAGCTCATCGATCATCGGCACCACGCCTGAGGTCGACAAGGTCACACGGCGCTTGGAAATGCCGTAGCCCAGGTCGTCCATCATCAAATGCATGGCCGCGATCACGTTGTCGAAGTTCAGCAGCGGCTCACCCATGCCCATCATCACCACGTTGGTGATGGCACGGTCGACGGTTGCCGGGACGCTGCCAAAGGATTTGTTGGCAATCCACACCTGGCCGATGACTTCGGCGGCGGTGAGGTTGCTATTGAAGCCTTGCTTGCCGGTGGAGCAGAAACTGCAGTCCAGGGCACAGCCTGCCTGGGACGAAACGCACAATGTGCCGCGCTTGCCCTGGGGAATGTACACGGTCTCGACGCAGCTGCCGGACGCCACGCGCACCACCCACTTACGGGTGCCGTCGCTGGAGATGTCCTCGCTGACCACTTCGGGGCCACGGACCTCAGCAATAGCCTTGAGCTTGTCGCGCAGGGCCTTGCTGACGTTCGTCATGGCGTCGAAATCGTCGACGCCAAAGTGGTGAATCCACTTCATTACCTGACCGGCACGGAAACGCTTCTCCCCGATTGAGTCGAAGAATTTCTCCATTTCCGGCTGAGTCAGACCCAGCAGGTTGGTTTTAACAGTCGATGTAGTCATGGATTCACCCTCACTCTTTAAGCCAGTGCTTAGCGAGCGGTTACTTCAGTAGCAGCGAAAAAGTACGAGATTTCGCGAGCAGCAGCGGCTTCGGAGTCCGAACCGTGAACAGCATTGGCGTCGATGGATTCAGCGAAGTCAGCACGGATGGTGCCGGCAGCTGCTTCTTTAGGGTTGGTAGCGCCCATCAGCTCACGGTTCAGAGCGATAGCGTTTTCGCCTTCCAGAACCTGAACAACAACAGGGCCGGAGATCATGAAGGAGACCAGGTCGCCGAAGAAGCCACGAGCGCTGTGCTCAGCGTAGAAGCCTTCAGCTTCAGCTTTGGACAGTTGCTTGAGTTTCGAAGCTACAACCTTCAGGCCGGCTTTTTCGAAACGAGTGGTGATCTCGCCGATGACGTTTTTTGCAACAGCGTCAGGCTTGATGATGGAGAAAGTACGTTGAACAGCCATGGTGTAACTCCAGAAACGGTAATTTACGAAAAATTAAACCCGCGAATTATACGCGGGTTCTTAGGTATTGCCTAACTGCGTAAGGGAGGCGTCAGTCCTGCTCTTCTTTCCAGGCAGTCTGGATAGCTTCCAGGACCTTTTCACCGCCACGATCCCGCTCATCTTCAAACCCTGGCAACGCCATGACCATGTCACGCAAAGCTACAAAGTTCAGGGAGTAAGGATCCAGATCCGGGTTGCCGTCGGCCAACAGGATAGCGATCTCTTGCACATCAACCCATTTAAGAATCATGACACTTCCTTGAATCAATGCGGCGCTTCGGCCGCATGGTTGAGCGAGTACTTCGGAATTTCGACAGTGATGTCTTCAGTCCCAACCTTTGCCTGACAGCTTAGGCGAGAAGTCGGCTCCAGGCCCCACGCGCGGTCGAGAAAATCCTCTTCCAGCTCATCGGCTTCTTCCAGAGAGTTGAAACCCTCGCGAATCACACAGTGGCAAGTGGTGCAGGCGCAGACACCGCCGCAGGCACTCTCGATCTCGATGTGGTTGTCATGGGCAACTTCGAGGATGGACTTGCCGGTCTCAGCCTCCACGACCATACCGTCCGGGCAATGCTCGGCGTGTGGCAGAAAAATGACCTGCGGCATTAATTATTCCTCGATTTCATTCAGATTGCGTCCCGCCAGGGCGGCTTTTACCGACTGGTCCATACGACGGGCGGCAAAAGCATCGGTCACTTGCGACAGACGCTTGGTCTGTTGCTCGATGGCGTAACCATCAGTGCTTTTCATCAGTTCGGCCAGTTCCTGCATCTGCAGGTCGATGACCATGCGCTCTTCGGCATCCAACAGGCGCTCGCCATCAGCATCAAGGGCACCCTGCACGGCTTCGAGCAGGCGCTGAGCGTCGACTTGCTGCTCACGCAGTACGCGGGCGACCTTGTCGTCACCGGCATACTGGAACGAATCCTTGAGCATCTTGGCGATTTCGCCGTCGGTCAGGCCGTAGGACGGCTTGACCTGGATGCTGGCTTCAACGCCCGAGGCCAGTTCACGCGCAGCCACGCTGAGCAGGCCATCGGCGTCGACCTGGTAGGTCACGCGAATCTTCGCCGCGCCCGCAACCATCGCCGGAATGCCGCGCAATTCAAAACGCGCCAGGGAGCGGCAGTCGCTGATCAGCTCGCGCTCGCCTTGCAGCACATGAATCATCATGGCCGTCTGGCCATCTTTATACGTAGTGAAATCCTGGGCGCGGGCGACGGGGATGGTGGTGTTACGTGGAATCACCTTCTCCATCAGGCCGCCCATGGTTTCCAGCCCCAAGGACAGCGGGATAACGTCGAGCAGCAGCAATTCGCCACCGTCGCGCTTGTTACCGGCCAGGGTGTCGGCCTGGATCGCGGCACCGATAGCGACGACTTGATCCGGGTCGATTTCAGTCAGCGGCTGGCGACCAAAGGCTTCGGCAACGGCTTCGCGAACCCGTGGGACGCGGGTCGAACCGCCGACCATGACCACGGCGGCAACGTCTTCGAGCTCAACACCGGAATCACGCACTGCACGGCGGCAGGCTTTAAGGCTGCGCGCGACCATCGGTTCGATCAGCGCGTCGAACGCTTCACGGGTCAGTTGAGCCGACCAGGAACCGTAGGAAACGTCTACAGAACGGGCGTCAGTCAGCGCTTCTTTGGCCGCACAGGCGGTTTGCAGCAGATTACGCTGCTCGCCCGGGTCCAGGTCGGCCGACAAGCCGGCGCTGGTGATGATCCAGCCGGCAATCGCGTGATCGAAGTCATCGCCGCCCAGGGCAGTGTCGCCACCGGTGGCCAGTACTTCGAACACACCGCCGGTCAGGCGCAGGATCGAAATATCAAAGGTGCCGCCGCCCAGGTCGTAGATAGCAACCAAGCCTTCGGCGTGCTGATCCAGGCCATAGGCCACAGCGGCCGCAGTCGGCTCATTGAGCAAGCGCAGCACGTTGAGACCGGCGAGTTTCGCCGCGTCCTTGGTGGCTTGGCGCTGAGCGTCGTCGAAATACGCCGGAACCGTGATCACCGCGCCGACCAGTTCACCGCCCAAGGTGGTTTCCGCGCGCTGGCGCAGTACCTTGAGGATATCGGCCGACACTTCCACCGGGCTTTTCGGGCCCTGGACGGTGTCAATGAACGGCATATGCGATTCGCCGCCGACAAAGCGGTACGGCAGCTGCTCGCCCAATTGCTTGACGTCGGACAGACCACGACCCATCAAGCGCTTGACCGACAGTACGGTGTTCAGAGGATCGGAGGACGCCGCCAGCTTGGCTGACTCACCGACTTCGATGTGGTCAGCGTGATAGCGCACGGCAGACGGCAGGATAACCTGGCCATCGGCGTCGGGCAGCGGCTCGGACAGGCCACTGCGCAAGGCAGCGACCAGGGAATTGGTGGTGCCCAGGTCAATCCCGACCGCCAGGCGACGCTGGTGCGGTTGAGGGCTTTGGCCGGGTTCGGCGATCTGCAGTAGGGCCATGGTAATCAGGTCTTATCTGTCTATCAGGCGTGCACGGGCAGCACTGGGTTAATCGTCGAGGCGCTCTTCTAGCTGGCGCACTTCGTAGGTGAGCTTGTCGAGGAACTGCATGCGCCGCATCAGGCGTTCGGCCTGTTCACGTTGCGCTGCATCATCCCAACAGGCTGCGAAGCTTTCGTTGAGCTCATCCTGGGCCACTTTCAGACGGCGTTTGAAGACTGCGACGCCGGCCACATCGGCCTCGTCCTGCAATTCTTCGAGTTCTTCACGCCACTGCATCTGCTGCATCAGGAAGTCCGGGTCGTGCACCGTGACTTCAATCGGCAACTCACCACCGTTCATCGCAAGCAGGTAACGCGCGCGTTTCGGGGGGCTTTTAAGCGTCTGATAGGCTTCATTGAGGCTGGCCGACTGCTCCAGCGCCAGGCGTTGCTCACGCTCGGAAGCGTCAGCGAAGCGGTCCGGATGCACACCACGCGCCAATTCTCGGTAGCGCGTGGCAAGCTGCTCGAGGTCCAGCCGAAAGCTCGGCTGCAGCTCGAATAAAGCGAAATGACAAGGAGTACCCACAAATAGCCTCAGATGTTGAAGCTTTCGCCGCAGCCACATTCACCGCGTACGTTGGGGTTGTTGAACTTGAAGCCTTCGTTCAACCCTTCCTTGACGAAATCGAGCTCGGTGCCGTCCAGGTAGGTGAGGCTTTTAGGGTCGATGATCACTTTCTCACCGTGACTTTCGAACACCTGATCCTCTTCAACCACCTCGTCGACAAACTCCAGCACGTAGGCAAGGCCGGAACAGCCCGTGGTGCGAACACCCAGACGAATCCCCTCACCTTTACCGCGCCCATTCAGGGAGCGGCGAATGTGCTGCGCAGCCGCTTCTGTCATGCTGATAGCCATCGTTGACTCCTTACTCGTCGCCAAATGCTTAGATCAAGCCTTTCTTCTGCTTGTAGTCGCGAACGGCCGCTTTGATAGCGTCTTCTGCGAGTACGGAGCAGTGAATTTTCACCGGCGGCAGGGCCAGTTCTTCGGCCAGCTGGGTGTTGCTGATAGTGACAGCCTCATCCAGGGTCTTGCCTTTCATCCACTCGGTAGCGAGGGAGCTGGAGGCAATGGCAGAACCGCAGCCGTAAGTCTTGAACTTGGCGTCTTCGATAACGCCAGCGTCGTTGACCTTGATCTGCAGGCGCATAACGTCGCCGCACGCCGGAGCGCCGACCATGCCAGTGCCGACATCAGGGTCTTCCGCGTTCATCTTGCCGACGTTGCGCGGGTTTTCGTAGTGGTCGATGACCTTTTCGCTGTAAGCCATGGTACTGAATCCTCACTCATCAGGGCCGCTCTGGAACCCTGTAAAAACGCCTGCGTTTTCCGCCACGTTTCTACAGAGCTTGGGTGGCGGCTTCTATATTTAGTGTGCCGCCCACTCGATCTTGGAAATGTCGACACCGTCTTTGTACATGTCCCACAGCGGCGACAGAACGCGCAGCTTGTTGACGGCTTCGCAGACTTTCTGCGCGGCGTAGTCGATTTGCTCTTCGGTGGTGAAGCGGCCGAACGTAAAGCGGATCGAGCTGTGTGCAAGTTCGTCGTTGCGGCCCAGGGCGCGCAATACGTACGAAGGCTCAAGCGAGGCCGAGGTGCAGGCCGAGCCGGACGAAACCGCCAGGTCCTTGAGCGCCATGATCAGCGACTCGCCTTCGACGTAGTTGAAGCTCAAATTCAGGTTGTGCGGTACACGGGCGGTCATGCTGCCGTTGATGTACAGCTCTTCAAGGTTTTCGACCTGCTTGTAAAAGCGATCGCTGAGGGCCTTGATGCGCACGTTTTCGGCAGCCATGTCTTCTTTGGCCACACGGAAAGCTTCGCCCATGCCGACGATCTGGTGGGTCGCCAGGGTGCCGGAACGCATGCCGCGCTCGTGACCGCCGCCGTGCATGGTGGCTTCGATCCGCACGCGAGGCTTGCGGCTCACGTACAGCGCGCCAATGCCTTTAGGACCGTAGGTCTTGTGGGCCGAGAACGACATCAGGTCGACTTTAAGCTTGGACAGGTCGATGTCGACCTTGCCGGTGGACTGAGCAGCGTCGACGTGCAACAGGATACCCTTGGAACGGGTCAGCTCGCCGATGGCCGCGATGTCGTTGATGGTGCCGATTTCGTTGTTCACGTGGATCACAGAAACCAGGATGGTGTCTTCACGCAGCGCGGCTTCGATCATGGCCGGGGTGACGATACCGTCGGTGGTTGGCTCGAGGTAGGTAACCTCAAAACCTTCACGCTCCAGTTGGCGCATGGTGTCGAGGACAGCCTTGTGCTCAATCTTGGTGGTGATCAGGTGTTTGCCTTTGGTCGCGTAGAAATGCGCCGCACCCTTGATTGCCAGGTTGTCGGACTCGGTTGCACCGGAGGTCCAGACGATTTCGCGTGGGTCGGCGCCCACCAGGTCAGCAACTTGGCGACGAGCATTCTCGACCGCTTCCTCGGCTTTCCAGCCGAATACGTGGGAACGGGAGGCCGGGTTGCCGAAGTTTCCGTCAACCAGCAGGCATTCGCTCATCTTTTGCGCGACACGCGGATCAACCGGGGTGGTCGCTGAGTAATCAAGGTAAATCGGCAATTTCATGGACTTTCTCCTAAATCAGGCTGGCTGGCGTGCCGTTAGCTCTGCGGCTGTCACTCGACGGCGGACGCTTCGATCTTGTCCAGACGCGGCGCCTTGGTGTTGCAACGGCGCTGGTCCTGACGCTGGGCTACTTCTTGCACCTCACGGCGAGTCACAAGATCAGCCAAGCTGATACCACTCAAAAACTCATGGATCTGCAAGCTCAAGTCACACCACAAGTGGTGCGTCAGGCAGGTGTCGCCGGCGTGGCAATCACCCAAACCCTGGCACTTGGTGGCATCGACGGATTCGTTGACCGCGTCGATCACCTGGGCTACCTGGATGCCCTGCATATCGCGGGACAGTTGGTAGCCGCCGCCCGGCCCACGCACGCTGGAAACCAAGTTGCTACGGCGCAATTTGGCGAACAGCTGTTCGAGGTAGGACAGGGAAATGCCTTGGCGCTCGGAGATATCGGCCAGGGACACCGGCCCAGTTTGCGCGTGCAAGGCCAGGTCTAGCATGGCGGTTACCGCGTATCGGCCTTTTGTAGTCAGTCTCATGGACAAGTACCAAGGTGTTTCAGAATGGGAGCAAGTATGCGATTCCCGAGTATTTAAGTCAACTATAAGACCTAGTACTTTAGTCAGGATTACCCGTAAAAAGGGCGCGCGAATCATAGCAGGGTGGGGCGGGATCGAACAGCGACTGCGGACAACCAGCACTGCCTGACACAATGAAGATCAAATGTGGGAGGGGCTTGCTCCCGATAGCGGTGGATCAGTCAATATAGTGAGTGACTGACCCACTGCCTTCGGGAGCAAGCCCCCCTCCCAAAGGGGATTTGCAGTGACTGCGAGACCTCAACCAGCCTTGGTGGTGGCCGCTTCGCTCTTGATCTCAGCGAAGTCCTCTTCACGCAACTCAGGCAGATCCTTGGCGCAATAGCTGCTGCCCAACTCCTTCAGCGCGCCACACATACCGTCCAACTTGCCATCCACCGCTTGCAAGTGGTCAAGTAACTGACCGATGGCGCGGGCCACCGGATCGGGCATGTCTTCGCTGACGCCGTAGGCATCGAAGCCGATCTTCTCGGCCATGGCCTTGCGCTTGGCTTCCTGCTCGTCGCCGACTTCCGGCTTGACGATGATGCGACCCGGAATACCCACGACGGTGGCGCCAGGCGGCACCGCTTTGGTCACCACCGCATTGGAGCCGACCTTGGCACCCGCACCCACGGTAAATGGACCGAGCACCTTGGCACCCGCCCCCACCACCACACCATCACCCAAGGTCGGGTGGCGCTTACCCTTATTCCAACTGGTACCACCAAGGGTCACGCCCTGATAAAGCGTCACGTCATCACCTATTTCGGCGGTCTCGCCAATCACGATACCCATGCCGTGGTCGATGAAGAAGCGACGCCCCACCTTGGCGCCCGGGTGAATCTCGATCCCGGTCAGCCAGCGGCCGAAGTTCGACACCAGCCGCGCCAGCCATTTCCAGCCCATGCCCCACAACACGCCGGAGAGGCGGTGAATCCAGATCGCGTGCATGCCCGGGTAGCAGGTCAGCACTTCAAAGGCGTTGCGCGCCGCCGGGTCACGGTGGAAAACACTCTGGATATCTTCTCGCAAACGCTCGAACATTTTTAATCCTTCCGCTTAAGAAGCTCGCCACGGGCCGCTTTCTGGGTTTCCGTGAGGATGCCACGCAATATATTCATTTCCGCTCGGCTCACCGAGCTGCGCCCGTACAGGCGACGCAAGCGCGCCATCAAGTGACGTGGTTTTTCCGGATCGAGGAACTCGATGGCCACCAGAGTTTGCTCCAAGTGCTCATAGAACCGCTCCAGCTCGTCCATCGTGGCCAGCTCGTCACTTTTGGTCGAAGCCACCTC
Source organism: Pseudomonas antarctica (assembly GCF_900624995.1). Classification (GTDB taxonomy): domain Bacteria; phylum Pseudomonadota; class Gammaproteobacteria; order Pseudomonadales; family Pseudomonadaceae; genus Aquipseudomonas; species Aquipseudomonas antarctica. The sequence goes on from NZ_UYXQ01000004.1 coordinate 216,024, forward strand.
GTCCTTTTCCACTTTGCTCGGCTGACCTTCAGCAGCCAGCCAAGCCATGCGCACCTCATAACTCAACACCTGCACCGCTGCCCCGAGGTTCAGCGAGCTGAACTCAGGATCTGATGGAATGTGCACGTGGTAATGACATCGCTGCAGCTCTTCATTGGTCAGGCCGGAATCTTCACGACCGAACACCAAGGCGATTTCAGCGCCGCCGACGGCCTCTTCCACTACTTTGGTGCCGCATTCGCGCGGATCCAGCAACGGCCAGGGGATACGACGGTCACGCGCACTGGTGCCGAGCACCAAGTTGCAGCCGACCAAGGCGTCTTCCAGCGTGGCGACAACCTGGGCTTTTTCCAGGATGTCATTGGCGCCGGACGCACGGGCATCGGCCTCGTGGTGCGGGAACACGCGCGGTTCGACCAGCACCAGGCGCGTCAGCCCCATTTTTTTCATGGCTCGCGCCACCCCGCCGATGTTGCCGGGATGACTGGTATTGACCAAGACGACACGAATGTTTTGCAGCAAGGGAGGCGCTCTCGGACACGGGAAAGGGGAGCAAATCTTACAGAACAGCCTAAGGTTATGCCATGAAAGCTAACGTCGTCCTTCACCTGAAGAAAGTTTCTGCTAGAATGCTCGGCTTTCTTTAACAACCTTAGGTGACACATCCATGCAGCCCATGCTGAATATCGCGCTGCGCGCCGCCCGCAGCGCCAGTGAATTGATCTTCCGCTCCATCGAGCGCCTGGATACCATCAAGGTCGACGAAAAAGACGCCAAGGACTATGTGTCCGAGGTGGATCGCGCTGCCGAACAGAAGATCATCGACGCGCTGCGCAAGGCCTACCCTACCCACGGCATCCTCGGTGAAGAAACCGGTTTGCACAAAGGCAGCGGCGAAGGCGAAGACTACCTGTGGATCATCGACCCACTGGATGGCACCACCAACTTCCTGCGCGGCATCCCACACTTTGCTGTGAGCATTGCCTGCAAATACCGTGGCCGCCTGGAACACGCCGTTGTACTCGACCCGGTTCGCCAGGAAGAATTCACCGCCAGCCGTGGCCGTGGCGCCCAGCTGAACGGCCGCCGCCTGCGTGTAAGCGGTCGTACCAGCCTGGACGGTGCCCTGCTGGGCACGGGCTTCCCGTTCCGTGACGACCAGATGGACAACCTGGAAAACTACCTGGGCATGTTCCGTGCCCTGGTTGGCCAGACCGCCGGCATCCGTCGCGCCGGCGCCGCCAGCCTGGACTTGGCCTACGTGGCTGCCGGTCGTTTTGATGCGTTCTGGGAGTCGGGCCTGTCCGAGTGGGACATGGCTGCAGGCGCCCTGCTGATCCAGGAAGCAGGCGGCCTGGTGAGCGACTTCACCGGTGGTCACGACTTCCTTGAGAAAGGCCACGTCGTTGCCGGTAACACCAAATGCTTCAAGGCAGTACTGACGGCGATCCAGCCGCACCTGCCGGCTTCGCTGAAGCGTTAAGCGAGCGAGCACAAAAAAGCAGCCTACGCAGACTGTGTGAAAACGCACTGAAGGCCAGCTCAACAAACGCCCCGACTTGTTCGGGGCGTTTGTTTTTGTGCGAGCAATAGATGAAGAAAGGCGTTTCAGCCCATCAGCTCCATCAACTGGCGGGCTCCGAGCACGCTAATCGCTCGCTTAAGGTTATAAGCGTTCACCGCCAAGGCCATTTCTGCTTTTGCGCCCTCCAACTGGCGCAACAGGAAACGACCATTCACAAATAGCCATTGCTTGAGGTTTCCGAAAGGGTGCTCAACGATGGATCTTCGGTTGGCCATCATCTGCGGATGCGCCAGCATTCGCTGCTCCATTCGCTCAAAGGCTTCCTCATGGGCATGGCGTGAGACATAGCGACGTTGGAGTAGCCAGCATCGGCTGCCACGCTCAGGGCATCTTGTTCCAGATGTTCTTTTGAGGCCTTGGCCATTGGCTCGAGTTGCTTACGGTCATCGCCATCCTGGGTCACTTCATGGTGCAGGATCAGGCAATGTGCGGCGTCCACGGCGGTTTGTACGCTGTAAGCCACCCGCGGCCCTTTGGGCGTGCGCATCATTCGGGCATCGCTTTCTTGGGTGTTGAATTGCTGCAGGCCCATCGAGTTCATTAAGAGATCAATGACGCGAACGAGGTGATCCTCAGGGATCAATTCCTCCAACGAGACCTGGAGCAGACTGGTCTGGCTGCGGGACTCTCCTTGGATATAGGCCATAACGAAAAATGCTCCGTATCTTTCGATACGGAGCATTTTCTTTGAGCGCTGCGCAGATTGCTAGGTTTTCACACAGTCTGCTAAGGGTGCTTTTTTTATGCCTGGGATTTTGGCAATACTGAAATATCAGCAACAACACAAATCAAATGCGGGAGAGGGCTTGCTCCAGGTAGCACTCTGGCAATCGACACTTCTGTCGACTGACCCAACGCTATCGGGAGCAAGCCCTCTCCCACATTTTGAATGCACCTGCCTGCAATTACTGCTGCTGGTTTTGACCCAAGATCAAACGACCTTCTTTATCGACTGGAATCTGGCCGCCTGGATCACGGTCCATGCGCACCGAACCTTCTTTACCATTCAGGTTGTACCGCACGTCATAGCCGACAACCTTGTCGCTGATGTCGTTGACGGTGTTACAACGGGTTTGCGTGGTGGTGTAGGTATCGCGGTTCTGCATGCCTTCCTGAACCTTGTTACCGGCATAACCGCCGCCGACCGCACCGGCTACGGTAGCCAGCTTCTTGCCATTACCGCCACCGACCTGGTTGCCCAACAGGCCACCGGCCAGAGCACCCACCACGGTGCCGACGATCTGATGCTGATCTTGTACCGGCTTCTGCCGAGTCACGGCGACGTCCTTGCAGACCTCGCGCGGGGTTTTAATCTGGGTTTTCACCGGCTGCACCGCCAGCACTTGCGCATACTCAGGGCCGCTTTTTACCAAGCTGTAGGTGGCAACAGCACCCCCGGCGGTTACACCGACAGCACCCAATACCGCACCAACCAGCAATGACTTGTTCACGTGAACCTCCTGACCATCACAAGCGGACCGAAACGTCCGCGCTATACCCAGCCTTGGAGCAAAAAAAAAGGCGCGAGTTCAATACTCGCGCCTTCTTTGTAACAGCGTGTCAACAAGCGCCCATCAAGGGCGGTCGTCGACCTCCTTGCCGTTGGCAGCAGGAGGGATCAAATCTTCGCTGTTGAGGTTCAGCCAGATCAGCACCACGTTGGCGATGTAGATCGACGAGTAGGTGCCCGCCAGAACGCCAATGAACAGCGCCAGGGAGAAGCCCCACAGGTTGTCGCCACCAAAGATCATCAATGCACCAATCGCCAGCAAAGTGGAGATCGACGTTGCCATGGTCCGCAGCAGGGTCTGGGTGGTGGAGATGTTGATGTTCTCGATCAACGTCGCTTTGCGCAGTACGCGGAAGTTCTCACGAACCCGGTCGAATACCACAATGGTGTCGTTGAGCGAGTAACCAATGATCGCCAGCACCGCCGCCAATACCGTGAGATCGAAGGTGATCTGGAAGTAGGACAGGATACCCACGGTCACGATCACGTCGTGGATCAGCGACACAATGGCGCCTACACCGAACTTCCACTGAAAGCGGAACGCCAGGTAGATCATGATGCCGCCCAGCGCCATCAGCATGCCGAGGCCGCCTTGGTCGCGCAGCTCTTCACCCACCTGCGGCCCCACGAACTCAACGCGCTTTACCGACGCGGGGTTATCGCCGCCAACCTTCTGCAAGGCCTCGGCTACCTGGTGACCCAGTTGCGGGTCTTCACCGGGCATACGCACCAGCAGGTCGGTAGTCGCACCAAAGCTCTGCACGATGGCCTCGTGATAGCCGGCCTTGACCAGCTCGTTGCGCACCAGGGTGACGTCGGCCGGCTTCTCGTAGGTCAGCTCGATGAGCGTACCGCCGGTGAAGTCCAGACCGTAGTTCAGGCCCTTATGGAACCAGCTGAACAACGCCAGAACGGTAAGGAGCACAGTGACGCCGAACGCAACGTTGCGAACGCCCATGAAGTTGATTGTACGTAACATGGCAGCCCCTTAAATCCACAACTTCTTGAAGTCACGCCCGCCAAAGATCAGGTTGACCATTGCGCGGGTCACCATGATGGCCGTGAACATCGAGGTAAAGATACCGAGGGACATGGTCACCGCAAAACCTTTGACGGGGCCGGTGCCCATGGCAAAGAGAATCCCGCCGACCAGTAAGGTGGTCAAGTTGGAGTCGAGAATCGCGGTAAATGCCCGGCCGAAGCCTTCGTTGATTGCACGCTGCACGGTCATGCCCGCCGCAATCTCTTCACGAATCCGCGAGAAGATCAGCACGTTGGCGTCTACCGCCATCCCCATGGTAAGTACGATACCAGCGATACCTGGCAGGGTCAGCGTAGCGCCTAGCAGCGACATCAAGGCCAGCAGCATCACCATGTTGCCCGCCAGGGCCACGGTGGCAATGACGCCGAAGAAGCGGTAGATAGCGATGATGAACAGCGACACAAACAGCATGCCCCACAAGGCTGCGTCGATACCTTTGGTGATGTTGTCGGCACCCAGGCTCGGGCCAATGGTGCGCTCTTCAGCGAAGTACATCGGCGCCGCCAAGCCACCAGCACGCAGCAACAGCGCCAGTTCGGACGATTCACCCTGGCCGTTCAGGCCAGTGATGCGGAATTGAGCACCCAGCGGCGACTGGATAGTCGCCAGGCTGATGATCTTCTTCTCTTCTTTGAAGGTCTGCACCGGCACGTCTTTCTCGACGCCGTCGACCATTTGCTTGGTGTAAGTAGTGACCGGGCGCTGCTCGATGAAGATCACCGCCATGCTGCGACCGACATTACTGCGCGTGGCGCGGCTCATCAGCTCACCGCCGTGACCATCCAAACGGATGTTCACTTCAGGAGAGCCGTGCTGCGAGTCGAAACCCGCCTTGGCGTCGGTTACCTGGTCACCGGTGATGATCAAGCCACGCTCGATCAATGCAGGAGGACGGTTGCCTTCGCGGAACTCGAATTCTTCTGCAGTGGCGCGCGAAGCACCCGGCTCAGCCGCCAGGCGGAACTCCAGATTGGCGGTTTTACCCAGGATACGCTTGGCTTCAGCGGTGTCCTGCACGCCCGGCAGCTCAACCACAATGCGGTTGGCACCCTGACGCTGCACGATCGGCTCGGCCACACCCAGCTCGTTGACGCGGTTACGTACCGTGGTCAAGTTCTGCTTGATGGAGTATTCGCGGATTTCCGCCAGCTTGGCTGGGGTCATCGCCAGACGCAGTACAGGTTGACCATTAAGGTCGGCCGGTACGATGTCGAAATCGTTGAAGTTCTTGCGGACCAGCGCACGGGCCTGTTCGCGGGACGCTTCGTCAGCGAAGCCCAACTGGATGGCACCGTTAAGCTGCGGGAGGCTGCGATAACGCAGTTTCTCTTTACGCAGCAGGCTCTTCACATCGCCTTCGTAGACTTTCAGGCGTGCGTCAAGGGCTTTGTCCATGTCGACTTCCAGCAGGAAGTGCACACCACCGGACAAGTCCAGACCCAGCTTCATCGGGTGCGCGCCAATGGCTCGCAGCCATTTTGGCGTGGTCTGCGCCAGGTTCAGCGCGACAACGTAGTCGTCACCCATGGCCTTGCGCACAACATCTTTAGCCGGCAATTGGTCTTCCTGCTTGGCCAGGCGCAACAAACCGCCCTTCGCATCAGCCGCCAACGTTGCCGCTTTAACCTGGATGCCCGCGTCGGTGAGCGCTTTGCTCGCGCGTTCCAGGTCAGCCTGATTGACCTGCAGCGAAGTGCTGGCGCCCGTGATCTGGATCGCAGGGTCATCAGGATAAAGATTGGGAGCGGAATAAATAAAACCGATCGCCAGCACCGCCAGGATCAGTAGGTATTTCCACAGAGGGTATTTGTTCAGCATCACGCCGCCCGCTTATAACGCGGGGCGCCTTGCGCGCCCCGTCGATTGGTAAAAGTTGTTACTCAGATCGCTTTGAGCGTGCCTTTTGGCAGCGTGGCGGCGATGGCGCCCTTCTGGAACTTCATTTCAACGGTGTCGGACACTTCCAGAACCACGAAAGCATCGGAAACTTTGGTGATCTTGCCGGCGATGCCGCCAGTGGTCACGACTTCGTCGCCTTTCTGCAGGCTGCCCAGCAGGTTTTTCTGCTCTTTGGCGCGCTTGGCCTGTGGACGCCAGATCATCAGGTAGAAGATGACCAGGAAGCCGACCAGGAAAATCCACTCGAAACCACCGCCCATAGGGCCGGCAGCAGCAGGCGCAGCGGCGTCAGCCATGGCATTAGAGATAAAAAAGCTCATTTAGCACTCCAGTTGCAAATAGTGAATCTTAGGGTCGGAAAACTCAGTCCAAGGGCGGCACAGGGAGCCCGCGCTTGGCATAGAAGGCATCGACGAAGGCGGCCAATGTACCCTGTTGAATAGCCTCGCGCAAACCAGCCATCAGGACTTGGTAGTGACGCAAATTGTGGATGGTATTCAACATGCTACCCAGCATTTCCCCGCACTTGTCCAGATGGTGCAGATAAGCACGCGAGAAGTTCTGGCAGGTGTAGCAGTCACAGGTGGGATCCAGCGGCGAATCATCATGGCGATGGAACGCGTTACGGATCTTCAGCACGCCTGTATCGATGAACAGATGCCCATTGCGGGCATTACGGGTTGGCATCACGCAATCGAACATGTCCACACCGCGGCGCACACCCTCTACGAGATCTTCAGGGTTGCCAACGCCCATAAGGTAACGAGGTTTGTCAGCTGGCATCAGGCCCGGCAGGTAATCCAGCACCTTGATCATCTCGTGCTTGGGCTCGCCCACCGACAAACCGCCGATGGCCAGGCCGTCAAAGCCGATCTTGTCCAAGCCTTCCAGCGAGCGCTTGCGCAGGCTTTCGTGCATGCCGCCCTGGACGATACCGAACAGCGCCGCCGTGTTGTCGCCGTGGGCGTTCTTCGAACGCTGGGCCCAACGCAGCGACAGCTCCATGGAAATGCGCGCCACATCTTCATCCGCCGGGTACGGCGTGCATTCGTCGAAAATCATTACGATGTCGGAGCCCAGGTCGCGCTGCACCTGCATCGACTCTTCCGGGCCCATGAACACCTTGGAGCCGTCCACCGGCGAGGCGAAGGTCACGCCCTCCTCCTTGATCTTGCGCATGGCGCCCAGGCTGAACACCTGGAAACCACCGGAGTCGGTGAGGATCGGGCCTTGCCACTTCATGAAGTCATGCAGATCGCCATGCTTTTTGATCACTTCCGTGCCCGGGCGCAGCCACAGGTGGAAGGTGTTGCCGAGGATGATCTCGGCGCCGGTGGCGACGATGTCACGCGGCAGCATGCCTTTGACGGTGCCGTAGGTGCCCACCGGCATGAAAGCCGGGGTTTCGACGGTGCCGCGTGGAAAGGTCAGGCGACCACGACGAGCCTTGCCGTCAGTAGCCAATAATTCAAACGACATACGACTCATAGTTGTTCCTCAGGGCCCGCTTCTTTAGGAGCAGTCGGCGCCGGGTTACGGGTGATAAACATCGCATCACCGTAGCTGAAAAAACGGTACTCGTTGGCGATGGCGGCTTGATAAGCGGCCATGGTTTGCGGGTAACCGGCAAATGCCGACACCAGCATCAACAGCGTGGATTCCGGCAGATGGAAGTTGGTCACCAGGCAATCGACCACATGGAACGGCCGGCCTGGGAAAATAAAGATATCGGTGTCACCACTGAACGGCTTGAGCACGCCATCACGCGCCGCACTCTCCAGCGAGCGCACGCTGGTGGTGCCGACAGCAACAACGCGACCACCGCGCGCCCTGCACGCGGCCACGGCATCCACGACTTCCTGGCTGACTTCCAGCCATTCGCTGTGCATATGGTGGTCTTCGATGTTATCCACACGCACCGGCTGAAACGTGCCGGCCCCCACGTGCAGGGTCACATAAGCGCTCTCGACGCCCTTGGCAGCAATCGCATCCAGCAACTGCTGGTCAAAATGCAGCCCGGCCGTTGGCGCGGCCACCGCACCCAGGCGTTGGGAGTACACCGTCTGATAACGCTCGCGGTCCGAGTCTTCGTCGGGGCGGTCTATATAAGGAGGCAACGGCATATGGCCGACGCGCTCCAAAAGCGGCAACACCTCTTCGGCAAACTTGAGCTCGAACAGCGCGTCATGGCGCGCGACCATCTCGGCCTCGCCACCGCCATCGATCAGGATGCTCGACCCCGGTTTCGGCGACTTGCTGGAGCGCACATGGGCCAGCACGCGATGGCTGTCCAGCACCCGCTCCACCAGAATTTCCAGCTTGCCGCCGGACGCTTTCTGGCAAAACAGCCGTGCCGGAATCACCCGGGTATTGTTAAACACCATCAAATCGCCAGGGCGCAAATGCTCAAGCAAATCAGTGAATTGACGGTGTGCGAGGGCACCGCTCACCCCGTCCAGGGTCAGCAGTCGACTGGCGCGACGCTCGGCCAAAGGGTGGCGAGCGATCAGCGAATCAGGGAGTTCAAAAGTAAAGTCAGCAACGCGCATGATGGGGTTCGTCTAGCAGGGCCGGGAAGTCTAGCGGAAATAGTGAAAATAGACCATGAAACGTGATTGACCAACGGTAATCTCATCTCTATACTTCGCCGCCATTGAGCCCTGATGGCGGAATTGGTAGACGCGGCGGATTCAAAATCCGTTTTCGAAAGAAGTGGGAGTTCGATTCTCCCTCGGGGCACCATCTTAAAGAAAGACCTTGAAATTCAAGGTCTTTTTTTTCGTCTGTAAAAAAGTGAGTATGCGCAGGCCAACGCAGACGTTGAGGAGCCGAGACCATGGAATTGACGCTGGAAGCTGTCGCGCTTTTTGCTCTCAAGCTGGTGCATGAGACCGAAGGCGCGAGCCCGATTCTGCGCGATGATTTGATCATGGACGGGTATGAGCGGGAAGTGTTTGGGTTGTTGGTGCGTCAGGGGAGTTTGGCCACGATTCAGGTGAAGCTTGATGAGTGTATTGCCCAGGCACTGAATACGTTAGGCGGTGCCGGCACGGTACTCGGGCGTGAGTTGCTCAAGCTGTCCGCCGATGTACAACAGGTCCACAGCCTTGATGAGCTAAGCGCTCCGCTGATTACCCTTAAGGACTATCTGAAAGATATCCAGTGAATCAATGATCAACATACCCGCCAAGTAAACCATCAGCACCGCAACGCCAGCGTCCAAGCAGCGCCAGACCACGGGCGCGCGAAACAGCCATGTCAAACGCTGACACCCCAGCGCCAACAGCACAAACCACACCAACGATGCCGTCATGGCGCCTGTCGCGAACAGGGCTTGCTGGCCAGCCGGCTTGGCCGCACCGATAGAGCCGATCAGCACCACCGTATCAAGCCAGGCGTAGGGGTTGGCGAAGCCAAGCACTATCGCCGTACGTAATAGCCCCCTTTGCGAGTGACCACCTTGAGTGTCCGGCATGGACTGGCTGCGGATGCAGGCCAACAAGCGCTGACCACCGAATCACAGCAGATAGGCCGCGCCGGACAAGAGCAATAGCGCCATCACCGCCGGCCAACTTTCCAGCACAGACCCTAACCCCGTCACGCCGATAGCGATCAGGAGGATATCGGCCAGCACACAAATAGCGACCACCCACCAGATGGGACCACGGCCGACACCTTGGCGGATAACCAAAGTGTCTTTTGGGCCGGGCGCGGCGAACAGTCCGATGCCCAAGAGTAAGCCTTCAAGGTACAGGGCGTTGAAGTGAGGAAACATGGAATGTTCGAGTCCGCGAGGCGATTAGAGAAGTTGAATAGGCTGATTGCCAAAACCGGTATGACGAGCATTGACGGCGCTATTCAGGTCAATCGGTTTGCGGCGCAAAAAGCTTGTCGGTCGCTGTTCCGGGCTCGGATTTGCAAAGTAAATCAACGAACTTCTGGCGACCGGCTGCTTAGGCGCCAGCACAGCATGATAGGCAGCAGGAATGGACTGGTCGGAAAGCTCAGTGAGCAACGAACCTGCCAGCACTGCAATCTCGCCTTCCAGAAGCCGGACCGGCTCTAATGAAGCGCCCTTCACCAACACCAGCCCTTCGCGGGTAGGCTTGATAAACGACAGCATGTGCCCATCTTCATGAGGGTCCTGAGCAAATTGACGCACGCCGTTTGTGGCCTGAGCACCGTAGACACAGAGTTGGATGTAAGACGCCAAGCGCAAGGGCGCTAATGGAGCAACGCCAAACTCTGCACAAATGCCGTCCATTAACGCTTGGGCGAGCTCGCTGATCTGGCGCTCAAAGCTATCCACAGCAGAGAAGAACGGGCTTTGGGTGAACTCCAGATCCGTTCGCTTAGGCGCATGCGCAGGCCAGTAACAGAAGCGCTCACACAGGTCCGGGTGGTCTTTGATGCTCGAATACTCAGCGCCAAAAGGGAAAAAACCGTCAGTGTCTTCGGCAAAGGAAAATGATTGCTTAGTGGTTTGGGCAATTGCCGAGTACCCATCAATGATCTTTTTGTAGTCCTGCTGCATCGCATCTGAGATTTGCAGGGTGCCAAAGCCTGATCGAGCAATGGATTCACAGCACGCTTTTATCTGTTTCATAGCTATATCCAGAGATGGTTGTAAAGGAATGCAACAAACACGGGGTCGCAAGCATGCGAGAAACCGCGACACTGGATATAGCCAATCAAAACGCGGACTATCCATGTCCTTCACAACGTCGCCAGCAGGATGCGAGTGTGCATGGCCCACTACACGTTGCGGCGGGCAGGTTGTCCTTTTTAGCTAACAACGTAACGACTTTCACCAAGGATTGGGGATGAGTAATCAACGATGAGCATCAAGACGCGCGACACCCTCCGAGCGCTGGTCGTACGGCGCAGCCGGGAACTGGGTAAATCCATGACCACCCTGGCCAAGGAAGCCGGCATATCCAGAACCTACCTTTACGGGTTAGCCGGTGGCGCCTCTCAAGATCCCTCGGTGCGCACACTGATCAAGTTGGCCAAGGCGCTTCACGTTTCACCGCTGCTGCTGTTCCGCTACTTCGCCGATTTGGCAGGCGCTCCGGTGGGCGCTCACTCAATGGCAGCCACTAACCGCGCTATCGGCCTGCAAGACCCTGGCGACGTTGCCGTCTTCAATGCTGACGTCACCACGCCAGACCAAACCGTCGTGTTACCCGGTGAGACGTTTCACAAGACCTGGGAGATCCAGAACCTCGGCACCCGCCCCTGGCGCGGCCGCAAGTTGGTGCGAGTAGACGGCGAATACGTGATCGCCCGACGCACCGCCACGGGTGCGCCACTGGAAGTGGTGATGGACACACACCTGCGCAGCCTGAACAACGAGATCGCTATTGCAGAAACACTGCCCGGCCAGCCGGTGCACCTCACGGTGGAATTCGCCGCGCCCAAGGAAACCTGCACGGTCACGTCCATCTGGCGGATCGAGGATGAACACGGTCGGCCCTGCTACGGCCCCGCCTTCATCCTGCATGTAATCGTCAACGTCATGGCGCGCTGAGTAACGACCCATTAGCTATGGAACGAACACTGCCATTGTGGCGAGCAGGCTTGCCACAGGTTCCGGAACCAAACACCGCGCTGCGACCACCCACTTACCGCCGGCCTTCAACCGCCATACGCACCGCCAAGCCCATCAGCACCGAGCCCATCAGCCAACGCTGCGCCACCTGCCAACCCGGCCGGGTGACGAAGAACACCGCGATGGAGCCCGCCATGATGGCGATCACCGAGTTAACGCTCACGCTGATGGCAATCTGCGTAAAACCCAGGATCAGCGACTGCGTCAGCACACTGCCATGGCCGTTCGGGTCGATGAACTGCGGCAACAACGACAAATACATCACCGCCACTTTGGGGTTCAGCAGGTTGGTCACCAAGCCCATCATGAACAGCTTGCGCGGGCTGTCCTGGGGCAAGTCCCGCACTTGAAAGGGCGAACGGCCACCCGGCTTCACCGCCTGCCAGGCCAGGTACACCAGGTACACCGCACCGCCGAGCCGCAGCGCGTCGTACGCAAAGGGCACCGCCATCACCAACGCGGTGATGCCCAATGCTGCGCAAAACATATAAACCAGGAAACCCAACGCAACACCGCCGAGCGATATCAACCCGGCCTTACGCCCCTGGCAAATCGAGCGGGAAATGAGGTAAATCATATTCGGCCCGGGCGTGAGCACCATGGCGAGTGAGATCAGGCCATAGGCAAGCCAGCTGGACAGTTCGGGCATGGTGTCGCTCCTTAAGGTGTGCGCTGGGCGCCATGGTAGGGCGTTGAAAAGTCGGGCGTTAGATACAGATCCGCGAGCAAAACGTCATACACACACGCAGGCGGTTACCGCCCCATTCACCCAAGGACCGGCACATGATCGACTTCAACAACAAAGGCTTCTTCAAACTCAAGCAAAACAACGAATACGCCGAACGCGTATCAGCCCTGCTGCTCGACGGCGAAGAAGTGATCGACGCCTACAAAGCCATGCGCGATGGCGTGATCTTCACCACCAAACGCATCATCGCGGTGAACGTGCAGGGGATTACCGGCAGCAAGAAGGACTTCACCTCGCTGCCGTACAAAAACATCGTCGCGTACTCGGTGGAAACATCCGGCACGTTTGATCTGGATTCGGAGTTGGAGATTTACTTTTCGTCGCTGGGGAAAGTGAAGTTTGAATTCACCGGGAAGACGTCGATTGTGGAGATCTCGCGGATCATCTCCAAACACTTGCTGGGCTGACCCCTTACGCACCTATGCGTCTCTGGACCGCGGGAGGGGGCCCGCGACGGACTGCATGATCGAACAGAACAAGCCTGCACAGGGAACCGTAGTCCTCATAGGCACCACCCAAAGGTTCCCATAGCCTTTCGGTGAGAACGCTTATGATCAACGCACCCAGCTTCCTCCAGCCGTTTCAAATCACGGCCTGCGCGGACAACGCCTCAAGCCCCGACGCGCAGCCTGTCAGCCCGGTGCGAACCAAACGCTCCGTCCTCGATACCACCAAACTCTGGCCCAACGGTTCGACGATCACGATAGCGCTTTATGACGCTAACAAAGAAGAGACACAGCTGATCAAGGATGCGATCAACGAATGGAAGCCTTACGTCAATCTCAAGTTCGATTTCGTCTCGGGCGAGGACGGCGACATCCGCATCGCTCTCAACTCTATCGATACCAACTACGGCTCTGCGGTAGGAACAGGCGCAAAAAAAATACCGCCCCACCTGCCCACGATGATCCTGCCGTGGGATACCCACTCAACCAGGTTCCGCTTCGTAGCGCTGCATGAGTTCGGGCATGCCTTGGGCGCACTGCACGCTCACCAACACCCCGATTCAGGCATTCCTTGGGACAAGCAGAAGACGTATGACGACACCCTCAAGCGCTATGGTTTGACCCCGGACCTCGTCGACAAAAACATCTTGCCCTTGGAACGCAGTGATAAGTACAGCTACCAACCTTACGACGGCGATTCGATAATGCATTACGAGGTCACCGACGACTGGACATCCGGCGGCTGGGGTCAATCGGAAAACTGGGACATCAGCGACGGCGATAAAGCCCAAATGCAAGAGGCTTACCCCAAGCCAAAGCCACCTGTTCCGGCGCCTCTTTCCAAAGCGTTGCTTAGCGCCCGATTTGATGAGCCAACACAATCGCTGACCGAGTGATGCCGGGCGAGTTTTTACACCATCAGGAGTGTGGGGTACGCAGGAGCTGAAGAACAAACGACGCTTTGACTAACCGCTCGGCAAAAAAAGACCTTGGCGTCCCAAGGTCTTTTTTACTGCTAACACGGTTCAGCGGGTGCACCACGATCCAAATGTGGGAGCTGGCTTGCCTGCGAAGACGCCAGCCGCCATACCCTCAAACCAGCCGCTTACACACCACCGGCCTCCCCCTCCTCCATCACCCCATTCGGCAACATCCCATTGGCCAAATCATCCACCACCGCCTTTGCCATCGCCCCCAAATAATACGCCGCCCAAGCATAACGGTCCGCGCTGTTGTCCATGGCGGCATCCAACGCGAGCATTTTGGAACAATGCAGCAGCTCGGAGGCATGCTCCAGGGCATCGCGGATGGGCACGCCGGCATTGACGCGCAATAGACGGTGGAGGTTCGGCTGTTGGCCGCAGGTGGAGAAGGTGATGACGCCGAGGGTTTTGTTGAGGGCTGGGTTTATCATTGGGCACCTCCGAACTGCGCGGTGGTGGGGGTTGCGGTGCTGCGAGGGTACGACCTATCAGAAACGCTCATTGGCTTAACTCCTAATGTAGAGAAGAGCCGCCACGTTCGTTTCCAGGCGAATGGGTGGCAGCTATGCGCAGGCTGGAAAACCGGGACAATAGGAACCCGGCAGACCCGAAGGCCTCCCGCGCACAGCCGCCATAACACGGATATGCTGGCACAAAAACACCAGCAATCGTGATAAAAATAGTGGCACCTGTGCGCTATTGTTCCACGGGTTTCCAGGCCCGGTCGCCTCGTAAATGACGACGACCAAGACGGTAATCCGAAAGTGTGAGACCCGAAAGTATGCTTTTGTATGTACAGATTTCCGCGCGCTGACGAACCTGCAATTCTGGCACTCCATCGCGTATTTGGCTCGCGACCGTAGCAAACGCTTGGGTACTGAAGATGACTCCAGATGAAAATCAGAACGGTCCTACTCGCATGTAGACCCTCAATTGCATGACAGAACACACACATCGGCAACACATAAATAAGCGAGCTCAACTACTCGCTCTTGCAAATCGCTCGCGCGTAAATCCCCCAAATGCCCCCTGAATAAACTCAGTTATGGCATTTCGAGATAAGTGTTTGCCTGTTAATTGCATTAGAGTCTTGATACCTGTCAGATCTGACAGGTGTTTAATTTATTATTTTTGATTAGTCTTTCCTGGAGGAATAAGTCTCTCATTTCTAGCAAAATGAGCATAGGAAAACTATTGTGAACATTGACGTGTCAAGCATCACTAAAACTGATCATTTGTATAAATTTGTTTTTCCGTAATAGTTCTACAAATCTAAGCATGCCAAGCGAATTGATCTGTACAACGATGTTATGAAGAAAAAAGTCTTTGTCGATATTGACCAAATTGCTAGGCTCTGTACGAAAAGTGCTATCTCAAATAACGCATGGCACAAGCCAGTGAGGCCATCGTCGCATAATTTTTTGCGAGTTTGTCGAAGCGCGTAACGATACGGCGGTTCTCCTTCAGCCAGCCGAACATGCGCTCGATGACGTTGCGCTGCTGGTACAGAATGATACACATATTGTCGATGATGTGAAGTGACATCAATCACTGCATATACAAAGGGCCATAAAATGAACGAATATAAAGTAACTGAAATATCAGAATTTATTAAAGTCGATGATAGTCATGTTGTAGGACTGCGCTCTGAAGTTGAAGACAAGGTCGACGAACTGATCGTCATATTGTTGACGCAACTTCTATCGCGTGAAAAAATTCTCTATCGCGGTTTTAAAACGCTCAAGGATCAGGTTGCGCGGCAAGTTGCTTTGGGTCAGCCGCTCAAATTTGTTATACCTGCATTTCCATGCAAAAGCGTGAATACAGAGAAATGTCTAGGAAGTACCCCGGATTTAGCGGAATGGATGGCGCTAAAGAAAATTGTCTCGGTTATTCGTAACATCGAGGAGCTCTATGAGCCAGGCATATTACTGACCATCTTCTCCGATTATCATACTTTTTCAAGCTATATATCGGTTAGCCAAGACAATTTTCATCGATATTGTGAAGCACTCAAATCGATGGTGAAAGTTTTTTGTTGCGGTGATGCCATCAAAATAAAAAGTCTTTCGGACTACCCTGAATTCGCTTCGCATGATGAGACGAATTACATGGAGGTGCTAAAGACTAAATTCGGGGACAGTCAATACGAGGCGGGAATCTCAGAAGAAATTAAATGCAATTCCGATACGAACGAAAAATATACGGCTTTGAAAAAATTCATGAAAGATGATCAATGGCCGTTGATTAAAGGCATAGGGAAGAGCGCTATAAATTGTCGGTTGTCTGAAATTTCCCGTGGCATGATGATTCAGGGAAAAGCATTGGATAAATTTATCGGTGAAAAATTCCCTAGTTGTATCAGGTTGAGCATACATGATCACCCATTAGACGGAAGAAAAAATTCGATACAGCTATTTGAATCCGGCGTATTCAAAACGCCTTGGCATAATTCTGTTTTGTTTGATGCCAGCACAGGTAAATTCATCGTCGGTAAGAAACGTGAATTGGTTACAGAGGCCGAGCGAGGCGGAGCGATTGTGCTCGCCGTCCAATTTAAAGAAAAGGATTGGCTACTCTTGCAGTTGACACCAACAACACCGGAGCAGGGTGAAAGTTTACGCAAATTAAAAATATCGCTATACAGGCATGATTGCGGTCTGCTGATCGAAAATAGGCTGCCCGGATTCGACGTCAAGGAGTTTGATAACAATGCAATGACGAATTTGCTCAAGCACTTTGGAGTGGTTATATTTCGCGGCTTCAACGATTTTGATCAAATAAAAAACCTGGAGGCATGGTACTCAACTCGTGGTACGCCGCTACAGTGGAAATTTGGAAGTACTCATCTGGTTCGCCCTGAAATTGAAGGCGATCATCCGAAGTCTTCGGTCACCTCCGAGGAGGCGTTGCCTTTTCATTGGGATATGGTGTCGCCGCCGCCAGATATGAAGATTGATCAAGCTGTCGTTGAATACAAAGACTACGTTCCGCGAGAGTTCGTGCTGTATTGCAAATACAGTACAGAAGACGGGCAAGGATTGAGCACAATTATCAACTCCACCATGGTGCCGTTGACGATGAACGGAAAAATTCGAAAAGCGATGAGGGGCACGTCGCTAGCCTACCGGACAGCGTTATCTTATTTTGGCGGCGTCGAAAGAACCTATCCTGTCATTATGAATTGCCCATGGACTGGGAATGACGTGGTTCGATGGTGGCAAATGTGGAATGAAAAAAATCACCCAGGCAGCGTGCAATACAATTACTCTAGGATTGCATCGTCCGAGACATATGAAGATATTGATAAAGTGGAGGCTATATTGACCGATCACTGTTTAACTGAGTCGAGTCATTTCACGCATGAGTTTTTGGTTGGGGATATCGCACTTGGAGAGTGTCAGATTTTTTGTGTGCGGGCCGGTAACGGCCTGCCGACAGGCAGGCCTTAGTTTTACCAGGTAGGCCTGATAAATCGATCTCCGTACAGAATCGCAAATTGGTTCATCGCACTCTTCCAGTCATGTGCCGGTTTGCCCCAGTTAGCAGTGATATTTCGCAATCCCAACCAGATTAATTTTGTTGCAGCATCGTCCGTTGGGAAGTGCCCTCGGGTC
>NZ_UYXQ01000005.1 GCF_900624995.1 Pseudomonas antarctica
GATCTACACCTACGTTGAGCAGAAGCTGCAACTGGTGCTGAACCTGGCGAACTACAGTTTGCTGGCGGGCGATGAGCTGTATATCGCCGCGTACCTGGGCTCGCTGAAGATGGCGTTTTTCAGCACGCTGTTGTGTCTGCTGATCGGTTACCCGATGGCCTACGCCATTGCCAGCGCGCGCAAAGAGATGCAGACCGTGTTGGTGCTGCTGATCATGATGCCGACGTGGACCGCGATCCTGATCCGCGTGTATGCGTGGATGGGCATCCTCAGCAACAACGGGCTGCTCAACAGCTTCCTGATGTCCATCGGCTTGATCAACGAGCCGCTGCAGATCCTCAACACCAACATTGCGGTGTACATCGGCGTGGTCTACTCGTACCTGCCGTTCATGATCCTGCCGCTGTACGCCAACCTGGTGAAGCATGACCAGAGCCTGCTGGAAGCCGCGTCCGACCTGGGCTCGAGCACCTTCAACAGCTTCTGGAAAATCACCGTGCCGCTGTCCAAGAACGGCATCATCGCCGGCTGCATGCTGGTGTTCATTCCGGTAGTGGGCGAGTTCGTGATCCCGGAACTGCTCGGCGGGCCGGAAACCCTGATGATCGGTAAAGTGTTGTGGCAAGAATTCTTCAACAACCGTGACTGGCCGGTGGCGTCTGCCCTGGCGGTGGTGATGCTGGCGATCCTGATTGTGCCGATCATCCTGTTCAACCGCAGCCAAGCCAAAGAGCTGGAGGGCAAGATATGAAGCGCTTCAGTTTCTCGAGTTTTATGCTGGTGGCGGGGTTGTTGTTTATCTACCTGCCGATGCTGATACTGGTGATCTACTCGTTCAACGAATCCAAGCTGGTGACGGTGTGGGGCGGTTGGTCGATCAAGTGGTACGTGGGCCTGTTGGACAACACCCAACTGATGGGCTCGGTGGCCCGCTCCCTGGAAATCGCCTGCTACACGGCGGTGGCCGCCGTGGCGCTGGGTACGTTGGCGGCGTTCGTGCTGACGCGCATCAGCCAGTTCAAGGGCCGCACGCTGTTCGGCGGCTTGGTGACGGCGCCACTGGTAATGCCTGAGGTGATCACCGGTCTGTCGCTGTTGCTGCTGTTCGTGGCCATGGCGCAGATGATCGGTTGGCCGCAGGAACGTGGCATTGTCACCATCTGGATCGCCCACACCACGTTCTGTGCGGCGTATGTGGCGGTGGTGGTGTCGGCGCGCTTGCGTGAGCTGGACTTGTCGATCGAAGAAGCGGCCATGGACCTCGGCGCGCGACCGTGGAAGGTGTTCTTCTTGATCACCATCCCGATGATCGCGCCGTCGTTGGCGGCGGGCGGCATGATGTCGTTCGCGCTGTCGCTGGATGACCTGGTACTCGCCAGCTTCGTGTCGGGGCCGGGTTCGACCACCTTGCCGATGGAAGTGTTCTCGGCCGTGCGTCTTGGGGTTAAACCCGAGATCAACGCCGTCGCCAGCCTGATTCTGTTGGCGGTGTCGCTGGTGACCTTCCTGGTGTGGTTCTTCAGCCGCCGTGCCGAAGAACATCGCAAGAAGGCCATTCAGCAAGCGATTGAAGAGGCCGCGGCGGATGGCTGGCAGCAGCCGGACAAGCGCCGGGCGGCTGCACCGGTTTAACTGCCGGAGTGGGATGAAAAATGTGGGAGCTGGCTTGCCTGCGATAGCGGTGTGTCAGTCGGCAGATGAGTCGACTGGCAGGGCCTCATCGCAGGCAAGCCAGCTCCCACAGTTGATTGCATTCCAAGTCAACTATGCAGCCCACGGCGACTTACGAATCACCTCCACAAAATTCATCGGCTTGAACCCCGGCTCCTGATCCACCAGCACATCCGTCTTCACGTTGCCAAACGTGGTCTGCGGGCGATGGCGCAAGCCGTCGGCAAACGCGCAGATGATGCATTCCTTGAACCCTTCACCACGTGGATGCGCATGCACCACGGCTTCGCGCTGTACGCTGGAAAAGGCGGCGTAGTCCATGCCCAATACGTCCATTTCCACGCCGGCAGTCACCAGCGCCACGGTCGGGCGCAGATGCTGCGGCACACCCGGCGTGGTGTGCAGGGCGATCGACAACCACACTTGTTCGATATCGTCATCGCTCAGCCCGTACGGCTTGAGGAACGCAGCGGCGGCGTTGGCGCCATCCACTTCGAAGCGCTCGTCGTCACTGCGATGGCCCTCGACCAGGCCGAGGTCGTGGAACATTGCGCCGACGTAAAGCAGCTCCGGGTTATAGGCCAACTGCTTGCGCTCACCGCTCAACGCGCCGAACAGGAACACCCGGCGTGAGTGGTGGTAGAGCAGGTCGGATTCGACGTCGCGGATGTATTCAGTGGTGGCCTTGGCCAATGCGCTGTCCGGGATCTGGATACCGGCGATGGAGGTGCTCAATGTCGTTCTCCTCAAGCAAGCGCCGGGGATGGCGCCGATACGTCCAGTCTGGCCGCGCGCCCGCGACGGGGCTATTGCCGCGAGGGTGCGATCCCGGCCAATGTGCCTCGATATCGCGCCAGATGCGGTCAAATGTGGGCGCTGGCTTGCCTGCGATGCTGGCGACTCGGTCTGTCAGTTAGACTGGGGTGATGCGATCGCAGCGATGCGGCGACCCGACAAGCCAGCTCCCACAGGGGGTTTATGTTCTTCCAGTAGAAGGTGAGTTGTTCATGGGCAAAACCGTCGCCATCCTGATCTTCCCCGGCGTCCAGTCGCTGGACGTAACCGGCCCCATGGATGTGTTCTGCGAGGCCAACCGTTTCCTGCTGCCCGACGACCAATACCAACTTGAAGTGATCGGCCTGCGCCACGGCAGCATGGCGGCCTCCAACGGCTTGTCGTTGCAGGCCCACCGGCATTACAGCGAAGCCCTGAGCGCCTACGACCTGCTGCTGGTCGCCGGTGGCCCGCAATTGCCCTTCGACGATTTCGGCGCAGCATTTGACGACTGGCTACGCGCTGCCACTGCCCGTGCGCAGCGCTTCGGCTCGATCTGCAATGGCGCCTTCATGCTGGCCCGCGCCGGGTTACTGGATGGCAAAACCGTCACCACCCATTGGAACGATGCCGCCGACCTGGCGCGCCTGTGCCCCTCTGCTCAGGTCGACGCCGACCGCCTCTACGTGCAGGACGGCAACCTCTACACCTCGGCGGGTGTGACGGCGGGCATCGACCTGTCGCTGTTTCTGCTGGCCCAGGACCACGGCCCGGAAGTCGCGCTGAGCGTGGCCAAGCGCCTGGTGGTGTTCACCCAGCGAGCGGGCGGGCAGTCGCAGTTCAGCCCCTTCCTGACGCCCCACGCTGAAAGCACCTCGGCGGTGGCGTTGGTGCAGTTGTACGTACTGGCGAACCTGACCGGGGATTTGACTATCGCCGACCTCGCCAAGGCGGCCAATATGAGCGCGCGTAATTTCTCCCGGGTGTTTGCCCGTGAGGCGCGCATCACCCCGGCGGAGTTTGTCGAGCGGGCGCGGGTGGACGCGGCGCGGGTGATGCTCGAAAGCAGCCCCGCGCCGCTCAAGACCGTGGCCTACCAATGCGGGTTTCGCGATGCCCAGCACATGCGCAGCGTGTTCAACCGCCGGCTGGGCGTGACGCCGCAGCAGTTCAGGCTTAACTTTGCGGCGCTGGTTTGAGCGTGTCGTAGGCTTCCAGGGCGCGCAGTGAGTAGATATATGCCGCGCCCGCGTTCATGGAAATTGCGGTGGCCAGGGTCGCGGCCACTTCCTCGCGGGTCGCGCCGGCTTTGATCGCCGCATCCGCATGCACGCCGATGCAGCCGTCACAGCGCGTGGTGATAGCCACGGCGATGGAAATCAGCTCACGGGTCTTGGCGTCGAGCACGTTGTTTTCCTCGGCAGCCTCGTCCAACGCCATGTACGCTTTGACCATCTTCGGGTTGCTCTTGCCCAGCGCGCCAAAGGCTTTCTTTACGGTAGGCAGCAAGTCGGACCAGTTATTGAACATTGCGGTAACTCCTGAACAGGTTGGGTGTGAAGCCAGTCTGTGCTGTTCGGGGTTAGGGGCATTGTTCAATCCGCTCATCTTTTTGACCGATGTTCGCAAATGAATTCGATCGACACCCTTATCAAGATGGCCAACCTGCGCGGCAGCCTGGATTTGCGTTGCCAGTTCCAGGGCGACTGGGCGCTGGATCACACGCCGGAGAATTTGGGCGTGGCGCCGTATCACATTGTGCTCAGCGGCACCTGCCGCGCCGAGTTAACGAGCGGGCAGCACGTAACGCTGGGGGAGGGCGATATCCTGCTGATGCCCGGTGGCGCCACCCATTTGTTGCGCAGTCCAGGTTCACGCATCCAGCCGATGCCACCGACGGTGATTGAGGGCGGTTTACTTCCGGTTCATCGCCTGGGTGGCGAACGGGTGGACTTGGACATGCTCTGCGGCAGCTTTCACTACAACCGGCAGTCGTTGTTGTTTGCCGCGTTGCCGGAGTATCTGGTGGTGTCCAGTCGGCAGTGGCAGGGCGATGGGCAATTGGCTGCGTTGATTGCTTTGTTGCGCAGCGAAGCGGATGGGCAACAACTGGGCGCCCGCTCGTTTATCGATGCGCTGTCGTCGGCCTTGTTCACCCTGATCCTGCGCACCTGGCTGACCCTTCAGGCGCCGGTGACCGGCACCTTCGCCTTGCTCGCCGACAAGCGCCTGAGCAAGGCCTGGCAGGCGATGCTGGCCGAGCCCGGCCATGAATGGACCATCGACAGCCTGGCCTTGGTTGCGACGATGTCGCGAGCGACCTTCATGCGTACCTTTGTGAAGGTGGCGGGTGTATCCCCGTGGGTGCTGCTGACCCAGTTGCGTATGGAGTTGGCGTTCAATCTGCTGCACCAGTCACGCCTGAGCCTGATGGATATCGCCGCCCAGGTGGGTTATCAGTCCCAGGCAGCGTTCAGCAAGAAGTTCAAAGAAACCTACGGCGAGGCGCCGGGGCGCCTGAGGGCGCGGTAGCCGTCACAACCAAGATCAAATGGGGGAGCTGGTTTCCAGGCGGTTATCTAGCAGGCAGTAATTTCAGCGTGCCCCGCGTATTCGCCGTGACTTCCTCATCACTGAAATGCGCCTGCTCGTAACCACCCTCAATGTAGGTTTGCGCCTGGTCGCCATAGTGCGAATCAAACGGCACACCGCTTTGCCCCACCGGGTTGATGGTCAGGGCATGGGCCGGGTCGGCGAAGTCGATCAGGCGACGGGTCGATGGGCCGTAGGTCACCGGCCAAGGCGCGGGACCGATCATGGCTGACAGGTTGTTCGGCACTTCGTGGGTGCCGGGTGCGGCGAACGGGCCGACGTTGAAGATCTTGTCCAGCGGCTTCTGCATGCCCAGCGGGTGGCCATGCGTCAGAGTGTGAGCCTTGCCCCATTGCCACTGCGTCGGGTCATCACCCAAGGTGGCTTTGAGGTGCGCCAGGCTGTTGTCCCAGGCGAGCTTGACCGTGTCGGCGCGCTTGCCACCCCACCAGGGCGAATCCGGCGAAGCGGCGAGGCGAGGCAGGGCGGCATCGATCACCCGCGTAGTGAGCAGGGTCTTGAACATGCCGTCGCCGAGTTTTGGGTGGAAGACCGCGTCGGTGAGGTTGAACAGGAACTGGTTGAACAGCGTGGCGCTGGTGGAATCCAGCGGGTAGTCACCCTTCCAGCGTGCAAGCTGCTCCACCCGTTTCAACTGCGCCGGGTCTTTGACCACCTCACGCAGCACCGGCAACAGCGGCGCTAGCAAGCGTGGGCCGTAGGCAGTGGTGGTGCCCAGTTGCAGGGCCTGGCTGTTGTTTACGTCCCACTTCACGCTTTTGTCGCTCAACTGCGTGTTCAACTGCTGGCCACGGTCGGCGAGGTTGTAATAACCGGGAATCTCCATGCCGGTGGGCGACACCGGCTGGGCATTCGCCGACACCACATAGCCGCGCGCCGGGTTCTCTTCCTGCGGGTTGGCACTGAATGGGTAAAAGCCCAGCTTGTCGGCCTGGGCGGTGCTGCCGTCGAGGATAAAACCGGCATTCACCCCGGCTGGGCGGATCGGCAACTGCGCTGCCGCCCACCAGCCGATATCACCCTTGGCGTTTGCCCAGACAATATTCAGGCCTGGCGCCGACACCATCGCCGCTGCGGCGCGGGCCTTGGCCAGGGTGTCCGCGCGGTTGAGCTGGTAGAACCCTTCGAGGATCGGGTTTTCGGTGTCCAGGAATGCCCACCACATGGCAATCGGCGTTTTGCCTGCATTTTCGCCGAGCACGTCATTGATAATCGGGCCGTGGGGCGACTGTCGCAGTGTCAGCGTGACCGGCGCTTGACCCTTCACCGCAATCTGCTGCTCGCTGCTGGTCATGTTGACCCATTGGCCGTGGTACCAGACCTGGTTGGGATTGTCCGGGTTGACCTTTTCGGCGATCAGGTCGAGGTCATCGTTCTGGAACATGGTCAGGCTCCAGCCGAACTCCAGGTTGTGGCCCAGGAACGCCACTGGCACCAGCGCGTTGTGATAACCGTACAGCTCAAAGCCCGGCGCCGAGAGCTGGGCCTCGTACCACACCGATGGCACCGAGAAGCGGATATGCGGATCGCCAGCCAGCAATGGCTTGCCACTTTTGGTGCGGCTGCCGCTGATGGCCCAGGCGTTGCTGCCTTCGAATTGCGGCAAGCCGTTATCGGCCAGTGCCTGCTCGCTCAAGGAGGCGATGGCGCTGAGGGTTTTCCAGTCGCTGGCGGCGAGGTTGAGCGCGCCCTTGGGTTGCCAGTCCAGGTCAAAGACCTTGAGGTAGTCGCTGCCCAGTTGGTCGCGTACGTAAGTCAGCAGCGGTTCGGTACGAAACGCGGCGGCAAAGCTATAGGCCATGTACCCGGCGACGCTGATGGTGTCCTCGGCGGTAAACGGCCGCTTGGGGATGCCCAGCACGTCGAACTCCATCGGGCTGGCGTGGCTGTCCTGATACTGGTTAATCCCGTCCAGGTAGGCTTGCAGGGCTTTCCATGACGCTGAATCGTGGTCAATGTGTTCCACGTAACTCAAGGCACGCTCACGAATGCGCAGGCTGCGAAACAGTTTGTCGGTCTCCAGCAGCTTAGGCCCCAGCACCTCGGCCAGTTCGCCACGGGCCAGGCGCCGCATGATCTCCATCTGGAACAGCCGGTCTTGGGCATGCACATAGCCTAAGGCGCGATACAGGTCGGTCTCGTTCTCGGCGCGGATATGCGGCACGCCACGGTCGTCGTAGCGCACCGTGACCGTGCCTTGCAGATTGGCCAGTGTTTCGGTGCCCTGGCGGGTCGGCTGTTTGCTGTAGACATACCCGCCGGCGCCAGCCATCAGGGCGGCAATCAGGATAGCGAGCACGGTCAGGCTGCGTTTCATGGACGATCCTTGGTCATTCACCTTTCAAGTCAACGGAGTCTAATAGGTTTGGCGGGGGCTGAGGGAAATGCTGATGTGCCTCTTCGACAGCCGAGGTTCAAGTGCACAACAGGCCTTAGGGCTATCATCCCACCTGTCATCTTTGAGCTTTTTGTCATGACTTGCGCCCTGCAACCTATGCCGAACTCCAGTGCCCCCGAGGTTGCCTACGCGTGCTGCCTGGAAGCGCAATCGCTGATCGGCCGCTTTTTACAACACCCGCCGGTGGGCTTTGACGCTCACCTGTCCGACCAGGGCTTGCCGTACTTCTATACGCCGTTCGACCTGTTAACCACCGCCGACGATGCGTTCGTAAAGCGTGTCCGCGGCTGGCTGGGGTATCGCTTCTGGCATTCGTGGTTGCGTATCGACAGCTGTTTTGTCGGCACCACGGTCAGCGAATACTCACCGTTGCCCCAAGGCGTGACGCCCCAAGACCTTGCGCAGTGGCTGCACTATGAATGTGCACCGCAGCGCCAACTCACCATTATCAAAGACGTGCCGTGCAATTCACCACTGCTCAGCGATGCGGACAATCGCTACGCACACGACTTGGTCGAGGATTGCACCCGGCGCGGCTTCATCAGCCTGGAAGGCCAGGCGCTGGCGTATGTGCCGATCAACTTCACCACCATCGATGAATACCTGGCACGCTTGTCCCACAGCCGTCGGCGCAATATCCGACGCAAACTGCGCAGCCGTGAGGCGATGCGGGTGGAAATCCTGGAAACCGGCGATGCGCGCTTCAACGATGACGCTTGGCTTACGCACTTGTACGGTCTGTACAGGGCGGTGTATGACCAGAGCGAGATCCATTTTGACCTGCTCACGCCCGAGTTTTTCAGCGGTTTGCTGAAGGACGCTGCCAGCAGCGGGCGCGTGTTCTGCTACTGGCACTGCGACGAGCTGATTGGCTACAACCTGTGCTACGTGGAGGGCGACAAGCTGCTCGACAAGTACATCGGCCTTAATTACCCGCAGGCGCTGGAGTTCAACCTGTACTTCGTCAGCTGGTTTGTGAACCTGGAGTACGCCGTGGCCAACGACCTGAAGTTTTACGTGGCCGGCTGGACCGACCCGCAGGTCAAGGCCAGTCTCGGCGCCGACTTTACCTTCACCCGCCATCTGGTATGGGTGCGCAACCCGCTGTTGCGCAAACTGGGCAATCGATTCCGCCATCACTTTGAAAGCGATGCTCAGTGGCAACAGGAGCACACTTCATGAGCCAGGCTCGACCGCCGCTGATCCTCGATTTTGATGGCGCCGTCAGCGACATTCCCGGCGCGATCACCTTGCCGTTGCAGGCCTGGCAGGAAAAAATCCGCTTCGGCTGCCGCTGGGCGCAGTTCAAGGCGCTGGAGACGGCACTGCACGCACAACTGCCCGGCGATTACGGCTGTGTGTTTACCGGCAGCGGCGATTATCACCATCTCAGCCAGCTGTTGTTGAACCGGCTGCCGACGCAGCAGAAATTCCAACTGGTCATCTGCGACAACCACCCGGACAACATGCGCTACCCGTTTGGCATCCACTGCGGCTCGTGGGTTTACTGGGCCAGCCGTTTGCCGCAGGTCGAGCATGTGCATGTGCTCGGCATTGGCTCGCAGGATATCGGCCTGGGCCACGCCTGGGAGAATCATTGGTCGCCGCTGCTCAAGCGCAAGCTGACCTATTGGAACGTCAACGTCGACACGCGATGGATGAACTGGGTCGGTGCGGGTCGCAGCAATCGCGCCTTCAGTCACCCGGATGATTTGATGGGTGCGTTCCTGGCGCAATTTGATCGTTCATTGCCGGTGTACTTGTCCATCGACAAAGATGTGCTGAGCCCCGAGGTGGTCAACACCAACTGGGACCAAGGCGAGTTTCTGGAACAGCACTTGAACGACTTGATCGGTGCCTGCCAGGGCCGGATTATCGGCGCGGACATCACCGGCGATGTGTCGGCCTATCACTATGAAAGCAAGTTCAAGCGCTGGTTGAGTGCATCCGATGGTCAGGAAGAACTGCCTGCGGCGCAGGTACAGATCTGGCAACAGCAGCAGAACGAGCTGAACAGCCGCTTGGTGGCCCGTATCAATCAGGGTTGGCGACAATAACTTTGAGCTGGGCCAGTACCTGTTCGAAGCGCTCATCCGTCAGCCAATGGCTGTTGCTGATCGACAGCGTGCGGGTGGCGAATTCCTGGGCTTGGGTGATATCGCCGCCGGGCTGCAACAGCGGGATCACGTTGCGATAACCCGGCAATGTGTGGATAAACAGGCGAGTCACGCCCAGCCCCGACGTCCACAACGGTGCCATTGCCGCATCACGTGCGTGTGCGGACGGCATCACCACCATCAGAAAGGGCCAGGTACCTTGTTGCCCTGGCCTGTCCATGATGACCGAGACGCCGGGTAAGGCATTTAAGCGTGCCGCACGGCGTAATGCGCGGGTGCGGCCTTGCTGCAAGTAATCCGGCAGGCGAGCCAGCGCGGCGGCGCCGACCTGCTGGCGATAGCCGCCGAGGCGGTGCAGCGGGATGTCGCTGACGGAAAAGTCGTCGCCCACTGCGGCCACTTCATCGCCTTGCGCCAACGCCGCACGCAGCCCTTTGCCATACACGTAATACAAGCCACGCGGCTGATAGGCCAGGGCGTAACCCCACAGTTCGGCGCTGCGCTGCAGTTCCCAGCGCAGGCTCAAAGGCAGGTCCTGTTGGCATTGTCGGTGCAACGCCTGGTGCAAGACAGGGTCGCGACTGAACAGCACGCCGCCTTCCGCCGTCGTCAGGCCTTTGCCGAGTGCCAGGCTGAAAAAACCCACATCGCCCTTTAGCCCGACGCTGTGGCCATCGTCGAGTGCGCCCATGGCTTGCGCCGCGTCTTCAATGACCGCCGCGCCGACGGTGCCGGCAATGCGTTTGGCCGTATCGACATCCGCCACGCGCCCGGCCAGATGCGTGACCACCACCGCCAGCGTGCTGTCGTCGCACAGCTGCGCCAGTTGCCGTTCGTCCAGGTCAATGCTGTTGGGCTGCAAATCACAGGGCACCACCCGCAACGGTGGGCAGTAATGGGCGGCCAAGGCCACCAAGGGGCAGGTGTAGGCCGGCACGATGAGCCGGGTGCGGCCCGGCATGCGCTGCTGCAAGGTGCGCAAGGCGATGATCAGCGCAGCGGTGCCGGAGCAGGGCAGCGCTGGCCGGGGGATCGAGAATTGGCGGGCCAGCGAATCGGCCAGGTCAGCAGAGAAACCGAACAGATCCCGCCAACGCAAAGGGAGCCCTGCGGTCGGCGGAATTTCCCACTGGCGTGTCATGACGCCGGGGCCTGCGACGGCTCGACCTCGACCTGTTTGCTCTCTTTGTCTTCGCTACGCGCCAGGCAGAGAATGCCCGCAATAATCAGCGCGCCACCGATGACTTTGGGCAGGGTCAAGGTGTCATCGAACAGCCACACAGAGATCAGCGTCACGCTGATCAGCTCCAGGTGGGAGGCCGC
Organism: Pseudomonas antarctica; assembly: GCF_900624995.1. GTDB lineage: Bacteria > Pseudomonadota > Gammaproteobacteria > Pseudomonadales > Pseudomonadaceae > Aquipseudomonas > Aquipseudomonas antarctica. The sequence goes on from NZ_UYXQ01000005.1 coordinate 10,897, forward strand.
AAACGCCGGGCCCACGGGGGCGTATTTGAGCAAGGTCATCCAGGTGAAGAAGGCGCCGATGTAACCCACAAAGGCGCCGTAGATCCACGGTGCGCCAAACACCCGGACCAGCCAGGCGACGTCCATGGTCAGCGGTTCGGCATGCACCGAGGCGAATTTGAAACTGACTTGCGCCAAGGTGTCGAAAATGATCAGCGCCAGAAAACCCAGGATATAAAAGCGTTTCATCATTCAAACCCTACGACAGTCACACCACAGGCGATCAGCATGATGCCGATCAAGCGCCATTTGCTCAGGCTTTCTTTGAACAGGAAACGCCCGGCAATCATGATCACCACAATGTTGATGGAGCCCAGCATCACGCCGACTGACAACGGCACGAGCGTGAGAAACGCCAGCCACAAGACAAACTCGAAGACGTAGCAGATCACGCCCAGCCAGATCCACGGCCGCTTGAGCATGTGTTTCCAGTGGGCCAGCCCGTCATGTTCGGCGCTGGCCGAGGCGGCGGCTTTGAACGCCAACTGGCCGGACGTATCAACGATCACGTTGAGCATCCAGAGGATGATGGTTAACTGGCTCATGTATTCCTATGCTTACAATCTTACCGAAAGCGTACGATACAGCAGCCGGTTGGCCGGATGATTGGAGTTTGTCCGTTGAACAGCCTGTGTTCAGTTTGACGCCTTGCTCCATGCGCAGTAACAGCCCACCGCCAGCGTATGGGTGGCATCGACCTCGCGCCCGGCCTCAAGGGCTTGCAGGATCGGCTCGATAAAACTGTTGCTGGAGTTGCACGTGAGCCCTTCGCTGTACGGCCCGAAATACGCAAGTTTGCCCGTGCGGTCCCAAATCCCGACAGCCGGGGTCGCCGGCACGTGGTCGGCACCGAGCAGGGTATTAAGGGTTTTCATTTTGCGCAGGTTGTCGGGCAGTTGGCCGTGGCTGCCGGCTTTTTGCAGGGCATAGAACTCGACACCTTGGGGCGCGTAGTGCTCAATCAGCTCGCCCAGATGCTGCTGGTTGCCGACGTTGCACGGGCAGGCCGGGTCCCAGAAATGCACCAAGCGGATCGGGCCTGGGCCAGCAAGCTCGGCGGGCAGGCGCAGGGCGTCGCCGGAAAACACCGCAGTATGTTCACTGAATGCACGCAGGTAGCGGTCCTGGAACCAGTCATACGCCGCCCACAACACGCCGGCGCAGATGATCAGGATCACGCTGGCGAACAAGGCGGAACGGTAGGGCTGTCGCATTCAGATCAATCCTCGAAGGTCGCGTAGCTTGCCATGCTTGCCCTGACAGATGAATATCGCAGCTCGATATTCATCTTCACCGTCAGTCTGGAACCCTTTATGCCTGTCAGCTTTGACCCCGATCAGCTGCGCGAAAGCTTGCGACCCCTCGTGGATGCGCAACCGCTCAGCGCCGAGGCGCGGGTCTACCAGCGTTTCTACGGGCTGGACTTTGCCGCGCGCAAAGTACCGGCCGTAAGCCGTCTGGGGCGTTTCGACGTAGATGGCTTCCAAGTGGTGGCGCAGGTGTGGTGGCCGCCCGAGCCTGTGGCGACGATGTTCATGTTTCACGGTTTCTACGATCATATGGGGCTGTACCGCAACGTGGTGGACTGGGCGCTGGAGCAGAATTTTGTGGTGATCGCCTGCGACTTGCCGGGCCATGGCCTGTCCAGCGGCGCGCGCGCGAGCATCGACGATTTTTCGGTATACCAGGACGTGTTACAGGCGCTGTTTGTGCAGGCCAAGGCGCTGCAACTGCCGCAACCCTGGCATCTGTTCGGGCAAAGTACCGGTGGCGCGGTGGTGGTGGACCATTTGCTCAATCACGGCGCCGACAGCCCGGCCCAGGGCAAGACCTTCCTGCTGTCACCGCTGGTGCGGCCACGTGCCTGGGGCTGGTCGCAGGTCAGCTACTACCTGCTGCGACCGTTCGTCAAAGGCATCGCCCGGCGGTTCAGCGAAAACACCCACGACCCCAAGTTCAAACCGTTCCTGGAAGCTGACCCCTTGCAGCCGCGGCAACTGCCCACCGCTTGGGTAGGCGCGCTGGCGCGCTGGATCAAACGCATCGAAGCCGCACCGCGCAGCCCCAGGCGGCCGGTGATTGTGCAGGGCGAGGAAGATATGACGGTGGACTGGCAACACAACTTGCAGGTGTTGCGGGGCAAGTTCGATCAGCCTCAAGTGTTGATGATCCCGCGCGGCAGGCACCACTTGGCGAATGAGATTCCCGAGATTCGTGAGGAATACTTCCGTTATTTGACGGACCATCTGAAGTAACACAATCCAAATGTGGCCGCGAGCAAGTCCGCCGCCACAATGGTTACTGCGACAGGCTGGAAGTGCTCTGGCCGACGGCAAGACCTGCTCGAATCGCCGCCAACGCCGCCTTGTAATACGCCCGACCCTGCGGCGACTCCGCAAACGTAGCAAACTCTTCCAATTCCGGGTCAGACAAATCCCGATAGACATACAGCAACGTGTTGTTCAGATCATTGCCGATCTGCTGCATCAGCCGCTCACGCTGCCCGTTCAACATGCCTTGGGCCTGCCCACCGCCCAACAGGCCGGGAATCATCTGGCTCAAGCTGTCGGCCGCGACACCGGCAATTGCCAGGCTGACCTCCGCGCCGGCTTCACGGGCGGGCAACGCCTGTGCCAAGTGGCCTATGATCAAGCTGCGCGTCGCGTCGGCTTCGATGTGCGGCAGGCCTTTGGCATTTTTTGCCAACTGGTCGCGACGGGTAGCCAGCAACTCGGCCGCGACGATCTTGCGGCCCAGCGGCGACTGGAAAAACGCCAGGGCGGGTTTCGGATCCGCCAGGTTTTTGCGCAATTGCGCTTCGGCACGCTGGTCCATGGCCTGGGCGGCAAAGCGTTTATTGCTGTTGTCCACCAGCGCCTGGAACACCGCTGGCGGCAGGCTATTGCGGTAGCGTTGCTGGGCGGCACTGAGGGCGTCATTGAAATGCGCACGTTGTTCGGCCCAGCCTGCGACCTTGTACAACGGGTCATAGCCGTCTGCCCACGCGGGCAAAACGCAGAACATCAGCATGGAAAAAAACAAACGACGCATATGGACTCCTGTCAGTCGGCCACTATTGTCCGTGTCGGGCGTAGGATTTGTCGAGAAATCCTATCAGTCACCTGACTAAAGTGTATTCAGACGCTCGGCGGCTCTGTCGGATTCACAGGCGTATGGATACTATGCGCGCCATGCAAATACCCCTTGATCATCCCCTGCTGCAACGCATTGTCGACGACTTGGCCGAAAAAGGTTGGTCGCAGCAGAACGGCTTCCTGCCCCAGGCTCTGACCCTGGAACTGGCGGCTGAGTGCCGTAAACGTGCGGCTGAGGGCGAATTGGCGCCTGCAGCTGTAGGACGCGGCCTGGCCCAGGAGATCCGCGAGGGCATTCGCGGTGACCATATCCAGTGGCTGGAAGAGGGTGATGCCCCAGTCTGCGAGACCTACATGGGCGTGATGGACAGCCTGCGCCAGGCGATGAATCGCGGCCTGTTTCTGGGCCTGGAAGACTTCGAAAGCCATTTCGCGATGTACCCGCCGGGGGCGTTTTACCTCAAGCACGTGGACCGTTTCCGCGACGATGACCGGCGCATGGTCTCTGCCGTGGTGTATTTGAACGATGCCTGGCTGCCTGAGCAGGGTGGCCAGTTGCGCATGTACCTCAAGGACGGCGTGGAATACGATGTGGTGCCCACCGGCGGCAGCCTGGTGGTGTTCCTGTCCGGCGAGGTGCCCCACGAAGTCCTGCCCGCTAAGCGTGAACGCCTGTCCCTGACCGGCTGGTTTCGTCGGCGGGGTAACGAGCCGTTTTAAGTATGCAAAAGATTCTGATCAGCCGCTGCCTGCTTGGGCACAAGGTGCGTTACGACGGTGGTGCCAGTGGCCCGTTCGACCCGTTGGCGGCGTGGCAGGCTGAAGGTCGTGTGGTTGCGATCTGCCCGGAAGTGTCGGGTGGTTTGCCGACGCCTCGCCCCGCCGCCGAGATTCCGGGCGGGCAGGGTATTGATGTGTGGGAAGGCCGCGTTCAAGTGCTGACGGCCGAAGGTGAAGACTTCAGTGCCGCCTTTCTCGATGGCGCCCGCCACGCGCTGGCGTTGGTGCAACGGCACGACATCCGTATCGCCATCCTCAAGGCCAATAGCCCTTCGTGCGGCAACCTGCTGACCTATGACGGCACCTTCACCGGCGTAAAGGTGAACGGCGAAGGGGTGACGGCGGCGCTGCTCAAGCGCCATGGGGTGTTGGTGTTCAGTGAGCTTGAATTGCCTGAGGCGGCTGCTGCCCTAGCCCAGCTCCCAAGCCTTACCTAGATCAAAATGTGGGAGGGGCCTGCTCCCTCCCACAGTTGGTTTATTGTGTCTTCACGACCGGTGTGTCGCCTTCAAACCACTTCTGCGTCAGCGCCTTCAAGCGGCCATCCGCCTTCACGTGTTGCAACGCCTTGTCCAAGCTACTTTTGAACGCCGGGTTGCCCTTTTGGAACGGAATCGCCAGCTCAGGTGTTTTCTTATAGGGCTCACTGAAATCGAACCGATGCTGCAGCTCGGCAGTCATAGCGATATGGTTGATGGCCACGTCGTATTTGCCGGATTCAACGCCTGGCAACATGTCTGCTTCGTCGGTGGTGATAAACGAGGGCCGTACGTCCATTTCCTTGGCCAATTGTTCACCCAGTTCCACTTCAAAACCGGTTAGCTTGTCACCGTCCTTGAAATTGAACGGCGGTGTGTTGGCTTCCAAGGCGATGCGCAGTTCGCCTCGATCAAACACATCATCGATCAGTTCGGCATGAGCCAAAGGGCTCAGAAGAGGAAGCAAAAGTACAAGGCCAGGCGAAAAGCGCATGGTCGCTCCTAGAGATTTAATGTGCGAGGCGCCGTTCAGCGTCGCTTTGCTATGGTGTTGAGTGCCTTGGACAGCAATTTGTCGCGAAGTTGTCATTACCCAACAGAATTCCTCGAAAAACTGGAGAAGCGAATGAAAGCCTTATTGTCCCGTGCCACCCTGGCCAGCGTGTTGCTGGGTGCTTCGATGTTGGTCTCTGCTGCTGACGGTATCCCGCGCAGTGCGCCACCTGAAGGCGCCAAAGTATTTATCGTGTCACCAAAAGACGGCGCCACCGTCGATAAAACCTTCACCGTCAAATTCGGCATGGAAGGCCTCAAACTGGCCCCGGCCACTAGCCAGGATCCAGGCACTGGCCACCACCACCTGCTGATCGACCAAAAAGAACTGCCTGACGCCAGCGTGCCGATTCCGGCCACCGACTCCGTGATTCACTACGGTAAGGCCCAGACCGAAACCGAGCTGACCCTCACCCCCGGCAAGCACACCTTGCAACTGGTAGCTGGCGACAAACTGCACATGCAGTTCAACCCGACTGTAGCCTCGAAAGTCATCACGGTTAACGTCAAGTAAGATTTGTTCAGACAAAAAAATGGGAGACCTTTGCGGGTCTCCCTTTTTTTGTGCAGCGTTTGAAGCCTTAGAACAACACGCGGCTACGAATCGTGCCGTTGATGTGCTGCAGCTTCTCTTGCGCCAGGTCCGAGTACTCGGCGTCGACGTCGATCACCACGTAGCCGACCTTCTCGTTGGTCTGCAGGAACTGACCGGAGATGTTGATGCCGTTTTCCGCGAAGACCTTGTTGATCTCCATCATCACGCCAGGGATGTTCTGGTGGATGTGCAGCAGGCGGTGCTTGCCAGGGTGAGCCGGCAGCGCCACTTCCGGGAAGTTGACGGAAGACACCGAGGTGCCGTTGTCGCTGTACTTGACCAGCTTCTCCGACACTTCCAGGCCGATGTTGGCTTGGGCTTCAGCGGTGGAACCGCCGATGTGCGGGGTCAGGATCACGTTGTCCAGGCCGCGCAGCGGGCTTTCGAAGATGTCGTCGTTAGAGCGTGGCTCTACCGGGAACACGTCGATCGCGGCGCCGATCAGGTGCTTGTCCTTGATCGCGTCGGCCAGGGCGTCCAGTTCTACCACGGTGCCGCGTGCAGCATTGATCAGGATGCCGCCTTTCTTGATCGCGCGGATTTCCTTCTCGCCGATCATCCACTGGGTCTCAGCGGTTTCCGGAACGTGCAGGGTGACGATGTCGGACATGCCCAGCAGCTCGGTCAGGCTCGACACCTGAGTGGCGTTGCCCAATGGCAGCTTGGTCAGTGTGTCGTAGAAGAACACCTGCATGCCCAAGCCTTCGGCCAGTACCGACAACTGCGTACCGATCGAGCCGTAACCGACGATACCCAGCTTCTTGCCGCGGATTTCGAAGGAGTTGGCCGCGCTTTTGATCCAGCCGCCACGGTGGCAGGAAGCGTTCTTCTCAGGAATACCGCGCAGCAGCAGGATGGCCTCGGCCAATACCAGCTCCGCTACGGAACGGGTGTTGGAGTACGGTGCGTTGAACACCGCAATGCCGCGTTCGCGTGCAGCGTTGAGGTCGACCTGGTTGGTGCCGATGCAGAAACAACCGACAGCCACGAGTTTCTTGGCGTGCTCGAAGATCTCTTCGGTCAGCTGAGTGCGGGAGCGAATGCCGATAAAGTGCGCGTCGGCGATCTTTTCCTTTAACTGGGCTTCCGGCAGAGAACTGGTGATGTACTCAATGCTGGAGTACCCAGCGGCTTTCAGTACGTCGACAGCCGATGGGTGGACGCCTTCCAGAAGAAGGAACTTGATCTTGCTCTTATCGAGAGAAGTCTTGCTCATCTGCGTAAACCTGTATCCCGGAGAAAAATGGCAGGGAATCGAGCAGTTAGTGCCTTGAATCAGTGCACAAGAGCTGACCCGGACGGCAGGAAAGCCGTCACCGCAGAAACGCCCTTGGGCTCTGTCCTGCGGGGGCGGTATGCTAGCATACGTGCCCCGCTAAACACCCATTCCTGCGACGTGAAGCGTTCTCAGGATGACCATGAATTGTTCGAGAGTTCTGTCGATGACCCATCCTGCCCTGATTGATGAGCTGAAGACCCTGGTAGAGCCTGGCAAGGTCCTGACCGATGCTGACTCCCTGGAGGCTTACGGCAAGGACTGGACCAAGCACTTCGCTCCTGCGCCGACCGCTATCGTGTTCCCCAAGACCACCGAGCAGGTACAGGCCATCGTCCGTTGGGCCAATGAACACAAGGTGGCGCTGGTGCCATCCGGTGGTCGTACCGGCTTGTCGGCCGCCGCCGTAGCCGCGAATGGCGAGGTGGTGGTGTCGTTCGACTACATGAACCAGATCCTCGACGTGAACCTCACCGACCGCACCGCCAGGTGCCAGCCGGGCGTGGTCACCCAGCAATTGCAGAACGTCGCCGAAGAAAAAGGCCTGTACTACCCGGTGGACTTCGCGTCGTCGGGTTCGAGCCAGATTGGCGGCAACATCGGCACCAATGCCGGCGGGATCAAGGTTATTCGCTACGGCATGACCCGTAACTGGGTAGCCGGCATGAAGGTCGTCACCGGCAAGGGCGACCTGCTGGAGCTGAACAAAGACCTGATCAAGAACGCCACCGGCTACGACATGCGCCAGCTGTTTATCGGCGCTGAAGGCACCCTGGGGTTTGTGGTCGAAGCCACCATGCGCCTGGACCGTGCGCCGAAAAACCTCACCGCCATGGTGCTCGGCACCACGGATTTCGACTCGATCATGCCGGTGCTGCACGCGTTCCAGAGCAAGCTGGACCTGACCGCCTTTGAATTCTTCTCTGACAAAGCCCTGGCCAAAGTCATGGGCCGAGGCGATGTGCCAGCGCCGTTCGAAACCGATTGCCCGTTCTACGCGCTGCTGGAATTCGAAGCCACCACCGAAGAAGTCGCCAATCACGCCCTGGAAACCTTCGAGCACTGCGTGGAGCAGGGCTGGGTGCTGGACGGCGTGATGAGCCAGAGTGAAACCCAACTGCACAACCTGTGGAAGCTGCGCGAGTACATCTCCGAGACCATTTCCCACTGGACGCCGTACAAGAACGACATTTCGGTGACTGTTTCCAAAGTGCCGGCGTTCTTGAAGGAAATCGACGCGATCGTCGGTGAACACTACCCGGACTTCGAAATCGTCTGGTTCGGCCACATCGGCGACGGCAACCTGCACCTGAACATCCTCAAACCGGAAAACCTGAGCAAGGATGAGTTCTTCGCCAAGTGCGCCACCGTGAACAAGTGGGTGTTCGAGACCGTCGAGAAGTACAACGGCTCGATCTCCGCCGAACACGGCGTGGGCATGACCAAGCGCGATTACCTGACCTACAGCCGCTCGCCGGTTGAAATCGAATACATGAAGGCAGTGAAAGCGGTGTTCGACCCTAACGGGATCATGAACCCCGGCAAGATCTTCGTTGTTTAATCGCCCCTGAAGGAGTCGTTCCATGAGCTACCAGCACAAGTATGTCGACGGCACCAACATCCACTTTCCCGTGGGTAAAGTGGTGTGCATCGGGCGTAACTACGCCGAACATGCCAAGGAACTGGACAACCCGGTACCGACCGAGCCCTTGTTGTTCATCAAGCCGGGCAGTTGTGTGGTAGCACTGGAGGGCGGTTTCGCCATCCCTACCGAGCGTGGTTCGGTGCCCTACGAAGCGGAAATCGCGGTATTGATCGGCAAGCCGTTGTCGAACAAACCCAGCCGTGAAGAAGTGCTGGACGCCATTTCCGGCTTTGCCCCGGCCTTGGACCTGACCCTGCGTGACAAACAGGCCGAGCTGAAAGCCAAAGGCCTGCCGTGGGAAATCGCCAAGTCGTTTGACGGTGCGGCAGTGATTGCACCGTTCGTGGTCGGGAGCACCTTCCCCGACATCACCGACATCGGCATCCGCCTGAGCATCAACGGCCAAGTGCGCCAGGACGGCAACAGCGCGCAGATGCTCAACCCGATCATCCCGATGATCCAACACATGGCTGGCTGCTTCTCGCTGCAGGCTGGTGACGTGATCCTCACCGGCACCCCGGCCGGTGTAGGGCCGTTGAATGTGGGGGATGAGTTGGTGTTGGAGTTGGCGGGCGTGAGCCGCTTCGAAAGCAGCGTTCGCTAAAGGCTCAATGCAGTTCAAATGTGGGAGCAGGCAAGCCAGCGCCCACATTTAATTGAGTACATCCTCAGAACCCCAGGCTTTTTGCATTTTTTTCACACGCCACCCGGATAATTTCAGCCTCCTGCGCGCGGGCCCGTTGATCCTGTGCTATCACCTAACGCTGACTTTCCGGAAAAGCGCTCAATGGCCGTGACCTTGCCCACCGCTACACCCAAGCCCCGTTCACGTTTTGCCCTGCGCTGGTATTCCTGGTTGTTCCTGGCCGGGGCGATTGTGTATGGCGTTGCCTGGCTTCTGCATTGGGATGATCGTGGCGTGCTGTGGGTGGCGGAGCGCTTTGAGACGCCGGCCGAACAACAAGCCAGTGTGTGGCTGCCGGACTATCACGCGGTCATCGACGGCAAGTTGCTGCCCGGCATGGAGAAGGACGAGGCTTCGGACCTGGCCTACAACCCACAGACCAAAACCCTGTTTTCCGTGATGGGCAAAAACCCGTTTCTGGTTGAGTTGAGCCTGCAAGGCGACGTGCTGCGCAAGATGCCACTCATTGGCTGGAACAACCCGGAAGGCGTGACGGTGATGGAAAATGGCCTGATGGCCATTGTCGATGAACGCATGCACACGCTCACCGTGGTGAACGTCGACGCCAGCACCCAACAGCTGAACCTCGCGGACTTTAAGACCTACGATCTGGGCCCGTCCAAAGACCAGAACAAAGCCTTTGAGGGAGTCACCTGGGACAAGCGCAACCAGCAAATCGTGCTCGGCGAAGAGCGCCCACCCGCGCTGTTTACCTGGAAAAGCGATGGCGCCACGCTGACCGGCGACAAGCAAAAAGTCGCTAGCACCGAGTTGGATATGCGCAACCTTTCAGCCCTGGCCGTCGACCCGCGCACCGGGCACTTGCTGGTGCTGTCGGCCGACTCCCACCTGTTGCTGGAGCTGGACGAAAAGGGCGATCAAGTCAGCTTCATGACCCTGCTCGGTGGCTTCAACGGCCTCAAGCACACCATTCCACGTGCCGAAGGCGTGACCATGGATGAGGGCGGCACGTTGTACATGGTCAGTGAACCGAACCTGTTCTACCGTTTCGAGAAGCAGAAATAACCCACGATTACGTCGGGTACCGCTCCAATAGCGGCATGCGCCACCCATCAGGCAGCGTTTAAGTTTAAATTCAGACCGGCGTGATATTCATCCGCTACTTTTTGACTTCGAGCTGCCCTGATGCGTCGATTTGCCCGGCCCAAACCCGCGTTTTATCTGTTGTTGCTGATCGCTTTGATGGCGGTCGGGGCGGTCGCACAGCAATTTCGCTTGTTCGAACGCGCGTGGTTCAACTGGCAGGCATGGGGCCAGCCCGCCAATGAGCGCTCCATCGGCTTGGCCGATTACCGTGTCAGCCTGGAAGCCAAAGTGATCGAAGGCCTCGACGATGATGTCTCGGCCCTTACCTACGACCCGGTGCGCAAAAGCCTGTTTACTGTCACCAACAAAAACGCCGAGCTGATCGAGCTGTCCCTGGACGGCAAGATTTTGCGGCGCATTGCGCTGGTGGGCTTTGGCGATGCCGAGGCAGTGGAGTTCATCAGCGACAACATTTATGTGATCAGTGATGAGGCCCAGCAGCGGCTGATCAAGGTGCATGTGAACGACGACACCCAGTTCCTCGACGCCGCCGACGCGGAGCAGATGACCTTGGGTGTGCACATGGGGGGCAACAAAGGTTTTGAGGGCCTGGCGTACGACTCGGTAGGCAAGCGCCTGTTCGTGGCCAAGGAACGCGACCCGATGTTGATCTACGAAGTGCATGGTTTTCCGCATTTCAAACCGGAAAAAACCTATTCGGTGCACGTGATCAACAACCCCAAGCGCGATGCCGGGCTGTTTGTGCGCGACCTGTCGAGCTTGCAATACGACGAGCGCAGCGGGCATTTGCTGGCGCTGTCGGATGAGTCGTTCCTGGTGTTGGAGCTGGACATTAACGGTCGCCCACTGAGCAGCCTTTCTCTGCTCAACGGGCGCCATGGACTGCAAAAGCGTGTGCCTCAGGCCGAAGGCATCGCCATGGACGATAAAGGCAGCTTGTACTTGGTCAGCGAGCCGAACCTGTTCTACGTGTTCAAAAAGCCCTGATCAAAACATCCACTGCACACCCAGCGAATAGCCGGTCTGGCTGCCTTCGGCATGCCCAAGGCGGCTGTTCACCTCGGCGTAAACGCCCAACTGCGGGGTGATCGCCAGTTGGCTGCCGATTTGCGCGCGGCCAAAGCTTTTATCCACTGAACCCAGTTTGGCGGTGCGCGCCTGCCTGTCGGCGTGGGCGGTCAGGTCGAGGTCATCCAGGCGGCCGTCCGCCAGCTCCTTAACCCAGGCGATATCGCCGTAAGGCAGGAGGCTCATGCCGTAGGGCAGGGCGACCGCACCACGCACGCGCCAGCCGAGGCTGGCTTCCAGGGAATCGAAGGCTTGCTCTTCGTACTCAAGCGCGGTGCGCAAATCCGGTTTCTCGTGGAATTTATCGATGCGGTAATGGCTGTAGTCAAGGCCGGCAAATGGTCCGCTCTTGATCGCGCCGAAGTCGAAGTCATAGCCGCCGAGCACCCGCGCGCCCAAGGACAGGGCCTCCGTGTTGCCGCTCAGGTGCTGGTTGAGCAGGATCGGGCCGCCGTTGGCCTGGATCAACAGGTTGCGCTTGGACTCAAAGCGCGTGCGGCCGACGCTCACGTCACCGGCGAGCCAGCTTGGTCCGCCGTCGTTGAGCAAGGCGTAGGCCGCCGCCTGCCAGGTGTCGCTGTCCAGTTTGCCGCGGTGCTCTAGTTTGTCGCGGCCGTTGAGGTAGCTCAGGCTGGCGCCGATGTTCAGGCTGGAAGTGAGCTGAAAGTCGCCAAGTGCATGCAGGCCCAGGCGCCGCGCTTCGGGATTGAGCGGGCTATCGAAGCCGCTGTCCGGGCTGTATTCACCGTCCACGCCGATCTCGCCGTCAAAGCTGCCCACTTCGCGGCTGGCTGCTTGCAAGGTCAACCAGCGGCGGTCATGCAGGCGCACCATGGCTTGGTGCTGACGCTGCAGGTTGTCCTGCATATTGCGCGCAACGGCGCCGCCGGAGGCGGTCGAGGCCACCAGGTCGGCGTTGGTCAGCTCCAGCACCAAACGGCTGAGCAGGCGCGAATAGTCGCGCAGGCGCTGGTCGATGCGTGCTTGGCCGAAGGCGTCGGTGAGCACCGCTTTGTTGTCTTCTGCCGGGTCGTGCCAGGTGGAGCCACCGGGGATTTTCGGGTTGTTGGTTTGGGTGTAGCCGTCCAGGTCGCCCAGCTCCCAGTTAGTGGCTTCTATATACAGAATCGGAATATTTAACGGCTCGAAAGGCTCGCCATCGCTGCAGCAGCCGGTGCCCTTGGGGTATTGCGGGTCCAGGCCTGGGTTGGTGAACAGCGGGATGTTCAACTCCTTGGCGATCTGGAACGTGTGCTCGCGCAATGACGCCAGGGCGGGGTTGGCGGTGCTGTTCTGGCCGGCGTGGGCGTACATCATGTCGCCGGTGATCAGGCTGTCGAGGTTGATCATCGCCAGCATGTTCGCGCGCTGGCTGGCGCTGAGTGCGTCGACAAACGCCTTGGAGCCGCGCAGACCTTCTTCTTCGGCGCCGAAGCCGACGATTTGCAAGCCGTTTTCCAACTGCAGGCCGCCGAGGTTTTTCGCCACCTCAGTCAGCACGCTGGCGCCGGAGCCATTGTCGTCGAGGCCTTGCAGGGTCGGGCGGCCGAAGTAGGTGTCGAAATGCGCGCCAATCACCACGTATTGCGGTTTGGTGCCGGCAGCGTAGGCCACCACGTTTTGCGAGGCGCGACTGCCGTTGTTCCAGGTGAAGTTCTGGCGACTGAGGCTGTAGGCCGAACCCATCTGGCTTTGCATCCAATCCGCGGCGCCTGCGAAATGGGCAGTGCCACGATACCGGCCGGGGTAATCGTTGATCAGCTTTTCCAGGGTGGTGTTGGCGTGTTGGCCGTAATCGTAGGCCTGGGTGTGTGTCGACAGCAGCGTGCCGACAACGCTGATCGCGAGGGCTAGAGGCTTTATCACAAGGTCGTCCTTGAGGTGATAGGGATGTTCAAGCCCAGACCCATTGCACAATGCGCGCCTCATTCCGTGGGCGACTGCGAAGTGGCGCATTGTTAAACGCGTGGGTCGCTTGGCTGTAATTTGTAACGGATTTGATACCTATTAAGGTGTGAGGTGCCGGGACTGGGCGCACGATTTTGGAGGGGGATGCTGCGAAAAGTAGCGTTTTTGTTACATGGATCTTTCGGACAACGGAATCAAATATGGGAGCTGCGGTGCGACGATTCGACTTGCCTGCGATGCGAACGGCTCGGTGTATCAGTTAAACCGAGGCGATGCTATCGCAGGCAAGTCGAATCGTCGCACCGCAGCTCCCACATAAAGCCAGGCAGTGAGCTTTAGGCCTTGAGGGTTTTCACGCCTTCAGAGGTGCCCAGCAGCAACACATCAGCCGGGCGCGCGGCGAACAAACCGTTAGTCACCACGCCGACGATCGCGTTGATCTGGGTTTCCAGCTCAACCGGGTTGATGATCTGCAGGTTGAACACGTCGATGATGATGTTGCCGTTGTCGGTCAACACGCCTTCGCGGTACACCGGGTCGCCGCCCAGTTTCACCAGCTCGCGGGCCACGTGGCTGCGGGCCATCGGGATCACTTCCACCGGCAGCGGGAACGCGCCGAGTACCGGCACCAGCTTGCTGGCGTCGGCGATGCAGATAAAGGTCTTGGCCACGGCCGCGACGATCTTCTCGCGGGTCAGGGCTGCGCCGCCGCCTTTGATCAGGTTCAGGTGCTCGTCGCTTTCATCGGCGCCGTCGACGTAGAACTCCAGGTCGCTCACGGTATTGAGCTCGTACACCGCAATGCCATGGCCCTTGAGGCGCGCGGCGGTGGCTTCGGAGCTGGCCACGGCGCCGTCAAACGCGCCCTTGTGCAGGGCCAGCGCATCGATAAAGCAGTTGGCGGTGGAGCCGGTGCCGACACCGACGATGCTTTTGTCGTCGAGTTTAGGAAGAATTAAATCGACGGCGGCTTGGGCCACTGCCTGTTTGAGTTGATCCTGGGTCATGCGGGCTCCGGAACGGGCGGGGAATTATCGAGGCCGGCGAGTATAACCCAACAAAACCTCGGGATTCGTGTGGTCGCCCGGCTAAACGCTGGGTTAGACTCCTTGGCCCTGCCCAACCCGCCCAGTGATGCTTTCCGATGCTCGAACAGTACGTCAAAAAGATCCTCACCTCGCGCGTTTATGACGTTGCCGTAGAAACCCCATTGCAGACTGCTCGCCAGCTCTCCGAGCGGCTGGGCAACAAAGTCTGGCTCAAGCGCGAAGACTTGCAGCCGGTGTTCTCGTTCAAGATTCGCGGCGCCTACAACAAGTTGACCCAGCTGAGCTTGGAGGAGCGCGCGCGCGGCGTGGTCACCGCATCTGCCGGCAATCATGCCCAGGGCCTCGCCCTTGCAGCCAAGGTGCTGGGAGTCAAGGCCACTATCGTGATGCCCAAGACCACCCCGGAGATCAAGGTCGAAGGCGTGCGTTCGCGTGGCGGCAAAGTGGTGCTGCACGGTGATTCCTTCCCGGAAGCCCTGGCCTACTCGCTGAAACTGGTCGACGAAAAAGGCTACGTTTACATTCACCCCTATGATGATCCGCACACCATTGCCGGGCAGGGCACCGTGGCGATGGAGATTCTGCGCCAGCACCCGGGGCCGCTGGACGCTATTTTCGTACCGGTGGGCGGCGGCGGGCTGATCGCTGGTATTGCGGCGTACGTGAAATACCTGCGCCCGGAGATCAAGATCATCGGCGTCGAGCCGGACGACTCCAACTGCCTGCAAGCCGCCATGGCTGCCGGTGAGCGCGTGGTACTGCCGACCGTCGGTATCTTTGCCGACGGCGTGGCGGTGGCGCAGATCGGCCAGCACACGTTCGACATCTGCAAAGACTATGTGGACGAAGTGATCACCGTCAGCACCGATGAAATCTGCGCGGCGATCAAGGACATCTACGACGACACCCGCTCCATCACCGAGCCCGCAGGCGCATTGGGTGTGGCGGGGATCAAGAAGTATGTCGAGACCCGAGGCATCACCGGGCAAACCCTGGTGGCCATCGACTCCGGTGCCAACGTCAACTTCGACCGCCTGCGCCATGTGGCCGAGCGCGCCGAGCTGGGTGAAGGCCGCGAAGCCATCATCGCCGTGACCATCCCCGAGCAGCCGGGCAGCTTCAAGGCCTTCTGCGAGGCCGTGGGCAAGCGCCAGATCACCGAATTCAACTACCGCTACCACTCCGGCCGCGAGGCGCACATCTTCGTTGGCGTGCAGACTCACCCGGAAAACGACCCGCGCAGCGCGTTGATCGCCAGCCTCACCAGCCAGGGTTTCCCGGTGCTGGACCTGACCGAGAACGAACTGGCCAAGTTGCACATTCGTCATATGGTCGGTGGGCACGCGGCGAAAGTCAGCGACGAGCTGGTATTCCGTTTCGAATTCCCGGAACGCCCGGGCGCGCTGTTCAACTTTCTTAACAAATTGGGCGGGCGCTGGAACATCTCGATGTTCCACTATCGCAACCACGGCGCGGCCGACGGCCGTGTGGTCGCCGGCCTGCAAGTGCCGGCGGACGAGCGCCATTTGGTGCCGGCCGCATTGGCGCAAATCGGCTACCCGTACTGGGATGAAAGCGAAAACCCGGCCTACCAGCTGTTCCTCGGTTGAGCGACTACGCTGACTGAGCGGCCTTTAAGGAATCAAGACCATGGAAACGCTGACCACCCTCAAGGTTATCCACATCACCGCCACCGTGTTGCTGCTGCTCAGCGGCCTCGGGCTGGCGGTACTGGCCTGGCGCAAGCGCAGCGCCGGCCCTGCGGTTACCGTGCAACGCCCGTGGGCGTTCGTGTGGTTGCTGATGGGGGTTTGCATGGTCAGCATGCCATTCACCGGCTGGTGGCTGGCGCATTTGATCGGCTGGCCGCTGGGGCAAACCTGGATTCTGGGCTCCAGCATCCTCTACACCGTGGCGGCGCTGGCCTGGTTCTGGCTGGTGGCACGGCTTAACCGCCTGCGTCTGGGCGGCGGTGGCAGCCTGAATTTCACCCTGGCGCTGGCCGTGGTCAGCCTGGTGGGGTTTGTGGCGATTGCCGGGTTGATGGGCGCCAAGCCGGTCTAAAGGGGCTTCATGAACGTCCTTCTGGTCGGCGCCACAGGGTTTGTGGGCCGCCATCTGTTGCGCGCCTTGCAGCACGCCGGGCACTGCGTGATCGCGACCTCTCGAACGCCTCAACACCAGAGTTGGCCGGGGGTTGAGTGGCGTTCGCTGGACCTGGGCCGCCTGGCTGTCGACCCCGAGCACTTTGTCTTTCCTGAATCTGTTGATGTATTGATCAATGCGGCGGGCCTGCTCAGCGTGGATGCGGCTGAGTTGAGCCGGGTTCAGGATCAAGGCGCTCGCGTGTTGTTTGATCTGGCCGCCCAGCGTGGCGTGCGGGTGTTGCAGATTTCCGCCTTGGGCGCTTCGGCGCAATCCGACCTGGCGTTCCTGGCCAGCAAAGGCTTGGCGGATGATTATCTGCTCAGTCTGGGCATAACCGCTGTGGTGCTTCGGCCTTCATTGGTGGTGGGCGCGGGCGGCACCAGCAGTGCGTGGCTGGCCGGGCTTTCGCCTTGGCCGCTGATTCCGCTGCTCGACCTCAAGGCCCAAGTGCAGCCCGTGCATATCGACGATCTGGTCGGTGCGGTAATGGCCCTGCTGCGCCAGTGGCCTGCTGAATCAATGGTGCTGCCGTTGGTGGGGCCCGAGCCGATGCGGCTGTCGCAGGTCGTTGACCACCTGCGCGCGGCTCAAGGCTGGGAGGCGGGCCGCTACGTGCAAGTGCCGCTGCTGAGGTTGGGCGGTTGGCTGGGTGATCGCCTGGGCTGGCAGGCTTTGAACCGACAAAGTATCGCCCTGGCGCAACAGGACAATGTGGCCGACCCCGAGGTACTGGCCTCGGTTTGCGGTTATACCGTCGCGCCGCTGGCGTCGCGCCTGCACGATTGGCCGAACGCAGCCATCAGCAGCCAGCGCACTCTGCGCCCAGTGATGCTGGCGGTGATGGTGCTGATCTGGCTGGGCACCGCAGCCGTTTGCCTCGGTCAGGGTTACGACTGGGGCCTGCGCATCATGGCCGAGGCGGGCGTGCACGGCACGTGGGCGACACTGGCCGTGATCGGCGGCTCGGTCTGCGATGCGCTGTTGGGTTTAGGGTTGCTGGTGACGCGTTGGCGCAGGCAGGCCCTGATCCTGCAATTGCTGCTGATGGCCGGTTACACCGTGTTTATCAGCCTGGTTCTGCCCCATTACTGGTTTGACCCTTATGCCGCCGTCGCCAAGAACCTGGTGCTGATGGTGGCGACTGTGTGGCTTCTATGGACTGAACCTCATCAATGAGCGCTTACCTGCTGCTGAAAACCCTGCATATCCTGTCCTCGACCATTCTATTCGGGTTGGGCGCGGGCTCGGCTTACTATGCCTTGCGCGCCTGGCGCAGTGGCAAGGTTGAAGTCATCGCCGAGACGTTCAAGCACTTGGTGTTCGCCGACTGGGCGTTTACCGCAACCACGGCGGTGTTCCAGCCCTTAAGCGGGGTCGGCTTGATGCACTTGGCGGGTTGGTCGATGCAGCAGAGCTGGCTGCAATGGACCGTCGGCCTGTATTGCCTGGCCGGGGTTTGCTGGCTGCCGGTGGTGTGGTTGCAGATTCGTGTGCACAAGATGGCGGAGCAGGCGTTGCGCGACGGCACGGCGATGCCGATCAAGGCGGCGACCTATATGCGCTGGTGGTTTGGCCTGGGCTGGCCGGCGTTTTTGGCGTTTATGGTGATTTTCTATTTGATGGTGGCTAAGCCGATGTAGGGCTTGGGACTGAGTCGACTTCATCGCAGGCAAGCCAGCTTCCACACTTGAATGTATTCACAAATCTAAGGGTGGGAGCTGGCTTGCCTGCGATGGGGCCATCAGCTTCGCAGTGTTATCACCGGCCAGCCACGCTTCTGGGCCTCAGCCCGCAAATTCGGATCCGGGTCCACCGCCACTGGGTGGGTCACTTGCTCCAGCAGTGGCAAATCATTCATCGAGTCGCTATAGAAGTAGCTGTCTTCCAGGCTGTGCCCGGTTTCTTCCAGCCAACGATTCAAGCGCGTCACCTTGCCTTCACGGAAGCACGGCACATCGGTGCTGCGCCCGGTGTAGCGGCCATTTTCCATCTCGCACTCGGTGGCGATCAGGGTTTCGACGCCCAGGCGTGCGGCAATTGGCGCGGTGATGAAGCGGTTGGTGGCGGTGATGATCACCAGCTTGTCGCCGGCGGCGCGGTGCTTGGCCAGCAGTTCCACTGCCTGGGGCAGCATGATCGGCTCGATGCAGTCGCGCATGTAGTCGTTGTGCCACGCGTTAAGCTGGGCCATCTCGGTGCGGCCGAGGATTTCCAGGCAGAAGTTCAGGTACTCGGCGTTATCCAGCGTGCCGGCCAGGTAGTCCTGGTAAAACTCGTCGTTGCGGGCCTTGTAGGCCACCGCGTCGAGAATCCCGCGTTCGCAGAGGTAATCACCCCAGGCGTGGTCGCTGTCACCGCCCAGAAGTGTGTTGTCCAAGTCGAATAAAGCCAGGCGCATTGCAGTTACTCGCTGAAAAGTCTGTAAAAAGGCGTCCAGAATACGGTCTTTTCACAAGAGTGCACATAAGGTAAGAAGCCTCGTTGCCGCTGGAACAACCTTTGTGGAACAATGCGGCGACATGCGTTTGCGAGGTTGTTGCCGTGATCGACCCCGATGGTTTCCGTCCTAATGTCGGGATTATTCTTACGAATGATGCCGGACAGGTGCTATGGGCTCGCCGAATCAACCAAGATGCCTGGCAGTTTCCTCAAGGCGGAATCAACCCCGACGAAACCCCTGAAGACGCCTTGTACCGTGAGTTGAACGAAGAAGTCGGCCTTGAGCGTGAAGATGTGCAAATTCTGGCCTGTACACGCGGCTGGTTGCGCTATCGTTTGCCGCAACGCCTGGTGCGTACCCACAGCCAACCGCTGTGCATCGGCCAGAAGCAGAAATGGTTTCTCCTGCGCCTGATCTCCAACGAGCAGCGGGTGCGGATGGATTTGACCGGTAAACCGGAGTTCGATGGCTGGCGTTGGGTCAGCTATTGGTACCCGTTGGGCCAGGTGGTGACATTCAAGCGCGAGGTTTATCGTCGCGCTCTCAAAGAACTTGCCCCGCGCCTTTTAGCGCGCGACTGACGACGGAGTTCGACCCCGAGCCATGCTCAATACGCTGCGCAAGATCGTCCAGGAAGTTAACTCCGCCAAGGATCTCAAGGCGGCGTTGGGGATTATTGTGTTGCGCGTCAAGGAAGCCATGGGCAGCCAGGTCTGCTCGGTTTACCTGCTGGACCCCGAGACCAACCGTTTTGTGCTGATGGCCACCGAGGGCCTGAACAAGCGCTCTATCGGCAAAGTCAGCATGGCGCCCAATGAAGGTCTGGTGGGCCTGGTGGGGACGCGTGAAGAACCCCTGAACCTTGAAAACGCGGCTGATCACCCGCGTTATCGCTACTTTGCCGAAACCGGTGAAGAGCGTTACGCCTCGTTCCTCGGCGCACCGATCATTCACCACCGCCGCGTTGTCGGCGTGTTGGTCATCCAGCAAAAAGAGCGGCGCCAGTTCGATGAAGGTGAAGAAGCTTTCCTGGTGACCATGAGCGCGCAGCTTGCCGGGGTGATTGCCCACGCCGAGGCGACGGGTTCGATTCGCGGCCTGGGTCGCCAGGGCAAGGGCATCCAGGAGGCCAAGTTCGTCGGCGTACCTGGTTCGCCGGGCGCTGCCGTCGGCACGGCGGTGGTCATGCTGCCACCGGCCGACCTCGATGTGGTGCCGGACAAGACCGTCAACGACATTGACGCTGAAATCAAACTGTTCAAGACCGCCCTGGAAGGCGTGCGCGCGGATATGCGCAACCTGTCGACCAAGCTGGCCACCCAGTTGCGGCCCGAAGAGCGCGCGCTGTTCGACGTGTACCAGATGATGCTCGACGACGCGTCACTGGGTAATGAAGTCAAAACCGTGATCAAGACCGGCCAATGGGCACAGGGCGCGTTGCGCCAAGTGGTCACTGATCACGTCAACCGTTTCGAGTTGATGGACGACGCCTACCTGCGTGAGCGTGCCTCGGACGTACGCGACCTTGGTCGCCGTTTGCTGGCCTACCTGCAGGAAGACCGCACCACCAACCTGGTCTACCCCGACAACACCATCCTGATCAGCGAAGAGCTGACCGCCACCATGCTCGGCGAAGTGCCGGAGGGTAAACTGGTGGGCCTGGTCTCGGTACTGGGTTCGGGCAACTCCCACGTCGCGATCCTGGCCCGGGCCATGGGCATTCCGACGGTGATGGGCCTGGTTGACCTGCCGTATTCCAAGGTCGACGGCATTGACATGATCGTCGATGGCCACCGTGGCGAAGTCTTCACCAACCCCAGCGAGCTGATGCGCAAGCAATACGCCGAGGTGGTGGAAGAAGAGAAACAACTGGCGCTGGGGCTCGATTCGCTGCGCGAATTGCCTTGCGTAACCCTCGACGGCCACCGCGTGCCGCTGCTGGTCAACACCGGCCTGCTGGCCGATGTGGCCCGCGCGCAACAGCGCGGCGCCGAAGGGGTTGGGCTGTACCGCACCGAAGTGCCGTTCATGATCAACCAACGCTTCCCGAGTGAGAAGGAGCAGCTGGCGATTTATCGCGAGCAACTGTCCGCCTTCCACCCGTTGCCGGTGACGATGCGCAGCCTGGACATCGGCGGCGATAAGTCACTGTCCTACTTCCCGATCAAGGAAGACAACCCCTTCCTTGGCTGGCGCGGCATTCGCGTGACCCTCGACCATCCTGAAATTTTCCTCGTACAGACCCGCGCTATGCTCAAGGCCAGCGAAGGCCTGAACAACCTGCGCATTCTGCTGCCGATGATTTCCGGCACCCATGAGCTGGAAGAAGCCCTGCACCTGATCCACCGCGCCTGGGGCGAAGTACGCGACGAAGGTGCCGACGTACCGATGCCGCCGATTGGCGTGATGATCGAAATCCCGGCGGCGGTGTACCAGGCTAAAGAGCTGGCACGGCAGGTGGACTTCCTCTCGGTCGGCTCCAACGACTTGACCCAGTACCTGCTGGCCGTGGACCGCAACAACCCACGGGTGGCCGACCTCTACGACTACCTGCACCCTGCGGTGCTGCAAGCCCTGCAACATGTGGTGCGCGACGCGCATGCCGAAGGCAAGCCGGTGAGCATCTGCGGTGAGATGGCCGGCGACCCAGCGGCGGCGGTGCTGTTGATGGCGATGGGCTTTGACAGCCTGTCGATGAACGCCACTAACTTGCCGAAGGTGAAGTGGATGTTGCGCCAGGTGAACTTGAGCATGGCCAAGGAATTGCTGGCCGAGTTGATGACCATCGACAACCCGCAAGTTATCCACAGCTCGCTGCAATTGGCGCTGAAGAACCTGGGGCTGACGCGGATGATTAATCCGGCTTCGGCGAAAACCCTCTAGACCGAGGCGCGGCCATCGCAGGCACGCCAGCTCCCACAGGTTGGAATGTATTCCCCTGTGGGAGCTGGCTTGCCTGCGATGGCGCCAGGCCAGTCACCGCTAAATGTTGAGTTCGACTTCACCCAGCTGGCCACCCAACGGCCCAAAACTACGCTCCACCATCCGCCGCGTCCCGTCGGCATTCACAATCAACGCCGTACTCGCCCGTGTCCCATAACTGGGGCTGGCAATAAATACACTCGACAACAGACTCTCCGTCGCCAAACCTACGCCGGTGTCTGGCAAGTCAGCGAACGGCGCCGTCTGCGGGTCGCTCAAAATCCCCAGCAGCGCCTCCGGTTGCGGGTTCTCCAGCAAGTCGCTCAACGCCGCCTTGGCTTTGAGCAGTTTGGGCCACGGCGTGTCCAGCCCGGCGTTGGATAGCCCATAAACCCCGGCTTCCAGCCGCGTGGGCGAGGTCTGATTGGCGTTGTAGTGCCACAGCTCGTTCCGCGTGCCCACCAACAGGTTAAAGCCGGCGTATTCAATCGATCGGGCGTTAACGTCGGCTAAATAGTCGTCTATTGGTAGCGATCCGCTGATAAAGCGCGCGACCAGCTCGCCTCGGGATTTGCGAGCCGGCGGCTGGTGCGGGTTGCGGATATTGGTCAGGGCCGCAAACCGACCGTCGGCGTTCACTCCAAGCCAAGTGCCGCCCGCTTCCTGGTCGCGCCCGGCGTAGACCTGCGGCGCATCCAGCCACTGAGCCAGCGGCAGGCTGGGGCGGGCGTAGAACTCATCACGGTTGGCCGCGACGATCAGCGGTTGGGCATGGCCCGGCCGCCAGGCGAAAACAATCAGGCACATCAGGCGATCCCTTTTGTGTTTTCCATCACTTTACCCACACAACGGCGGGCGTTCCATCGTATCGAAGTTGGGCCGCACGCCTTCCATCCGTTAACATGCCAGGCTGTTCGGAATGTGCGGCCTCTTATTTTGAAATAGCAGCTTAATTTGAAATTGCGGCTGTAACGCAGGCTTAATCGCACACCGGCATGGTCCGGTGCGCCATGACTATTGATTTAACGAGGAGTCGCAATGCTGCCTTACCCGCAGATCAACCCGGTGGCCGTGGCCATCGGTCCGCTGCAAATCCATTGGTACGGGTTGATGTACCTGATCGGCATCGGCGGTGCCTGGCTGCTGGCCTCCCGGCGCCTGAACCGTTTCGACCCGACCTGGACCAAAGAGAAGCTCTCCGACATGGTGTTCTGGATGTCGATGGGCGTAATCGTCGGCGGGCGCCTCGGGTATGTGCTGTTCTACGATCTGCCGGCCTATATCGCCAACCCGACGCTGATTTTCGAAGTATGGAAGGGCGGCATGGCGTTCCACGGCGGGTTTGTCGGCGTGATGATCGCCGCCTGGTGGTTCGGCCGCCGCAACGGCAAGTCGTTTTTCCAACTGATGGACTTCGTTGCGCCGTTCGTGCCGATCGGCCTGGGTGCCGGGCGCATCGGTAACTTCATCAACGCCGAGTTGTGGGGCAAGCCGACCGACGTGCCGTGGGCCATGGTGTTCCCGCCGTTCAGCGACCCGGCGCAATTGCCGCGCCATCCGTCGCAGCTCTACCAGTTCGCCCTGGAAGGTGTGGCACTGTTCCTGATTCTGTACATCTTCTCGCGCAAGCCACGCCCAACCATGGCGGTGTCGGGCATGTTCGCGCTGTTCTACGGGATCTTCCGCTTTGTCGTCGAGTTCGTCCGCGTGCCGGATGCACAGTTGGGCTACCTGGCGTGGGGCTGGTTGACCATGGGTCAGATCCTCAGCATGCCGATGATTCTGGCGGGCCTGGGCCTGTTGTGGTGGGCTTACAACCGCCCGCAAGGCATCAAGAACACCGCGCTTTAAATTCGAATGCCGAGGCTTTTGCGTAGCCTCGGCTTCAACGATACGGGTAAAAACATGAAGCAATATCTCGAACTACTGAACGACGTCGTGACCAATGGATTGACCAAGGGCGATCGCACCGGCACCGGCACCAAGGCCGTGTTTGCCCGTCAGTATCGGCATAACTTGGCAGACGGCTTCCCGCTGCTGACTACCAAGAAGCTTCACTTCAAAAGCATCGCCAACGAACTGATCTGGATGTTGAGCGGCAACACCAACATCAAATGGCTCAACGAAAATGGCGTAAAAATCTGGGACGAATGGGCCACCGAAGACGGTGACCTGGGCCCGGTGTACGGCGAGCAGTGGACCGCCTGGCCGACCAAAGATGGCGGCAAGATCAACCAGATCGACTACATGGTCGACACGTTGAAAAACAACCCCAACAGCCGTCGCATCCTGTTCCACGGTTGGAACGTCGAATACCTGCCGGACGAAACCAAGAGCCCGCAGGAAAACGCGCGTAACGGCAAGCAAGCCCTGCCGCCGTGCCACCTGCTGTACCAGGCGTTCGTGCATGACGGTCACCTGTCGATGCAGTTGTACATCCGCAGCTCCGACGTATTTCTCGGCCTGCCCTACAACACCGCCGCGCTGGCCTTGCTGACTCACATGCTGGCGCAGCAATGCGACCTGATCCCTCACGAGATTATCGTCACCACCGGCGACACCCACGCCTACAGCAACCACATGGAACAGATCCAGACCCAGCTGGCGCGTACGCCGAAGAAGCTGCCGGAACTGGTGATCAAGCGCAAGCCTGCGTCGATTTATGACTACACGTTCGAAGACTTCGAAATTGTGGGCTACGACGCTGATCCGAGCATCAAGGCTGACGTGGCTATCTGATCATTGTCTCGGTCAACAAAATGTGGGAGCTGGCTTGCCTGCGATGCATGCACCTCGGTGTGTCAGTTACACCGCAGTGATGTCATCGCAGGCAAGTCAGCTCCCACATTTGGATTGGGTTTCACCCCTCAGGTATCAGTGCCCGTGGCTTCTGCCCACGTGCGAAGGCTCTGCCTCGCTGGCCGCCACACTCCCGCTGACTTCCAAGCGCTGCAAAATCCCACATTGATCCATGCCCGGCCCACCGCCGCAGCGTTGGCGCAGGTCCAGCAACTGTTCCTGCAACGCCAGCAGCCCATCGATCCGCGCTTTCACGTGGTGGATATGCTCATCAATCAACGCATTCACGCTTTCGCATTGGTCCTGAGGGCTGTCGCGTAGCCCGAGCAGGCTACGGATTTCTTCAAGCGTCATGTCGAGGCTGCGGCAATTGCGGATAAAGATCAGCCGCTCGGTGTGCGCCTGGGTGTACACGCGGTAGTTGGCATCGGTGCGCGCCGGGGGCGGCAGCAGGCCTTCTTTCTCGTAATAACGGATGGTTTCCACCTGACAGTCGGTCAGTTTGGCCAATTCGCCGATCTTCATCGCAGCAATCTCCAAATGGGTGCTTGACCCTATAGTGGCTACAGGGTCTTTACTTGGCAACAGGCACCTTTACGGACGCGACAGAATGAGCGATTCCATCCACACCCCCAAACCGCATGATCACCAGCACGACCATGATCATGAGCATAGCCACGACCACGGCGCCAAGCTGACGCCGGTCAAACAGCACGACCATGCCAGCCATGGCGACGCTTGCTGCTCCAGCAAGGCAGCGCCTGCCGTGGTCACGCTCAGCGAAGCCCCGACCGCCGGCTCGCGCCTGAGCACCTTTCGCATCGAAGCCATGGACTGCCCCACCGAGCAGACGCTGATCCAGAACAAACTGGGCAAACTGGCCGGTGTGCAGCAGCTGGAATTCAACCTGATCAACCGCATCCTCGGCGTCACCCATGACCTGCCGAGCACCGCGCCGATCATCGAGGCGATCAAATCCATCGGCATGCAGGCCGACCCCATCGAAGAAGGCTCCCCAGCCGCCGCGCCGCCCGCCAAGAAACACTGGTGGCCGCTGGCGCTGTCCGGTGTCGGCGCGTTGGGCGCTGAAGTGCTGCATTTCACCGGCGTAGCCCCGACGTGGGTGATTGCGCTGGTGGCGTTGGTATCGATCCTCAGCGGCGGCCTCACCACCTATAAAAAGGGCTGGATCGCGCTCAAAAACTTCAACCTGAACATCAACGCGCTGATGAGCATCGCGGTGACCGGCGCCGTGCTGATCGGCCAATGGCCCGAAGCGGCGATGGTGATGTTCCTGTTCACCGTGGCCGAATTGATCGAAGCCAAGTCCCTGGACCGTGCGCGCACCGCCATCAGCGGCTTGATGCAGATGGCGCCGGAACAAGCCACGGTGCAGCAAGCTGACGGTACTTGGGTCGAAAAAGAAGTTAAAAGCATCGAGCTTGGCGCCATCGTGCGGGTTAAGCCCGGCGAGCGCATTGGCCTGGACGGTGAAGTCATCGCTGGCCAATCAACCATCGACCAAGCGCCGATCACCGGTGAAAGCCTGCCTATTGAAAAGGGCGTGGGCGATAAAGTCTTCGCCGGCACTATCAACCAGGCCGGTTCCCTGGAGTACAAAGTCACCGCAGCGGCGAACAATTCCACCCTGGCGCGCATCATTCACGCCGTGGAACAGGCTCAAGGCGCGCGGGCGCCGACCCAGCGGTTTGTCGACAGTTTCTCGAAGATCTACACCCCAGCCGTATTCCTGTTTGCTTTAGGCGTGGCGCTCATTCCGCCGCTGTTCATGGCGGGTGCCTGGTTTGACTGGATCTATCGCGCCCTCGTACTGCTGGTGGTTGCCTGCCCATGTGCGCTGGTGATCTCCACGCCGGTCACCATCGTCAGTGGCCTGGCCGCCGCGGCGCGCAAAGGCATCCTGATCAAAGGCGGCGTGTACCTCGAAGGCGGCTACAAACTCGATTACCTGGCCCTCGACAAGACCGGCACCATCACCCACGGTAAACCGGTGCAAACCGATTACTTGGCGTTGTTCCCCACCGTCGAAGACAGCGCGCCGGCGCTGGCCGCCAGTTTGGCCGGGCGTTCCGACCACCCGGTGTCGCTGGCCATCGCCAACGCGGCTGTGGATAAAAACCTGCCGAGCCACGTTGTGGATAACTTCGAGGCCTTGGCAGGTCGCGGTGTGCGCGGTGATATCAACGGCGAAACCTACCACTTGGGCAACCACCGCTTGGTGGAAGACCTTGGCCTGTGTTCGCCTGAGCTGGAAGAAAAGCTGTTCGCCCTGGAAAAACAAGGCAAGTCCGTGGTGTTGCTGCTCGACAAATCCGGCCCGCTGGCACTGTTCGCCGTCGCCGACACGGTCAAGGACAGCAGCCGCGAAGCCATCCAGCAACTGCACGATCTGGGCATCAAGACCCTGATGCTCACCGGTGACAACACCCACACCGCCAAGGCGATTGCAGCCCAGGTCGGTATCGACCAGGCCCAGGGCGACTTGTTGCCCACCGACAAACTGCAAGCCATCGAAACCCTCTACGGCCAAGGCCATCGCGTGGGCATGGTCGGCGACGGCATCAACGACGCCCCTGCTCTGGCCCGGGCCGAGATTGGTTTTGCCATGGCCGCCGCCGGCACTGACACGGCTATCGAGACCGCCGACGTGGCGTTGATGGACGATGATTTGCGCAAGATCCCGGCTTTCATTCGGCTCTCTCGGCAAACGTCGAGTATCCTCAAGCAGAACATCAGCCTGGCGCTGGTCATCAAGGCGATCTTCCTGGTCGTCACCTTTCTGGGGATGGCCACCATGTGGATGGCGGTGTTCGCCGACATGGGCGTGGCCCTGCTGGTGGTGTTCAATGGCCTGCGCCTGTTGCGCAAATAATTGATGTGAGGGTGGTGTGCTGAGTGCCGAGTTAAAGGCGTTTTTTATGGTTGCGCGCTTGGGCAGCATTACCCAGGCGGCGAAGAAACTCGGCCTGAGCCAGCCCACAGTCACCACCCAGATTCGCAACCTGGAAAGCCAGTACGGCGTTGAGCTGTTCTATCGTGGTGGCCGCCGCCTTACCCTCAGCGATGACGGCGCGCGCCTGCTGCCGATGGTCAAGACGCTATTGCAGCAGGAAGCCGATATTGAGTTTTTCCTGCGCAACAACGGCCAGGTCCAGGGCGCCTTACGCATTGCCGCCACGGCGCCGTACTACATCCTCGACCTGGTCAAAGCTTTTCGCGAACGCCTGCCTCAAGTGGACGTGTCAGTGGAAATCGGCAACTCCCAGCAGGTGCTCGAAGCGCTGGACGATTACCGCGTCGATGTCGCCGCGTCCTCACAACTGCTGGAAGACCCGCGCCTGATTCGCCGCGTACTCGGCACCGATCCCTTAGTGCTGGCGGTACACCGCAATCATCCTTTGGCCAAGCATGATCATGTGCCGCTCAACGCGTTGGCCGGGCACACCTTGTTGATGCGCGAGGCAGGTTCTACCACGCGGCGGCTGACTGAAGACATGTTGCAGGGCGCCGGTGTGAGCTATGGGCCGCTGCTGGAAATCGGCAGCCGGGAGTCGATCCGCGAGGCGGTGCTGCGCAACATCGGCATCAGCATCATCGCTCGTCAGGAAGTGCCCCATGACCCGCAGCTGCGGGTGCTGACTATCGAGAACGCGCCGCAGATTCCGGAGTATTTGTACTGCCTCAAGGAGCGCAAAGGCGCGCGTCTGCCGGCTGCCTTTCTGGGGTTGGCGCAGGAAATGTCGCCACTCTGAGGTCTTGTTGATCGTTCCCACGCTCCGCGTGGGAATGCCGCCCTGGACGCTCCGCGTCTGCTCTTGGACGTCGTGACGCGGAGCGTCACAAGATGCATACCCACGCAGAGCACGGGAACGATCGGCTATACCCAAATCCACCAATACCACTATCACTCCCTTTTGCCTTCCTGCCACACCAGGGACTCATTGCCCACCTAGCATGGCCTTCATCAGTTTGATGAGGTGCCTCCATGAACACAGCCCTGACCCACCCCGGCGCGCCGATGACGGTGCGCGGTATTCAGAAACGCTTCGGCGCCTTTACCGCGCTGGACAATGTGTCCCTGGACGTCGCCGCCGGCGAGCTGGTGTGCCTGTTGGGCCCGTCCGGCTGCGGCAAGACCACCTTGCTGCGCTGCATCGCCGGCCTGGAACGCCAGGACAGCGGTGAGCTTCGTCTTGGCAACCGCGACGTTTCCCTACTGCCGCCGCAGGCGCGGGACTACGGCATTCTGTTCCAGTCTTACGCGCTGTTTCCCAACCTCACCGTCGAAGCGAATATCGGCTACGGCCTCACCGGCAGTGGCCGCGATGAAGTGCGCAAGCGCGTCGGCCAGATGCTCGAACTGGTCGGCCTGCTCGGCAGCGAAAAGAAATACCCCGGCCAACTCTCCGGTGGCCAACAACAGCGCGTCGCCCTGGCTCGCGCCTTGGCACCGGCACCTTCGCTGTTACTGCTCGACGAACCGATGTCGGCGCTCGACGCCCGCGTGCGCGAGCATCTGTGCACCGAGCTGCGCCAACTGCAGCGGCGCCTGGGCATTACCACGCTGATGGTCACCCACAACCAGGATGAGGCCATGTTGATGGCCGACCGCATTGCCGTAATGAACAACGGCAAGGTCGAGCAATACGCCACGCCCCAGGAAATCTACGACCGCCCGGCCACGCCGTTTGTGGCGGAATTTGTCGGCCAGGGCAACTGGCTGCCATTCAACCGCAACAGCGCAAGCCATGCCCAGGTCGGCGGGATGAACATGCGCCTGGCCGACGATGCTGGCGTGGCCACGTCTGGGCGCCTGTTCTGCCGCCCGGAAGCCATCAGCGTCAACCCGCCGGTGCATGAGGAAAACCTGTTCCCGGCCAAAGTCCGCGAGATTACCTTTCTCGGCAACCGCTGCCGCATGAGCTTTGAACTGGAGCAACTGCCCGGCCACCCGCTGCTGGCCGAATTGGCGCCGGAAGCCATGCCACGCCTGGGGGGCCAGGAAATTTGGGTCGCTTTGCCGCCGCGCAGCCTCCAGGTGTTTGCCTGAGATGGCGGCTGAAATGACGCTGCCGATACCGCGCCAGGCTTCCCGCGCCGAAACAGGTGATCGCATTTTTGTGCTCGGCGGCAAACTGCTGTGGCTGTTGCTGCTGGGTGTCGCTGTATTGCTGCCGTTGCTGGCGATTTTCTGGCGCGGTTTCAGCAGTGACGCCGGGCAGGGCGGCGGCCTTGTGGCGGCGCGGGAGCTGGTGACCAGCGCCAACTTCCACTGGCTGCTGGGCAACAGCCTGAAAGTCTCCCTCAGCGTGGCGGCCATTGTCGTACCGCTGGCCTATCTGTTTGCCTACGCCCTGCAACGTACACTGATTCCCGGCAAGGCGATCTGGCGCGGCCTGTCACTGCTGCCATTGATGGCGCCGTCGATGCTGCCGGGCATTGCGCTGGTGTACTTATTTGGCAACCAAGGGATGTTGCGCGGGTTGCTCTCCGACAACATCTACGGCTTTTGGGGCATTGTGCTCGGTGAAGTGATCTACACCTTCCCACACGCGTTGATGATTTTGCTGTCGGCACTGTCGCTGGCGGATGCGCGGCTTTTCGATGCTGCATCGAGCATGGGCGCCAGCCCCGCACGGGCGTTTCGCAGCATCACTTGGCCGGCCACGCGCCAGGCAGTGTTCGCAGCGTTTTGCCTGGTGTTCACCCTGACCATCACCGACTTCGGCGTTCCCGTGGTGGTCGGTGGCGATTATCAGGTGCTGGCGCTGGAGGCCTACAAGGCGGTGGTCGGCCAGCAACAGTTTGGTCGCGGCGCATTGATCGGCATGGTGTTGCTGCTGCCGGCGTTGTTCAGCTTTGGCGTCGATGCCTGGTTGCGCCGTCGTCATGGCGATTCCATGAGCGGCCGCGCTCAAGTGTTCCAACCGGCGCCGTCGCGCCTGCGCGATGCTTGCTACCTGGCCATTGTGCTGCTGATCTGCGCAGTGTTGCTGCTGGTGTTCGGCATGGCGGTGTATTCCTCGCTGGTGAAGTTCTGGCCGTACAACCTGTCGTTGTCGCTGAACCATTACCAATTCGAGGACACCGCAGGCGGCGGTTGGCTGGCCTATCGCAATAGCCTGACGATGGCGCTGTGCACGGCGCTGATCGGCAGCGTGTTGATCTTCACCGGCGCCTACCTGATGGAAAAGACCAAGAGCCAGAAAGGCCTGAACCTGGCATTGCGCATGCTCAGTTTTGTGCCGATGGCCGTGCCGGGCCTGGTGCTGGGCCTGGGCTACGTGTTCTTTTTCAACCTCAACGGTAACCCGCTGCACGTGTTCTACGGGACCATGACCCTGTTGGTGGTGTGCACCATTGCTCACTATTTGACCACTGCGCAGATGACCGCCACCACAGCCTTGCGCCAGCTTGACAGTGAGTTCGAAGCCGCCGCGCTGTCCCTCAAAGCGCCGCTGTACCGCCATTATCTGCGCGTCACCGTGCCGATTTGCCTGCCGGCGCTGCTGGACATCGTGCGCTACCTGTTCGTGTCGGGGATGACCACCGTGTCCGCCGCGATCTTCCTCTACAGCCCCGACACTATCCTCGCCGCCGTCGCCGTGTTGAACATGGACGACGCTGGCAACGTGGGCGGCGCTGCGGCCATGTCGACCCTGATCCTGTTCACCTCAGTCAGCGTCTCGCTGCTGCTGGCGTGGGCTTCACGTGGCGCGTTGCGCCGCTCCCAAGCCTGGCGCCAGACCGCGCCCGGCCAATAAACATCCCTGAAGGAGGTGCTCCATGTTCAAGCCCCTGGCGCTGGTCGCTGCCGTACTCACCGCATTCAGCCTGAATGCCTTCGCCAAGACCGAGCTGACCGTGTATACGGCCCTCGAAGCTGAGCAATTGAAGACCTATAAACAGGCCTTCGAAAAGGCTAACCCTGATATTGAGATCAAATGGGTGCGCGACTCCACCGGCATCATCACCGCTAAGCTTTTGGCCGAGAAAGACCGCCCACACGCCGACGTGGTGTGGGGCCTGGCGGCTTCTAGCCTGGCGATCCTCGATCAGCAAGGGATGCTGGACAACTACGCGCCCAAGGATCTGGACAAGATCGGCAAGAATTACCGCGACGCCGCCAATCCACCGGCGTGGGTTGGCATGGACGTGTGGGCCGCGACCATTTGCTTCAACACCGTCGAAGCCGAGAAACAAGGCTTGAGCAAACCGGTGAGCTGGCAAGACCTGACCAAGCCTGAGTACAAGGGCAAGATCGTGATGCCTAACCCGGCCTCATCCGGCACCGGTTTCCTGGATGTCAGCGCCTGGTTGCAAACCTTCGGCGAGAAGCAGGGCTGGCAGTACATGGACGACCTGCACCAGAACATCGGCCAGTACGTTCACTCCGGTTCCAAGCCTTGCAAACTGGCGGCTTCCGGTGAGTTCCCGATTGGTATTTCCTTTGAATACCCGGCCGTGCAGTTGAAGCGCCAGGGCGCACCGTTGGACATCATCCTGCCGAAAGAAGGCTTGGGCTGGGACATTGAAGCCACCGCCGTGATCAAGGGCACGCCCCATGCTGATGCGGCGAAAAAACTCGCTGACTTCTCCGCCAGTACGGCGGCGATGGACCTCTACAAAGAAAACTTCGCTGTGCTCGCCCAGCCGGGTATTGCCAAGCCGCAGACTGAGCTGCCGGCCGATTACGAGCAGCGCTTGATCAAGAACGACTTTGCCTGGGCTTCGAAAAGCCGCGACAGTATCCTGACCGAGTGGCGCAAGCGCTATGACGGAAAGTCGGAAAAACAGTGACTGATCGTTCCCACGCTCTGTGTGGGAATGCCGCCTTGGACGCTGCGCGTCCGCTCTTGAAAGTCGTGACGCGCAGCGTCACTGGATGCATGCCCACGCACAGCGTGGAAGTGAGAGGAACGCATGAGTAGTGATCTCTTAGTCGTCGGCGCCGGCATCCTCGGCCTATCCCACGCCTATGCGGCCGCCCGTCGCGGCCTCAAGGTCAAGGTGTTTGAGCGCAGCGCCACGCCGCTGGGCGCCTCGGTGCGTAACTTCGGCCAGGCACTGGTCACTGGCCAGCCGCCGGGGCCGATGCTCGACCTGGCCCAGCAAAGCCGCGATATCTGGGGGCACTGGGCACAGGTGGCCGGGCTGCAACTCAAGCGTAATGGCTCGTACCTGTTTGCGCGTACCGAGGCGGAGGAACATCTGCTGGAGGCCTTCTGCGCCGGTCGCGCACGCGCGCACGGCTACAACGTCGAGCTGCTGCAAGGTGCGGCGATGCAGGATTTATATGGCGGCCAGTTTCGCCATCACCGCGCAGCGCTGCATGGCAAGGATGACCGACAGCTCTATTCACGCGAAGCGATCCCGGCGCTGATCAACTACCTGAGCCAGGAACTGAAGGTTGAGTTTCACTTTTCCACCCTGGTACGCGACGTCGAACCGGGCCATTTGCATAGCACCGCGGGCAGCTTTCGCGCCGAGCAGATCATTGTTTGCTCCGGCCATGACTACCAAACCCTGCTGGCCGAGGCGATCAGCGAACTCAACCCGAGTATCTGCCGCCTGCAAATGCTGCGCGCGCGGCCTGCGATTGACCTGAGCCTGCAACACGCGTTGCTCACGGGGCTGAGTTGCGTGCACTACGGCGCCTTCGCCGACCTGCCGGAAGCGGCGCCGGTGCGGGCGCAGATCCTGCGCGACGCGCCGCACCTGCAGGCGCATGGGATTCACCTGCTGATCAGCCCCACGCCTCATGGCGAACTGATCATCGGCGACTCCCATGACTACGGCAGCGACCCCTCGCCGTTCAACGCCGAGCAGGTCGATGACTGGTTGATTGACCTCGCCGAGCAGACGTTGGGTTGCAAGATCCAGGTGGTGGAGCGCTGGCAGGGCGTCTACGGTTCGCGCGGCCCGGCACCGTTTTCGTTCCTGCGCGCGGCGCCGGGCGTGAGCGCGGCATTGATGCACAGCGGCGTAGGCATGAGTGTGGGACCGGCAATGGCCGAACGAAATATCACGGCATTGTGGGGCGCGGCGTCATGAACAAAGAGCAGGTGATTGCCGAACTATTCGCTTTGTACGAGCAGCACGGCACGGCCGATTACATCGGCGAGCCGTTGTCGCAGCTCGAGCATATGTCCCAGGCCGCGCAGTTGGCGATGGCGGAAGGCTTTGATGATGAAGTGGTCCTGGCGGCGTTTTTCCACGACATTGGCCACCTCTGCGGCCAGGGCGGCGAGAACATGGCTGGTTATGGTGTGGTCAGCCACGAGCGCCTGGGCGCGGACTATTTACGCCGCGCGGGCTTCAGCGAACGCATGGCCAAACTGGTGGAGTATCACGTGCAAGCCAAGCGCTACCTGACCTTCACCCAGCCGGACTATTACGCCCACCTGAGCGAGGCCAGCCGCCACACCCTGGGTTACCAGGGCGGCGTGATGACGGCTGAAGACGCTCACGCCTTCGAGCAAGACCCGCTCTGCCAGGTCAGCCTGCGCATGCGTCACTGGGATGAGCAGGCCAAGGACATGCACGCCCCGGTGCTGGATCTTGAGCCGTTGAAAGCAATGGCACACCGTCTGCTGATCGCCGGTAGCGTGAATTCATACACGCAGCCCGGAAGCGGCGGCTAGCGAGGTTTTCGTCTGGCTCATTACTCTCATGCGACTTCAGCCACGCAAGAGAGCATGTGATGCGTTACTTGAAAGCGACCGCCCAGGATCGCAGCGGCAATGGTATGGCCGACACGGTCATTCTGCATTTTTATGAGCGCCACTCCGCTGGCGTTGACGAGTTAGTTCATGAAGCTGTGGCAGTGGATATGGATGCCGATGAGGTCGTGGACTTTCAGTTCGCCGGTGACATCAACGGTGACGGCAAAAGTGATGTCCTTGATAGCTGGTTGCTCAAGGCGTTTGCCAATACGTTCTTGAAACTGAACTGGTTTAACGACGGCGAGCGTTGGCGGCGCACGCTGGCCATCGTCGCGATTCAGAACGAGGCAAAAGACCCTCCCAGCGGCGTGCAGTTGAATTTCCTGGACCGCCGCAGCCCGCTGCGCAAACCCATACTGGCCTACCAGGCCGCCGGCGACGATGCCGACGATAACGGCGTATTGGAGTCATTCAGCGCTACCGATGTAGACCGAAACGGTGTCGCTGACAAAACCGACAAAGCGCTAATCCGATCCATGTGTAACACCTTTCTCGCGCTCAAATGGTATGACCAGGCTCGTCCGACTGTGAGTGAGCGCAAACCAGGAGTAGATCAATGCGTTATTTGAAAATTTTCGCCCAGGACCGAACAGGGGCTGGCCAGGCGGATACTGTATTGCTTCAGTTCTACCAGAGCACCCCTGGTATTCAAGACAGCTTGATCAGTCACGCTGTGGCGTACGACTTCCCGACTGATGGGGAAATCGACTACAGCAGAGGGGATGTGACGAATGATGGTCGGGAAACCCGCCTCGATAAAGTGTTGTTGGACAGGTTTGCCGCTGCCTATTTGAAGCTCAACTGGTTTAACCCAGGGACTGCCTCAACGCGCCACATGAAGATTTTTTCCGAAGACTTCTACAAGGACGGCACACCCGACACCGTGCGTCTGCACGTGCAAGAAGGGGCGGGCGTTATTAACCCACCCACGCTGGTCGCCTGGAACGCCGCTTATGACTTTGATAACGACGGAATGCTCGAATGGAACATTCATTTCGATATCAACCATGATGGCGTGATCGACGACGTTGACCAGCGTTTGGTCCAGCAGTTGGCTGAGCTCTATCTGCTGTTCAATTGGCACGAGCCTGAAGCCTTTGAGGTCAAGGTCGTCGATATCCCGGCTTCGTGAACGGTGAATGTTCGCCTGTCGTCGTTTCTTACTTGATGTGGCGCCAGTAGTACCTGTGATCAGGCCCTGGACAGAACTATGTTGGGGGCCTGGTTTTTTACTGAGGCAGTACCTATGCGTTATTTGAAAGTGGTCGTGCAAGATCGTAGGCAAGAGGGCCAGGCAGACACGGTGAAGCTCAACTTTTTTCAACGAGACCCGGATCTACCCGACGAATTGGTACACGAAGCCGTGGCGTTGGACAGGACGGCTGATGGCGCGGTGGACTTTCAGTCGACCGGGGACATTGATTTTGACGGGGCGACTACGCTCAAGGATCGGCGGTTGCTCAAAAACTTTGCCAACCAGGCACTGAAGCTCAGCTGGTCTAATAAAGGTGAGGTCGCAGCTCGTTCAATCGACCTGTATGTCAGTCGTTTCAATAAAGCGGGTATGGCCGTGGAGGTTCGAACGGATTTTTATCAGCACAAGAATTCGGCAGGCAAAGACGAGTTGGTGCACAGCACCACGGCCAGTGACCACAATGGCGCCGGTATTTTGCAGCCCTCTGGGCATGACGATCAGTGTGAACTGTTCGATACCGTAGACGAAAAAGCCATCCTCGCCTTGAGCAAGTTGTACCTGGAATTCAACTGGCACTGAGCATCAATCATCCTTGAGTTCCTGCGCCAACGCTTGAATCTGCTCCTGGCGTTCGGTCTGGCTCAGCTTCGGCTGCGGGTTCAGGGACGACCATTGCGGATAGGCGCGGGCCTTGTTCAACGCATCCGGCAACTTGCCTTCACGCCAGGTTTTGTCCTGAGGCGTGTCGACTTTGATGCTGTGCATCGCCGCATGCCCGCGTAGGTTCAGGGCCTTGAGCAATTGGCGTTGGCGCAAGGCGAGCAGGCGCAACACGCTGTCGTCGACGGTCAGCTCGCGGTGGCCCTTGAGCTTGCCCAACAGGCGGCTGCCATAGCTGCGCGCGGTTTGCAGCGCACCACCGGCAATCGCACCGGCAATCGCGGCAGCGCCGAGGGTCAGGCCGCCGACCAGCAAGTCCACACCGGCACCGGCAGCTGCGCCTGCAGCAATGCCGCCACCGACGCGCACGCCGAGCTGTTTGAGGGTTTGCGGGTTGAACAGGTCATCGCCCCAGCGGCCGTCCAGCAGCGGCAAGTCGCTGGCGGCGGCATCCTGTGGGCGAAAGCCGAACAGTTTGAGCAGGGCATCCACGCATTTTTGCTCGCGTTGGCGTACCGCTTTGCGCAAGTCGCTGATCGCTTGCTGTTCGTCTTCGGTGACCACGCTGCGTCGGCATGCGGCGCAGTCGATCAACAGCTCGGCGATCAACCGCGCGGCGCTTTGCTGGCGGGCCTGGCGTTGGGCCTCCTGGTCAAGAATCAAACGCTCCAACTGCGGCCGCGCGTTCTCCAGCAGCAGGGCCAGGCTTTCATACAGGCGGCGCTCACCGTCTTGCAGCGGCGCTACGCTGTCGAAGCGCACCAGCGCGTGCAGGCCGAGGCGGGCCAAGGCTTCGCGCCAGTCCGGCTCGCGGTGGTCGCTGCTGCTGACGAAGTTGAGCACTGGCAACAACGGCTTGCCGCAACTGGCGAGCACTTGCAGCTCGTCGCGGTACTTGGCGAGCACCGGCTCGCGGGCGTCGATCACATACAGGCCAGCGTCGGAGGCCAGTAACTGGCGCAGCACCTTGGCTTCCTGTTCGAAACGCTGACGCGCCTCGCTGCCTTCCAGGAACCGCGCCAAGCGTGCCGGGCCGTCGAGACGTTCGCCGGGGCGGTCCAGGCGCTCCAGGTAATCAAGCAGGGCGATGGCGTCTTCCAGGCCGGGCGTGTCGTACAGCTCCAGCAAGGCTTCGCCATCGACCGATAAGCGTGCACCCTCGACATGCCGCGTGGTGCTGGGGCGATGGGACACGTCGCCGAAGCCGACATCCCGCGTCAGCGTACGCAGCAGTGAAGTCTTGCCGACATTGGTGTGGCCGACCACGGCGAGTTTCAGCGGTTTAGTCATGACCGGTCTCCAGCCACGTGAGCGGCGCGCAGTCGGCGAAAGGCAATTCAAGCTGTTGCAGCGCAGCGTGCCAGTCGCCCAGCCGTTCGGCGTCCAGCGCTTGGCCGGATGGGGCTTGCAGCAGCCATACGCGGGTGGCCGTGGCGCTGCGTGCCAGCTCGGCGATCAACGCCAAGCTGCCGCGATCCGGCGAACGGCGGGGGTCGCAGGCGATGGCCAGTCGCGCAGGCGGGAAGCGCGTGAGCTGTTCCAGCAGTTTGTTGCGCGATTCGCGGCTGTCGAGGATGCCGGCGTTTTTAACGCCGGTCGGCAGTTTGGGTGGCCAAGCGTGCTGGTCGTCCAGTTCGATGGCCACCAGCAGGGCGCCGTCGCTTTCCAATTCGCTGACACCGCCGCTGACGTGGTGCAGCTGTTCGGGCGCGGCATCGTTGACGCCGAGCCGCTCGCTGCTCGGCATCAGGCGTTCGCGTAACTGGCTGTAGCCGGGCAGGTTGAGGTCCAGGCGCAGGACGGCGCGCCCGCGTTTCCAACACCACAGGCACAGCAGCGCGAGGATCAACCGGGGCAGCAGGCCGTAGACCAGCAGCACGCCCACCAGCCAGGCGGCCCAGGCTTGGCGCGCGCTTTCGACATTCAGCGCGGAGTCGCCACTGGCGCGGATCATCTCAATCGTCGGCACGTTGAACCCCAGCAAGGCTGGCAAGCGGCCTAGGGCTTGGGTCACGGCGACAAAGGTGTCTGCACCGAGAATGGTGGTTTCCCACACAAAGCCGTAGCGCCGGGTGGCCAGCAGCGTGAGCAGAATCACCATGGCGCTGAGCAACGCCAGCAACCA
Organism: Pseudomonas antarctica; assembly: GCF_900624995.1. GTDB lineage: Bacteria > Pseudomonadota > Gammaproteobacteria > Pseudomonadales > Pseudomonadaceae > Aquipseudomonas > Aquipseudomonas antarctica. The sequence continues at coordinate 49,171 of NZ_UYXQ01000005.1, forward strand.
CAGGCTGTTGACCAGCACGCCCACCGCCCAGCGATTGAGTTTCTGGCGTTGCAGCAACAATAATAGTGCTGGCGCCAACTGGGCGGCCTTGGCGTCACGGGCGAGCTTTTCACTCAGCCACAGCCACAGGCGTCCGAGGCTGGCGCTGTGTTCGCCGGCAAACAGCAGGCCCAAGGCCCAGCTCAGCAGCAGGATCAGGTTCAAGCCGAGCAAGCTGCCCAAGGCCCAGAACACATTCACCGGCGTTAAGCCGTTGCCCAGTGCGGCAAACGCCAGGCCGGCGCCACTGATCACCGCGACCACTGCCAACAGCACCAGCGCCAAGCGGGCGCCTTGCAGCCAGCGAGTGAGGGCGGCGGTCAAACCGTCGCGTTCGGCCAGGTGCAGGGCGCGTAGCTGGATGCGCGTTGGCAGGTCGCCACCGGCCGTGCGGGCCAGGCGGTTGGCTTCCAGGTCTTCCAGGGGACCTGCGTGTTCTTCACGCAGGCGCACGGTTTCCGTCAGCCAGAGTTTGTGCAGGGGGTTCAGTGCAGTCACGCGCTGTCCTGTTGAGCAAGTAAGGTTGGAGCATAACCGCAGACTCGCCGCTCTGGTATTCTCGTCGCCATGAAAAAAACTCTCCCTTTAAGCCTGATCGCAGCCCTCGGTGAAAACCGCGTGATCGGCGTCGACAACAGCATGCCCTGGCATTTGCCGGGGGATTTCAAATATTTCAAGGCCACCACGCTCGGCAAGCCGATCATCATGGGGCGCAAGACTTGGGATTCTCTGGGCCGACCGTTGCCGGGGCGCCTGAATATCGTGGTTAGCCGTCAGACCGATTTGGTGCTGGAAGGTGCGCAAGTTTTTCCGTCACTCGATGCGGCCGTTGAAAGGGCTGAGGCCTGGGCGCTGGAGCAGGGCGTGGATGAGCTGATGCTGATTGGCGGTGCGCAGTTGTATGCGCAGGGGCTGCAGCAGGCGGATCGCCTGTATTTGACGCGGGTCGCGTTGAGCCCGGAAGGCGATGCGTGGTTTCCCGAGTTTGATACGCAACAGTGGACGCTGGTTTCAAACCTGGAAAATCCAGCTGAAGGTGATAAGCCGGCGTATAACTTCGAAGTTTGGGAAAAAGCCTAAGAGCATCGCACGCAAGCCCGTTCCCACACTTGACCACGTTCCAACAGGATAATGCGGTCAAAATGTGCGAGCGGGCTTGCTTGCGAAGGCGGGCTGAAAGGCGCTGCTAAACCTGCGCTATCTCGGCATGCTCATCGGCATTCAACAGCGCTTTATCCGTCTGCCCCATGATCTGGCTGGTAATCGCACCTGCCGTCATCGAGCCGTTCACGTTCAGCGCCGTACGGCCCATGTCGATCAGCGGCTCAACCGAAATCAGCAGCGCCACCAGTGACACCGGCAAGCCCATCGCCGGCAGCACGATCAACGCGGCAAAGGTCGCCCCGCCGCCTACGCCCGCCACACCGGCCGAGCTCAAGGTCACAATCGCCACCAGCGTCGCGATCCACAGTGGGTCCAGCGGGTTGATGCCCACGGTCGGTGCAACCATTACCGCCAGCATGGCCGGGTAGAGACCGGCGCAACCGTTCTGGCCGATAGTTGCGCCAAACGAGGCTGCAAACCCGGCGATGGATTGCGGGATACCCAGGCGACGTGTCTGCGCTTCAATGCTCAGCGGGATGGAGGCTGCGCTGGAGCGGCTGGTGAAGGCAAAGGTCAGCACCGGCCACACCTTGCGCAAGAAGCGCAGCGGGTTGACCCCAGCCAGCGACAGCAGCAGGCCGTGCACCACAAACATCAGGCCCAGCGCCAGGTACGACACCACCACAAAACTGCCGAGCTTGATGATGTCTTGCAGGTTGGAACCGGCGACCACTTTGGTCATCAGCGCCAGCACGCCGTACGGCGTCAGCTTCATCACCAGGCGCACCAGGCGCATCACCCAGGCTTGCAGCGTGTCGATGGCATTCAGCACTTTCTGGCCTTTTTCCACGTCGTCCTTGAGCAGTTGCAGCGCGGCAACCCCAAGGAACGCAGCGAAAATCACCACACTGATGATCGACGTCGGCTTGGCGCGTGCCAGGTCGGCGAACGGGTTGGCCGGTACAAACGACAGCAGCAGTTGCGGGATATTCAGGTCGGCAACCTTGCCCGCGTAGTCACTCTGTATCACTTGCAGGCGCGCCATTTCCTGCGTGCCGGCCACCAGGCCTTCGGCGGTGAGGCCGAACAGGTTGGTCAGGCCGATACCGATCAGCGCCGCGATTGCTGTGGTGAACAGCAGCGTGCCGATGGTCAGGAAGCTGATCTTGCCCAGGGACGAGGCATTATGCAGGCGCGCCACGGCACTGAGGATCGAGGCGAACACCAGCGGGATCACGATCATTTGCAGCAACTGCACGTAACCATTGCCGACCAGATCAAACCAACTGATCGAGGCCTTGAGCACCGGGTTACCGTCGCCATAAATAGTGTGCAGCGCCGCGCCAAACAACACGCCGAGCACCAGTGCAAACAGGACCTTTTTAGCGAGGCTCCAGTTGGTGCGACGCGTTTGTGCCAGGCCCAGCAACAGGGCCACGAACACCAGTAAGTTGAGAATCAGGGGCAGATTCATTGAAGCTCCGTTGAGAAGGCAGCCAATCGCGTGAGCCTGCGATTGCGAACCGGAAATCCTAACAGCTTGAAATATATTGATTTAATACCGATATGGAATGGTGACTGTCGTTTTTGGAATAAGCATTTGACGCTCAGGCACATACCCTTGGCGCAATCACGACGCAAGCGGTCGCGCTCGGGCGATAACTGTCACACAGATTTGTTAGCGTCGATGTCTTTAACTCAGGGAGAAAACGCTCATGAAGTTCGCGCCAACCTTACTTGCCGCCGCCTTCTGCTTCGGCCTCGCCAGCCAGGCATTTGCCGCCACCGAGTTGAAGCACTGGCCGGCGCCTGCCGCCGAGCAACTGAACAAGATGATCGCCGCCAACGCCAACAAGGGCAACTTCGCGGTGTTCGACATGGATAACACCAGTTACCGCTATGACCTCGAAGAGTCCCTGCTGCCGTACCTTGAGAACAAGGGCCTGATCACCCGCGAAACCATGGATCCTTCGCTCAAACTTATTCCCTTCAAAGACACCGCCGACCACAAAGAAAGTCTGTTCAGTTACTACTATCGCCTCTGTGAAGTCGACGACATGGTCTGCTACCCGTGGGTCGCGCAGATTTTCTCCGGTTTCACCCTCAAGGAACTCAAGGGCTACGTCGACGAAATGATGGCGTCGGGCAAGCCGGTGCCGGTCACTTACTACGAAGGTGATGTGGTCAAGAACATGGAGGTCCAGCCACCAAAAATTTTCACCGGCCAGGCTGAGCTCTACAACAAGCTGATGGAAAACGGCATTGAGGTCTACGTGATGACCGCCGCGTCCGAGGAACTGGTGCGCATGGTGGCGGCCGATCCGAAGTACGGCTACAACGTCAAACCGCAGAACGTCATCGGCGTGAGCACCTTGCTCAAGGACCGCAAGACCGGCGAGCTGACCACCGCGCGCAAACAGATCGCCGCCGGCAAATATGACGAGAAGGCCAACCTCGGCCTGGAGCTGACCCCGTACCTGTGGACTCCGGCGACCTGGATGGCCGGCAAGCACGCGGCGATACTGACCTATATCGACGAGTGGAAAAAACCGGTGATCGTCGGCGGTGATACGCCCACCAGCGACGGCTACATGCTGTTCCACGATGTGGACGTGGCCAAGGGCGGCATCCACCTGTGGATCAACCGCAAAGACAAATACATGACCCAACTCAACGGCATGATGGCCAAGCACGCTGCCGCGCAGGCCAAGGAAGGGTTGCCGGTGACGGCGGACAAGAACTGGGTGATCGTCAAGCCGGACGAGATTCAGTAAGAGCGAGGTGCCTGCTTCGCGAGCAAGCCCGCTCCCACACTTGACCGAGTTCCAGCATAGGAGTGCGGTCGACCACACTTGATCGGGTTCCAGCATTGGAATGCGGTCGAATGTGGGAGCGGGCTTGCTCGCGAAGGCGGTGTGTCAGGCCATACATGAGTCGGCTGGCCCACCGCTTTCGCAGGCAAGCCAGCTCCCACAGTTGATTTTCAGTGTTCTGGAGGTTTTCTGCAGGCAAAAAAATGCCCCGCACTTGGCGGGGCATTTTTATGGGCGAGGCTTACAGGCCATCGAGCATCGCTTTGTTACGCACGGCACCCTTGTCGGCGCTGGTGGCCAGCAACGCGTAAGCCTTCAACGCGGTGGTGACTTTGCGCGGACGTTTTTCCACCGGCTTCCAGCCTTTCTTGTCCTGCTCGACCCGGCGTGCAGCCAGTTCTTCATCGCTGATCAACAGGTTGATCGAGCGGTTCGGAATGTCGATCAGCACTTTGTCGCCGTCCTGCACCAAACCAATCGCGCCGCCGGCAGCGGCTTCCGGCGAAGCGTGGCCGATGGACAGGCCCGAAGTGCCGCCCGAGAAACGGCCGTCGGTCAGCAGGGCGCAGGCTTTGCCCAGGCCTTTGGATTTCAGGTAGGACGTCGGGTAGAGCATCTCCTGCATACCCGGGCCGCCTTTCGGGCCTTCGTAGCGGATGATCACGATATCGCCTTCTTTCACCTCGTCAGCAAGAATGCCGCGAACCGAGCTGTCCTGGCTTTCGTAGATCTTGGCGCGGCCTTCGAAGACGTGGATCGACTCGTCCACGCCAGCGGTTTTGACTACGCAGCCGTCGAGGGCGATGTTGCCGTACAACACGGCCAGGCCGCCTTCTTGCGAGTAGGCGTGCTCGACACTGCGGATGCAGCCGTTTTCACGGTCGTCGTCGAGAGTTTCCCAGCGGGTCGACTGGCTGAACGCGGTTTGCGTCGGGATGCCGGCCGGGCCTGCCTTGAAGAAGTGATGCACGGCTTCGTCGGTGGTCTGGGTGATGTCCCATTTGGCGATGCCTTCGGCCAGGGATTTGCTGTGCACGGTCGGCAGGTCGGTGTGCAACAGGCCACCACGGGCCAGGGAACCGAGGATCGAGAAGATCCCGCCGGCGCGGTGCACGTCTTCCATGTGGTACTTCTGGATGTTCGGCGCGACTTTGCACAACTGCGGCACGTGGCGGGACAGGCGGTCGATGTCGCGCAGGTCGAAGTCGATCTCGGCTTCTTGCGCGGCGGCCAGCAAGTGCAGGATGGTGTTGGTGGAACCGCCCATGGCGATGTCCAGGGTCATGGCGTTTTCGAACGCCTTGAAGTTGGCGATGTTGCGCGGCAACACCGACTCATCGTTTTCGGTGTAGTAGCGCTTGCACAGCTCGACGATGGTGCGGCCGGCCTGCAGGAATAGCTGCTCGCGGTCGCTGTGGGTGGCCAATGTGGAGCCGTTGCCCGGCAAGGCCAGGCCCAGGGCTTCGACCAGGCAGTTCATCGAGTTGGCGGTGAACATGCCGGAGCACGACCCGCAGGTCGGGCAGGCGCTGCGTTCGTATTCCGCGACCTTCTCGTCGGACGCGCTGGAATCGGCGGCGATGACCATGGCGTCTACCAGGTCAAGGCCGTGGGAGGCGAGCTTGGTCTTGCCGGCTTCCATCGGGCCGCCGGACACGAAGATCACCGGGATGTTCAGGCGCAGGGCGGCCATCAGCATGCCGGGGGTGATCTTGTCGCAGTTGGAAATGCACACGATGGCGTCGGCGCAATGGGCGTTGACCATGTATTCCACGGAGTCGGCGATGATCTCGCGGCTCGGCAGGGAATACAGCATGCCGTCATGGCCCATGGCGATGCCGTCATCCACGGCGATGGTGTTGAATTCTTTGGCGACGCCACCGGCGCGTTCGATTTCGCGGGCGACCAGCTGGCCCAGGTCTTTGAGGTGGACGTGGCCCGGTACGAACTGGGTGAACGAGTTGGCAATCGCGATGATCGGCTTTTTGAAGTCGTCATCTTTCATCCCCGTGGCGCGCCATAGAGCGCGCGCGCCAGCCATGTTGCGGCCGTGGGTGGATGTTTTCGAGCGGTAATCTGGCATGGAGCACTCCGGGCGGCTAATCAGGTACTACTAATCAGGTACTAAAGGTGAGTGAGCTTCTATTGACGTCTGGAACACTCAGAAAATGGCCGCGTGTCCAAAAGTTGCCACTCGCGTCGCGGGATCGCCGCGTGCTTGGGCCTCGAGCTCATAAACCCGCCGGGGGATGACTGGCGATGAATAGCGTCGATTCTACACCGCTGGTGTCGGGAGGGAATGGGCAGGTGTGAGCGTCGGATGCGTGGGGTCGCAGTTTGGACCGCCTGTCGACGCCAGATGATTCCATCACGCTACTAAGTCGGGGCCTACAAGCAGGCATACCTGGCGACAGGGAGGTTGTTTAAACTGGCGAGCTTCTGCCTACACCTCGTCCCAAAGGAATTGGAATGCCCGTTACCCATCGGTTTTTAGGGTTTTACCTGCTGATCGGCCTGCTCCAAGGGATCGTGTTCTATTCCTTCAACACGCTTCATGCGCTGGGTCAGCCGCTATCGTTTGTCATCCTCACCCTGGCTTTGGTCGGGGGAACCACGCTGCAGCTGCTCGCCGATAAGGCTCGGCATTGGCGCGCTTTACTGCCTGCGCTGGTGTTCACCCTGTGCGTGGGCGCAATGACGCTGTGGATCAGTTACCGCATCGAGCCTGCAGGCGGCGGCGGTGTGAATATCGTTGCGTGGCTCTTCAGCCTGCTGCCGCTCAGTTACATCAGCGCCAGCTTTTTGTCTGCCTGGCCTGTCACCCAGGGACAACGCTGGCGGTATGAAGACCTGTTCCACCAAGCCTGGAACGGTGTGTTCATTGTGCTGGGCGCACTGATCCTGGTGGGGTTGTGCGGGTTGTTGGGCATGCTATGGAGCCGACTGTTCCTGATGCTGGGCATCGAATTTTTCGAGCGCTACCTCTGGAGCGATGGGTTCCTGTCCATCAGCCTGCCGCTGGTGTTCGCGCTGGGTATGTACATGGGCATACGCAACGAGAAAGTTATCGGCCAGATGCGCAGCATGCTCTTTGGTGTTTGTAGATGGGTGTTGCCGATGATTGCACTGATCAGCGTGCTGTTTACCCTGACCTTGCCGTTCACCGGGCTTAAGCAGATTTGGGCAACGGGCTACTCCACGCCGATTCTGCTGGTGCTGGCCGGGGCTCAATTATTCCTGCTCAACGGCGTGTTCCAAGCGGGCGACCAGCCTCGGCCCTATCCGAAATGGCTGACGCACTTTATCGAGTTGAGCCTATTGTGCCTGCCGATTTTCGCAGGGTTGGCGTTTTACTCCAGCTGGCTGCGGGTCGAGCAATATGCGTTGTCGCCGCAACGTTTTATCGCCCTGACCCTAGCGTTGGTGTGTGGTGTGTATGGTTTGGCTGCGGTGTGGGCGGTGGCCCTGCGCTCGCCGGTCTGGTTGGGCAACTTGCGCACGACTAACCCGCCATTGGCGTTGTTGTCGTGTGTGATGTTGGTGTTGATCAATACGCCCGTCCTCGACCCGGTGCGGCTCAGCGTCGACGATCAGGTCCGTCGCTTGCTCGACGGGCGCACCAAGCCTGAAGCATTTGATGCTGACAACCTGCGTTTTGGTCTGGGGAAGGCTGGCGAGCAGGCCTATGCCAAGTTGCAGGTCGATGTGGATCAGGGGCGCGTTCTGAACCCGGAAGCTCGCCGCGCTTTGCGCGAGAGGATGGACGATACGGCCCTGAGTTACAGCGAGCGGTATGCGAACGAACGGGCTCGGCGGCCCAAGCCAGAACTGGAATGGATTGGCCCTACGCCCAAAGGCTGCGAGCAGTTTGTTGATATCAGCTTGACCCCCGACTCGATTTGCGAGTTCGGCTGTGTGCTTTGGGCGGTCGACCTCGATCAGGACGGTCAGAGCGAAGTGTTGGTGGTGCCCCACGCCCGTGTGCACCACGAGTCCAAGCCGCCGCGCATTTATGCCTTGGATGGGAAAGGCGAGTGGGACGATCGCGGCCCTTTGCTATGGACACAATGGCCAGGCGGTTATGTGGACACTGAGACGCTGATCCACGACATCCGTGAAGGCAAGGTGTCGTTGGTCACACCGCGCTACAGGCAATTGCAGTCCAGCGACATGCTGCTCACCCCCGTCATTCGCGAGCCTTAGCGACGTCCGATCCGCCTGTTAGTCAGTAGCCCCCACAGGCTGAACCCAATGAAGCTGATGGCGATGGTCATCAGCAAATGGCTGCCAGTCTGCGCAAGGGCGGCGCTGCTGACGGCGGCGGTGAGGAACATGATGCTATTGCCCGCCGATGCCGCCGTTCCCGCGCTGCTCGAAAACAACAGCATCGCGGCCGAAATGGCGGCAGGCCTTACCAGCGTGACCGCCAGGGCACTGATCAGCATGGGAATCAGCAGGGTGATGGTCGTTATGGCCTGGTAGTGAATGATCAGCGCCAGCAGCACGCCTGAAACACTGAGCAAGCCGAGGCCGATGTTGATTTGCCGGGACAGTGAGATGCGTTTTTGCAGATACGAGGCCGCCACGCCACCGAGCAGGTAGGCAATGCCGTACACCATCAGCACCAGCGCGTATTGGTATTCGGACAGCTTCAACGCATCCATGAACATCAGCGGTGTCACGCTGATCAGCGCGAAATAGCAGGCGAACACCAGTGCAGCGATCCACCAGTAACGCAGGAAGTCGCGGTTGCTGGCGACGGCTTTGAGCGTGCCGATGATCGATACCGGCGCGCGGTGCGGGCTGGCGGACTTGGATGGCAGGATGCAGAACGCATGAATCAACATGCCCAGTGCCATGAGCGCAAAGCCATAGAAGCTGCCCTGCCAGTCGAAGGTGGTTTGCAGCCATGAGCCGATCAACGGCGAGAGTGCGACAAACGAGCCACTCAGGGTCATGTAGTAGAGTCGCACGCGGGCGCGGTCTTGTTCTTCGAACAGGTCTTCCACCAGTGCGTGGCCCAACACGAAAAAGCCGCAGCCCATGGCCTGCACCGTACGAAACAGCAGGAAGGTCAGGTAGTCCGACGCCAGCGCGCAGCCAATCGCACCGAGGATCGACAGCGTGATGCAGCCGAGCAGGACTTCCTTGCGCCCCCATTTATCCGACAGCGGGCCCGCGACCAGTTGGGAGATAGAAAACACCAGCGTAAATAAGCTGATCGAGAGCGCGATGTCTGCGGTGGGCGTGTCGAACCGGGCAGCCAGAGCAGGGAACGAGGGCAGCAGAATATTGATCGGGAAGAAGCTGATCAGTGAAATGCAGGTGATGAGGATGAAGCGCGAGCGCTGTTGGCGTTTTACGTCGGCACTGGGCTGGGCGTAGGACTCAGACATTGTTTTTGTTTTCCGGAGTAATTCCAGAAGCCGATACTAGTCTGCGAAATGTGGAATTCAATCAAAACCGGCGAGAGAGGCTTCCCGGATTGAGGTGGCTGCAGCGTCGGGGCAAAGTATTTCTGACACAGCGCGAGCCAAATGTGGGAGCGGGCAAGCCCGTTCCCACAGTTTGATCTGCGCTTATGGCTTAGCTATTAGGCAGCAACCGGCACGTAATGCTCTTGATGTAACGCGTCTCGGCAATCGCCGGGTGCACCGGGTGATCCGGGCCCTGGCCGCCGCGTTCGAGCATCTGAATATTGCGGTCCAGGTGGCGGGCGCTGGTCAGCAGGATGTTTTGCAGGTCGTCTTCCGGCAGGTGCATCGAGCACGATGCGCTGACCAGAATGCCGTCCTTGCTGAGCAGGCGCATGGCTTGCTCGTTCAGGCGGCGGTAGGCGCCCTCGCCGTTTTTCATGTCTTTTTTGCGTTTGATGAAGGCCGGTGGGTCGGCGACGATCACGTCGAAGCGTTCTTCGCTGGCTTTCAGTTCTTTCAAGGCTTCGAAGACGTCGCCTTCGATGCAGGTCATCTTCTCGGCAACGCCGTTCAGCGCGGCGTTGCGCTCTACGCCGTCGAGGGCGAAGGCGGAGGCGTCGACGCAGAACACTTCACTGGCGCCGAAGGCCGCGGCTTGCACGCCCCAGCCGCCGATGTAGCTGTAGAGGTCGAGCACGCGTTTGCCTTTGGCATACGGGGCCAGGCGTGCGCGGTTCATGCGGTGGTCGTAGAACCAGCCGGTCTTCTGGCCCTGGATCACCGGGGCTTCGAATTTCACGCCGTTTTCTTCCAGCGCGACCCACTCCGGCACCAGGCCGAACACGGTTTCAACGTAGCGGTTGAGGCCTTCGGCATCGCGCGCGGCGGAGTCGTTCTTGAACAGGATGCCGCTCGGCTTGAGCACTTGGGTCAGGGCGGCGATCACGTCTTCTTTGTGCGCTTCCATGGTCGCCGAAGCGATCTGGACCACCAGGATGTCGCCGAAACGGTCGACTACCAGGCCCGGCAACAGGTCGGAATCGCCGTAGATCAGGCGGTAGAACGGCTTGTCGAACAGGCGATCACGCAGCGACAGGGCGACGTTGATGCGGTGCACCAGCAGCGACTTATCCAGCGCCAATTTGATGTCGCGCGACAGCAGGCGTGCGCAGATCAGGTTGTTCGGGCTCATGGCCACGATACCGAGGGTCTTGCCGCCGGCCGCTTCCAGGATTGCCTGGTCGCCTGCCTGGAAGCCGTGAAGTGGGGTGGCGGCCACGTCGATTTCGTTGCTGTAGACCCACAGGTGGCCGTTGCGCAAACGACGATCGGCGTTGGCTTTGAGACGCAGGCTTGGCAGGGACATGACGTCGCTCCGGAAAAAAGAGCGGGAGTATACCGTGTTGTGCAGGAATTCGCGGCGCCGCCGGACATGTGGGAGCGGGCTTGCTCGCGAAAGCGCGGTGTCAGTCACCGAATAGATTGGCTGATCCACCGCTTTCGCGAGCAAGCCCGCTCCCACATTTAGTCCGGTTCCAGTTCGGCATTTGGGTGTCGGTCAAGTCTTCATAAGGGTTAGAATCCCCGCCTAGCCCAGAGTGTGTACTTATGTCCCAAGAGCTTTCCGCCGAACAGATCCAACAGGCCCTGCAAGGCATCAGCGTGCCGCCTCAACCGCAAATCATGGTGGATTTGCAGATGGAGCAGTACATGCCCGACCCGGACCTGGAAGTGATCGCGCGGTTGATCTCCCAGGACCCAGGCCTGTCCGGCGCCTTGCTGAAAATCGTCAACTCGCCGTATTACGGCCTCAGCAACAAGATCGCCTCGATCCAGCGCGCGGTGAACCTGCTGGGCAGCCGTTCGGTCATCAACTTGATCAATGCGCAGTCGATCAAGGGTGAAATGAGCGACGACACCATCGTCACCCTCAACCGCTTCTGGGACACGGCCCAGGATGTGGCCATGACCTGCCTGACCCTGGCCAAGCGCACCGGCTCGCAAGCCGTCGACGAGGCTTATGCCTTGGGCCTGTTCCACGATTGCGGCGTGCCGTTGATGCTCAAGCGCTTCCCCAATTACATGACGGTGCTGGAAGAGGCCTACGCCAACGCCGGCCCCGACTGCCGCGTGGTCGACACCGAGAACCTCGCGTTCAATACTAACCACGCAGTGGTCGGCTATTACACGGCCAAGTCCTGGCGCCTGCCGGAGCATGTGACCGACGCCATCGCCAACCACCACAACGCCCTGGCGGTTTTCAGCGATGAGACGTCGCGCAATCCGCAACTGAAAAACCTGTTGGCGATCCTGAAAATGGCTGAGCACATCTGCTCCTCCTGTCGCGTGCTGGGTAACCAGACCGTCGACCACGAGTGGAATGCTATCGGCCATCTGGTGCTGGATTACGTGGGCCTCTCGGATTACGACTTTGAAAGCATGAAGTTGTCGATTCGCGAGCTGGGCGCGCACTGACCCTTTCTTCACGAGGTACACATGCCCGAGTTACCAGAAGTCGAAACCACCCGGCGCGGAATTGCGCCACACCTGGAAGGCCAGCGTGTCAGCCGCGTGGTGGTGCGTGAACGGCGCCTGCGCTGGCCGATCCCGGAGGATCTGGATGTGCGCCTGTCCGGGCAACGCATCGTGCGGGTGGAACGGCGGGCCAAGTACCTGTTGATCAATGCTGAAGTGGGCACTTTGATCAGCCACTTGGGCATGTCGGGCAACTTGCGTCTGGTGGAAGTCGGCATGCCGGCGGCCAAGCATGAGCATGTGGATATCGAGTTGGAATCGGGCATGGCCCTGCGCTACACCGACCCACGCCGTTTCGGCGCGATGCTCTGGAGCCAGGACCCGCACAACCACGAACTGCTGATTCGCCTGGGCCCGGAGCCGTTGACCGACCTGTTTGATGGCGAGCGCCTGTTCCAACGGTCCCGCGGCAAGTCGATGGCGGTGAAGCCGTTCATCATGGACAACGCGGTGGTGGTGGGCGTGGGCAATATCTATGCGACGGAAGCGCTGTTTGCGGCCGGGATTGATCCACGTCGGGCCGCCGGCGGCATTTCACGCGGGCGTTACCTGAAGCTGGCGATCGAGATCAAACGCGTGCTGGCGGCCGCCATTGAACGTGGCGGCACCACATTGCGGGACTTTATCGGTGGCGACGGGCAACCGGGGTATTTCCAACAGGAGCTGTTCGTCTACGGCCGGGGAGGCGAGGCGTGCAAGGTCTGCGGGACGGAGTTGCGCAATGTGGTGCTGGGGCAGCGGGCGAGTGTGTTTTGCCCTAAATGTCAGAGCTGACTGCTATGTGATGGCCGATGCCGTCTTCGCCAGCAAGCCCGCTCACACATTCGACCGCATTCGTATGGTGGAGCTCGGTCAACTGTGGGCGCGGGCTTGCTCGCGAAGAGGCCCTTGCAGGCACTAAAGAACCTTAGGCCTTACCGGTAATTTTCCGGTACTTCTCCATCAACTGCTCTTCAGTCTCAGGGTGTGCCTCGTCCAGCGGAATGCAATCCACCGGGCACACTTGCTGGCACTGAGGCTCGTCGTAGTGGCCGACGCACTGGGTGCACAGGTTGGGGTCGATCACGTAGATCTCTTCACCCTGGGAAATCGCAGCGTTCGGGCACTCGGGTTCGCAGACGTCGCAGTTGATGCAATCGTCGGTGATGATCAGGGACATGGAAACTCCTGCCAGGGCTGTCAGCCAGGGCATCTGAAAACGAATGCGCGCAATTGTGCCGCATTGGCGCCCGCAGTGCGAGCTGTGGCGAGCGCGGAGCTTGTTGTGGCGTGCCCGCTCGCCACAGGCAAGCCAGGCTCAGCACAGGCAAGCCCGTTTATCAGAAATTATTTCTTGAAGCGCAACGTCAGCGCGTCCGCCACGGCCGGGTGCACGAACTTGGTGATATCTCCGCCCAGAGCGGCGATCTCACGCACCAACGTCGAGGAAATGAACGAGTAACGCTCGGACGGCGTGAGGAACAGGCTCTCCACGTCCGGCGCCAGTTGACGGTTCATGTTGGCCAGCTGGAATTCATACTCGAAGTCCGACACCGCGCGCAGGCCACGCAGGAACACATTGGCGTTCTGCTCTTTGGCGAAGTGCGCCAGCAAGGTCGAGAAACCCACCACTTCTACGTTGGGCAGGTGCTTGGTGACCTCACGCGCCAGTTCCACGCGCTGTTCCAGGGGAAACAGCGGGTTTTTCTTGGGGCTGGCAGCGACTGCGATGATCACATGGTCGAACAGGCGAGAGGCGCGTTCGACCAGATCGCCATGGCCTTTGGTAATCGGGTCGAAGGTTCCTGGGTACAACACTCGGTTCATCGCGTCGTCCTGGCGGAGTCCGTTGGGGAACCGGATGGTATCGCAGCCATCCCGGTCGGCCAAGTCAACTTATGCAGAAGAAAGCAGTATAGACATGGCGAATACCGTGTTTTTTCACGCTGTTTTCAGACGTTCGGCTAATGCCGTCGCCAGTTGTGCGGTTAATCCGTACACTGACAATTGCGGGTTAGCCCCAATACTGGTGGGGAATAACGAGCCGTCGTGGATCGACAGGTTGCGCAACTGGTGATGGCGGCCGAGGCTGTCGGCCACTGCGTTTTTTGGATCTTCGCCCATGGCGCAACCGCCCATCACGTGGGCGCTGCCCAGTGTGGTTCGATGCAATTCCAGGCTCAGACCGTCGATCAGGCTGCGCGCCTCGGCCAGGGTGTTCACGTAACGGGCATCGTGATGCAGCGGCTTGACTGACTTGGCGCCCGCCGCGAACTGAATCTCGGCCATGCTGTGGAAGGCACGGCGCAGGCCGTCCCACGCGTAGGGCGAAACCTGGTAGTCGAGCACCGGCGTGCCGTCCCCGCGTAATTCCACTGTGCCGCCAGGGCTGTCGGGGTGGAAACCGTCGCGCAGCAGCGCGAGCATGGCGTGGGTGTGGGGCAATTGGCTCATGTCGAGCGCGTTCCCCGTGCCGTAGCCGCCGAACAGGGTGCTGGCCAATCCCGGGTGTAACGGCGGTGCCTCCAGCTTGTAGGACATTTTGCCGGTGGTGCCGTCCAGCCATTGGAAGTGATCGGAGTAAATCGACTGCGGCGCGCCGTAGAACGGGTTGATCACGTCATCGAACACGCCGGCGGAGAAGTTCACCAAGTGCAGGAACGTTCGCTTGCCCACGCGCGAATGCGGGTCGGGCGCGTCCGAGCGCATCAGCAGTGCTGGGCTGTTGATGCCACCGCCCGCGAGCACGTAATGCTTGGCCTTGACCGTAATCTTGCGCCCGGTGGGCGCCACGCAGCGTTCGTCCATCGCCACGCATTCCAGGCTGCTGATGGTGTCGCCGCTGTATTTGAGTCGTTCTGCGCGGGCGAGATACAGCAGTTCGCCGCCCTTCTCCAGCGTGGACGGAATGGTGGTCACCAGCATCGACTGCTTGGCGTTGACCGGGCAACCCATGCCGCAATAGCCGAGATTGAAGCAGCCGCGCACGTTGCGTGGGATCACGTGCCAGCTGTAACCGAGCTTTTCACAGCCTTTGCGGATCACATCATTGTTGGCATTCGGTGGGATAGCCCACGGGGCGATGCCCAGGCGCTGTTCCATCGTCTCGAACCACGGCGCCATCTCGGCGCTGCTGTGGCCTTTTACCGCGTACTCACTGGCCCAGTGGGAAAGAGTGGCATCGGGCGTGCGAAAGCTCGACGTCCAGTTGATTAACGTGGTGCCGCCCACCGCCCGGCCCTGCAGAATGGTGATCGCGCCGTCCTTGCTCATGCGGCCGATACCTTCCTGGTACAGGCTGGCATAAGCCTCGTCTTCGAGCAGCTTGAAGTCGCTGCTGGTCTTGAGCGGGCCTTCTTCGATCAGCAGCACCTTGTAGCCGGCGGCGCTGAGGACCTCGGCCGTGGTACCGCCACCGGCACCGCTGCCGATAATTGCCACATCGGCTTCCAGGGTCAGATCGCCGTCTAGGGCAGCGCCATTGTGGGTTTTCCAGCCGCGGGCCAGGCCGTCGCGGAACAGATCGGGTACGGGCATAGAAGTGCACTCTTGTTTTTATGAGTTAAACGCTACGAAGTTGCGGTCAATGTGGGCGCGAGCAAGCCCGCTCCCACAGTTTCGAATGGGTTATCAAAGTCAGATCTTCGGCGGCCCGGGGTAGCCGCAATGTGCCCAGGACTGCGGGCGGAAGTACCAGGCCATGATTACCAGCTTGAGCAGCGAGCCCTGGCCCATACGCAGCAGGTTCAAGTAGCTGTTTTCCCAGCGGTGCAGGAAGTTGCGGATCTGCTCGCCACTGGCGTGTTCCCAACTGCCCCAAATACCGGTCAGTGGGCCGCGGGTGATGCCCATGCTCAATACGTCGAACAGTTGCTGGGTAAGCTTGAACATCTCTGGCGATAGATGCTGCAGGCTGTAGTCGAGCTTTTTCAGGGTGTCTTCAATTCCGGCGACTACATCCTGGGCGCTGGCCGCGCCTTCGAGCAGTACCGGGATCACCGCGCGCAAGAACGGCAAGTCACTGCTGCGCAGCATGGCAAAGCCGCTGGCCGGGGTGCTGCTGGAGCAGCCGCTGAGGCTGGCGCCCAGCCCTGCGGTTGCCAGGAAAGCACTGGCGCATAGGCCGATTTTCAGGACGCCGCGCCGCGACAGCGCAGGTGTTTCAGTCAGGCTAGGGTTCATTGTTATTGTTATCCCGAAGGTGGCGGAATCAGCGAACGAACAGCTTTTGAATCAACTTCTGGATCGACTTGCCGTAGGGCGGGTAGATCAACTTCGCGGCGTTCAAGCGCTGCTTCACCAGCACCCCCTTGGCCTTGCTGAACGTGAGGAACCCTTCGTGGCCGTGGTAATGGCCCATGCCCGACGGGCCGATACCGCCGAAGGGCATGTCGTCCTGGGCCACGTGCAGCAAGGTATCGTTCAGGCAAACGCCGCCTGAGTGGGTTTCGTGGAGTACGCGGTTCTGCTCGCCCTTGTTGTAGCCGAAGTAGTACAGGGCCAATGGGCGAGGGCGTTGGTTGATGTAGGTAAATGCCTGGTCGATGCCGCGATACGGCACGATCGGCAGCACCGGGCCGAAGATTTCGTCCTGCATCACGGTCATTTCATCGCTGACATTCAGCAACAGGCTATGGGCCATGCGCCGTGCCTGGCCTTGGTCGTACAGCGCAATCAGGGTGGCGCCTTTGTCGGTGGCGTCCTTGACGTAGGCATTCAGCCGGGCCTGCTGCCGCTCGTTAATGATTGCTGTGTAATCCGGGTTGTCGGCCAGGGTCGGATAAAACCCGTGAACCGCCTTGCTGTAAGCCTCGACGAACCCCTCAACGCGGTCTTCCGGCACCAGCACGTAGTCCGGTGCCACGCAGGTTTGCCCGGCATTCAGGCATTTACCGAACGCGATGCGCTCGGCGGCGTCCTTGAGCGGCACGTCGGCGGAAACGATGGCTGGCGATTTGCCGCCCAGTTCCAGTGTGACCGGCGTGAGGTGCTCGGCGGCGGCGCGCATCACGTGCTTGCCGATACTGGTGGCGCCGGTGAACAGCAGGTGATCAAAGCGTAATTTGGAAAACGCCATGCCTACTTCAGCTTCTCCTAGCACCACACACACCAGGTCTTCGGGGAAGATTTTCGCCAACAGCGCCTTGAGCAATTGACCCGTGGCGGGCGTGGACTCGCTGAGCTTGAGCATCACCCGATTACCGGCCGCCAAAGCGCCGACCAGTGGGCCAATGGCCAAATACAGCGGGTAGTTCCACGGCACGATCACCCCGACCACGCCCAGAGGTTGATAGATGACTTTGGCCGATGCCGGTTGGAAGGCAATGCCTACGGCGCGACGGGAAGGTTTCATCCAGCCTTTAAGGTGTTTGCTGGCGTAGTGAATGCCATGCAGGCTCGGCATCAGTTCGGCGAACAAGGTCTCGTCTGCACTGCGGTGGCTGAAGTCCTGGCTGATCGCGTTGATCAACGCGTGACGTTCGTCGCTGAGCACGTCACGCAAGGCCTTGAGCCATTGCTGGCGCTGCGCCGCCTGCGGCATCGGGTTGGCGGCATAGGCGCGGCGTTGGGCGTCGAACAGGTCGTGGAGTTGATCCAGCGCCTGGGAATCTTGCAGGTAGGCAATGGTGGCTGACATGGCGCAGGTTCCCAATTGTTATAGGTCTACCTGGATTTTTAGAGTTATTGCTCTAAATTGTCAAATGTCATTGCAGCAGCAGGCGGTTTTATCCAAGCAAGGATAGGCCGTAAGATGCGCCATCACGTGTTTAGAAGCTGATCCCCTATGGCACCACGAGTAAAGACCAGCGAGCGCATTGTGCAAACCAGCCTGGAGCTTTTTAACCAGCAGGGCGAGCGCAGCGTCAGTACCAACCATATTGCCGCCCATATGGAAATTTCCCCGGGCAACCTGTACTACCACTTCCCCAACAAGCAGGCGATCATCGCCGTGCTGTTTCGTGAATATGAAGCCCTGGTAGACAGTTTTCTGCGCCCACCCCAAGGCCGCGCCGTCACCGTCGAAGACAAGCGCTTCTACCTGCAGGCCGTACTGGCCGGCATGTGGCGCTACCGGTTCCTGCACCGCGACCTCGAACACCTGCTGGAAAGCGACCCGGAACTTGCCACCGGCTACCGGCGTTTTTCCCAGCGCTGCCTGATCCAGGGAAACGCCATCTATCAGGGGTTTGTTGACGCTGGCATCCTGTCTATGGACCCGGTGCAAACCGAAGCCCTCACGCTCAATGCCTGGATCATCCTCACCTCGTGGGTGCGTTTCCTGTGCACCACCAATGAAAATTCCGCCCATTTGAGCGCTGAGGCGATCAAGCGTGGGGTGTATCAGGTGCTGGTGTTGGAGGCGGGGTTTGTCACGCCCCAGGCGAAAGAGGCGGTAGATGCTTTGTTCAAAGAGTTTTATGTGCCGTTGAACCAGGCACTGGAAGAAGTGAAGTAGGACCTTTCCCGAATTTGCTCACAGGAGTCCGTCATGCCGCTTGCCCAACTGATCAGCCCCCAGCAACTCGCCGAGCGCCAGAAGCCCGACGGCTTAGTTATTCTGGATTGCCGCTTTGCCCTGGAAGACCCGGACTACGGGCTTTGCAGCTACGTTGAAGGGCACATTGAGGGGGCGCAATATGCTGACCTGGAGCGCCACCTCAGCGGGCCGGTGACCAAAGGCGTGAGCGGGCGGCACCCATTGCCGGCACCGGACGCCTTGGTTGCGCAACTGCGGGCGTGGGGCATCAATGCCGACTCCGACATCGTGCTGTATGACGACGGCCCCGGCGCCTATGCCGCCCGCGGCTGGTGGTTGCTGGCCTGGCTGGGCAAGCGTGAAGGCGTATTTATTCTGGACGGTGGCCTGAAGGCCTGGCACGCGGCGGGCTTCCCGCTGAGCCTGGATGCGCCGGTGGTTGAGCCGGGAACGTTTGCCGGCACGCCCGACAACCATCTCCTGTTGGACGCAGAACACCTGCAAAAGCGCCTGGGCGAACCGGGCTTGACCTTGATTGATGCCCGCGCCCAAGCACGTTTTCGTGGCGACGTGGAGCCCATCGATCCCATCGCCGGGCATATTCCGGGCGCGCAATGTGCGGCGTTCAACGAAAACCTGGGCAGTGACGGTCGCTTCCTGCCGGCGGAGCAGCTCAAGCAGCGTTTCGCCGCGCAGTTGCAGGGCCGCTCGCCGGATGAACTGGTGGCGTATTGCGGTTCGGGCGTGACGGCGTGCCACAACTTGTTTGCCCTGAGCCTGGCGGGTTACCCATTGGGCAAGTTATATGCGGGCTCGTGGAGCGAATGGATTACTGATCCTGCGCGGGAAGTTGCAACCGGCGACTGAATGACCGGGTGTGTAAATCCAATTGTTAACCTTGGCGTGCCAGCAGCCATTGGGGGATCCGGCGTTCCAGGTAGTAGCTGGGGCGCTTCAGCGAACCCTCGACAAACCCCACATGTCCACCCTTGGCCAGCAACTCGAACTCGGTGCATTCCGACAGTTCACTGGCTTCGGGCAGGCTGTGGGCGAACACGAACGGGTCATCGGCCGCCTGGATAACCAGCGTCGGCGTACGAATATCGCCCAGGTAATAGCGGCTCGATGCACGACGGTAATAGTCCTCGGCGCTGAGGAAACCGTGCAGCGGCGCGGTCACCCGCCCGTCGAAGTCCCAGAACGTGCGCATCTTCTCAAGAGAACCCAGTGACTCCAGGGCTTTGAGCCCATCTGACCGCCCGTCCTGTAAAAACCGGCTTTGCTTGACGCGGATATACGTCAGCATCTCGCGCATGAAGTGCTTCTGATAAACCCGCGAAAACCCCAGCCCAATGCGATCTGCACACTGATCCAGACGAAACGGCACCGACACCGCCGCCGCGCCTTGCAGCCCCGACCTTACGCCGGTTTCCCCCAAGTGCTTGAGCAGCACATTGCCGCCCAGCGAATAGCCCACGGCATACAACGGCGCCAACGGGCGCTTGGCACGCAGATGGGCAATCGCTGCCGCCAAGTCTTCGCTGGCGCCCGAGTGGTAGCTGCGCGCCAAGAGGTTGGGCTCTCCCGAGCACCCGCGCCAGTTCAACGCTGCGCTTGCCCAGCCTTGAACGGCGAGGACTTTTTGCAGGCCCGCCACGTAAGGTGAATTGGACGAGCCGGTCAGCCCGTGCAGCACCAGCACCAAAGGCGCTCGCGCGTCATGCGGGCCGTGCCAGTCGAGGTCGAGAAAATCGCCGTCATCCAGCCACAGGCGTTCGCGTTGGCGTTCGATGTGAGTGGTGGGGCGCCACAGCGGCCCCCACAAGGTTTGCAGGTGGGGGTTGCCGAGGCCGAAGGCGGGTTTGAACAGGTCAGAGGAAGGGGTCATGTAACTCTCGGTAGCAAGCGAACTCACTGTGGCGAGCGAGCAAGTTCCCTCGCCACAATTGAAGCCAGGCTGAAAGACTAGGCAGCGCTTTCTAGCAACCGATGCCACAACGCGTAGTACACCCGACCGGACTTTTGCTCACGGTGCAGGCGCCAGCTGCCCGGAAGACCGAGCGTAGACGGCGCGGTTTCACTCTCAGTGTAGATCCACGCATCCGCAGCCAGCCACTGTTGCTCTTCTAGCAACGCACACACGGTCGGCAACAGGTTCTGATTGAACGGCGGGTCGAGGAACACCACGTCGTATTCAGTCGCCGCCTGGGTTTGCAGGTAGCGCAGCGCGTCGGCGGTCTGAACCTGGCCGGTGGTGCAGCGCAACGTGCCCAAGTGTTCCTTGAGGCTGGACACCGCCACATTGCTGGCGTCCAGCGCCTGGCCCTGGGCCGCGCCACGGGACAGCGCCTCCAGGAACAGCGCGCCGCTGCCGGCGAACGGGTCCAGCACTTTGGCCCCGCCAATGTATGGCGCGAGCCAGTTGAACAGGGTTTCACGCACGCGGTCCGGCGTCGGGCGCAGGCCTACGACGTCGGGGAAGCTCAGCTTGCGGCTGCCCCATTCACCGCCAATGATGCGCAGTTGGCCCACACCGTTATGCACGTTGTGGACGGGTTTTTTCGGGCGAGATGAACTGGCCATTAATGCTCCGGAACCCCGAGCGGCTGCTCGGCAGGTTTATCAGTGGGGGGCGGTAGTGGCTTTTGCGCAATCGTCGGGCCGGCGGTCACGATGACCATCTTGTCGGCGCTTAAGTGTTTATTCATGGCAGCCTTGACCTGCTCTACGGTCAGGGCCTGGGATTGTTTCATGAAATCTTCCAGATAGCTCAGCGGCAGGTGGTAGAAACCCATGGCGCCCAACTGCCCCGCGATATCGGCGTTGCTCGCGGTGGACAGCGGAAAGCTGCCAGCCAGCTCACGCTTGGCGTCGTCCAGCTCCTTTTGCGTCGGGCCGGTCTTGAGGTAGTCGGCCAGCACATCTTCAACCAGGCGCAGGGTACCGCCGCTCATTTCGGCGCGGGTCTGCAGGTTGATCATGAACGGGCCACGTACCTGCATCGGCGAGAAGCCGGAGTACACGCCGTACGTCAGGCCGCGCTTCTCGCGGACTTCGCTCATCAAGCGGGTGCCGAAGCCGCCGCCGCCGAGGATCTGGTTGCCCAAGGACAAGGCTGCGTAGTCCGGGTCGGCGCGGTCGATGCCCAGTTGCGCGAACAGCAGGTGCGTCTGCTTGGACGGGAACTCAATATGGCTCAGGCCGGCTTTCGGTTCGGTCGGCTGGGTGATTTTCGCCAGGGCCGGGCCTTTAGGCAGCGACGCGGAGACCTTGGCGGTCATGGCCTCGGCCTCAGCGCGAGTCAGGTCGCCGACCACTGCGATCACCGCATTACCAGCGGCGTAAGCCTTGGCGTGGAAGGCCTGCAACTGCTCGAGGGTAATCTTCGGAATGCTTTCAGGCGTGCCTTCGCTCGGGTGAGCGTAAGGGTGGTCACCGTACAGGCGCTTGAACAGCTCAAGGCTGGCGAGTTTGGCCGGGTTCTGTTTCTGGTATTCAAACCCGGCGAGGATTTGATTTTTGATCCGCGCCAGGGAGTCGGCCGGGAAGGTTGGCTTGCCGATCACGTCATCAAACAGTGCCAGCGCAGCATCGCGCTTGTCGCTGTCACTCAGGCTGCGCAGGGACACCAGCGCCATGTCGCGGTAGGCGCCATTGCCGAAGTCGGCGCCCAGGCCTTCAAAACCGCTGGCGATCTGGCTGACATCCTTACCCGGTACACCTTCGTTGAGCATGGCGTTGGTCAGCAGTGCCAAGCCGGGTGTGTTGCCGTCCTGGCTGCTGCCGGCGGCGAACAGGATGCGCATGTCGAACATCGGCAACTCGTGGGCTTCGACGAACAGCACCTTGGCGCCTTCGGCGGTGGTCCAGGTTTGCACGTCGAGCTTGCGGTTGGTCGGCGCCTTGCCGTCCAGCTCCGCCAGGGATTGCAGTTTGCTGGCCGATTGGGCCTTGTCCAACGCCTGGCTCGCGACAGATTCGCTTGGGCGCAGGAAGTACACGGCGCTGGCGGCGATCAATGTGACGACGACCAGGCAGGGAAAGATCAGGCGGCTGTTTTTGCGATCACTCATGAGCGGTCTCCTCAGGCAAAACATGGGCGACGCTCAAACGCTCGCGGGTGAAATAAGTCCGTGCGGCCTTCTGGATATCTTCCGGGGTCACGCTTTGCAGGTCGGCCAACTCGGTGTCCATCAGTTTCCAGGACAGCCCGACGGTTTCCAGGGAGCCGATGGCGGTGGCCTGGCTGGTGATGGAATCACGCTGGTAGACCACGCCGGCAATGACTTGGGCGCGGATGCGCTCCAGTTCTTCGGTGGTCGGCGGTTTGGCTTTCAATTCGTCCAGCAGGCGCCACAGGCCGGCTTCGGCTTGGGCAATGGTCTTTTTCTTCTGCTGGTTCGGCGTGGCCGTCAGGGTGAACAGGCTGTCACCCCGGGTGTAGGCGTCGTAGCTGGTGGAGGCGGCGGATACCAGCTCTTCACCGCGTTCCAGTTGCTCCGAAATACGTGCACTGTAGCCGCCATCGAGCAGGGCCGAGAGCAGGCGCAGGGCCTGTACCGAGCGTTTGTCTTCGGCGGTGGCCAGGCCTGGCACGTTGAAGCCCAGGATCACGCTCGGCAGTTGGGTCTGCACGTGCAGGGTCAGCAGGCGTTCGCCGGGCTCGGCGAGCTCCAGTGGGATTTTCGCGGGTGGCACATCACGCTTGGGGATTGGGCCGAAATAACGCTGAGCCAGGTTCTTGACCTCATCCGGGGTCACGTCACCGACTACCACCAGCGTGGCGTTGTTCGGTACATACCAGGATTGATACCAGTGGCGCAGCTCTTCGACTTTCATGCGTTCCAGGTCGGCCATCCAGCCGATGGTCGGCGTGTGGTAACCGCTGGCCGGGTAGGCCATGGCCTTGAAGCGCTCGTAGGCCTTGGACATCGGGTTATCGTCGGTGCGCAAGCGGCGCTCTTCCTTGATGACCTCGATCTCGCGGCTGAACTCATCGGCCGGCAGGCGCAGGCTGGCCATGCGGTCGGCTTCCAGCTCGAAGGCGACACCCAGGCGGTCACGGGCCAGCACTTGGTAGTAGGCGGTGTAGTCATCGCTGGTGAAGGCATTTTCTTCGGCGCCCAGGTCGCGCAGGATCAGCGAGGCTTCGCCGGGGCCGACCTTGGCGCTGCCTTTGAACATCATGTGTTCAAGGGCGTGGGACAAACCGGTCTGGCCCGGGGTTTCGTAGCTGGAACCCACCTTGTACCAGACCTGGGAAACCACCACCGGCGCGCGATGATCTTCGCGCACGACCACTTTGAGGCCGTTATCCAGGGTAAATTCATGGGTGGGTTGTGGGTCGGCAGCCAAGGCTGAAAGGGGCAGACAAACTGTGCTGAGCAGCAGGCCTGCAGCGCGGCGGGCTAGAGCATTCATTCGTTTTTAAACCTGTTGGGCTGCCCGCGTGGTCTTAGCGTCGGCGGGCGAGGAGGTGCTAGGATACTGATCCGATTTAGGGACGGCCACTGCGGCGGCCATCTTGTCCCAGATCCAGTCGTAGAAATATTGGAGTAGAGGGTGGTTTTCCCCGACGATATTCCATTTTTCGCCGATGTTATCGCTTCAGTCCTTTATTGAAACGATTTGTTGAGGCCTTTATTTACGCCTTACAAAATGTTGCGCATGAACAAGCGAGCGTTAAAGCAGTCTGTTCTGCATCGAATTTATTTACCGAAGCGCCCTGGCGCATCGCTACTTTGAGATAGCCGTCCTCCATGTTTGGTTCCAACGACGACAAGAAGAGCCCAGCTGCGGCTGGCGAGAAAAAAGGCCTGTTCGGATGGCTGCGCAAAAAGCCGCAGGAAACCGTCGTCGAACAGCCGCAGGTTCAATCTGAGCCTCTCCCTGAACCGATAGTAGAAGCCGAGCCGGTCGCTGAAATCCCGGCACCGGTGGTGTTGCCGATGGCCGAGCCGGTGTTGCAGCCGGTGGCTGAAGCTGAGCCGGAACCTGAGGCCGAGCACACGCCGTGGCCTGAGCTACCAGTGGCTGAAGAGCCCGTGGCACTGGTTGCCGATGTGCAGGCCGAGCATGTGGCGCCGCCGATTCCATCCGTGGTTGAGCCGGTGGACGTGGTGGTCGAAGCGCCGCCAGTAGTCGACGTGCCTGCGCAGGTCGTGGTTGAGCCGACGCCTGTTCCTGTGGTCGTGGCCGCGCCTGCCGTTAACGAGCCGTCTGTCGAGCAAGAGCCGGTCACCGCTGCCACCGAAACCAGCAAAACGGGCTTCTTCGCGCGCCTCAAGCAGGGCCTGAGCAAGACCAGCGCCAGTATTGGCGAAGGCATGGCCAGCCTGTTCCTGGGCAAAAAGGTCATCGATGACGAACTGCTGGAAGACATCGAAACCCGTCTGCTGACGGCCGACGTGGGTGTTGAAGCTACTGCGGTGATCATCCAGAGCCTGACCCAGAAGGTCGCACGTAAGCAGTTGACTGACGCCGACGCCCTCTACAAGTCTCTCCAGGCTGAGCTGGCTGCGATGCTCAAGCCGGTAGAAGCGCCGCTGGTGATCACGCCGAACAAGCCGTTTGTGATCCTGGTGGTCGGTGTCAATGGCGCCGGCAAAACCACCACCATCGGCAAACTGGCGAAAAAGCTGCAGTTGGAAGGCAAGAAAGTCATGCTCGCTGCCGGTGACACCTTCCGCGCCGCTGCCGTGGAACAGTTGCAGGTCTGGGGTGAGCGCAACAAGATTCCTGTCATCGCCCAGCACACCGGCGCCGACTCTGCGTCCGTCATCTTCGATGCCGTGCAAGCTGCCAAGGCCCGTAACATCGACGTATTGATTGCCGATACCGCCGGTCGCCTGCACACCAAAGACAACTTGATGGAAGAGTTGAAAAAGGTACGCCGCGTCATCAGCAAGCTCGACGCCGAGGCGCCGCACGAGGTCTTGCTGGTGCTTGACGCAGGCACTGGGCAAAACGCCATCAGCCAGGCCAAACAATTCAACCAGACGGTGCAACTGACTGGCCTGGCATTGACTAAGCTCGACGGCACAGCCAAAGGCGGCGTGATCTTCGCCCTGGCTAAACAGTTTGGGTTGCCGATTCGTTACATCGGCGTCGGTGAAGGCATCGACGACTTGCGCACCTTTGAAGCCGAACCCTTTGTACAGGCACTCTTTGCCGAGCGGGAGCGTTCATGATTCGATTCGAACAGGTCGGTAAACGCTACGCCAACGGGCATGTGGGCTTGCATGAGCTGAGCTTTCGAGTGCGTCGCGGCGAATTCTTGTTCGTGACCGGTCATTCGGGCGCGGGCAAAAGTACGTTGCTGCGATTGTTACTGGCCATGGAGCGCCCGACCACCGGCAAGTTGCTGCTGGCAGGTCAGGATCTGGCCACCATCAGCAATGCACAGATTCCTTTCCTGCGCCGTCAGATCGGCGTGGTGTTCCAGAACCATCAGTTGCTGTTCGACCGCACGGTGTTCAACAATATTGCCTTGCCGTTGCAGATCCTCGGCCTGTCCAAGGCCGAGATTGTCAAGCGTGTGGATTCGGCGCTGGAGCGCGTGGCGCTGTCGGACAAGACCGACCTGTACCCGGGCGACCTGTCGACCGGGCAGCAACAACGCGTCGGTATCGCCCGCGCCATTGTCCACCGCCCAGCCTTGCTGCTGGCGGACGAACCCACCGGTAACCTCGATCCGCGCCTGGCGGCCGAGATCATGGGCGTGTTCGAAGACATCAACCGTTTGGGCACCAGCGTGCTGATCGCCAGTCACGACCTGGCGCTGATCGCGCGCATGCGCCATCGCATGCTGACCCTGCAGCGCGGCCGCCTGATCGGCGACGGGGAGGCTGGCGTATGAGTGCAACACGCAGCCCTAAAGTCTCCGAGCGCGTGGCGCCAAAAGCCGCCGACCCGCAACCGCAGAAGAAAAAACGCGACGAAGACGATGGCCCGGATTTCAGCACGCTGCTGCGCGCCTGGATCGAAAGCCATCGCGCCAGCCTGCTCGACAGCCTGCGCCGCCTGGGCAAGCAGCCGATCGGCAGCTTTTTTACCTGCTTGGTGATGGCTGTGGCGCTGAGCCTGCCGATGGGTTTGTCGCTGCTGCTTAATAATGTCGAGCGTCTGGGCGGTTCCTGGCAGCGTGCGGCGCAGATTTCCCTGTACCTGAACCTCGACGCCAGTGCCAAAGACGGCGAAAGCCTACGCGATGACATCAAGAACCTGCCGGGTGTAGCGGATGCCGAGTACATCAGTCGCGACCAGGCCCTTGAGGAGTTTCAGCAGCAATCCGGCCTGGGCGAGGCGCTTAAAGAGCTGCCGCAGAACCCGCTGCCGGGCGTGGTGCTGGTGACGCCGAACGAAGTCGATAAACCGGCGCTTGAAGCCCTGCGACAAAAACTCGCAGAGATGCCGAAGGTGCAACAGGCGCAACTTGATCTAGTCTGGGTAGAGCGCCTGGCCGCGATTCTCAAGCTGGGCGACCGCTTTGTGTTCGGTCTGACGGTGTTGTTGGTGTCTGCATTACTTTTGGTGATAGGTAATACCATTCGTCTTCATATTGAAAACCGTCGCACCGAGATAGAAGTGATTAAACTGGTCGGCGGCACAGACAGCTATGTGCGTCGTCCTTTTCTGTACATGGGCGCGCTTTATGGCTTCGGTGCCGGGATTTTGTCCTGGGGCGTGCTGGCTTTTGGCCTGGACTGGCTGAACGACGCGGTGGTCGGGCTTGCCGGCTTGTACGGCAGCGATTTCGCCTTGGCTGGCGTGCCGGTCGCCGATGGTCTGTCACTCTTGCTTGGCGCGGTATTGTTGGGGTATATCGGTGCGTGGATTGCGGTCGCTCGTCACTTACGTGAGCTGGCGCCGAAGTAGTTAATGTCAGATTAATGTGGTTTCGTTTGTATTGACCGTATCAGTGGTTTAGGGAACTTGTCCTACGGTTCCCGGTCAATTTTCGCAGTGCTGAACTGCACGAGTTATGTGAGTCGGAGGTTTTTTCGTATGACCACTTCTTTGCAACCTGCTTATGCTCTGGTCCCGGGTGCGAACCTGGAGGCCTACGTGCACACGGTCAACAGCATTCCATTGCTGACGCCGGAGCAGGAGCGTGAACTGGCCGAGAGTCTCTACTATGAGCAGGATTTGGGGGCGGCTCGGCAGATGGTGCTCGCCCACCTGCGTTTTGTCGTACATATCGCCCGTAGCTATAGCGGCTACGGCCTGGCCCAGGCTGACCTGATTCAGGAAGGCAACGTCGGCCTGATGAAGGCTGTAAAGCGCTTTAACCCTGAGATGGGCGTGCGCTTGGTGTCGTTTGCTGTGCACTGGATCAAGGCGGAAATCCACGAGTTCATTCTGCGCAACTGGCGCATCGTGAAAGTCGCGACCACTAAGGCCCAGCGCAAGCTGTTCTTCAACCTGCGCAGTCAGAAGAAACGCTTGGCGTGGCTGAATAACGAGGAAGTTCACCGTGTGGCTGAAAGCCTCGGTGTGGAGCCACGTGAAGTGCGCGAGATGGAAAGTCGCCTGACCGGCCATGACATGGCCTTCGACCCGGCCGCAGAAGCGGACGACGACAGCGCTTTCCAATCGCCGGCCAACTACCTGGAAGACCACCGGTACGACCCGGCGCGTCAACTGGAAGACGCCGACTGGAGCGACAACTCCAACCACAACCTGCACGAAGCGCTGGAAGTGTTGGACGACCGCAGCCGTGACATCCTCTACCAGCGCTGGCTGGCAGAAGAAAAAGCCACGCTGCACGACCTGGCACAGAAGTACAACGTGTCGGCCGAGCGGATTCGTCAGCTTGAGAAAAGCGCGATGAACAAGCTGAAGCTGTCGATCGCCGCTTAATCTGCGACGCGGTCAACGTGTGGGAGGGCGCTTGCTCCCGATAGCTGAGTGTCAGTCGAGATCAAATTGACTGATCTACCGCTATCGGGAGCAAGCGGCCTCCCACATTTTTTTTGGGGGGATGTCAGTCGGCCCATGGTGCCTTGCGCGAGTTATTCAACTCCACCAAGTAACCGTCCCCGCCCAACTGGCTCATCTGTTGACGAATCCATGCCGCCCGCCGCGCCACATACGCCGTCGGATGGCTGGCACTCCACACTCGCGGGTTAGGCAGCACCGCCGCCAAATAGCTCGCCTGCTGGCGCGAAAGCCCCTTGGCGCTCACTCCAAAGTGATGCCGCGCCGCCGCCTCCGCGCCGAACACGCCTTCATCCCACTCCACGCTGTTGAGGTACACCTCAAGAATCCGCTGCTTGGGCCAAAAGACCTCGATCAACCCGGTAAACCACGCCTCCAGGCCTTTGCGCAAGTAACTGCGGCCGCTCCACAGGAACAGGTTTTTCGACACCTGCTGGCTCAGCGTACTGGCGCCCCGAATCGAGCCACCGCGCTCGTTGTGCAGCAATGCCGCCTGAATCGCGCCAAAATCAAAACCCCAGTGCTGCGGGAAGCGCTGGTCTTCACCGGCCATCACCGCCACCTTGAGGTCATCGGAAATCTCATCCCACGCCACCCACGTGCGCTGCAGGTCAATCGGCTCGCCGTCGACCCAGGATTCGACCTTGCGCTCCACCATCAGCGCAGTGAGCGGTGGCGGCACGACACGAAACAGCAGCACCAGCAGCACACTGCCGATGGCACACCATTTCACGACTTTGATAAAACGCTTGAAGAGGAGACGCAGCATAGAGATGGCTTGGCCGAACCCGTTGAGCGGGCCATTATACAGACCCGGCCCTTTGAGTCTGACTGGAGTTCCTCATGCTGCGTAGCTTTCTGATGCTGGCTGCCTTTTTCGGCTTTACCGGCGTCGCCCTCGGTGCATTTGCCGCTCACGGCCTGAAAAACCGCCTGAGCGCCGAGTACCTGGCGATCTTCCACACCGGCGTGACTTACCAACTGGTGCATGCCTTGGCGTTGTTCGGCGTGGCATTGCTGGCGGCGCATATTCCTGGCCGACTAGTCAGCTGGGCGGGCATTTCCTTTACTGTCGGTATCCTGCTGTTCTCCGGCAGTTTGTATGTGCTGACCCTGACCGGCATCAGCAAACTCGGGATCATCACGCCATTTGGCGGCCTGGCGTTCCTGCTCGGCTGGTTCTTCCTGGGGCTCACCGCCTGGCGCCTGCAGGTCATCTGACCGAGGGGCTTGGGCCGACAACGCCAATCGGGCTAGAATGCGGGCCCCTAAAAACGATGGCGGCCCGTGGCATGCGCATTCAGTTGAACGGCGAATCCTTTGAACTGCCCGACGGTGAAACCGTTGCGGCCCTGCTGACTCGTCTGGACTTGACCGGGCGTCGTGTCGCAGTGGAGCTCAACCTGGATATCGTCCCGCGTAGCCTGCACGCCGAAACCGCGCTCACCGAAGGTGATCAGGTCGAAGTGGTCCACGCCATCGGCGGCGGCTAGCCGTCCGGCGCTCAAGGGCGCCACCCCGCATTCTGCAGAACCTCACCCCAACTCGAGGATTTCCCATGAGCATCGTTCGTAGCGACAAGCCCTTCGTCCTGGCCGGTCGCACCTACCAGTCCCGTCTGCTGGTTGGCACCGGCAAGTACCGTGACATGGAAGAGACCCGCCTGGCCATCGAAGCCTCGGGGGCCGAGATCGTCACCTTTGCCGTGCGCCGCACCAACCTCGGGCAGATCGAAGGCGAGCCGAACCTGCTCGAAGTGTTGTCGCCGGACCGCTACACCTTCTTGCCGAACACCGCCGGTTGCTACGACGCTATCGAAGCCGTGCGCACCTGCCGCCTGGCCCGTGAGCTGCTCGACGGCCATAGCCTGGTGAAGCTGGAAGTATTGGCCGACCAAAAGACCTTGTTCCCCAACGTGATCGAAACCCTGAAGGCCGCCGAAACGCTGGTCAAGGAAGGCTTCGACGTGATGGTCTACACCAGTGATGACCCGATTATTGCCCGTCAATTGGCAGACATCGGCTGCATCGCGGTGATGCCGCTGGCCGGTTTGATCGGTTCCGGACTGGGTATCTGCAATCCGTACAACCTGCAGATCATCCTCGAAGAAGCCAAAATCCCGGTGCTGGTGGACGCGGGCGTGGGTACTGCCTCCGACGCCACCATCGCCATGGAACTGGGCTGCGATGCGGTGCTGATGAACTCGGCCATCGCCCATGCCCAGCAGCCGATCATGATGGCTGAAGCCATGAACCACGCCATCGTCGCGGGCCGCTTGGCCTACCTCGCCGGGCGCATGCCGAAAAAACTCTATGCCAGCGCCTCCTCGCCGCTGGATGGTCTGATCAAGTAAGAGCCATTGATGACTGAATCAAACGAAACGCCGAACACCGTGGACGAAGGTGACGAGTCCAAGCACCGCCGCATCAAGAGTTTTGTGATGCGCGCCGGTCGCATGACCGAAGGCCAGCAAAAAGGCTTGGAGCAAGGCACACCGCTGTTCGTGTTGCCATTGGCTGACGCGCCGGTGGACTTCGACCAGGTGTTCGGCCGTTCGGCCCCGCGTTCCCTGGAAATCGGTTTTGGCATGGGGCACTCGCTGCTGGAAATGGCTGCCGCCTCGCCGGAGCAGGACTTCATCGGTGTGGAAGTGCACCGTCCGGGTGTCGGTGCGCTGCTTAACGGTGTGCTGACCCAAGGCCTGACTAACCTGCGAGTCTATGACTGCGACGCGATTGAAGTGCTCAACCGCTGCATCGCCGACAACAGCCTCGACCGCCTGATGCTGTTCTTCCCGGACCCATGGCACAAATCCCGTCACCACAAGCGCCGCATCGTCCAGGCATCCTTCGCGGAGCTGGTGCGCAGCAAGCTGAAAGTCGGCGGTATCCTGCACATGGCCACCGACTGGGAACCGTATGCCGAATACATGCTGGAAGTGATGGACGTCGCCCCTGGCTACCGCAACCTGGCGCAAGACGGCAAATGCGTGCCACGCCCGGCCGAACGCCCGATCACCAAGTTCGAACGCCGTGGCGAACGGTTGGGGCATGGGGTTTGGGATTTGAAGTTCGAGAAAGTCGACTGACAGGTTATTAGCTTGGAAGGCAGCCAAAATATGGGAGGGAGTAAGCCCCCTCCCATATTTGTATCTGTGTGTCGGGTTTGGGGTCAGCGGCGGTCTGCCACAACCCCAATCAACACCAGCACCACCACCAATACGGGTGCCAGGCTGTAGTTATTGAACTGGCTCAGGCCCCGCACAATCCACGGTGTGGCATAGATCAACGCCGCACCGCTACCGATCATGCACACCAGCGCCATCAACGGTACGCGCAATGCACCGGCGATGTTGCCCAACCGCGCTTCAACCCAGCCTTTGATGTCGGCGCCGAACAGCACCAGCAAGCAGCCGACGAGGGCCAGGGATATTTCCGACAGGTTGCTGCGGCTCCAGCGGGATACGGTGGCGAGCAGGTCGAGTACCAAATCCATTCGATTTCCTTAAGAGCGATCAGCTCAAAAACGTCTGCAACAGGTCATTGAGAAAGAGTTGCCCGCGGTCAGTCGCCGCCAGGCGTGACGGTTCGACCTGCATTAAGCCACTTTGTTCTGCCTCACGGCGGCCTTCGTTCAGGCTCGCCAGATCAAGGCCGGTACGCTCGGCGTAGAGCTTGGCCTCGACACCTTCGGTGAGCCGTAATGCATTCATCAGGAACTCGAACGGCAGTTCTTCGTTGGTCAGTTCTTTCGCCCCGGCCTGGAAGCTTTTGGCCGGGTTGAGGTAATCCTTGGGTGCGCGGGTCTTCCAGGTGCGCACGATGCGCCCGTCCGGGTGGCTCAGCTTGCCGTGGGCACCGGCGCCAATACCGATAAAGTCGCCAAAGCTCCAGTAATTCAGATTATGCCGCGCCGGGCGACCCGGTTGGGAGTAGGCCGAGACTTCATATTGCGCGTAACCGTGCTCAGCCAGCAGCGCCTGGCCGGCTTCCTGAATGTCCCACAACGTGTCGTCTTCCGGCAGCGCGGGCGGCTGGTTCCAGAATACGGTGTTGGGTTCCAGCGTCAGTTGGTACCAGGACAAGTGCGTCGGCTTCAGTGCGATAGCCTGGCGCAAGTCGCTCAGGGCATCGTCCAGGGACTGGTCAGGCAAACCATGCATCAGGTCCAAGTTGAAGTTATCGAACCCGGCCTGGCGTGCCATGCCCGCTGCGCGCACCGCTTCGTCGCCATTGTGAATGCGGCCCAGGGCCTCAAGCTTTTGCTGCTGGAAGCTCTGGATGCCGATGGACAGGCGATTGATCCCCAGCTTGCGGTATGCCACGAACTTCTCTTGCTCGAAGGTCCCGGGGTTGGCTTCCAGGGTGATCTCGATATCGCCGGCAAACGGGATGCGTGCTTCCACACCCTTGAGCAAGCGCCCCAGCGCGGCGGCGCTGAACAGACTCGGCGTGCCGCCA
Source organism: Pseudomonas antarctica (assembly GCF_900624995.1). Taxonomy (GTDB): domain Bacteria; phylum Pseudomonadota; class Gammaproteobacteria; order Pseudomonadales; family Pseudomonadaceae; genus Aquipseudomonas; species Aquipseudomonas antarctica. Next base: position 81,935 of record NZ_UYXQ01000005.1, read on the forward strand.
CCGAAAAAGATCGAGCTGAGTTCACGGCCGTAAACTGCGTGCAGGTCTTGATCAAGGTCATCGAGCAACGCGTCCACATACTCTTCTTCCGGTAGCACGTTGCTCGCGGTGTGGGAGTTGAAGTCGCAATAAGGGCATTTGCGCACGCACCACGGGATGTGGATGTACAGCGCCAAGGGCGGCAGCTGAGGCAGGGCCGCCCGAGGTGTTTGCGCGCCGCCGTGGATCAGCGGCTGCGCAGAGGTGTTTTGGGTCATTTCAGGCTCAGGCGTTGGCGCAGCAAATCCATTGCGCGGGCGCGGTGGCTGATCTGGTTCTTGTCGGCCGGGCTCAGTTGGGCGCTGGAGACATTGCGCTCCGGCACCCAGAACAGCGGGTCATAGCCGAAGCCATGCTCGCCACTGGCTGTATGCAGAATGCGCCCGTGCCACAGGCCTTCGCAGAGGATCGGCAACGGGTCATCGGCATGCCGCACCAGTGCCAGCACGCAGACGAACTGCGCGCCACGTTCCGCATCCGGCACGTCCTTGAGGGCGTCCAGCAGCTTGGCGTTGTTGGCCGCGTCGCCCTTGCCGTCAGCGTAACGCGCCGAGTAGATGCCAGGGGCGCCGCCGAGGAAATCCACCGCCAAGCCCGAATCATCCGCCAATGCAGACAAGCCGCAAATGCGTGCGGCATGGCGCGCCTTGAGAATCGCGTTTTCAACGAACGACAGGCCGGTTTCTTCCGGCTCGACCTGGCTGAACTCGCCAATCGAGCGCAGTTGCACGGACTCGCCGAGCATGGCCTGGAGTTCTTTGAGTTTGCCGGCGTTATGGCTGGCCAGTACGAGTTGAGTCAGGTTCATTATTCGGCCGGAAACAGTTCTTGGTTGAATTGGAAGCTGTGGGCTTTGCCGCCGGTTTCAACGTTGATGGTAAACGTCTTGTATTCGCGCTGCGGCACCGAGTACGGCGCGAGATAATTGATCCCGCCTTTCTCGGTGATTTGCTTGAACGTCAGGACCTCGGTCTTGCCGCCCAAGTCCTTGATGGTGCCGGTCACCTGCGCCGCCACCGGGGTCACGCCCTTGACCACGGTCACATTGATCAAACCCTTATTCTTGCTGCGCACCACACCCACCTCCTGGGCGGTTTCCGGTTGCAGGAAGCTGGAGGTGAAGGTGTTGTAATGCACGGTGATATCGCCGAATTCTTTCTGGCGATTACCGTCGATAGCGTCCGCCGCCATGGCGCTGGCGCCCAGGCATGCGGTGAGTAGAAATACAGCCAAACGACTCATGTTCGTCCTCCTTGAAAATGGTTAGACGGCAACTTTATGGTCCGTGATGCTCGGACTACTGACCCGGTAGATACCAATTTCGCCCAACAGGTTGGGCCACAGCTTACTCGCCCAGCCGTGGCGATGCTGTTGATCGACAGCAAGGCGGTTGATTACCTTGGCTTCACGCTCGCCGCACAAGGCTTCGAAGTCTTCGAAGGTGCAGAAGTGGATGTTCGGCGTGTTGTACCACGTGTACGGCAGAAAATCCGACACCGGCATCCGGCCTTTAGTGGCCAGGTACCAGCGGCAGCGCCAATGGCCGAAGTTGGGGAAGGTGATGATGCACTGGCGGCCCACGCGCAGCATTTCGTCGAGGATGCGGTCCGGGTAGTGCACCGCTTGCAGGGCCTGGGTCATCACCACGATATCGAAGCTGTTGCTGGCAAAGTTGCCCAGGCCCTTGTCCAGGTCCTGCTCGATGACGTTGATGCCTTTGGCCACGCACTGGGCGATGTTGTCCGGGTCGTTTTCCAGGCCATAACCGGTGACCTGCTTGTTGTCGCGCAGCCAGCTCAGCAGTTCGCCATCACCGCAGCCAAGGTCGAGCACGCGGCTGCCGGCGGGGATCCAGTCTTGGATGATTTCCAGGTCGGCTCTCATGGCGTTCTCACAAAGTAATGCGGTTCATGTAGTTGCTGAAGGCCTGCAGGTAACGCGGGATCGGAATCAGAAAGGCGTCGTGGCCCTGCGGCGCATCGATCTCCAGGTAGCAGACGTCTTTCTTGGCGGCCATCAAGGCATCCACCAGTTCCCGCGAACGGGCCGGCGAGAAGCGCCAGTCGGTGGTGAACGACATCACGCAGAACTTGGCCGTAGCGCCCTCGAAGGTTTTCGCCAGGTCGTCGTTAAAGTTGGCGGCCGGGTCGAAATAGTCCAGTGCCTTGGTCATCAGCAGGTAGGTGTTGGCGTCGAAACGCCCGGAAAACTCCTCGCCCTGATAACGCAGGTAGCTTTCCACCTGGAACTCGACGCTGTGGAAGTCGTAGTTGAGCTTCTCGCTCTTGAGCCCACGGCCGAATTTCTCGCCCATGGAGTCATCGGACAGGTAAGTGATGTGCCCGACCATTCGCGCCAGCATCAACCCACGTTTGGGGATCACGCCCGCTTCCTGGAACGAACCACCGTGGAACTCAGGGTCAGTGAGGATCGCCTGGCGTGCCACTTCGTTGAAGGCGATGTTCTGCGCCGAGAGTTTTGGTGCCGAGGCGATGGCCAGGCAGTGGCGTACGCGGTCTGGGTAGGTGATGCTCCATTGCAGCGCCTGCATGCCGCCCAGGCTGCCGCCGATCACCGCGGCCCATTGGCCGATGCCCAGCAGGTCAGCCAGGCGCGCCTGGCTGTGCACCCAGTCTTCCACGGTCAGCACCGGGAAATCCGCGCCGAACGGTTTGCCGGTTTCCGGGTTGAGGCTGCTGGGGCCGGTGGAGCCGTTGCAGCCGCCGAGGTTGTTCAGGCTGACCACAAAGAACGTGTTGGTGTCGATGGGCTTGCCGGGGCCGATGCAGCTGTCCCACCAGCCGGGCTTACGCTCCTCGACACTGTGGAAGCCTGCGGCGTGATGGTGGCCGGACAAGGCGTGGCAGATCAGCACGGCATTGCTCGCCGTGGCGTTCAGTTGGCCGTAGGTTTCGTAGATCAGGTCATAGGCCGGCAGCGAACGGCCACAGGCCAGGGCCAGCGGCTCGCTGAAGTGCGCCACTTGGGGCACGACCAGTCCAACAGAATCGGGGGGGAAGGCAGTTGGCATCGACCCTGCTCTCGTTTAAATGAGGCGTAAGTCTAAAGAGCGGGGACCCTAGCGGCAAGCAAAGGCCGGAGGTTATCCGGCCCTCGCAGTTTGCCAGGCGTGAATCAGATCAGGCCGAACAGTTCTTTGGGCATGAACGCGTAGAAGGCCAGGCGCGGGATCACCCAGCTTTGCAGCAGCTGAATCGCGATAAACGCGAAGATCGGCGAGATATCCAGGCCGCCCAGGTTCGGGATCAACCGACGGAACGGTGCCAGCACCGGTTCGGTGATCTGACTAACCAGCTCAGCGCCAGGGCTGCGGCTGCCCGGTGCGACCCACGAGAGGATCACGCTGATGATCATCGACCAGAAGATGATCTTCAAACACAGCGAGAAGATACCGATCAGGCCCCATGGCAACAGCAGCGGGGTGAAGGCCTGGTAGCCGTTGAGCATCAGGATCACCACAAACAACAGAATCTGCAGCAGCAGCGCCAGCACCAGCGACGACATGTCCAGGCCGAACAGGCTCGGGACCACGCGGCGCAGCGGTTTGAGCAGCGGTTGGGTGGCCTTCACCACGAACTGGCACAGTGGGTTGTAGAAGTTCGCCCGCACCAGTTGCAGGATAAAACGCATCAGCACGATCAGCAGGTACAGGCTGCCTAAGGTCTGGATGATGAAAATGGCAGCGTCATTGAGTCCAAGCATGTTTGTTTCCTATCTAGTCCAGTTGCAGGGGACGACTATTTACCCAGCTGCTCGGCCATTTCAGCCGAACGATGTGCCGCGGCACCCAGTGCTTTTTCCACCAGGGCTTCAAAGCCCCCGGCCTGGAACGACTCGATGGCGGCTTGCGTGGTGCCGCCCGGCGAGGTTACGCGGCGGCGCAACTCGGCGGCGTCCACCTCGCTGCCAACAGCCATCTTGGCGGCGCCCAGGGCGGTTTGCTCTGCCAGTTGCTCAGCCACTTCCTGTGGCAGGCCCAGTTTCACGCCAGCGGCGGTCATGGCTTCGATCAACAGGAAGAAGTAAGCCGGGCCGCTGCCGGAGACGGCGGTGACCGCATCCAGTTGCTGTTCCTGTTCCAACCACAGGGCGATGCCTACGGCAGACAGGAGCTCTTGAGCCTGGTCACGCTGTTCGGCGCTCACTTCGGATGTGGCGTACAGGCCACTCACGCCCTGACGCAGCAGCGCCGGGGTGTTGGGCATGCAACGCACGATCGGCTGGGCGCCCAGCCAAGTGTTCATGCTGGCGCAGGTGATACCGGCGGCGATGGAGACCACCAACTGATGCGGTTGCAGGCTCGGGCGCAGGCTTTCGCACACCGCTTTCATCGCCTGCGGCTTGACCGCCAGTACGATTACGTCAACGCCTTGGATGGCCTCGGCGTTGTCGGCAAAGGTTTCAATGCCGTGCTCGGTGCTGACGCGGGCGCGGGTGTCGGCGCCCGGGTCGCTGGCGCGGATCTGGGAGGCTTCGAGGCCTTTGGCCCGCAGGCCACCGATCAGGCTGGCCGCCATGTTGCCGGCGCCGATAAAGGCAATACGCGTGTTGCTCATGACAGGTCCTTATTCAGAGGAAAGTCAGCCATTTCACGGCTGGCCGTAGTCGCGGGCGCCAAACAGGGCGGTACCGATCCGCACCCAGGTGGCGCCTTGGGCGATGGCCGACTCAAGGTCGTGGCTCATGCCCATGGAAAGTGTGTCCAGGCCCAGGTTCAGGCTCGCTTGCAGGTCGCGTACTGTCGCGAAGGCTGCATCCTGCTCTGCACGGTCGTCAGTCGGCTCAGGGATCGCCATCAAGCCGCGCAGTTTCAAGCGTGGCAGGGCGCTGATGGCCTCGGCCAGGGCAGGCAGGTCGGCGGGTGTACAGCCGGACTTGCTGGCTTCGCCACTGACATTGACCTGGATGCAGATATTCAGCGGCGGCAGGTCGGCCGGGCGTTGTTCGGACAGGCGTTGAGCAATTTTCAAGCGGTCCACGGAATGTACCCAAGCAAAATTCTCGGCGATCGCACGAGTCTTGTTCGATTGAATGGGGCCGATGAAGTGCCAACTCAAGGGCAGGTCGGTTAATTCGGCCTGTTTGCCCAGGGCTTCTTGCAGGTAGTTCTCGCCAAAATCGTGCATCCCGGCGGCATAGGCTTCGCGCACGGCTTGTGCGGGTTTGGTCTTGCTCACGGCCAGTAGGTGGACGCTGCTTTCGTCACGTTGCACGGCGTGGGCCGCGGCACGGATCCGCGCGCTAACCAGGCCAATGTTGTCTGCTATCGTCGACATTCAAGATGCACCCGTGGATATGGAGTCCGCGGCATTCTACTGGAAATGGAAAGCCCTATGGATATCACTGAACTGCTGACGGCCAGCGTGCGCCGTGGCGCCTCCGACCTGCATTTGTCGGCCGGCCTGGCGCCGATGCTGCGCGTTGATGGCGAGGTCTGGCCGCTGGAGGGGCCGGTGCTTTCGCCCCCGCAAGTTGCGGATTTATTGAGCCCTTTGCTCAACGAATACCAAGAAAAGGATTTCGAAACATCTCTTGAAACGGATTTTGCCTTCGAACTACCGGGCGTCGCGCGGTTCCGGGCGAATGTGTTCCAGCAGGATCGCGGCATGGGGGCGGTGTTTCGCACTATTCCAGCCGCAGTGCAGAGCCTGGAAAACCTCGGGCTGGGCGAAGTGTTCCAGCGTATCGCCCAACGGCCACGTGGCCTGGTGCTGGTGACCGGGCCGACCGGGTCCGGCAAGTCCACGACGCTGGCGGCGATGATCGACTACCTCAACCAGCACCGGCGCCAGCACATCCTCACCCTGGAAGACCCGATCGAGTTTATCCACAGGCCGAAAATGGCCCTGATCAACCAGCGGCAAGTGCACCGCGATACCCACAGCTTTTCGGCGGCGCTGCGTTCGGCCCTGCGCGAAGACCCGGATGTGATCCTGGTGGGCGAGCTGCGCGACCTGGAAACCATCCGCCTGGAGCTGACGGCCGCTGAGACCGGGCATCTGGTGTTTGGCACGCTGCACACGACGTCGGCGGCAAAGACCGTGGATCGATTGGTGGATGTGTTCCCGGCGGGGGAAAAGGCCATGGTGCGCTCGATGCTCTCGGAGTCGCTACAGGCGGTGGTGTCGCAGGTGCTGGTAAAGAGGCTCGGCGGCGGGCGGGTGGCGGCTCACGAGATCATGCTGGGCACGCCAGCCATTCGTAACCTGATCCGCGAGGACAAAGTGGCGCAGATGGTCTCGGCGATTCAGACCGGTGGGGCGTTGGGGATGAAGACGTTGGACATGAGCTTGAAGGCGCTGGTCAGCGAGGGGCTGGTGAGCCGGGAGGAAGCGCGGGGGCAGGCGAGGGTGCCTGGGGATATCTAAAGGACACTGAGCTCCCACATTTGATTGCATTTCAAATGGGGAGCTTAGTGCCTATTGGCTTAGCGCTGCACAACCCGCAGGTTGTTGTTCTGCTCTTTCGGCAGAACCCGCTTGGCAATCACGTAGTTCTTGTTCCAGAACGGCTTCTTCAGCGTGTCGATGCTTACCGACTTGCCACGACGCGGTGCGTGGATGAAACGGTCGTTGCCCAGGTAGATGGCAACATGGTTGACCTGGCGGCTCTTCAATTTGAAGAACAACAGGTCGCCCGGTTTCAGGTCTTTGCGCTCAACCTTCAGCCCGTGGCCGGCGGCCATGGCGTTGGAGGTGCGTGGCAAATCCACGGCTTTGACGTCGTTAAACGCATATTTCACCAAACCACTGCAGTCGAACCCTTTACTTGGGCTGCTGCCGCCCCAACGATAAGGAGTACCGAGCACGTTCACGGCGCGGCTCAAAACGTTGCTGCTTTGTTTGGTGTTGCCTGCTATCAGGCCTGGAACTGCTTTACCGTTGTGGGCCTTGCTCACGTGAGTTGGGCGGTTGACGGTCAGCTTTACCGACTTGGCGGTGCTTGGCGTGCTGTGAACTTTAGGGGTGAAACCGTTAACGTTAGGAAGACGTTGCTCACGATTGGTGGCGTGGGCGGCCAGTGGCATTAATAGGCAGATGGTTAGCCATGTCTTGAAAAATGGTCGCATTAGGCGTGGCTCTTTTTGGTTTGCGCGCAACTTTATAACAGCTTTTTGTGTCGTTCTAAGGCCGTTTGTCGACTGAACCCTGGGGTCAAATTCAGGAAAAACGCGACGAATTGCCGCTATTGTCCTGCAGAGGTCAGGTGGCATAAGGCTTTGCGGGAGGGAAGATACCATTTACCGTGCGTCGGGCGCCCGTAAAAAAGTCACAAAGAAAATGAAAAAATTTATCTATCGAGGCAAAAGAGGTACGCCATGAACACCTATCGACAGGATGTGATGCAGCAAGACACCCACAGCAAGCTAATCGGTTACCTGCTGTGGATTTTCGGTTTTACCGGGGCGCACCGCTTCTATTACGGCAAGCCTGTGACCGGGACGATCTGGTTTTTCACCTTCGGTCTGCTCGGTATTGGTTGGCTGATCGACTTGTTCCTGATCCCAGCCATGGACCGTGAAGCAGACCTGCGTTTTACCGCTGGGCCGATCGAGTACAACGTGGCCTGGATACTGTTGGCATTCCTGGGTGTGTTCGGTTTGCACCGCATGTATCAAGGCAAGTGGATCACCGGCCTGATCTACCTGCTGACCGGCGGGTTGTTCCTGATCGGGGTGCTGTATGACTTCTGGACGCTGAATACGCAGATTTCGATCCGTAATGCCGAGCGCAATAACGGCCGATAAATCGCTCAAGTCATATAGAGATGCAAATGTGCTAGCGGGCTTGCTCGCGAATACGGTGCGTCAGCCGACAAATATGCTGACTGATCCACTGCATTCGCGAGCAAGCCCGCTCCCACATTTACTGTGCTCACTCCAGGCCGGAGTCAGGCCTGGTAGCTGAGCCGCCCGTCCACCAAGGTGTACCGCACCGTCGCCGGCAAGCTATGGCCGATGAACGGGCAGTTTTCACCCTTGGACAGCCAGCGCTCTGCGGCAACCGTGGAGCGAGCCGGATCAAACAGCACCAGATCCGCCGCTGAACCCACCGCCAATTTACCTGCCGGCAAGCGCAAGGCTTCGGCCGGGCCAGCACTCAGGCGCGCCAGTAATGTCGGCAGGTCGAGCAAGCCGTCCTCCACGAGTGTCATCGCCAACGGCAGCAACAACTCGACGCTGCTGATGCCCGGTTCTGTCGCGCCAAACGGCGCCAGCTTGGCATCGCGCTCGTGGGGCTGGTGGTGGCTGGCGATCGCCGACACCACCCCCGACTTCACGGCCGCACGCAACCCTTCACGGTCGGCCAGGGTACGCAGCGGCGGCTGCACGTGGTACAGGCTGGAAAAGTCGATCAGCGCTTGATCGGTCAAAATCAGCTGATACAGCGCCACGTCCGCCGTCACCGGCAGGCCTCGTGCTTGGGCCTGGGCGATCAAAGCCACGCCGCGAGCGCTGGTTAACTGGCTGAAGTGCGCACGCACACCGCTTTGCTCTACTAGCAGCAGGTCACGTGCCAAGGCCACGGTTTCAGCGGTTTCCGGAATGCCCGGCAGGCCGAGGAAACTGGCGACCGCGCCTTCATGGGCCAAGCCGCCTTCTGCCAGGTCGCGGTCCTGGGAGTGAAAAATCACCGTCAGGTCGAACGTGGCCGCGTATTCCAAAGCGCGACACAGGGTGCGCGTGCTGCGGAAGCTGTCCAGCCCATTGCCGAACGCCACGCAACCGGCGTCCCGCAGGGTGATCAGCTCGGCGAGCTGTTCGCCTTCCAGGCCTTTGCTCAGGGCGCCGATAGGGAACACTTTGCAATTGCCAGCTTCGCGGGCGCGGTCGAGGATCAGCTCGGTCACGGCCGAGGTGTCCAGGACTGGCTTGGTGTGCGGCGGGCAGCACAGGCTGGTCACACCACCGGCAGCGGCGGCGCGGGTTTCACTGGCGATGGTGCCTTTGCGGCTGTAACCCGGCTCGCGCAGAGCGACATTCAGGTCCACCAGGCCAGGCGCGGCCACCAGGCCTTTGGCATCGATGGTCTCAACCGCGCTGAAGCCTGCGGGCGCAGCGCCGATGGCGATTATTTTGCCGGCCTCCAGGTGAAGATCGGTGATTTGATCCAGGCCACTGGCCGGATCGATGACTCGGGCGCCGAGAATGCTGAGCTTCACTGGGCGTTCTCCTGCTCGAATTGACGTTGCGCGGTTTGCCCGCTCATGGCCATGGACAACACCGCCATGCGCACGGCGATGCCGTAGGTCACTTGGTTGAGAATCACTGACTGGCTGCCGTCGGCCACCGCCGACTCAATCTCCACGCCGCGGTTGATCGGACCTGGGTGCATGACGATGGCATCCGGCTTGGCCCCGGCCAAACGTGCGGTGGTCAGGCCGAACAGGCGGTAGAACTCACCTTCGCTCGGCAGCAGGCCACCGGCCATGCGCTCGCGTTGCAGGCGCAGCATGATCACTACGTCCACCTCCTTGAGGCCTTGGGTGATGTCGGTGTAAACCTTCACGCCGTATTGCTCGATGCCGATCGGCAGCAGGGTTTTCGGCGCGATGACGCGGATGTCCGGGCAGCCCAGGGCCTTGAGGGCCAACATGTTCGAGCGCGCGACCCGCGAGTGCAGGATGTCCCCGACGATGGCCACCGAGAGGTTTTCAAAGCCGCCCTTGTGCCGACGGATCGTCAGCATGTCGAGCATGCCTTGGGTCGGGTGCGCGTGACGGCCATCGCCGCCATTGATGATCGCTACGTTCGGGCACACGTGCTCGGCGATGAAGTGCGCTGCGCCGGAGTCGCCGTGGCGTACCACGAACATATCGGCAGCCATGGCTTCCAGGTTGCGCAGGGTGTCGAGCAGGGTCTCGCCCTTGCTCGCCGACGAGGTCGACACGTTCAGCGTGATCACGTCGGCCGACAGCCGTTGGGCTGCCAGCTCAAAGGTGGTGCGGGTGCGGGTGGAGTTCTCGAAGAACACATTGCAGATGGTCTTGCCGCGCAGCAGCGGGACCTTCTTCACCGCGCGGCCGCCGACCTCTAAGAACGAGTCGGCGGTGTCGAGGATTTCAGTCAGCAGTTCGCGCGGCAAACCGTCGAGGGACAGGAAGTGTTGCAGCTGGCCCTGAGCATTGAGCTGCAGCGGGCGCTTGGCATCTAGAGGCGTCATCGCAGGGACTCTGTACAAGGCGGTTTAAAGGGCAAGGTCTTGCAGTTCGAGTTCGAGCGGCGTGGGACCGGATAATTTTACCCGCTGGCGGGCTTCCAAGGACAGGGTGGCGCCGACCACATCCGGGCTGATCGGCAATTCGCCGGCGTCCAGGTCCAGCAGGCACACCAAGGTCACGCTGGCCGGGCGGCCGTAGTCGAACAGCTCGTTCATGGCGGCGCGGATGGTGCGGCCGCTCATCAGCACGTCGTCTATCAGCACCAGGTGCTGGCCTTCGATCTCGAACGGCAGGGCTGAAGGGCGCACTTGCGGGTGCAGGCCGTTCTGGCTGAAGTCGTCGCGGTAGAACGATACGTCCAGCGTGCCCAGCGGCGATTCGCTGCCCAGTTCTTCCAACAACGCTTGTGCCACCCATACGCCGCCGGTGCGAATACCAATAAAGCGCGGCTCGCTGATAGCACGGTGTTGCAGGTGCGCCTTGAGGCGAATCGCCATCTGGCTGATCAGTTCGGCGGGATTGGGCAGACTCATGGTGGCTCCTTCAGGGCCTTGCGCAGGCAAGGTCCGGGCTCAAACGTAAAAAGACGCGGCAAGCCGCGTCAGTCAGGATTCAAATAAAGCGCTGTTTTCATCCAACCAACCCTGCAACAGCAAGGCGGCGGCGATGGCGTCCACTGGGTTGTCGCGGTAACTGCCTTTCTGGCCGCCGCGGTCGCGGCGCTCACCCTTGGCCTCAAAGGTGGTCAGGCGCTCGTCGTGGGTATAGAAGGGCAGGTTGTAGCGGCCATTAAGGCGGCGGGCGAATTTTTCAGCGCGAAGACACATGTCGCTGGGGGTGCCGTCCATGTTCAAGGGCAGGCCGACCACGACCGCGTCGGGCTTCCACTCCTTGATCAGGGCTTCGACCTGATTCCAGTCCGGCACGCCGTTCTGGGCTTTGAGCGTGCACAGCTCGCGGGCCTGGCCGGTAATCACCTGGCCGACCGCTACGCCGATTTGTTTGGTGCCGTAGTCAAAACCGAGAATCAAGCGCAAGGCCATCAGGCGTGCCCCGCCTGGCGGGTCAACAGGCTGAGGTTGACCCGCAGCTTGGCCGCCGCCGCTTCCAGGCGCAGTTCGCTGGCTGTGTTAAACAGAATGTCGGCGTCGAACGGGCAGGTCAGCCAGGCATTGCTGGCCAATTCGGCTTCCAGTTGCCCGGCTTCCCAGCCGGCGTAGCCGAGGGTGATCACGCTTTGCTCAGGCCCCACGCCGTCGGCGATGGCGAACAACACGTCCTGGGACGTGGACAGCGACACGCCTTCGAGGTCCACCGTGGCCTGAAACGTGGGCCCGGTGGGGTGCAGCACAAAACCGCGATCGGTCTGCACCGGCCCGCCGATATAAATCGGTACGCTCTGGCAACGCGCTGGCGGGTCGATCTCGGGGCGCAATTGCTCAAGAATATCCGCCAGGTTCAGCTCTTGCGGGCGGTTCACCACTAATCCCATGGCACCATTGGCCGTGTGCTCGACGATGTAGGTCAAGGTTTGCGCAAAGTTTGGGTCGGCCATATGGGGCATGGCGATCAGGAATTGGTGCTTGAGGTAGGTCGGGCTGACATTTTTCATGTTCGCTAGTGTGGCGTTGGAGGGGCGAACTGACAAGCTGCGGCAGACCCTAATTCTCGCGAGCAGGCTATTGTGGCGAGCGGGGCTCACCACAATAGCCCGTAGCTCCAGCTACAGGGGCGCATTGTCAGTTGCTGAACAGCTGATCACCCCGGGCAAACTTCCAGGTGCGGATGATTTCCAGGCGGTCGATGTCGTTCAGGTCACCGGTAAACGGCGCAAAAGGCGCGGCCAGGCGCACGATACGTTGGGCAGCCTGGTCCAGCAGCGGTTGGCCGGACGACTCCAGCACCTGCACTTCATATAACGAACCATCACGGTTGATCGACACCAATAAGCGCAAATTGCCATAGATCTGCTGGCGACGGGCCTCGTCCGGGTAGTTGAGGTTGCCGATGCGCTCAACCTTCTTGCGCCACTGATCCTTATACCAGGCGCCTTTGTCGCGCATGGTCGAGGCGGCGTTCAGGCGATAAATGCGTGGGCGTTTGGCGTACAACTGTTGTTCGTTGGCCAGCTCTGCTTCGAGGCTGGAGATCTGGTCGGAGAGCTGCGAGCTGTCGAAGGTCGGCGCCGGTTTCACGGGCTCGGGCTGCGGCTCGGTCTTGGCTTTCTCGCGTTGGGTCGGGGCTTTTTGCGGTTTCGGCGCGACGGTGGTCACGGCGGCCTTGGGCGCGGCCTGCTTGACCTCGGGCTTGGGCGCCGGCGGCGGGGTGACTTTATTCACCTTATTGTCCTGGAAGGGCGCCACTTCGGTGGTCTTGGGCACGGCCTTCTTGTCGAGGGTGCCGCTGCCTTGCTGATTGTCCTGGGCGAGAAAGTCGGCCTTTTCGGGCTTCTTTTCGCTCTTAAACGTGGCGAGGGTGATTTCCAGGGTTTTGCTGATCTGCTTGGGTTCGGCGAAGGTGAAGCCCAGGCCGAGCAACAACGCGAGGTGGATCAAGGCTGCCAGGAACAGGGTAAATCCGAGCCGATCAGCTGGGCGCACGCCGCTGTGGGAGAGTTCTAGGGGCAGATCGGGCGGGAGCGTCATGACAAAAAAACCAACATCGCGCATTTCACAGGTGGCGCATGATAACGCAATGTTGGTGTGTGTCCGGCTGTTCTATGTCACTTGGCTTGTAGCTTGCGCTCAATGGCAGCCATCAGCATTTCGCCGATGTTCGTGCCAAATGCGTTATCAATCTCGCGAATACAGGTCGGGCTGGTGACGTTGATTTCGGTGAGGTTCTCACCAATTACGTCGAGTCCTACAAACAGCAGGCCTTTTTCGCGCAAGGTCGGGCCAACCTGAGCGGCGATCCAACGGTCTTTGTCCGACAGTGGGCGTGCTTCACCCCGGCCACCAGCAGCCAGGTTGCCACGGGTCTCGCCGGCTGCCGGGATACGCGCCAGGCAGTAATCCACCGGCTCGCCGTCGATCATCAGGATGCGTTTGTCGCCGTCCTTGATCGCCGGCAGGTAGGCCTGGCCCATGATCTGCTGGGTGCCCAGCGCGGTCAGGGTTTCCAGGATCACCGACAGGTTAGGGTCGCCCGCACGGTGACGGAAGATCGACGTACCGCCCATGCCGTCCAGCGGCTTGAGGATCACATCGCCATGTTTGGCGGCGAATTCACGCAGCACATCGGCGCGGCGGCTGACCACGGTCGGCGGTGTGCACTGTGGAAAGAGGGTGGCGAACAGCTTTTCATTGCAGTCGCGCAGGCTCTGCGGTTTGTTGACGATCAACACGCCGGCGCGCTCGGCCTGCTCCAGCAGGTAGGTGGAATAGACGAATTCCATGTCGAACGGCGGGTCCTTGCGCATCAGGATCACGTCCAGATCGCTCAGCGGGCTGTCGATTTCATCCGCAAGCTCAAACCACTTTTCAGGGTTGGCAAACACCTGCAGCGGGCGCATGCGTGCGCGGGCTTCGCCGTCGCCCTGGTAAAGGTCGCGCTGCTCCATATAGAACAGGCTCCAGCCGCGGGCCTGGGCGGCCAGGAGCATGGCCAGCGAGCTGTCCTTTTTATAGGAGATGCTGGCGATAGGGTCCATGACAATGGCGACGCGAACGCTCATGGGGGATTTCCTCTAGCAAATTAGGGCGCATAAAAGTGGCGTCAGAGTGGCGCTGCGGCTGTTGTGGGTCAAGGAAAAACCACCTGGCCGGTTGCTCGATAGATTGCGCCCGGAGACTGTGCTAAAAAGACTCCCACGGTGCAGCAGCCCTTGAATTCCAAGGCTTGCGGCGCTCATCCTGTGCAACATCTGGCAGTACACACCGAAAACCGATTCGCTGTGGCGATGGTAGAGCAGATATGGAACAGCATTCCAACGCCTTGAAAGTGATGGTGATCGACGATTCGAAAACGATCCGCCGCACCGCCGAGACGCTGTTGAAGAACGTGGGCTGCGATGTCATCACGGCCATCGACGGTTTCGATGCATTGGCCCGGATTGTTGATCATCACCCGCACATTATTTTTGTCGACATCATGATGCCGCGCCTGGATGGCTATCAAACCTGCGCACTGGTGAAGAACAACCCGGCGTTCAAGTCGATTCCGGTGATCATGTTGTCCTCCAAGGACGGCCTGTTCGACAAGGCCAAGGGGCGCACCGTTGGTGTCGATCAGTTTTTGACCAAGCCTTTCAGCAAGGAAGAACTGCTGAGCGCGATCAAGGCCTATGTGCCCGGCTTCGCCGCAGCAGAACAAGCACACTGACACCGCCTCACAAGGGCTGGCGTCCACCAATGTAGTGGGGAAAACCATGGCACGTGTTCTGATCGTCGACGATTCGCCGACCGAAATGTACAAACTGACCGGCATGCTGGAAAAGCACGGCCACCAGGTTCTCAAAGCTGAAAACGGCGCGGACGGCGTGGCCCTGGCCCGTCAGGAAAAACCCGACGCCGTGCTGATGGATATCGTGATGCCGGGCCTCAATGGCTTCCAGGCCACCCGCCAACTGTCCAAGGAGCCGGAAACCAACGGTATCCCGATCATCATCATCACCACCAAGGATCAGGAAACCGACAAGATCTGGGGCGCGCGTCAGGGCGCCAAGGATTACCTGACCAAACCCGTGGACGAAGAAACCCTGATTGCCACCCTGAACAAGGTGCTGGCCGGCTAACGGCACGCCATCATGACCGAGTCGCAAACCGCCTTCGAGCTGCTGCTGGACATCGACCGCCGCTGCCGCCTGCTGGCCGCCGACCTGCCGTCCCAGGAAACCCGCCTGCAACGTTGGAGCGGAATCGGTTTTCGCCTGGGGCCGTATTGGTATGTGGCGCCGATGGGCGAAGTCGCCGAGGTGTTGCATGAGCCGCGCTGTACCTTAATGCCTGGGGTCAAACCCTGGGTCAAGGGTGTGGCCAACCTGCGTGGGCGTTTGCTGCCGGTGATGGACTTGGGCGGTTTTCTGGGGCTGGAGCTGTCCAAGGCGCACAAGCAACGGCGGGTGCTGGTGGTGGAATTTAACGACTTGTTTGTCGGGCTGCTGGTGGACGAGGTGGCGGGCATGCAGCATTTCGCGCAAGACGCATTGTTGGCGAGCGCGCCTGCGGTCGCACCGTTTATCCAGGGCCAGTTCGACAGCGACCAGCTGTGGCAGGTCTTCAGCCCCTTCGCTTTGGCCCAGGCTCCAGGCTTCATGGATGTCGCCGCATGACCACCGCTACCACACCCAAACCGCAAGCCGCCTCGCGCAGCCGTTCGCAGATCATCGTGCTGTTTATTGCGCTGATCGTGTTCATCATGCTGCTGTTCGCCAACTTCGCGTACCTCAACACCCAGTCCACCTACGACAAGCAGTACATCGGCCACGCCGGTGAGCTGCGCGTGCTGTCCCAACGCATCGCCAAGAACGCCACCGAAGCCGCCGCCGGCAAGGCTGCCGCGTTCAAGTTGCTGGGCGATGCGCGCAACGACTTCGCCCAGCGCTGGGGCTACCTGAAAAAAGGCGACACCGAGACCGGTTTGCCGGCCGCGCCCAGTGCAGTGCGCGCCGAGATGCGCGCCGTGCAGACCGACTGGGAAGCGCTGCTGAAAAACACCGACGCGATCCTCGCCAGCGAGCAGACCGTGCTGTCGTTGCACCAAGTGGCCGCCACCCTCGCTGAAACTGTGCCGCAATTGCAGATGGAATCGGAGAAGGTCGTCGACATCCTGCTGCAACGCGGTGCCCCGGCCAGCCAAGTGGCGTTGGCCCAGCGCCAGTCGCTGCTGGCTGAGCGTATTCTTGGCGCCGTCAACACCGTGCTGGCCGGTGACGAAACCGCTGTGCAGGCCGCCGACGCCTTTGGTCGCGATGCCAACCGCTTCGGCTTGGTACTCAACGGCATGCTCAACGGCAACCCGGGCTTGCGCATCACTCAGGTCGAAGACCACGACGCCCGTGCGCGGCTGGCGGAAATCGCCGAGTTGTTCGAATTTGTCTCAGGCTCCGTGGATGAAATCCTCGAAACCTCGCCGCAGCTGTTCCAGGTGCGCGCCTCGGCGAGCAATATCTTCAACCTGTCGCAAACCCTGCTCGATGAAGCCTCGCACCTGGCCACAGGTTTTGAGAACCTCGCCAGCGGGCGCAGTTTCGACACCATCGGCGGCTATGTGCTGGGCCTGTTGGCGCTGGCCTCGATCATCCTGATCGGTCTGGTGATGGTGCGTGAGACCAACCGCCAGTTGCATGAAACCGCCGAGAAAAACGAGCGCAACCAGAACGCGATCATGCGCTTGCTCGATGAAATCGAAGACTTGGCTGATGGAGACCTAACGGTGACGGCCTCGGTGACTGAAGACTTCACCGGCACCATCGCCGACTCCATCAATTACTCCGTGGACCAACTGCGCGATCTGGTCGCCACCATCAACCTCACCGCCGGGCAAGTGGCCGGCGCGGTACAGGAAACCCAGGCTACCGCCATGCACCTGGCCCAGGCCTCGGAGCATCAGGCCCAACAAATTGCCGAAGCGTCCACGGCGATCAACCAGATGGCTCAGTCCATTGACCAGGTCTCGGCCAACGCCGCCGAGTCCTCGGCGGTGGCGGAGCGTTCGGTGGAAATCGCCAACAAGGGCAACGAGGTGGTGCACAACACCATCCACGGCATGGACAACATTCGCGAGCAGATCCAGGACACCGCCAAGCGCATCAAACGCCTGGGCGAATCGTCCCAGGAAATTGGCGACATCGTCAGCCTGATCGATGACATCGCCGACCAGACCAACATCCTCGCCCTCAACGCCGCGATTCAGGCGAGCATGGCTGGGGACGCCGGGCGCGGGTTTGCGGTGGTGGCCGATGAGGTGCAACGGCTGGCCGAGCGTTCATCGGCCGCCACGCGGCAGATTGAAACCTTGGTGCGGGCGATCCAAACCGACACCAACGAAGCGGTTATTTCCATGGAACAGACCACTACCGAAGTGGTGCGTGGTGCACGGTTGGCGCAAGACGCCGGGGTGGCACTGGAAGAGATCGAAGGCGTGTCGAAAACCCTGGCGGCCTTGATCCAGAGTATTTCCAATGCGGCGCAGCAACAGACATCGTCGGCGGGGCAGATTTCCCTGACCATGAACGTGATTCAGCAGATCACCACGCAGACCTCGTCGGGCTCCACAGCCACTGCGGAAAGCATCGGCAACCTGGCGAAAATGGCCAGTCAGTTGCGCAGGTCGGTGTCAGGTTTCACCCTGCCACCGCCCAAACAGCTAGACGATTGAGATGCTATCCAAATGTGGGAGGGGGCTTGCTCGCGAATGCGGTGTATCAGATCACCTGATCTATTAGCGGCCCCACCGCTTTCGCGAGCAAGCCCGCTCCCACATTGGATCTCCTTTTGATTTGAGATCTTGGCAACACCAGCAATTCACGAATTCTAAGCGGAGCAGTTATGGTTGATCGGCACGACTACGTGGCCCTCGAATGGGTCAAGGGCGACATTGCCGAAACCCTGAAACAGGCCCGTTCGGCGCTGGACGCGTTTGTCGAAACCCGCGACAGCGACGCCATCGCCGAGTGCCTGGCCGGCATTCATCAGGTGCACGGCGCGCTGCAAATAGTCGAGTTCTATGGCGCGGCCCTGCTGGCTGAAGAGATCGAAGCACTGGCCCTGGCCCTGCAAGCCGAACGCGTCGGCCAGCGCGATGAAAGCATCCGCCTGCTGCAACAAGCCCTCGGCCAACTGCCGCTGTACCTTGATCGCGTTCACGGCGCCCGCCGCGACCTGCCGTTGGTGGTGTTGCCGCTGCTCAACGACCTGCGCAGTGCGCGCGGCGAAAGCCTGCTGTCGGAGACCAGCCTGTTCAGCCCGCAACTGTTGTCGATTGCGCCGTTGCCCGATGAGGCCTTGGCCCAGCGCACGCTGCCGGACCTTCACGAGCAACTGCGCCAGTGGCACCAGCTTCTGCTGCAGGCGTTGGCCGGTTTGCTGCGCGAAGACCACAGCCCCAGCAACCTGGAAGACATGGCGCGGGTATTTGCCCGCCTTGAGGCCTTGTGCCAGGGCGCGCCGCTGCTGCCGTTGTGGCAAGTCACCTCGGCGCTGGTCGAAGGCATGCTCACCGGCGTGATCGCCAACAGCCCGGCGCTGCGCAGTTTGCTCAAGGCCAGCGACAAACAACTCAAGCGCCTGTTGGCTCAGGGCATCGGCGGCATCAACCAACCGGCGCCGGATGAACTGCTCAAGAGCCTGTTGTTTTACGTCGCCAAGGTCACCCGGCCGACGCCACGCATGCAAAGTTTGAAGGAACGTTACGGCCTGGATGAAGCCTTGCCCGACAGCGCCGTGGTCGATGCCGAGCGCGCGCGCCTGGCCGGGCCGGACCGCAATGCCATGGGCTCGGTGCTTGGTGCCTTGTGCGAGGAACTGGTGCGGGTCAAGGAGCGCCTTGACCTGTTCGTGCGCAGCGACCGCCAACACACCAACGACCTCGACGCGTTGCTGGCGCCGCTGCGGCAGATCGCTGACACCTTGGCGGTGTTGGGCTTCGGCCAGCCGCGCAAGGTCATCATCGACCAACTCGCCGTGGTGCTGAGCCTGGTCCAGGGCCAGCGCGAGCCCAATGACGCGGTGCTGATGGACGTCGCTGGCGCCTTGCTCTACGTCGAAGCCACGCTGGCAGGTATGGTCGGCACCGTCGAACCGCAAAGCCGCGAAGAAAGCCGGCTGCCCACCACCGACTTGACCCAGATTCATCAACTGGTAATCCGCGAATCCTGCCAATGCTTGCGCCAGGCCAAAGAGCTGGTGATCGACTGCATCGAAGCCGATTGGGACCGCCAGCGCCTGGAGTCGCTGCCGGAACTGCTGAGCCAGGTGCGCGGCGCGTTGGCGATGATTCCGCTGCCGCGCGCGGCGAGCCTGATGCGCGGCTGCACCGATTACGTCGATGAACAGTTAATGGCCAGCGATACCGCACCGCCCGAGGCGCAGCTGGCGAACTTTGCCGACGTGATCAGCAGCTTGGAGTACTACCTGGAACGCATGCTCCAGGACCCCGACGCCGCTGGCGAGCGGGTGCTGGAATTGGCCACCCAAGCCCTGGCGGCACTCGGCTATTTGCCCGCCGCAAAACCTTGGCGTCAGGCGCTGGTGGCGCCGGACGGCGTACTGTCCAGCGAGATCACGCCGAGCCAATCGCAGTTCGATGCTCTGGCCAGCCCCACCTCGCGCCTGAACCCCCCGGCCCTGCAGCGTCCGGGCAGCCTGCTGCCGCCGCCCGCTGGCGAAGAGCCCATTGACGATGAGCTGCGCGACGTCTTCCTTGAAGAAACCGGCGAAGTCCTCGACGTGCTGCATCGCTATTTGCCCAACAGCGCCGACAAAGCCGCTCAAGGTGAAATGCGCCGTGCCTTCCATACCTTGAAGGGCAGCGGCCGTATGGTCCGCGCCCTGGTGCTGGCCGAGCTGGCCTGGGCCGGGGAAAACCTGCTTAACCGCGTGCTCGAACGCAGCGTGGCGCTCAGCCCTGATGTGCAACACGTGCTCGATGAGGCCGTGGCCCTGCTGCCGGAGCTGATCGCCGACTTCGCGGCCGACGACCAGCGTCAGCGCGATGAAGTCGACGCCCTGGCCGCCCGCGCCCACGCTTTGGCCAGCGGCACCGAGCCTGCCGCGGAGCCCCATGACCCGATGCTGCTGGAGATCTTCCGCAACGAAGCCCAGAGCCACCTGGAAAGCCTCAACTACTTCTTGCAACAGGCCGCCGAACACGTGCCGCTGCAAGTCAGCGATGAACTGCAACGTGCCCTGCACACCCTCAAGGGCAGCGCCCACATGGCCGGCGTGTTGCCGATAGCCGAACTGGCGCGACCGCTGGATCACCTGACCCGCGAATACAAAGCCCACCGACTGCCGCTGGACCTGGATGAAGTGGAGTTGCTGCTGGAAGCCGAAGGCCTGTTCCAGCGCGGGTTGCGTCAACTGGACGACGACCCGCTGGTGCCGATTGAGGGCGCGCCGGACCTGATCAGCCGCACCCAAAGCCTGCTTGACCAACAACTGCAAGCCTTACTCGACGCGCCCAACACCGGCTTGCGCATCAAGCGCGACCCGCAACTGATTACCAACTTCCTGGCCCAAGGCATGGACATCCTGCTGGACGCCGAAAGCCTGCTGCGCCGCTGGCAGCAACACCCCGGCGAACGTCAGGAGCTGACCGCGCTGCTGGATGAATTGACCACCTTGGGTGAGGGCGCGCACATCGCCGACCTGCACGCCATCGACGAACTGTGCGAAGCCTTGCTTGATCTGTATGGCGCCGTTGAAGAGAGCAGCCTGGCGGTCAGCGAACGGTTTTTCCATGAGGCCGAACAGGCCCATGAGGCGCTGATCAACATGCTCGACCAACTGGCGGCCGGCCAGGAAATCAACCCGGTCCCGGCGCGGGTGCAAGCCCTGCGTGAACTGCTCGATGAAGCCCTCGACCCGTCCGCCACCGGCCTGATCAAAAGCGACGGCAGCCGCGCCCTGAGCATCTGCGAACTGGGCGCCGCCACGGCCCAGTTGGACCAGGACACGGCGATGGACGACGAGATCGTCGAGATCTTTCTGGAAGAGGCGGTGGACATCCTCGACAGCGCCGGGCAGTCGCTCAAACGTTGGTTGTTAGAGCCGGATAGCGCTGCACCGTTGTCGTCGTTACATCGGGATTTGCACACCCTCAAGGGCGGCGCGCGCATGGCCGAAATCGGCCCGATTGGCGACCTTGCCCATGAGCTGGAATGCCTTTACGAAGGCTTGGTGGACCGTCGCTACAGCTACTCGACCGAACTGTCCCAAGTGCTGATGGCCAGCCATGAACGGCTGGCCTTGCAGTTGGATGAGCTGCAAGACCACCAGCCCCTTAGCGACTCCGGCGACTTGATCGCCCAACTGCGCGAGTTACGCCAGAGCAGCACGCCCGCTACGCCCACCGCTGTTCCGGAAGCGGCGACGGCAGATCCAGAGTTGCTGGATATCTTCCTCGAAGAAGCCGCCGATATTCTCGACAGCTCAAGCAGCGCTTTGCTGCGCTGGCAGGCCGAGCCGAGCAACCGTCAGGAAGTGGAAACCCTGCTGCGCGACCTGCACACCCTCAAGGGCGGCGCGCGCATGGTCGAGATCGGGCCGATTGGCGATCTGGCCCATGAGTTGGAGTTTCTCTACGAGGGGCTCTCTGCTGGTTTGCTCGCGCCGTCGCCGGAGCTGTTCGCGTTGCTGCAAGGTTGCCATGACCGCCTGGCGCAGATGATCGACGCCGTGGCGGGCGGGTCGCCGGTGGGGTCGGTGGACAAACTCATCGAGCGCATCAAAAGCCTGGTGCACCCCAGCGATGAATCGCTAGCGCCGGTAGCCTTGCCAGCCGGCAAGGTCGAAGCGACGGTGGATCCCGCCGCCGACATGGTGAAAATCTCCGCCGAGTTGCTCGATGATTTGGTCAACTTGGCCGGCGAAACCTCGATTTTCCGGGGGCGTATCGAGCAACAGGTCAACGACGCGCGCGTGGCTCTCAACGAGGTCGAAACCACTATCGAGCGCATGCGTGACCAGTTGCGCCGCCTCGACACCGAAACCCAGGGCCGCATCCTCAGCCGTCAGCAGGCCGAGGCCGAGCGCCTGGGTTACGAAGAATTCGACCCGTTGGAAATGGACCGCCACTCGCAGTTGCAGCAACTGTCGCGTGCGCTGTCCGAATCGGCCTCCGACCTGTTGGACCTCAAGGAAACCCTCGACCGCCGCAACGGGGACGCGCACAACCTGTTGCAGCAACAAGCGCGCATCAACACCGAGTTGCAAGAAGGCCTGATGCGCACGCGCATGGTGCCGTTTGAACGCATGGTGCCGCGCCTCAAGCGCATCGTGCGCCAGGTGGCCGAGGAGTTGGGCAAGGACGTCGAATTTGTGGTCGGCAATGCCGAAGGCGAGATGGACCGCAACGTGCTCGAACGCATGGTGGCGCCGCTGGAACATATGCTGCGCAACGCCGTGGACCATGGCCTGGAATCCCGCGAGGCGCGCGTGCTGGCCGGTAAACCCGAGAAGGGCCGTATCAGCCTGGACCTGACCCACGAAGGCGGCGACATCGTCTTCGACATGCGCGACGACGGTGCCGGTGTGCCGCTGGACGCGGTGCGGCGCAAGGCGATCAAGCGCGGCTTGCTCACGCCTGATCAAGACATCAGCGACCGCGACGTGTTGCAGTTCATCCTGCAGCCGGGCTTCTCCACTGCCGAAAAAATCACCCAGATTTCCGGGCGCGGCGTGGGCATGGACGTGGTGCACGAAGAAGTGCGCCAGCTTGGCGGCTCGATGTTCATCGACTCGACGCCGGGCTCGGGCGTGCACTTTCGCATTCGCCTGCCGTTTACCGTGTCGGTCAACCGCGCGCTGATGGTGCAGTGCGCGGACGACCAATACGCGATCCCGCTTAACACCATCGAAGGCCTGGTGCGTGTACTGCCCCACGAGCTGGCCGGGCACTATCAGCAAGACCCACCGCACTATGAATACGCCGGCCAGCGCTACGAACTGTTTTATCTGGGCGACCTGCTGCACACCGTCGCCCGGCCGAAACTGCTCGGCCAGTACCAACCGGTGCCGGTGCTGCTGGTGCAATGCAATGAGCGGCGCGTGGCGGTGCACGTGGATGCCATGGCCGGTACGCGAGAGATCGTGGTCAAGGGCCTGGGCCCGCAGTTTTCCGGCGTGCAAGGGTTGTCCGGGGCGACCATTCTGGGCGATGGCCGTGTGGTGCTGATTATCGACTTGCTCGCGCACATTCGCACCCGTCAACCGGCCTTGCCGGCGCAGTCGGTCGACGCGGCGCTGACCCTCAACGACCCGCTCAAAAAGCGCCCGCTGCTGGTGCTGGTGGTGGACGACTCGGTCACCGTGCGCAAAGTCACCAGCCGCCTGTTGGAACGCAACGGCATGAACGTGCTCACCGCCAAAGACGGCATCGACGCCATCGCACTGCTCGAAGAACACACCCCGGACCTGATGCTGCTCGACATCGAAATGCCGCGCATGGACGGCTTCGAAGTGGCTATCCAGGTGCGCAACGACCCTCGGCTGATGCGCCTGCCGATCATCATGATCACCTCGCGTACCGGCCAGAAACACCGCGACCGCGCCATGGCCATCGGCGTCAACGACTACCTCGGCAAGCCGTACCAAGAGTCGGTGCTGCTGGAAAGCATCGCCTACTGGAGCAAGTCCCATGCTTGACCACCGCACCAGCCAACTCACTGGCCTGCTATTGCCCCTGGCCGACCGCCACCTGGTGCTGCCCAACGTCGCCATCGCCGAACTGATCGACTATCAGCGTGGAGAACCGGCCAGCGATGCACCGCCGTGGTACCTGCGGCAAGTGACCTGGCGCGATCGGCAATTGCCGCTGATCAGCTTTGAAGCCGCGTGCGGTGAGGCCAGCGTGACCGGCGAGCGTTCGCGGATTGTGGTGTTGAACGCGCTCGGCGGGCGGCCGACGTTGAAGTTTATTGCGATGGTGATTCAGGGCATTCCGCGTTCGTACAAGCTCGATAGCCAGTTGAGTTACGTGGATGTGCCGCTGTGCCCGCTGGAACTGGCGGCGGTGCAGGTGGGGGAGCATGTGGCGAAAGT
The DNA here is from genome assembly GCF_900624995.1 of Pseudomonas antarctica. Lineage (GTDB taxonomy): Bacteria > Pseudomonadota > Gammaproteobacteria > Pseudomonadales > Pseudomonadaceae > Aquipseudomonas > Aquipseudomonas antarctica. The sequence continues at coordinate 105,859 of NZ_UYXQ01000005.1, forward strand.
ACCGGATTTGATGGGGTTGGAGGCCTTATTGGTAGAGTCCGGTCTGGCCTGACGATTAGCCTTGTGAAGATCCACTGTGGGAGCTGGCTTGCCTGCGATAGCGGCTTGTCAGTCACTGTATCAACAACTGACCCACCGCAATCGCAGGCAAGCCAGCTCCCACACTGAATTGTGTTCAATCGCGCGTTAGCGTTTTCGTGACTAAAAAATTGTTGTTGATGATCGTACCTTTTCGCCATTTCGGATCGGCTAATGATGCGGGCTGACCGCTCACATGTCGGAATGGGATGGAGTTGCTGTAGGCGAGTTCTGCATTTGGATTAAGCGGGTTTTCAGGCCTGAGTGGAGTGGCTAGCTTCTGCGCTCCTCATTGCCTGCAAGGATCTGCAAATGGCCGTACCGTTAATGCCGCCCGGTGTTTCAATTTTTGAAAACATGGCGATATCTCGATGCAAACGCACTCATCTCAAGCCAGGCTCGGCATTCGCTTATTCTTGGTTTTATTCTCAGGTCAGGGCTGCTGGCCCATGGAACTACAAGAAGCGAGGGCGCGAGTATGAGGCTTTTGGTAACTTCAATTACGGCGCTACGGGTACGGTGCTGGGCATTCCCGAGCATGTGTTGTTGCGAGCTGCTGGTGTGGCTCAAACCGTCGCAAAAACCACCCTTCCGGATTTTGGAACATGGTGGGGCGGTGAGCCTTTTGGTGATGACCCACGGGACCAATATTGGATAAGAAAAGGTATTGAATATGCAATTTCGCAAGGCCACTAAGTGCCTCATACCGTTTCTGCGTAATTGCCTGCTTGTGGTCTGCCTGATCTATATCGGCGGCACTTGGTTCCTGTCGTCCGGAACACCGGATCTGGATGAAGTGGTGTTGAAGCATTCCTTGGGCAACGGCACCTCGATCTATGGTGCGCGAGACGGCCAGGGGGGTGCGACGGTGGGGTTTTCCTACAGATACTACGCCCATGAAGATTTGGGGAGTGATCAGGAAATACTCGCCGCCTTAGTGTCTGCACATGCGTTTCTGAAAACCCAAGAGCCCGATGTTCAAGCGCGTGATGAGGGCGGTGCACTGCATCTGATTATTCGGGGGCGTGTGTATGAGTACCACAGCTATGCGCTGGAGGGCCTTGGAACGGTCAAGGTAATGATGGCTTTGTGATGGGCCAATGTTCGGATTTTTCCCGCAAGATTTCGGGCTGTGCATGAACTTGTTGCGGGTAGTCATGGCGGCTAGTCTTCGTCCCGTCATCGAAAAAACGGTGACACGGACGTGCAAGTCCGAGAAATCTGTTTAGGCGTTCAAGACGCCTAGATTCAAAGGCGTTCCTCAATGATTCGCTTAGGAACCGCACATCATGTCGAATTCGTCCTCGTCCAATATTTTCACCGTTAACCCCGATCAAAACACCGAAGCTCTACTGGTCAACGCCAGCGAAACCTTATCGTCGCTAAACGCCATGACCTGCAATCTTGCCTTCAACCTGGACACCTCCCAGCGCGCAATCATGCTCGGCATTCAGCAAATGGCCGAGTTGGGTCAGTTGCTGGTCGATAGAGCGCTGGAACAAGTCAGCCCTGCACCGGAAGGTTAAATCGGTCCCTGTTTGGGACCGCTGTCTAACCAACACCACCGAACACATGTGGGAGCGGGCTTGCTCGCGAATGCAGGGTGTCAGTCGGTAAATGTGTAACTGACCCACCGCATTCGCGAGCAAGCCCGCTCCCACATTTTGATCTTCATTCGGCTCGAATCCAGTATTTGCTGATTGATCGTTTCCTATATCTCAACCGCTAAAAACTTGATCGTTCCCAAAAAGGGACCTATCGTTCCCTTTTTGGGACTCTTTGACCGCTGCCATGCAAACTTTGCCGCTCAGCACTGCACTCTTCACCAACACCCAGCAGAAAGTGCTGGGCCTGCTTTTCGGCAAGCCCGATCAAAGTTTCTTCACCAACGAAATAGCCCGCTGGGCCCAAGTGGGCAAGGGCAGCCTCACCCGCGAACTTGGGCGGTTGCAATTGGCGGGCATCTTGAGCATGACGCGCCAGGGCAACCAGACCCACTACCAAGCCAATCCCCAGTGCCCGATTTACTCGGAGTTGTTGGCCATCGTGCGCAAGACGCTGAGCCTGGACGAACCCTTACGCAATGCATTGGCGCCTTTCGCCGAGCAACTGACGTGGGCGTTCATCTACGGCTCCATCGCCAAGGGCGAGGCGCACTCATCCAGTGACATAGACCTGATGCTGATCGGTGAAAGCCTCAACTACAGTGAAGTCATGGAGCAGCTCATGCCGCTGGAAGAGCAACTGGGCCGCACCATCAACCCGACGCTTTACACCCTCGAAGACTGGATCGGCAAATGGAATGCCGGGAACAGTTTTGTGCAGCGGGTCGTGCAGCAGGACAAGATCAATCTGATGGGGGGCAACCCCCTGGAATCCACGGATGGACAGCAAGGCAAACCTGGAGAACCTGCAACGTAGCGGTGGCTTGAAGGCAGAGCCGCCGGATCGCAAGGAGTGTGATGGACTAATGCGCTCGGCCCGGGACCGATGAAGGGATGCGGGCAACCCACGGTTGTCGTTCGCCAGTCGTTTCGACCTGGCATACAACGCTGCCCACGCCATCGCGCTCACGGCCTTGCGTTTGCAAGGCTATCGTTCTGACAAACGCTATTTGGTCTTTCAATATCTGATTCACTCCGTCGACGCGAACAAAGTGCAGGTGAGGTTATTCGCGCTGTGTCATGAGCGCCGAAACCTGGCGGAGTACGAAGGGTATATGAATGAGGATGAGGCGCTGCTTCGGCAGTTGATGGATGGCGCAATAACACTGTTGAATAAAGTGGAAGACGTGTTGACTGTCCATCAGTGGCAATGACGTGATTGTTCTGAACACCACCGAACAAATGTGGGAGCGGGCTTGCTCGCGAATGCGGTGGGTCAGTTACACATGTACCGACTGACACCCTGCATTCGCGAGCAAGCCCGCTCCCACATTTTTAATCTTCATTCGGCTCGAACTCAGCATTTGCTGATGATCTGTTACTCCAACCGTAACGATTCAGCGTTGGGCTTGATTGATACCCCCCACTTTCACTCCTAAGGTAAGCCCACGACAGCAAACCCCGTGGAGCGACCATGACAACAACCATCACCCCCGACTCGCGCTGGACGCGGCGGCGCGACGAGAAGCAGCGGCGGCTCGGGCTGGTCAAGCAATACGCAGACGGGGCGGTGTTGCCCAGCGACAAAATCGTCGAGGCGTTGGAAGCCCTGATCCTCCCCGGCGACCGTGTGGTACTGGAGGGCAACAACCAGAAACAAGCCGACTTCCTCTCGCGCTCCCTGGCCAAGGCCGACCCGGCCAAGCTCCACGATTTGCACATGATCATGCCCAGTGTCGGCCGTTCCGAGCACTTGGACCTGTTTGAAAAGGGTATCGCCCGCAAGCTGGACTTCTCCTTTGCCGGCACCCAATCCCTGCGCATCAGCCAGTTGCTGGAAGACGGCTTGCTCGAAATCGGCGCGATCCACACCTATATCGAACTCTACGCACGGCTGGTGGTGGACCTGATCCCCAATGTCGTACTGTCGGCCGGTTTCATGGCCGACCGCGCCGGCAATATCTACACCGGCGCCAGCACCGAAGACACTCCCGCGCTGATCGAGCCCGCCGCCTTCAGTGATGGCATCGTCATCGTGCAGGTCAACCAGTTGGTGGACGACGTCACTGATTTGCCCCGCGTCGACATTCCGGCGAGCTGGGTGGATTTTGTGGTAGTGGCCGACAAGCCGTTCTACATTGAGCCGCTGTTTACCCGCGACCCGCGTCATATCAAGCCGGTGCATGTGCTGATGGCGATGATGGCGATCCGTGGCATCTACGAAAAACACAATGTGCAGTCGCTTAACCACGGCATTGGTTTCAACACGGCCGCGATTGAATTGATCCTGCCCACCTACGGCGAATCCCTCGGTCTTAAAGGCAAAATCTGCCGCAACTGGACCCTCAACCCGCACCCAACCTTGATTCCCGCCATCGAAAGTGGCTGGGTGCAAAGCGTGCATTGCTTCGGCACCGAATTGGGCATGGAAAATTACATCGCCGCACGCCCGGATGTGTTCTTCACCGGCCGTGACGGCTCGATGCGCTCCAACCGGATGTTCTGCCAACTCGCCGGGCAATACGCAGTGGACCTGTTTATCGGCGCCACCCTGCAAGTGGATGGCGACGGGCATTCCTCCACCGTGACCCGTGGCCGCCTTGCCGGGTTTGGTGGCGCGCCGAACATGGGCCACGACCCGCGCGGCCGTCGACATGGCACGCCAGCCTGGCTGGATATGCGCCATGATGACGCGCCGCAAGCCTTGCTCGAACGCGGCAAAAAACTCGTGGTGCAGATGGTCGAAACCTTCCAGGAAGGCGGCAAACCCACCTTCGTCGAAACCCTCGACGCAGTTGAAGTGGCGCGCAAAAGCGGCATGCCGCTGGCGCCGATCATGATCTACGGCGACGACGTCACCCACCTGCTCACTGAAGAAGGCATCGCCTACCTGTACAAGGCGCGCTCCCTGGAAGAACGCCAGGCGATGATCGCTGCCGTCGCCGGCGTCACCGCCATCGGCCTGCGCCACAACCCCAAGGACACCGCGCGCATGCGCCGCGAGGGTTTGATTGCCTTGCCTGAAGACCTCGGCATCCGCCGTACCGACGCCACCCGTGAGCTGTTGGCCGCCAAGAGCGTGGCCGACTTGGTGGAGTGGTCCGGTGGCTTGTACAACCCGCCCGCCAAGTTCAGGAGCTGGTAAATGCGCGCGCTCAAACTGCATGAAATAAGCCTCGCCGATCGCCTGGCGGATAGGGCCGTCGATGCGCTGATCGATGAGGCTGACCTGTCGCCCAAACCCGCCTTGGTGGACCGTCGTGGCAATGGCGCCCATAGCGATTTACACCTGGGCCTGATGCACGCTTCGGCGCTGTCGCTGTGGCCGATGTTCAAGGAGATGGCTGAAGCCGCGCTTGAATTCGGTGAAGTCGGTTTGCCCCTGCGCGAAGCCCTCGGGCGGATTGGCCGCGAAGGCGAGCAGGCCATGCTCACCACCACCCACGGCGTGAACACTCATCGCGGCGCGATCTGGGCGCTCGGTTTGCTTACCGCTGCCGCCGCCCTGGAGCCACGCGCCGTCACGCTGACGGCGGCCAAACTGGCCCTGCTCAACGACCGCTACGCCCCGCAGCCCCTGAGCCACGGCGCCCAGGTTGCGCAACGCTACGGTGCGCGCGGCGCCCGTGAAGAAGCGCAACTGGGCTTCCCGTCCGTGATGCAACGCGGCCTGCCGCAACTGCACAAAAGCCGCGAGCAAAATGCCGGCGAACAGAACGCGCGCCTGGATGCCTTACTCGCGATCATGACTGACCTGGCCGACACCTGCGTGCTTTACCGCGCCGGTACCGAAGGCCTGCACGCCATGCAACACGGCGCCCAAGCCGTGCTGGATGCGGGCGGCAGCGCGACCCTCGCCGGTCGCCGTCAGCTGCACGCACTCGACCAGCAATTACTGGCCCTGAATGCCTCCCCTGGTGGCGCCGCCGACCTGTTGGCCGCCTGCCTGTTTATCGACCGCCTCGACGGAGCGTTGTGATGGAAACCTTATCCTTTGAATTCCCCGCCGGGCAGCCGCCAAAAGGCCGTGCGCTGGTGGGTTGCGTTGGCTCCGGCGACCTGGAAGTGCTGCTGGAACCGGGCTCCCCCGGCAAGCTGACCATCCAGGTGCAAACCTCGGTGAATGGCGCCGAACAACGCTGGCAGCACCTGTTCGAGCGCATCTTCCAGGAGCACACACCACCGGCCTTGAAGATTGATATTCACGACTTCGGCGCCACCCCAGGCGTGGTGCGCTTGCGCCTGGAGCAGGGTTTCGAGGAGATCGGCCATGACTGATTTGCTCAACAAACACAGCTTCGTTGAACTGGGTGCACGGCAGCGGGCCAAGGCCTTGCTGGACGCCGGTACTTACCGCGAACTGATCGACCCCTTCCAACGCGTGATGTCGCCCTGGCTCAGCCGCCAAGGCGTGGTGCCCCAGGCCGATGACGGTGTGGTGATTGCCAAGGGCAACATCGCCGGATTGCCAGTCGTGGTCGCTGCTATCGAAGGCAACTTCCAGGGCGGCAGCCTGGGTGAAGTCGGCGGCGCGAAAATCGCCGGTGCCCTTGAACTGGCGGCTGAAGACAACCGCAAGGGCATCCCGACCCGCGCGGTGCTGTTGCTGGAAACCGGCGGCGTGCGTCTGCAGGAAGCCAACCTCGGCCTGGCGGCGATTGCCGATATCCACGCGGCGATTGTCGACCTGCGTCAGTACCAGCCGGTGATCGGCGTGGTGGCGGGCAGTGTTGGTTGCTTTGGCGGCATGTCCATCGCCGCGGGATTGTGCAGTTACCTCGTCGTTACCCGTGAAGCGCGCCTGGGCCTTAACGGCCCGCAAGTGATCGAGCAGGAAGCGGGCCTGGAAGAATACGACTCCCGCGATCGCCCGTTTATCTGGAGCCTGACTGGCGGAGAGCAACGCTTTAACAGCGGCTTGGCCGACCGTTACGTGGCGGACGATGTGGCGCAGATCCAACAGACCATTACCGCGCTGTTGCAACAAGGGTTGCCCGAACAACAGCGCAGCCGTCAGGTCGATTTCTATCTGTCGCGCCTGGCCGAACTGGACGCCGCGCCGCAAATCGACGCGGCCACGGTGCGCGACCTGTATCAAGGAGACCGCTCATGAGAGGGTTGCAGTGGTTTAACGCATTGAGCAACGGCGCCACACCGGTTGACGGTTTGCCGGCTTCGCTGAAAGTCGCCGATGGCGTATTAGGCGACCACGCCGTGCGCTTTATCGCCGTGGTCACCGACGCACACAACCGCTTCGCGCGGGCGCGCAACGGCGAAGTCGGCCTGCTTGAAGGCTGGGGCTTGGCCAAGGCCGTGGACGACGCCATCGCCCGTGGTGACAAGCGCCCGATCATCGCCATCGTCGATGTGCCCAGCCAAGCCTACGGCCGTCGCGAAGAAGCCCTCGGCATCCATCAGGCGCTGGCCGCCGCTGCCGACAGCTACGCCCGCGCTCGGTTGGCCGGGCACCCGGTGATCGCGCTGCTGGTGGGCAAGGCCATGTCCGGGGCGTTCCTCGCCCATGGCTATCAGGCCAACCGTTTGATCGCCCTGCGTGACCCCGGCGTGATGGTGCACGCCATGGGCAAGGCTTCGGCGGCGCGGGTGACGCTGCGCAGCGTCGAAGAGCTGGAAGCCCTGGCCGCCAGCGTGCCGCCCATGGCCTACGACATCGACAGTTATGCCAGCCTCGGTCTGCTCTGGGAGACCTTGTCGGTCAGCCAGATTGAGCAACCCACGGCGGACGACGTGGTGCGGGTCAGTGATTGCCTGGTCAGTGCGATCAAAAATATCGACGGTCGTGATTTGAGCGGCCGCTTGGGTGCCACCAACCGTGGTGCCTCCAGCCACGTGCGCCAACTGCTGCGGGAGCAATGGTGAACGCCCACGATTTGCTCTGGGGCATGACCTCGGGGCAGCTGCCTTCCGACGCTCCGGCTTGGGTGTTGGAGGCTATCAACGCCGGCCACCCGGTGGTGGTGCGTCGCGCCATCGCCGAGCCTGGCCAGGTGGCGGTCGGCGTGCGCGGGCGGTTGCGTGAGCAGCGTTTTGCGACGGTGATGCCCCTCGCGGCGGTGCAGCGGCGAGTAGTGCCCGAGGCGCTGCGCGGGGTGACGTCATCGCGCGATTTACCGGCGTTGCGCGCGCTTGATCTACTGCGGCCGGTGTTGGCGCAGGAGGCGTGGGGCATCACCGGCAGTGCGGGTTTTGAGTTGGCCAGCGGCGTTCAAGCGCTGCATGAACACAGCGATCTGGATTTGATCCTGCGTACGCACGAGCGCTTGGAGCGCGGTGATGCCGAGGATCTACTGGCTATTCTGGACACCGCGCCATGCGCCGTGGACCTGCAACTGCAAACCCCGTTTGGCGCCGTCGCTTTGCGCGAATGGGCGGGCGGATCACGGCGGGTGCTGCTGAAAACCGTTAGCGGCGCGCACTTGGTGGTTGACCCGTGGCAGGCCGTGGCATGAGCAGCCTTCTGGTGTTTCCGGGGCAGGGCGCCCAGCGCACGGGCATGCTCCAGGCGCTGCCGGCCGACGTCTTGGAAGAAGCCAGTGACGCGTTGGGTGAAGACGTTCGCACGCTCGATTCGGCGCAAGCCTTGGCAAGCACGCGTGCCGTTCAGCTATGCCTGCTGATCGTCGGCGTCGCCCATGCCCGCCAACTGCAACACACGCCGGATTATGTGGCGGGCCTGTCCATCGGCGCCTACCCGGCGGCGGTGATCGCCGGAGCCCTGGATTTTGCCGACGCGATAAAACTGGTCAGCCTGCGTGGCGAGCTGATGCAAAACGCTTATCCACAGGGCTACGGTATGACCGCGCTCATCGGCCCTGAGTTATCCACCGTCGAAACCTTGCTGGCAGATATCCACAGTGCGCAAACCCCGGTGTACCTGGCCAACATCAACGCCGACAACCAAACCGTGATTGCCGGCAGCGACGAGGCAATGAAGCGCGTCGCAGCACGCATCAAAGGCAACGGCATCGCCAAGCGCCTGGCCGTCAGCGTGCCGTCCCACTGCGCGCTGCTGGAGGCGCCTGCCCAGGCACTGGCCCAAGCGTTCGTTACGCTCAAAGCGCCGCGCATTACCTACCTGAGCAGTACCCGCGCGCGGCCGATCCACAACCCTGAACAGCTGCGCGACGACCTGGCCTTCAACATGTGCCGCGTTGTCGATTGGCGCGGCACCGTGCAAAGCGCCTACGAGCGCGGCGTGCGCCTGCAAATCGAACTGCCGCCGGGCGCGGTGCTCACCGGTCTGTCACGGCGCATATTTGAACAAGGCACGGTGATCGCCTGCGAAGGCGCACGCCTGGACACCTTGCAGGCCCTGCTGCAAGAGGAGGAACGCCGCCACCGATAAAGCATTACCCAAGGCTTTCGAAGCACAAAAACAACAATTTCGATGAAGCACTTTGAGGAAAAACGAGATGATTATTTACGGTGTAGCGTTTCTAGCGTTTTGTACGCTGGTGGGGCTGTTTGTGGGCGAGGTGCTGGGTAAGTTACTGGGCATCCCCGCCAACGTTGGTGGCGTGGGTATCGCCATGTTGTTGCTGATCGGACTGGGCAGTTATTTGCAAAAACGCGGTTTGTTTGTCGGCAAGTCCGAGCAGGGCCTGACGTTCTGGGCGGCGATTTACATTCCTATTGTGGTCGCCATGGCGGCGCAGCAAAACGTCTACGGCGCGATCAAGGGCGGCCCTATGGCGATTCTGGCTGGCACGCTCGCCGTGGTGTTGGGCTTTGCCTTAGTGCCGGTGCTGTCACGCATCGGCAACCGTGAGCCGCGCGCAGTTGTTCCCACCAAAGAAGCCGGGTGATCGTCATGTACGAATCGATGATGAAAGTGATCACCGGCTACGGCCTGATCAGTGGGTTTGCCGTGATCGGCCTGACCATGTGGGTGTCCTACTGGATCTCCAATAACCTTACCAAGGGCCGTCTGCACGGCTCGGCCATCGCTATTTTGCTTGGGCTGACGCTGTCTTATGTCGGTGGCGCATTTACCGGTGGCTCCAAAGGGGTGGTGGATATTCCGTTGTTGTCGGGCATCGGCCTGTTGGGCGGTGCGATGCTGCGGGACTTTGCGATTGTCGCCACGGCGTTTGGGGTGAGTGTCGATGAGCTCAAACGCGCCGGCTATGCCGGTGTGCTGGCACTGTTTGTCGGCGTGGGTTCATCGTTTATCGCCGGGGTCGGCGTGGCCATGGCGTTCGGTTATACCGATGCGGTGAGTCTGACCACGATCGGCGCTGGCGCCGTGACCTATATTGTCGGGCCGGTCACCGGTGCGGCGATTGGCGCCAGCTCCGAAGTGATGGCGCTGTCCATTGCTGCTGGGTTGATCAAGGCGATTCTGGTGATGGTCATGACGCCGTTCGTGGCACCGTTGATCGGCCTTAACAACCCTCGCAGCGCAGTGATTTTCGGAGGCTTGATGGGCACCTCCAGCGGCGTGGCCGGCGGGTTGGCGGCAACCGATCCGAAACTGGTGCCGTATGGCTGCCTCACCGCAGCGTTTTATACGGCGCTGGGGTGTTTGTTGGGGCCGTCGTTGTTGTTCCTGATCATGCGTGGATTGGTGGGTTAGCCGCCCCGATTGGCGTACATCCGACATTCTGCCAGCAAGGCGAGCAAGTTCGGATCGCGCTCCTTGGCCCTCAGAAACATCACGCCAATATGCTGCTGCAACCGATACCTGGGTTGCAGCGGTATGAGCTTTACGCGGTTCTCATACACCGCCGCAATCCGCCCCGGCAGCAGCGCATAACCCACGCCAGAGCTGACCATGCTCAACAAGGTGAAGATGTCATTGACCTGCATGGCCACCTTCGGCTCGAACCCCGCTTGCTTGAACACCCGGTTGCCATCCTGATGCGTGGCGAAGCCTTGGGTGAGGGTGATGAAGGTGGCGTCGCGCACGTCGGCCAGGTCGATTTCCTGCTCGCGGTCGAACGGTGAGTCGGCCGGGGTGGCGAGAAAGATGTCGTCGGAGAACAGCGCGATCTGCTCGCAGTCGGGGTCGTTGGCGTGTTCGTCGAGGGAGATCAGGATCGCGTCGACTTCCATGTTCTTGAGCTTGTAGAGCAGGTCGAAGTTGGAGCCCAGGATCAGGTCGATATTGAGTTCGCTGCGGCGGATTTTCAGGCCCATGATCAACTGCGGTACAGTTTTGACCGTCAGCGAATACAGCGAGCCGAGCTTGAAGCGCTCAGCTGAAAAGCCCGCGGCTTCGCGGGTCAGGCGCACGCTGTCGACCACCTCGGCCACCAGCTTCTGCGCGCGTTCCTCCAACACGTAAGCGCTTTCCAGCGGGGTGAGGTTGCGCCCTTCGTGTTTGAACAACGGGCAGCGCAGCGCGTTTTCCAGCGAGTGGATGGCGCGGTGCACGCTGACATTGCTGGTTTGCAGCTCGGCGGCGGCACGGGCCAGGTTGCCGGTGCGCATGAACGCCAGGAAGATCTCGAGCTTCTTGAGGGTGAATTCTTCGTCGATCAGCATGGCCGTGGCTCTTATTCGAATGCGGTCGATTGTGCCTCTAAAACCCGTTCACTCCCAGCCATGCACTGCACCGCCACTTGGCATAGGCCAAACCTGCGCACGCGGTGATCAATGAGGGGAACAGGTACCGCCTGCACACGGTCACAACCGCACCCGCCAAGCTAAGCAGGCGTCGGCCGAAGAGAATGCCGACGTTGACGAAGTGGGGGCCCAGGCATGAAGCGAATCATCTCTCGGCGTATGCGTTTGGGAAAATGAAGAAAAGGTTGTTACCTGCCGAGCCGCGCAGCGCGTCAGAATGCAGGTAGCACAACCAAGTGGTAACCGTTATTCGAGGTGAGTGACACATGTATCACGGGGAACGATTCAACGCTTGGAGCCATTTGGCCGGGGCCGTTGCAGCTTTTGTGGGCGCAGTGTGGATGTTGGTGGTGGCAAGCCTGGACGGCAGCCCCTGGAAGATCGTCAGCGTGGCGATTTATGGCTTTACGCTGCTGGTGCTGTACAGCGCGTCCACCGTGTACCACAGCGTGCGCGGGCGAAGAAAAGCGATCATGCAGAAGGTCGACCACTTTTCGATCTACCTGCTGATCGCCGGCAGCTACACGCCGTTTTGCCTGGTGACGCTGCGCGGGCCGTGGGGGTGGACGCTGTTCGGGATCGTGTGGGGGCTGGCGGTGATTGGCATCCTGCAAGAGATCAAGCCGCGCTCCGAGGCGCGCATCCTGTCAATCGTGATCTACGCGGTGATGGGTTGGATCGTGTTGGTGGCAGTCAAACCGCTGCTTGCTGCGTTGGGCACGGCCGGGTTTGTGTGGCTGGCCTCGGGCGGGGTGTTGTACACCGTCGGCATTATCTTTTTCGCCCTGGAAGATCGCCTGCGCCATTCCCACGGCATCTGGCACTTGTTTGTGATCGGCGGCAGCGTGCTGCATTTTGTGGCGATCATGCATTACGTGCTGTAACAGGCAACGCGGTTAAAAAATGTGGGAGCGGGCTTGCTCGCGAATGCGGTGTATCAGTGACGGATCAAGTGGCTGACACGCCGCATTCGCGAGCAAGCCCGCTCCCACATTAGTTTTGTGGTGTTCTCACAAGCGTTCCAGCAGTTCACGCGCTTGAGCGCCAAAGATCTGCAGCAGGTTTGCCAGCATATGCGGCGGCGGTTCATCGGCGCGGGTCAGCGCGTACAGGGTGATCGGCAGCGGCGGGGTAAGCGTACGGATACAGGTAGTGGCCGTCGACGCGCCGAGGGCGGTGAACGGGTCGATCACGGTCAAACCGGCGCCGGACTCCACCATGGCCCGGGCCAGGGAATAGGTCTGTACGGAAATGGTCACCCGCGGCGGCGGGTGGACATTTTCCAGGTAACTGTCGAGTTTGGCCGCCAACGGGTCGGCGCTGGACAGGCCAATCAACGGCGCCCCCGCCAGATCGGCCAGTGGCAGTGGTTGGTGCAATTGCGCCTGCGGCCAATAGCCTTTTGAAGCCAACGCCACCAACACCCCATTGGCCAACACTTGCGTGGTCAAGCCGGGGTGGCCGGAGAAGTTGAGGGTCAGTGCCAGGTCGATCTCACGCATCAACAGTTTCTGTACCAACTCGCGACTGTGGTCGCTGGACAGCTCGCAGGCGATGTCCGGGTAGTCGCGCGTCCACCCCAGAATCGCCGGCGGCAGCAGCGACAGGGCCAGCGCTGGAATGGCGCCTATGCGCACGCTCTGGCCTGGCTCGCGGCGCAAGCTCTTGGCCAGGCGCCGCACACCTTGCAGGCTCTGGGTGACTTTCTCGACTTCGCTTTCCAGCGCCAGGGCTTCCGGGGTGGGCTGCAACTTGCCGCGCACGCGCAGAAACAGCGGGAAACCCAATTGCAGCTCGGCGTGCTGCAACACTTTAGTCACCGCCGGTTGCGAGACGTGCAGCAACTGCGCGGCGGCGCTGATCGAGCCGGTTTGGCGGATGGCCTGGAAGATTTCGATATGACGTAAGCGCATGGCACGTCCATAACCTTTGTTTATAGGTGACCCATCTTTATTCATTGTCGCGGGCCTGTCACCTGGCCCTACGCTTGAGGTCTATTCATTCAACGGTAGGTGGCGGGCATGGCCAAGCGTATTTGCATCATCGGCGGTGGCGTCATCGGCTTGGCGACTGCCTACGCGCTGGTGCGTGCCGGGCATGCGGTAACGGTGGTCGAGGCGCGCGACAGCCTGGGCAGCGAGACCAGTTTCGCCAACGGTGGGCAATTGTCCTACCGCTACGTCGCGCCGCTGGCCGATAAAGGCGTGCCGCTGCAAGCCCTTGGCTGGCTGCTGCGTGGTGACTCGCCGCTGAAGCTGCGCCCGCGCCTCGACCCGCAGCAATGGCGTTGGATGGCGGCGTTTCTGGGCGCCTGCCGTGGCTCGGTGAACCAGCGTAATGCCGCTCACCTGCTGCGCCTGGCGTCCTTGAGCCAGGCCACCTTGCAACAGTGGCGCGAGGATGACCGCCTGGGCGACTTCGACTGGCGGCGCAACGGCAAGCTGGTGACCTTTCGCAGCGTTGGTACTTTCGACAAGGCACGCAGCAAGGTCACCGATATTGTGCAGCAGCAGGTGCTGTTGGCCGCCGACTGCGCGCGCCTGGAACCGGCGTTAGCGGGCGGTGATTTTGTCGGTGGCATCTACACGCCCAATGAAGAAGTCGCGGACTGTCATGCCTTCTGCCAGCGGCTGGCCGCGCGGCTTGAGGCCTCGGGGCTTTGCACCTTTTTGCTGGGGCGCAAGGTCACGCAAATCCGCCACGCCGACGGTGCGGTGCAGGCCATCGTGCTCGGCGATGAAGTGCTGCCGGTGGAACACGTGGTACTGGCGGCCGGGCATCGCAGTGCGCAGTTGGGGTTACCTGGCCTGTCGCTGCCGCTGTATCCGCTCAAGGGCTACAGCCTGAGCGTGCCGATTGGGGCGCAGCACCAGGCGCCGAGCATGAGCATCACCGACTATGACCGCAAGATTGTTTATGCACGGATTGGCGAGCAGCTGCGTGTGGCCGCCATGGTCGATATCGTCGGCTTTGACGCGAGCCTTGAGCCCAAGCGCCTGGCGCTGATCAAACGCCAGGCGCTGGAGACGTTTCCCCATGCCGGCGACTACGCCAACGCTGTCGAATGGGCCGGCATGCGCCCCGCCACGCCAACCGGGGTGCCGCTGATAGGCGCCAGTGCTTATCGCAACCTGTGGCTGAACCTGGGCCACGGCGCACTCGGCTTTACCCTGGCCTGCGGCAGCGGCCAACTGCTGGCCGAGTTGATCGACCAGCGCGTTCCTTCCATTGATATGCAGGGCCTGACGCCCCGCGCCGCTTGAGGATGCAGCCATGACCATCAACCGAATCAGCAGCAATGAGCGCCTATCCGGCGCCGTCACCTTCAAGGACCTGGTGTTTCTCTCAGGCCAGGTGCCGGGTGAGGGCCAGGATGTGGCCACGCAAACCCGCGAAGTATTGGCCAAGATCGATGCATTGCTGGCGCAAGCCGGCAGTAATAAGGATCACCTGCTCAACGCAACGATTTACCTGAAAAACATCGGTGACGGTTTTGCGCCGATGAATGCAGTGTGGGCCGCGTGGCTGTCGCCGGGCATGGCGCCGACGCGCACCACCGTGCAGGCAGAACTGGCGCGCCCGACTGTGCTGGTGGAAATCAGCGTGATCGCTATCCGTAAATAACCGCAAGACCAACGGAGAATAACAATGAAAAAAATCCTGTTGACCGGCTGCACCCTGGGGCTTTTGTTTGGCGCCCAGGTTCAGGCGACGGAAACCCCGCTGGACGGCACGTTGAGCAAGATCGCCAGTGCCAGGTCCATCACCTTGGGTTATCGCGATGCGTCGGTGCCGTTTTCCTACGTGGGCGATAGTAGCGGCAAGCCCATGGGCTATTCGGTGGAGTTGGCGAACAAGATCGTTGAGCGCATCCAGCAGAAAACCGGGGTGGAGAACCTCAATGTGAAGTACAACCTGGTGACCTCCCAAACCCGTATCCCGCTGGTGCAGAACGGCACCGTGGACCTGGAATGCGGTTCCACCGGCGTCACCGCCGAGCGGCAGAAGCAGGTGGCGTTTTCCTACGGGTTTATCTACGTGAAAGGCCAGTTGCTGACCGCCAAGGACAGCGGCATCCAAGGATTTGACGACCTCAAAGGCAAGAATGTGGTGACCACCGCCGGCACCACTAATGAACGCTTTCTGAAGAGCTATAACGCCGAACACAAGGCCAATATGTTTGTGGTCAGCGCCAAGGACCACGGTGAAGCGTTCAAGATGCTCGAGACCGGCCGTGCGGTGGCGTTTTACATGGATGACGCGCTGCTCTACGGCGAGCGTGCCAAGGCCAAGGACCCGCACCACTGGGCGGTGGTGGGTAAGGAGCAATCGCGGGAAATCTACAGCTGCATGGTGCGCAAGGACGACCCGCAGTTTCTCGCAGTGGTCAACGAAACACTCGGCGACCTGTACCGCTCGGGGGAAATCAACGGGATTTACCAGCGCTGGTTTGAACAGCCGATTCCACCCAAGGGCTTGAACCTGGAGTTTCCGATGACAGCCGAGTTAAAGGCGATCATTGCCAAGCCGGTCAGTGATCCGGTGGAGTGATAACCCTATCCAACTGTGGGAGCGGGCTTGCTCGCGAAGGCAGTGTGTCAGTTGATAAATAGGCTAACTGATCCACCGCATTCGCGAGCAAGCCCGCTCCCACAGTTGAATTGGGTTTGCAGGGCTGGGTTAGAAGTCGCCCCATAATTGCTGGGCCACGGCCAGTGCCACCACGGGCGCGGTCTCGGTGCGCAGCACGCGCGGGCCGAGGCGGGCGGCGTGGTAGTCGGCGCTTTGGGCGGCTTCGACTTCTGCGTCGGTCAACCCACCTTCAGGCCCGATCAGGAAGGCCAGGCTGGCAGGCCTGGCATGGCTGATCATCGGCTCGGCCACCGGGTGCAGCACCAGTTTCAACTCCGCCTCGGCCTGCTTTAACCAGTCCGCCAGCAGCAGCGGTGGGTGAATCACCGGCACCGTCGACCGCCCGCATTGCTCGCAGGCGCTGATCGCCACTTGGCGCCAGTGCAGCAGGCGTTTGTCGGCACGCTCGTCCTTGAGGCGTACTTCGCAGCGGTCGCTGAAAATCGGCGTGATTTCATTCACCCCCAGTTCGGTGGCTTTCTGAATCGCCCAATCCATGCGCTCGCCCCGGGACAGGCCCTGGCCGAGGTGGATGTG
This sequence comes from Pseudomonas antarctica, assembly GCF_900624995.1. Lineage (GTDB taxonomy): Bacteria > Pseudomonadota > Gammaproteobacteria > Pseudomonadales > Pseudomonadaceae > Aquipseudomonas > Aquipseudomonas antarctica. The sequence continues at coordinate 122,298 of NZ_UYXQ01000005.1, forward strand.
CAGCGGGGACTCGGTCTGGCCCGCGAAGCGTTCCGTGAGTTGCACGGTGACGCGCTTTTTACCGACCTCCAGCAACGTGCCCAGAAACTCATGGCCGGAGCCGTCAAAGAGTTGCACGGCATCACCATCGCCCATGCGCAACACGCGGCTGATGTAGTGCGCCTGGGCTTCGGGCAATTCGTGCTCGCCGAGGCTCAGCGGGGTGTCGGTAAAAAAGCGGGACAGTCTCATTTCTGTTCTCTGGAAAAATACAAAACCTGTGGGCGCCAGGCTTGCCCGCGATGACGGTAGCCCTGACACCCGATCAGTTGAGTGAATTCAATCAACCTGGATCTCGGAAGCCTGGGTGGAAGTCCTTTGGCACTGCCACGCTGACTTTACTGTTGGTCGCAATATCGATGCCTTCACTGGCCACGTCGGCCAGAAAGTCGATCTGCTCCGGCGTGATCACATACGGCGGCAGGAAATACACCACGCTGCCCAACGGCCGCAACAGTGCGCCGCGTTCCAGGGCGTGCTCGAACACCTTCAGGCCACGGCGTTCTTGCCATGGGTAGGCGGTCTTGGTGGCTTTGTCCTGGACCATCTCGATGGCCAGCACCATGCCGGTCTGGCGCACGTCCGACACGTGCGGGTGGTCCACCAGGTGTGCGGTGGCCGTGGCCATGCGCTGGGCCAGGGCCTTGTTATTTTCGATAACGTTGTCTTCTTCGAAAATATCCAGCGTCGCCAGGGCCGCCGCGCACGCCAGCGGGTTGCCGGTGTAGCTGTGGGAGTGCAGGAAGGCGCGCAGGGTCGGGTAGTCGTCGTAGAAAGCGTCGTAGACATCGTCAGTGGTGACCACCGCCGCCAACGGCAAGTAGCCGCCGGTCAGGGCCTTGGACAAACACAGGAAATCCGGGCGGATGCCGGCTTGTTCACAGGCGAACATCGTGCCGGTGCGGCCAAAACCCACGGCGATTTCGTCGTGGATCAAGTGCACGCCGTAGCGGTCGCAGGCTTCGCGCAACAGCTGGAGGTACACCGGGTGGTACATGCGCATGCCGCCGGCACCTTGGATCAGCGGCTCGACGATGACGGCGGCGACGCTGTCGTGGTTTTCGGCCAGGGTCTGTTCCATGGCCAGGAACAGGTTGCGCGAGTGTTCTTCCCAGCTCATGCCTTCGGGGCGCAGGTAGCAATCAGGGCTAGGCACCTTGATGGTATCGAGCAGCAACGCCTTGTAGGTCTCGGTAAACAACGGCACATCGCCCACCGACATCGCGGCGATGGTTTCGCCGTGGTAGCTGTTGGTCAGGGTCACGAAGCGCTTTTTGTTCGGCAGGCCGCGGTTGAGCCAATAGTGAAAGCTCATCTTCAGTGCGACTTCGATGCACGACGAACCGTTATCGGCATAGAAGCAGCGGGTCAAACCTTCAGGCGTCATTTTGACCAGTCGCTCGGACAGCTCAATCACCGGCTGGTGGCTGAAACCGGCGAGGATCACGTGTTCCAGCTGGTCGACCTGGTCTTTGATGCGCTGGTTGATGCGCGGGTTGGCGTGGCCGAACACGTTGACCCACCAGGAACTGACGGCGTCGAGGTAGCGCTTGCCTTCGAAGTCTTCCAGCCACACGCCTTCACCGCGCTTGATCGGGATCAGCGGCAGTTGCTGGTGGTCTTTCATCTGGGTGCAGGGATGCCACAGCACCGCGAGGTCGCGTTGCATCCACTGGTTATTCAAGCCCATCGGTTATCTCCTCGAAGCGGTCCTGCGGCCAGCGCAGGCGTAACAATCGCGCAAGCCTATGCAATGCCAGGCTGTGTCACAACCCATTACGGACGAATTGGCAGTAAACGCGGGACGGTCTGTCACGTTTCTTAGCAATAGTCCTTAATCCATTGTTAACGTACTGTGCATAACCTCTTGATCGTATTTCTCGATATTTCAAAGCGAAATTTTCCGCTTTAATTCGATAGGTAAATCGCTAGTCTTGGGCACAGTTCTTACGGGATTTGGGACATGCAGCTACGTAATTCACCGGCTCGCTATGGTTGGGTCAGTATGGTTTTGCACTGGGGTGTTGCCCTGGTGGTGTTCGGTTTGTTCGCGTTGGGCCTGTGGATGGTCGGTCTCGACTATTACAGCGCCTGGCGCAAAGACGCGCCTGACTTGCACAAGAGCATCGGCATCACGCTGTTCGCCATCATGCTGGTGCGCATTGTCTGGCGCCTGGTCAGCCCGCCGCCGCCACCGCTGGCCAGTTACAGCCGCTTGACCCGTATGGGGGCTGCGTTTGGCCACGCTTTCCTTTATCTAGGGCTGTTTGCCGTGATGATTGCCGGTTACCTGATTTCCACCGCAGACGGTGTTGGTATCCCGGTGTTTGGCCTGTTTGAGATTCCTGCCGTGGTTTCCGGGCTACCGGACCAGGCAGACACCGCCGGTGTGGTGCACCTGTACCTCGCCTGGGTGTTGGTGGTCTTCGCCGGTTTGCACGGCGTGGCTGCGCTGAAACACCACTTTATCGATCGTGATGTGACCCTGACGCGAATGCTGGGGCGCAAAGCCTGATGTTCAACCTCGACTCACAAGGAATACAAAGCATGTTGAAAAAGACGCTCGCCGCTCTTGCAATCGGTTCTGCTCTGCTGTCCGCAGGTTCAGCGATGGCCGCTGATTATGTTGTCGACAAAGAAGGTCAGCACGCCTTCGTTGACTTCAAGATCAGCCACTTGGGCTATAGCTTCATCACCGGTACTTTCAAGGACCTGGACGGCAAGTTCAGCTTCGACGCTGCCAAGCCTGAAGACAGCAAGATCGAATTCAACGTCCGTACCGCCAGCGTGTTCACCAACCACGCCGAACGTGACAAACATATCGCCAGCAAAGATTTCCTGGATGTTGGCAAGTTTGCCGATGCCAAGTTCGTCTCCACCAGTGTTAAAACCACCGGTAAAAATGCTGCTGGCCAAGTCACTGCCGACGTGACCGGCGACCTGACCTTTCACGGTGTGACCAAGCCGATCGTCGTTAAGGCCACCTTCCTGGGTGAAGGCAAGGACCCATGGGGCGGTTACCGTGCTGGCTTTGAAGGCACCACGAGCTTCAACCGCCAGGACTTCGGCAAGCAGATGGACCTGGGCCCAGCGTCCAACACGGTTGAGCTGTACGTGACGTTTGAAGGTGTGAAAGCGAAGTAATTATTTCGCGCTTCAAATCAAGACGCCGGCCTCAGGGTCGGCGTTTTGCTGTCTGCCGGTTTATAAGCTGTCCTGATAGATCACGACTTGCGCTTTGAGCCAGCTGTGCAACGAGGTGAGTTGCGCTGAGTGTTTACTGCCGGCCGGCCAGACCAGAAAGTAGCGTGAAGAGTGAGTCGGCTCGATGTCGGTGAGTTTGACCAAGTCCCCACGTTGGATCAGCGAGTGGGCAATCGAGCGACGGGTCAGCGCGACGCCATACCCCAGCCTGACGGCTTCGAGCATCAACGTCGAGTCGGTGAACTCCAGCGAGGCTTGAGGGCGTTGTTCTTCCACGCCCGCTGCGCCGAGCCAGATCGGCCAGCTTTCACTGGCGTGCAGCAGCGGCTGCTCCAGGATAGCTTGCGGCGTGTCGGGCAGAACGCCGTGATTGAAATCGCGTGCGGCAACCACCAGTAATGAGTCGCCCATCAGCGTTTCGCAATGCACATCGGGCCATTGGCCATGGCCGAAACGGATAGCGCAATCGAGCGCGCCCTGCTCGAAGCTGGCGAACTCCATGCTCGACTCCAATCTCAGGTGCAGCTCCGGATGGTCGCGCCTGAAATCATGCAAGCGCGGCAGTAACCAGTGCATGGCATAGGAGGGCAGCACCGAAACGGTGAGTTGCGGGTGCTTGGTTTTCGCCATGAGTTTTTCCGTGACGCTTGCCATCTCGCCCAGGGCCTGCCGGATCTGATAGGCATACACACGGCCCTCATCGGTCAGCATCAAGGAGCGTTTGTTGCGCATCACCAACGCGATGCCCAAATACTCTTCAAGTGCCCGAATCTGGTGGCTGACGGCACTGTGGGTGACGTGCAATTCCAGGGCGGCCAGGTTCACCTTGCCCAGCCGGGCCAGTGCTTCGAAGGCACGTAATGCGGCGAGAGGAGGGAGTTTCAATGTGAATTCCTTTCACAAAAAAGACTAATAATAGCCGCTATACGTGAAATGAGTGCGCTACTGATAATGAGCGACCCGTTATTTAGTTAAATAACGCCATGCTGAACAGTCGGGAGTTGTGAGTCGTGATAGACGAAATTCAAGCGTTTCTGAAAGACTACTTTAATGTGTTGCAAACGCAGGACTTAAACAAGTTCGACCAAGTCTTTCACCGTGGCTGTGTCCTGTATAGCGCGCAGAATGCGGACGTGGTGGTTCGACCTTTCGCCGAGTATCGGACCATGGTTCAAGGCCGAAAATCGCCCCAGGAAGGCGGTTTTCCACAACTTGATGAAGTGCTGATGATTGACGTGATGTCCTCGGAAATGGCCATCGTGAAAGTGCGGTTGCGCTTGTTTAATAATGTAATGGTCGATTATTTGAATCTGATGAAAGTCGAGGGTCGCTGGATGATCTTCGCCAAACTCTTTCACAAGGCCGGTGAAGTGTCGTAACAATGTGCCAGGCGCCAGATGCAAAAACGCCCCGAACAGTCGGGGCGTTTTTTTTTACCGTTTAAAACTCAGCGGTTGCGGGTCAGCAGCGCTGGTTTTTCACCACGAGGGCGGCCTGGCAACTGATCCAGCTGCTCAGGTGTCGGAAAGCGGTCAGCTTTCGACTCCTTGTGGATGATCTTCGGCGCAGGGCCTCCGCGCGGGTTTTGCACGGCGGGCTCGGACGAGCGTGGCTGATCGTCACGGGCCGGGCGGCGGTTGTTGTTGCTGCGCGAGTCTTCGCGACGCGCCTGGCCGTCACGCGGTGCGCCATTGCGCGGGCCGCTGCGTTTGGCCGGTGGCGTGCCGGTGGTGCCGCCGCTGCTGTTGCGCGGGCCGTTCTGACGACCGCCCTGTGGCTGGCCGCCACGTGGCGCGCTGCTACCGGCGCCTGCGCCCTGTGACGGAGCACCTGGGCGACGGCCACGGCCCTGGGCCGGTTTGGCCTGGGGCACGTAGTCAACGCGGTTACCGAAGTTATCCACGTCGTCGTCGAGGAACTCGTCCGGTGCACGGTCGGCGGCGGCGCGTGGTGGCTGGCTCGGCTGGCGCTGTTCGCGGGCCGGGGTGCCTTCACGGGGCTTTTGCTCACGGGCTGGGCGTTCGCCACGGCCATTGGTAGGCGCTTTTTCCTTGCCGCCTTTGTCTTTGCCCTTATCGCGACGACCACCGCCGCCACCGCCGCCGTTCGGGCCATCGCCCTTCGGACCGCGTGGGTTGCGTGGGTTGCGCACATCCGGACGCTCGCGCACTTCAGGCTTCTCTGCCTCAACGGCGCTTGAGTCGAAGCCCATCAGGTCGCCGTCAGCGATTTTCTGCTTGGTCATGCGCTCGATGCTTTTCAGCAGTTTTTCTTCATCCGGAGCGACCAGGGAAATGGCCTCGCCCGAACGACCGGCCCGGCCGGTACGGCCGATACGGTGCACATAGTCTTCGTCGACGTTTGGCAGCTCGAAGTTGACCACGTGCGGCAGTTGGTCGATATCCAGGCCGCGGGCGGCGATATCGGTGGCGACCAGGATGCGCACTTCACCGGCCTTGAAATCGGCCAGGGCTTTAGTGCGCGCGTTCTGGCTCTTGTTGCCGTGGATGGCGACGGCGGTGAGGCCGTGCTTGTCCAGGTACTCGGCCAGGCGGTTGGCGCCGTGCTTGGTACGGGTGAACACCAGCACCTGTTCCCACGCGCCGGCGGTGATCAGGTGCGCCAGCAGCGAACGCTTGTGGCTGGCGGCCAGGCGGAATACACGCTGCTCGATACGCTCAACCGTGGTGTTCGGCGGCGTGACTTCAATGCGTTCCGGGTTGTGCAACAACTTGCCCGCCAACGCGGTGATGTCGTTGGAGAACGTAGCCGAGAACAGCAGGTTCTGGCGTTTGGCCGGCAGGCGCGCGAGGACCTTCTTCACGTCATGGACAAAGCCCATGTCGAGCATGCGGTCGGCTTCGTCCAGCACGAGGATTTCCACGTGGGACAAGTCAACGCTGCCTTGGCCACACAGATCGAGCAAACGACCCGGGCAGGCGACCAGCACGTCAACACCGCGGGACATGGCCTGAACCTGTGGGTTCATGCCGACGCCGCCGAAGATGCAGGCGCTGACGAACTTCAAGTCGCGGGCATACAGCTTGAAGCTGTCGTGCACTTGGGCGGCGAGTTCGCGGGTTGGGGTCAGGACCAGTACGCGCGGTTGGCGCGGGCCGTGACGCTGGGATTTGTCCGGGTGACCGTTGGGGAACAACCGCTCCAGAATCGGGAGGGCGAAACCACCGGTTTTACCAGTACCTGTCTGAGCCGCAACCATCAGGTCGCGACCTTGCAACACGGCGGGAATGGCCCGCTGTTGCACCGGAGTAGGCTCGGTATAGCCCGCTGCCTCGATGGCGCGGACTAAAGCCTCGGAGAGACCGAGGGAAGCAAAGGACATGAGTAATCCTGTTTTAGTTAGGGCTTGGCCCAAAGGGATAATCTTGCCGGGCGTGAATGGCGCTTAGGGGAGCGCAACCCCGTCCGGTCCTGCTGCGTCTGGCGGGCACTCCACTGGCTCGCGCGGGGCTGAAAGCTGCGCAGTAGCTAGGTTGGGTGCCTTTTTCAAGACCTCAGCGGCCGGGCGTGAGCCTGGCGGAAAGGCCGGAGTATAACAGAGCAATCACGGCGCGCTGCTTTCCTGCTGCTCAACGGTGTGTTCAGAAGCCGTAATAGCCTGGATTCCACCGTATTTGGCGCTCAAGGCGGCATACGCCGGCTCTTGTTTGAAGCGCTTGAGCTCGGCGGCGAAGCGCTGCACCAGCAGGTCCATGCCGGCGCCACGGCGTACGGCGAGAAATTGCGGCTGGCGGCTGATCACGATTGGCGCCTGGCTGACCTTGCCTTCCAGGCCCATGGCCTTGATCACATGCTGGCCGACCCGGCGGTCTGTGATCACCAGATCGACACGCCCCAGCGACAGTTTGCCGAAGTTGGCCTCATGGCTGGGCGCCGGCTCGCGGTTGAACAGGGTGGAGTCGCTGAAGGTGTCGCCGTAGAGGTAGCCCGGCGAATTGCCGACGGTCAGCCCGCGCAGGTCGTCGAGGGTTTCGGCCGGGTGAGGGCGGTCGTTGGCGTAGAACAGTACGAACTCGACGTTCGACAGCGGCTCGCTGGGGTAAAGCAGCAGGGCGTCGCGCTCATGGCTGTGGAAAATGTCCAGCGCGCCATCGGCGTGGCCTTGCTCAAGCATGGCCAGGCAGCGTTTCCAGGGCAGGAATTGCCATTCTACGTCCACGCCCAGGCGCTGGAACACGATCACCGTGGTTTCATAATCCAGACCGCGCATGCTGCCGTTATCGTCGTATACATAAGGTGCCCAGGGCTCGGTGACAATGCGCAGTTTCTCGCCGTAAGCGGTGAGGCTCAGGCAAGTAAAAAACACAGCGGTCAACAGCTTGAGAATGACGGGCATACCCTGAGGTTACGACGCTCGTGCGCTAAAGAGAAGCTCTGGCGCGAGCATTTGCGGGCGAGTTGATGTGGCGCATATAAAACCAAAAGGCCTTCGTATTAACGAAGGCCTTTGAGTAACGGAGCAAGCCTTAGCGTGGCAGCTTGAGGTTGTTCCAGATGGCCAGGCTAGGCTCGGCCTGGTTCAGGGTGTAGAAGTGCAACCCTGGCGCGCCACCTTGCAGCAGTTGTTCACACATCTGGCTGATAACCTGCTCGCCGAATGCCTGGATGCTCTTGACGTCATCGCCATAGGCTTCCAGTTGCTTGCGCACCCAGCGTGGGATTTCAGCGCCGCAAGCGTCAGAGAAACGCGCCAGCTTGCTGTAGTTGGTGATCGGCATGATGCCCGGCACGATCGGGATGTTGACGCCCATCGCCCGTACACGCTCGACAAAGTAGAAGTAGCTGTCGGCGTTGAAGAAGTACTGGGTGATCGCGCTGTCGGCACCGGCGTTAGCCTTGCGCACGAAGTTTTGCAGATCGTCTTCGAAATTACGTGCCTGAGGGTGCATCTCCGGGTAAGCCGCCACCTCGATATGGAAGTGATCGCCGCTTTCTTCACGGATGAAGCTCACCAGGTCATTGGCGTAGCGCAGCTCACCGCTGGCCATGCCCATGCCGGACGGCAGGTCACCGCGCAGGGCGACGATGCGCTTGATGCCGGCTTGTTTGTATTGGGTCAGCAGGCTGCGCAGGTCAGCCTTGCTGTCGCCCACGCACGACAGGTGCGGAGCGGCGGGAACTTTGACTTCGCTTTCCAGCTGCAACACGGTGTTGATCGTGCGGTCACGGGTCGAGCCGCCGGCGCCGTAGGTGCACGAGAAGAAGTCGGGGTTGTAGCTGGCCAACTGCTTGGCTGTCGCCATCAGTTTTTCATGCCCAGCATCGGTCTTGGTCGGGAAGAACTCGAAGCTGTAGCGACGGTCTTGGGACATGGTCGTACCTATGGAAACTCATCAAGCCAGAAGATGTACACCGTCAATGCCACAAAAGCCCGCTCCCACAGAGAGAGCGGGCAGCAGGCATATCAGTAGCGGTAAGCGTGCGGCTTGAACGGACCTTCGACCGTCACGCCGATGTAGTCGGCCTGGGTCTTGGTCAGTTGAGTTACCACGCCGCCGAAGCCGCGGACCATTTCCAGGGCCACTTCTTCGTCGAGTTTCTTCGGCAGTACTTCAACGGTCAGGCGCTCGGCTTTCTGGGCGGGCGACAGGTCGGCGTACTTCTGCTCGAACAGGAAGATCTGCGCCAGAACCTGGTTGGCGAACGAGCCGTCCATGATGCGGCTTGGGTGGCCAGTGGCATTACCTAGGTTAACCAGACGGCCTTCAGCCAGCAGGATCAGGTAGTCGTCGTTCTGCGGGTCGAAATTAACCGCGCCGGTACGGTGAACCTTGTGTACCTGCGGCTTCACTTCTTCCCATGCCCAGTTCTTGCGCATGAAAGCGGTGTCGATTTCATTGTCAAAGTGACCGATGTTGCAGACCACAGCGCGCTTTTTCAGGGCTTTGAGCATGTTGGCGTCGCAAACATTCACGTTACCGGTGGTGGTCACGATCAGGTCGATTTTGCCCAGCAGGGCCTTGTCGATGCTCGCTTCGGTGCCGTCGTTCTGGCCGTCGATGAACGGCGAAACCACTTCGAAGCCGTCCATGCAGGCTTGCATGGCGCAGATCGGGTCTACTTCGGAGACCTTAACGATCATGCCTTCCTGACGCAGGGACTGGGACGAACCCTTGCCCACGTCACCGTAGCCGATCACCAGGGCTTGTTTGCCCGACAGCAGGTGGTCAGTGCCGCGCTTGATCGCATCGTTGAGGCTGTGACGGCAGCCGTACTTGTTGTCGTTCTTGCTCTTGGTCACCGAGTCGTTGACGTTGATGGCCGGGATTTTCAGCTCGCCCTTGGCCAGCATGTCCAGCAGGCGGTGCACGCCAGTGGTGGTTTCTTCGGTCACGCCGTGGACGCGGTCGAGGATCTGCGGGTACTTCTTGTGCAGCAGCTCGGTCAGGTCGCCGCCGTCGTCGAGGATCATGTTGGCGTCCCATGGCTTGCCATCTTTCAAGATGGTTTGCTCCAGGCACCACTCGTACTCTTCTTCGGTCTCGCCTTTCCAGGCATACACGGCGATACCGGCAGCCGCGATAGCGGCAGCGGCCTGGTCTTGAGTCGAGAAGATGTTGCACGAGGACCAACGCACTTCGGCACCCAGGGCAACCAAGGTTTCGATCAGTACGGCAGTCTGGATAGTCATGTGGATGCAGCCGAGAATCTTAGCGCCTTTGAGCGGAAGCTCTGCGGCGTACTTGCGGCGCAGGCCCATCAAGGCAGGCATTTCGGATTCGGCGATAAAGGTTTCGCGACGGCCCCAGGCAGCGAGGGACATGTCGGCGACTTTGTAGTCGGTAAAACCAGCAGGCGTAATTACAGCGCTCATGAAGAGCCTCCATTCGTAGTGTGCGAATGGGCGCCGTTGTGCGTTTAGTATCCAGCCGGTAACCAGGCTGGACAACGCCCCATCCGAGCCTGACAGGTTGAACCTGCTGCAGCGCCCCTCGGACAGGTGGCGGGAGAACGGTATCAACTGAAGATGACCGTTTTGAAGCGAGGGCGATTATAGCCGTGTGCGCCAGACTTCCCAAGCCTTTCTGTCGGGCATATGAAGATCGCTCATGGGTTTGATAGGCAATGGCTCATAGAGCTTGGGCCTGGGCTCTGCCATGATGTTGCCCATCATTTCGCAACACGCTTTGGAGTGACCATGAACTTCCACACCCGCAAATGGGTAAAGCCCGAAGACCTCAACCCCAACGGCACCCTGTTCGGCGGCAGCTTGCTGCGCTGGATCGATGAAGAAGCGGCCATCTACGCGATTGTTCAATTGGGCAACCAGCGTGTGGTCACCAAGTACATCTCTGAAATCAACTTCGTCAGCGCCTCGCGCCAGGGCGATATCATCGAGCTGGGCATCACCGCTACCGAGTTCGGCCGCACCTCGATCACACTGACCTGTGAAGTGCGCAACAAGATCACCCGCAAAAGCATCCTGACCGTGGAAAAGATGGTCTTCGTCAACCTCGGTGATGACGGCTTGCCAGCGCCCCACGGCCGTACCGAGATCAAGTACGTGAAAGACCAGTTTCAAGAAGACGGCATCAAAGACTAATCGTGTGGCGGGCCAGTGAACGCTCTTGATGGGCGACAGGTCGTACCTGAACAACACCCCCGTTCAGGTATGCCCCATGGCCACGCAAGAAGATGGCAAGACCCCCAACTTGTCGCAGGAAGAGCAACACGACGTCGACAAGAACCAGCCGCCTCGCGCGGCAGTGCTGCATGAAATTATCCGCACCCAGGGTGATCAGGAACTGGAGCGCACCGTAGCGGCGTTATGGTGGTCGGCGCTGGCCGCCGGGCTGACCATGGGCCTGTCGTTGATGGGCATGGGCCTGCTCAATTCGCGGCTACCGGACGGCGAAGGGTTCAAAGTGATCGCCAGCTTCGGTTACTGCGCGGGTTTCCTGGCGGTGATCCTCGCCCGTCAGCAGTTGTTTACCGAAAACACCCTGACGGCAGTGCTGCCGGTAATGAGCAAGCCGACCCTGAGCAATGCCGGGCGATTGCTGCGGTTGTGGACCGTGGTGCTGGTGGGCAACCTGTGCGGCACCTTGCTGGTGGCGTATGTGATGCTGCATTTGCCGATCTTCGACACCAAGACCGACATGGCCTTCCTCGAAATCGGCCGAAAAGTCATGGAAAACGACCCCGGCCAGATGTTCGCCAAGGGCATCATTTCCGGTTGGATGATCGCCACCATGGTGTGGATGATCCCGTCCATGGAAAGCGCAAAAATGTTCATCATCGTCCTGATCACCTACCTGATGGCGCTGGGGGATTTCACCCACATCGTCGTCGGCTCGGCAGAAGTCTCCTACCTGGTGTTTGCCGGCGAACTGCCGTGGAAGGACTTCTGGCTAGTGTTCGCCGGGCCGACCCTGGCGGGCAATATCATCGGCGGCAGTTTTATCTTTGCGCTGATCAGCCATGCGCAGATTCGCAGCGAAAGCAGCTTGTCGGGTGAGCCGGCAGATCCGCGTCATCCGCACGATAAAGAAACAAGGTGATATCGCCCGCAAAGGTTGATGGCGTGCCTTTGCGGGGAGGTTTCAGGCGTTGAACGGCGCGTCGGCTGGTTTGATGGCAGGCGTGCTATCAGGCGCGGTGAGCTGACCTTCCCACCGAGCAATCACCAAAGGCGCCAGTGCGTTGCCCAGCACATTCAATGCCGTGACCGGCATATCCATCAGTCGATAGACGCCTGCGATGATCGCCACGCCTTCCACAGGTAGCCCTGCCGTAGTCAAGGTGGCGGTCAGGATAATAAACATGAACCCTGGTACACCCGCCGCGCCCTTTGACGTCAGCACCATGATCAAGACCAGCATTCCCTGATCCGCCAGGCTCAGGTCGATGCCATACGCTTGGGCGATGAACAGCGTGCCCAGCGCGGCAAACAGCGATGCGCCATCCAGGTTGAACGAGTAACCCAGTGGGATAACCATGCTGGTAATGGGGCGTGGTGCGCCATAGCGCTCCATCTTCTCGATCAATTGAGGCATCACCGTCGCCGAAGCGGCACTGCAATAGGCCAGCAATAGTTCGCTGCGTATTTCCCGCAGCAGGTGGAAAAAGCCTACGCCCGCCAACCGCGCAACGGCGCCCAAGACACACAGTGCAAATAGCAGCACCGCGATATAGGTCGTGCCAATCAATTTGGCCAACGGCAGCAAGGCGCTCAGGCCAAAGCTGGCGACGGTGACTGCAATCAGTCCGAAAATACCTATCGGCGAGTAATGCATGACCAATTGAGTGACTTTGAACATGGTGTCCGAGACGCCCTGCATCACGCTTATCAGGGGGGCCTTGCGCTGCTCGGGTAGCAGCGATAAGGCGCAGCCGAACAAGATGGCGAAAAACAACACCGAGAGCAGTTTGCCCTGCGACATGGCCAACACGATGTTGTCCGGTACGATCGCCAGCAGCGTTTGGCCCAGATTCTGCGTGGTGCCATTGCCGGTCAGGCCTGTTACCGGTGTACGCAGGGTGCTGGCGAATTCGGCACCCGCACCGGGCTCAATGACATTGCCGACTATCAGACCGAAGACGATTGCGATACTGGTGATGGTGAAGAAGTACACGAACGTCTTTACGCCGACGCGTCCCAGGGCGGCAGGGTTGCCCATGCCGGCAATGCCGACCGTCATGCAGGCAAAGACCAGAGGGACGACGATCATTTTCATCAGCTTGATGAACAGGTCGCCCGCCGGTTGCAGCAGGTTGTCGATGAACCACGTCTTTTGTTCGGGAAATTGGTTGAGGAGGATGCCGACGATTATCCCGGCAGCCAGGCCGATCATGATGCGGGTGACAAGGCTGGTTGATTTACTGGCAGTCATGGGGTGCCCCTTATTGTTGTGATTGTCAGGGATTTATTGAGCGAACAGCCCGGCGAAGTCCTTGAAGCCTTTCACTTCGATTGGGTTACCGCTGGGGTCGAGAAAAAACATCGTGCGCTGCTCGCCAGGTTCGCCAGCAAAGCGAGTCACTGGCGGAATCTCGAAGTGCATCCCCAGATGGGTAAGGCGTTCGGCAAGCGTCAGCCACTCATCAAGTGGCAACACCACGCCGAGGTGCGGCATCAGTACGTGGTGTTCACCTACCCGGCCGGTACGTGTTGTGGAAAAGGGTGTGCCCAGGTGCAGTGAAAGCTGGTTGCCGAAAAAATCGAAGTCGATCCAAGTGTCAGTGCAACGGCCTTCTGTGCATCCCAAAACATCTCGATAAAAAATGCGCGCCTCGTTTAAGTCACAAACATGGTATGCAGCGTGAAAGGGTCTGTTCATGGCTGGATCTCCGAATGGGTGAGTCCTCAGATTAAACAGGCTGTGTATCCGGATAAAACGGGTTCGCCTTGTTCTGAGCGAAAGGAAAACTTATGGATGTTCGCTTCCTGCGAAGCCTGGTCGCCGTTATTGAAACCGGCTCCATTGCCGCGGCTGCGCGACGTGAAAACCGTACCGCCGCGGCGATCAGCCAACGCATCAAGACGCTTGAGCGAACGCTGGGCTGCACGTTGCTCACGCGTACGGCACATGCCGCGCTACCCTCGGACCATTGCCTGCTGTTGTTACCAAAAATTCAGGCAGTCATTGAACAGGCGCGCGCGTTGCAGGAAGACTTGAGCCAGGACGGCTTATCTGGAGAGATTAAGATCGGTGCCATTTCAACGGCGTTGACCGGGGTCTTGCCGGGGGTGATCGAGCGGCTGGCGCGCTCGGCGCCGAAGCTGAGACTTAAGATCACGCCGGGCGATTCCAGAAGCCTCTACGAGAGATTACTGACCCAGGAGTTGGACGTGGCGATACTCGTCAGGCCACCGTTTCAACCGCCCAAAGCTTTGGTCACGGCATTGTTGCGTGCCGAACCATTGGTTCTGATTGCGCCCTCAGCGTGTGAGGCGCAGACGTTTGAAACCTTGTTGCGCGAGCGCTCATTTATCCGCTACGACGCTCGTTCGTGGGGTGGTCAGATCGCTCAGCGGTTCCTTGATGAGCAGTCCTTTGATCCGCACGTGCTATGTGAACTGGATGCTTTGGAAACCATCGTGATACTGGTCGCTCAAGGCATGGGAGTATCGTTGGTGCCGCAGTGGACGGGAATGTCTCGCAGCAAACTATGCGTGTTGCCGGTTGACAACGAGCAGCGCTATGCGCGGGAGCTGGTCGTCATGCATGGGGCGGCGCCACGGCGCCCACTGTGCATGCGGCACCTGCTGGAAACGCTGTGCGGCACGCCTGTGAGCAAGCCTGCTGCGTAGCAGGCAAATCCTCACGAGCATGCTTGGGCTGGTGCCGTGCTTACTGCGGCTCTGCCACGCGGCGTACGACTCGGCCAATCGTCAAACCCTGCAACAGGATCGACGACAGCACCACGATGTAGGTGATGCTCAGCAGCAAGTCGCGTTCCGGGCCCAGCGGCAAGGCCAGTGCCAGCGCCACCGAAACCCCGCCGCGCAAGCCGCCCCAGGTGAGGATGCGGATGGTGCCGCGCGGCACCGTGCGCCAGCGGCGCAGCAGCAGGATCGCCGGGGCCACGGTCAGTAGGCGTGAGAGCAGGATCGCCACGGCCAGCAAACTGGCGGCCAAGACGTGCAGCCAGTTGAACGGCAGCAGCAACAGCTCCATGCCGATCAGCGCGAACAGCAGGGCGTTGAGCATGTCATCGAGCAATTCCCAGAAGCCGTCCAGGTAGCGCCGGGTCATGTCGTTCATCGCCAGCTTACGGCCCAAGTTGCCAATAATCAGCCCGGCGACCACCATCGCAATCGGCGCCGAGACGTGCAGTTCGGTGGCCATTGCCGAACCACCGATCACCAGGGCAAGGGTCAGCATGACTTCGATCTGGTATTGCTCGATGCTCTTGATCATCAAGTACACCAGGTAGCCGATCAGCCCGCCGAACACCACGCCGCCAATCGCCTCATGGGCGAACAGCATGGCGGTGGCGCCCACGGTCGGTGTTTCGCCTAACTGCGCGATGCCCAGCAGTACGGTAAACACCACCACGGCCGTACCGTCGTTGAACAGTGACTCGCCGACGATGGTAGTTTTCAGCGGTTTCGACGCGTTGGCGGTTCGCAGCACACCCAACACCGCAATCGGGTCGGTGGGCGAAATCAGCGCGCCGAACAGCAGGCAGTAGAGGAAGCTCACGTGCCAGCCAAACAGGGCAAAGATGTAGTACGCCAGGCTGCCGATTACCACGGTGGCAATCAACACACCGAAGGTCGCCAGCAGGCCGATGGGCCAGCGGTAACTGCGCAGGTCGTTCAAGTTGACGTGCAAGGCGCCGGCGAACAGCAGGAACGACAGCATCCAATTCATCAGCAAGTCGCCGAAGTCGATTTGGCCGATCAACTGCTGGATACGTTCTTCCAGGCCTGGGTAGCCGATAAAGCTCAGGCCTTGCAGGATCAACGAGAACAGCAAGGCCGTAACCATCACACCGATGGTGGGCGGCAGGCCGATAAAACGGAAGTTCACATAGGTGAGTAGGGTAGTAAGGCAAATGAAGGCGGCGACAAGTTCAAGCATCCGGGGACCTTGGAGGGTGGAGTGAGGGTTGGTTAATGGGGGGATGGACCGCAGCAGTCGCGGGAGGTTGCAAGCCATAGAGCAAAAGGCCAGTAGCACCTTTGGCAGTGGCACAGTTCATAGCGGTTAAGTGCGGTTTGGCATTTTTAGTGCTAAAACGCTAACCGCGGGCTAAAACTACAAAAGGAATCAGTGATGACGGTGGCTTTCTGGTGTGTGTTGATCGCAATTTTCCTGCCTTACCTGTGCACGGGTGTGGCCAAGTTCAGCGGAGGCAAGTTCGGGCCACGCCAGAACCACGACCCTCGGGGTTTCCTGGACACCCTCGACGGGTTCGCCAAGCGCGCCCACAGTGCGCAGCTCAACAGTTTTGAAGTCACACCGGCGTTTGCAGCGGCGGTGATTATTGCGCACTTGGCCGGCACGGCGTCGCTGGTGACTATCAATGTGCTGGCGGTGTTGTTTATCACCAGCCGCCTGCTGTACATCATTTGCTACCTGGCGGACTGGGCGATGCTGCGCTCGTTGGTGTGGGCGGTGGGCATGGCGTTGATTGCGAGTTTCTTTTTTGTATCGATCTAAGGCTTAACGCAGCGAGTGGGCTTGTCGTGGCAAGCCTGCTCGCCACAAAACCAGCCCGCTCTCACATGTGGTCTTCAGCTCCCGGCGGGTGCATCCGGCACTTGAGGCAATGCAGCGCCTTTAGGCCACAACATCCAGATCTGCCCCTGCTGCTTCATATTTCCCGCCAACTCACCCGCCGCGTCACCCGTGCCCCAGAACAAGTCCGCGCGTACTTCGCCGGTGATCGCACCACCGGTGTCTTGGGCTGCCACAGGCCGGGCAATCGGCGAACCGTCAGGTTTGGTGGTCGACAGCCATAGCAGGCTGCCCAGCGGAATTACCTTGCGATCCACTGCCACGCTGTAGCCGGCAGTCAACGGCACATTCAACGAGCCGCGCGGGCCTTCATTGCTGTCCGGGCGGGTGCTGAAAAATACGTAGCTGGGGTTGCTCGCCAACAGCTCTGGAATACGTTCCGGGTGTGCCTTGGCCCAGGCACTGATGGTGCCCATGCTCACCTCGTCTTTTTTCAGTTCGCCTTGTTCCACCAGCCAGCGGCCGATAGGGCGGTAGGGGTAGCCGTTCTGGTCGGCATAACCAACGCGTAACTGACGCCCGCCCGCCACTTTAATTCGGGCTGAACCCTGGATCTGCAGAAATTGCAGGTCCATGGGGTTGGTCAGCCAGGCAATGGGCTTGGCGCTGGAACCCTGGCTGTTGATGGTGCTGGCATCGTCATAAGGCTTGAGTACGCGGCCTTCGAGGCGACCACGCAGGCGCTTGCCTTTGAGTTCGGGGTAGATGCTTTCCAGGTTGACGATAATCAGGTCATCCGGCACGCCGTACACCGGTACGTGGGCGTTGGCGGTTTCGGTCAGGCTGCCGGGGTAGATCGGTTCGTAGTAGCCGGTGATCAAGCCGTTGGGTGAGTTGTCAGCTGAGCGCAGGCCGAACACATCCAGTCGCGCCTTGAGAAAGCCCCGAACCGCCCCGGCACTGCGCGGCACGTCGGTTGCTGCTGCGCAGGTCGCGCCCCACACCGGGTCTGCCTTGAGCCGTTGGCAGGCGCTGCGCCAAGAGTCAAACCCCGCCAACAGGTCGGCTTCGGAGACTGCCGGGAGCGCTTCCCACGGTACGTTCACATACGTGGCCACGGGATGGGGCTTTGCTTCTTCAGCTTTGTGAGCGTCGTTGGCGGCGTCTTTGCCAGCATCGCAGCCGGCCAGCAACGCGATCATCGGTAGAGCCCACGCCAGGCGACGACTCCAAGGTTTCAAGGTGACATTCATACACGTAATTCCTGAAGCGATTGCCCGCGCTGCAACGGCGGCGTGCAACCTTATTATTAATAGGGCTATTGGTCTTTGCGGGCGGGGCGAGGATACTGGCCGCCGTTTTCCGTGACCTTGAAGCCATGATGACCTTTAAAAAAATGACCCTGGTATTGCTGGCCTGCCTGACCTTGTCCGCCTGCGGTGGTGTTGATCCGAACTCGCCCCTGGGTCAGCGCAAGGCGATTTTCAAACAGATGCTCAAGACCGGCGAAGACCTGGGCGGCATGCTGCGCGGGCGTATTCCGTTCGACGGCGCGAAGTTCGCAGAGGGCGCGGTCAAGCTTGATGCGCTGTCCCATGAACCGTGGAAACATTTCCCGAGCGTGCGCGAAGAAGATCACACCAGCGCCAAGGATAACGTGTGGCAGCAACAGGCCCGCTTCCAGGCGTTGGCCCGAAACCTTGAAGCGGCCACCGGTGAGTTGGTGATCGCAAGCCAGGTGCAGCCCTACAAGGCCAGTAACTTGGGGCCAGCAGTGCAGAAAGTTGAAGACGCCTGCACGGCCTGCCATAAGCAGTTTCGAGACCACTGACCGGTTTTACTGGTCGAGTTCTTCGACGGCGTCCTGCAGTTCTTTGCGCGACTGGGCGAGCTTGTCTTTGCGCTTGTTGATCTTGTCTGCGTCGCCCTTTTTCATTGCTTTGTCGAGGTCGGCCTGACGGCGGCTGACTTCGTGCTTGGCGTCGAGCACCTTGTTTTCACGCTCTTTGCGCAAGGACGCATCGGTGCAGTGGGCGGTGACTTCGCTCAGGGCTTTTTCCAGGCCCGCCTGTTGATCGCTGTTGCCATGAGCCTTGGCTTGCTCGATCTGGGTGCTGATGGCTTGGCGCTTGGCGGCGCAGCCTGTCAGGGGTTGCGCGTCTTCGGCGGCCAGCAGTGGCGTGGCCATGAAGCTTGCGACGGTAAGCAAGGCAAGCGGGGCTAGGAATTTCATGTGAGGCTCCAGGGTCGCAATCAAATGGCAGGGTGAATTCTGCCGTAAGTTAAAAGGTGGCAGGGCCGGGTTCAAAACCCGTCAATCCCGGCCACGCGTAATGTTTCGGCCAACGCTTGTACCTGCGGGTCGCGAAAAAAAGCGCTCAGTTGCGCTGCACGGCCCGGGCCTATGCCGTCGGTCGCCAGCCAGGCCTGGGTGTCTCTGGCGGCCAGAGTCTGCCAGCCGCCCTCCAGGTCGTTGCGTGCCGACGGGGGTACGCCCAAGGCTTTGAGCCATTGTGCAAAGGGCCGTTGCCGCGCGCTTTGAATGCTGTCGAGCAAGCGCGCACGGCGGCGATCACCGAAGCCATCAATGTTAGCAAGCTCTGTCGCATCCAGGGTTAACCAATCGAGAATGCCTGCGATTAGACCGGCTTGTATCAATACGTTCCAGGTTTCGCGCCCCAAGTGTGGCAAGGACAAACCCTGGTTACCGCTCAGCCAGGTCAGGCGCGCGAGCATTTGCTCTTCGCACCCTGTGTCCAGTTGCCAACAGCTTAGGGCGTGAAAGTCTCGCGGGTTGGGCGCTTGCACCGGCACCCGTGTCTCGTTGCGCAGAATCACTTGGTCCAGCCGAGGAATCACTTGGCCAGCAAGGCTGATGGACACCTGATCACCGGGCCGGATGTCCAGTGCTTGCCAGCGTTTCAGGGAGCCGACGCTGACGCGGTTGATTTGCCGGTCATCCAGTCGCACCGGCTCCAGCTCCAGGATGGGAGTAATGCGCCCGGTGCGCCCGATCTTGAACCGAACTTTGCGTACCAGCGCCAGTGCCTTGGCGGCCGGATACTTCCAGGCAACTGCCCAGTAAGGCGCGCTGGCTTGCCAGCGTTTGGCGGGTGGGCGCGCGGCCTGGTGTAACACCACGCCATCGCTGGCGAAGGGCAACGGATGGTTGTACCAGTAAGTACGCCAGTGTGCGGCATCACCGATGCCTTGAACGGGTTGGCTATAGCGGCTGCTGTCGGTAAAGCCCCACTGCGCCAGGCTGGCCAGGCGCTTGGTAAAGTCTGGTGGGCCGTCAGGCCAAGCCCAGATGAATAAGCCGATGCCTGCAGCCTCGGTGTCGTTCAGCTGTCGGCGGTTCATCAGCCCGGCCACTTTGCTGCGCGCATTCAGCCCGCCATGGGCTGACTGCACATGATCGTCGAGGCGCCAATAGAGTTCGCCTTGCAGCACCAGGTCGATGGGGTCGGGCAGTTGCTGGATGATGCCGGGGATCTGGCGCGCGGCAGCTGACCAGTCCTGGCCGAGCAGGCCGTTGCCGCGACTGATGAGTTGGCTCAACCGACCCTTGCGGTACACCAATGTCACCGCAACGCCGTCGACCTTGGGTTGAACCCACACGTCTTGTCGGGTCCTGAGCCAGCCATCGACAGCCCGCTCATCCAGCAGCTTCTCCAGGCCGGTATGAGCGACCGGGTGAGGTTGCGTACCCCTTGAGGTCGCCAGTGGGTTGTCGACCGTTAGCGCGGTTGGGGCTAAGCATTGTCGCCAGTGAGCCAGGCGCAGGCGGGCCTGATCGTAGAGCTCATCGCTGACAGGGGATTGCCCGAGGCGATGATAACTGTCATCCCACAGCTTGATCTGTTCAGCCAGGGTGCGGACCTGTGATCGAGCGTCCTCAGGGCAATCTTCAGCCCACGCCAGAAAAGGCAGGGCGCTGAGTAGAAGAGCAATCAGTAAGCGCATCATGAGCATCCTTGCTCGGAAAGGGGCCCCAGCCTAAATGATCCACACCGGCACAAAAAAGCCCCGGCAGTGCGGGGCTTTTTACCGGGTGTTTCTGCTTACTTGAACAGACCGCCCAACGCTTTGACTGGATCGTTCTTATCCGCCTTGGCTTCCTGTGTTTGCTGCTTGGCGTCAACTTTGGCCTGGGATTCAGCCAGTTTGTTGCAACCTTTGTTGACTTGATCCTGCGCGGCTTTAAAAGCCTTCACTTTCAAGGTTTCGTTCGCGGCCTCTGCGGCATCAATCTTGGTCTGCAGGTCTTTGGCTTGTTGCTGGCAGTCGCCGGATTTGCCGCCCAGGGCGCCACTCAGTGCGCTCAGGTCGGCGGCATGCGCCGGCAGGGTGAACAGGCTGAGCAGAAGGGCGGCAGGGATGAGCGTGGAAATGCGCATGAAAACCTCAATGTTCGATTGCCTGCGCGTTTATCTGTCCCGGGCTGGCGCAGGGCAATATCCAAGTAAGGTGAAGGGCCCGAGAGGGCGCGGATTCTAGAGGGCCATTATTTGGCCTGCAAGCATTGGATCCAAAAATATGAGCGTCGTCGGTTAATCACCCGGCAATAAAAAGCCCCGCCGGGAAACCCGGCGGGGCTTTGTGTACCGCGAGCGATTACAAACCGGCAGCTGTGCGCAGGTCGTTGGCGCGGTCGGTTTTTTCCCAGGTGAACGTGGTGAAGGTGTCGTCGCCGACCGTCTTCTGCGCAGGGGTACGGCCGAAGTGGCCGTAGGCTGCGGTTTCCTGGTACATCGGGTGCAGCAGGTCGAGCATGGTGGTGATCGCGTAAGGGCGCAGGTCGAAGATCTCACGCACCAGTTTGACGATCTTGTCATCGCTGATCTTGCCTGTACCGAAGGTATTCAGCGAGATCGAAGTAGGCTGAGCCACACCGATGGCGTAGGAAACCTGGATTTCGCAACGCTCGGCCAGGCCGGCCGCGACGATGTTCTTGGCCACGTAACGACCGGCGTAGGCAGCGGAACGGTCAACCTTGGACGGGTCTTTACCCGAGAACGCGCCACCGCCGTGACGGGCCATGCCGCCGTAGCTGTCGACGATGATTTTGCGACCGGTCAAGCCGCAGTCGCCCACTGGGCCGCCGATGATGAACTGGCCGGTCGGGTTGATGTGGAACTGGGTGTCTTTGCTCAGCAGTTCGGCAGGCAGTACGTGCTTGACGATCAGCTCCATGACGCCTTCGCGCAGGTCGGCGTAGGAAACATCGGGGTTGTGCTGGGTCGACAGCACAACCGCGTCGATACCCACGACTTTGCCGCCTTCGTAACGGCAGGTTACTTGGGACTTGGCGTCCGGGCGCAGCCATGGCAGCAGGCCGGATTTACGCGCTTCGGCTTGGCGCTGCACCAGCTGGTGCGAGAAGGTGATCGGCGCCGGCATCAGTACATCAGTTTCGTTGCTGGCGTAGCCGAACATCAGGCCCTGGTCGCCGGCACCCTGATCTTCAGGCTTGGCACGGTCCACGCCTTGGTTGATGTCGGGCGACTGCTTGCCGATGATGTTCATCACGCCGCAGGTCGCGCCGTCGAAGCCGACGTCGGAGCTGTTGTAGCCAATGTCAGTGATCACGTCACGGACGATCTGTTCCAGGTCGACCCAGGCGGTGGTGGTGACTTCGCCGGCGATGATCGCCACGCCCGTTTTCACCAGAGTCTCGCACGCCACACGGGCGAACTTGTCTTCAGCAATGATGGCGTCCAGCACCGCGTCAGAAATCTGGTCGGCGATTTTGTCCGGATGCCCTTCAGACACGGACTCGGAGGTGAAAAGGGAGTATTCGCTCATCTCGATGTTTTCCTGATATTTACCGATGGTGAGTGTCGCCAGCCGGCCGCTGAAAATGGCGGACCTGAATCTGGAAACCATTACGTAAACCTACATAGAGGCTTTCCCCGGGAACGAGTCCCGCAGCGGTGGCCCAACGGGCCAGATCGTCCTGTTCAAAACCCAACCAGAGATCACCGCAGGCCTCCTTGGCCCAACTCTGGTTATGGCTGCATAAATCTGTCACCAGCAGGCTACCGCCGGGTTGCAGCAAATTCGCCATCTGCTTGAGGGCGTCGGCAGGGGCGGCGAAATGGTGCAAGACCATGTTCAGCACCACGCAATCGGCCCGCAGGCTGGTGTCATTCAACGCGTCCGCCAACTGCAGGTTGACGTTACACAATGCTTCACGCTCACAGAGCTGGCGCGCCAACTCAAGCATCGCCGGGCTGTTGTCCAGCGCTGTCACCTGCGTAAAACGGCGCGCCAGTTCCGGCAGGAAACCGCCGTCGCCAGGGCCAACTTCCAACGCCGTCGCCTCATCACTGAAGCTCAGCTTGTCCAACATCGCCAGTACGCTTTCGCGGTACTGCGGTAACCCTGCGATCAGGTCCTGCTGGGCGCGAAACTTTTCGGCAACCCGTGCGAAAAAATCTTGGCTGGCGGCGGCGCGTTGCCCGTGGACTGTGCTGATGCGCGACTGCACCTCAGTCGGCAGGCTCAAACTGTCCACTTCTTCGAGCAGGGCGGTGTGCAGCTTGCCGCCGAGCAGTTCAGTGTGGGGCAGGGCGCGGCGGTAAAATATCGCATTGCCTTCACGGCGAGTGGCTACCAGGTCAGCCTGGGCCAATACCTTGAGGTGGTGGCTCATGCCGGATTGGCCGATCGCGAAGATCTGCGCCAGCTCCAGTACGCCGAAGGAATCGTTGGACAGCGCACGCAATACGTTCAGGCGTAGCGGATCACCAGCGGCCTTACACAAGGCTGCCAGTTCATCGCCGTCGTCAGGACGCAGGGAGGGCACGGATAGATTCATAAGGCCAGCAGTCTAGTGACGGGTGGAAGTCCCCGCAAGGCCAATATCAAAAAGTTTTGATATTGGTCGATAGTCGGTGGTCATAAGCGGTCGCTATAACCCCTAAACGAAGCAGTGGCGCTTTTCTGCAAGCGATTGCCGGGCAAACCACAGGAAAAACACCGTCAAGTGACTATCTGTCATTGCCCGCAGGCGGTGGCTGAGGGAAAATGCCGGTCCTTTTTTCGGTTTCTATATTCAAACCCCCAGGAGATCAGCGATGCCCAGCCGTCGTGAGCGTGCCAACGCCATTCGTGCCCTCAGCATGGATGCCGTGCAAAAAGCCAACAGCGGCCATCCCGGTGCCCCGATGGGCATGGCGGATATCGCCGAGGTACTTTGGCGTGACTACCTGAAACACAACCCGAGCAACCCGTCGTTCGCCGACCGCGACCGCTTCGTGCTGTCCAACGGCCACGGCTCGATGCTGATCTATTCGCTGCTGCACCTGACCGGCTACGACGTCACCATTGATGACCTCAAGAGCTTCCGCCAGCTGCACAGCCGTACCCCGGGCCATCCGGAATTCGGCTACACCCCAGGCGTCGAGACCACTACCGGTCCCCTGGGCCAAGGCCTGGCTAACGCTGTGGGCTTCGCGCTGGCTGAAAAAGTGCTGGGCGCGCAGTTCAACCGCCCTGGCCACAACATCGTCGACCACCACACCTACGTGTTCCTGGGTGATGGCTGCATGATGGAAGGCATTTCCCACGAAGTCGCTTCCCTGGCCGGTACCCTGGGCCTGGGCAAGCTGATCGCTTTCTACGATGACAACGGCATCTCCATCGACGGCGAAGTCGAAGGCTGGTTCACCGACGACACCCCGAAGCGTTTCGAAGCCTACAACTGGCAGGTGATCCGCAACGTCGACGGCCACGATCCGGAAGAGATCAAGACCGCCATCGACACCGCGCGCAAGAGCGAGCAGCCGACCCTGATCTGCTGCAAGACCACCATCGGCTTTGGTTCGCCGAACAAGCAAGGTAAAGAAGACTGCCACGGCGCCCCACTGGGTGACGCGGAAATCGCCCTGACCCGCGAAGCACTGAAGTGGAACCACGGCCCGTTCGAAATCCCGGCCGACATCTACGCCGAGTGGAGCGCCAAGGAAAAAGGCCTGGCGAGCGAAGCCGAGTGGGACCAGCGTTTTGCGGCCTACTCCGCCGAATTCCCGGAACTGGCCAACGAACTGGTGCGCCGCCTGGCCGGTGACCTGCCTGCCGACTTCTCGGAAAAAGCCTCGGCCTACATCGCCGAAGTCGCGGCCAAAGGCGAGACCATCGCCAGCCGTAAAGCCAGCCAGAACACCTTGAATGCTTTCGGCCCGCTGCTGCCGGAAATTCTCGGCGGTTCGGCTGACCTGGCCGGTTCCAACCTGACCCTGTGGAAAGGTTGCAAAGGTGTCTCGGCTGAAGACGCCAGCGGCAACTACATGTACTACGGCGTGCGCGAATTCGGCATGAGCGCCATCATGAACGGCGTGTCCCTGCACGGCGGCCTGGTGCCTTACGGTGCAACCTTCCTGATGTTCATGGAATACGCGCGCAACGCTGTGCGTATGGCCGCGCTGATGAAGAAGCGTGTGATCCATGTGTACACCCACGACTCCATCGGCCTGGGCGAAGACGGCCCCACGCACCAGCCGGTCGAGCAACTGACCAGCCTGCGTACCACGCCGAACCTGGATTGCTGGCGCCCAGCCGACGCGGTCGAATCCGCCGTGGCCTGGAAGCACGCCATCGAGCGTAAGGACGGCCCTTCGGCGCTGATCTTCTCGCGCCAGAACCTGCAGCACCAAGTGCGTACCGACGCGCAGATCGCGGCGATCAGCCGTGGTGGCTACGTGCTCAAGGACTGCGTTGGCGAGCCGGAGCTGATCCTGATCTCCACCGGTTCCGAAGTGGGCCTGACTGTTCAGGCGTACGACAAGCTGACTGCCCAGGGCCGTAACGTGCGCGTTGTGTCCATGCCGTGCACCAGCCTGTTCGAGGCCCAGGACGCCGATTACAAGCAATCGGTTCTGCCGTTGCAGGTCAGCGCGCGTATTGCCATCGAAGCGGCTCACGCCGACTACTGGTACAAGTACGTGGGCCTGGAAGGCCGCGTGATCGGCATGACCACCTACGGTGAGTCGGCGCCGGCGCCAGCGTTGTTCGAAGAGTTCGGTTTCACCCTGGAAAACATCTTGGGTCAGGCTGAAGAGCTGCTGGAAGACTAAGGCTGTAGATTGAGGTGGCTGTACTGACGCCTTCGCGAGCAAGCCCGCTCCCACATTTGATCGGGTTCACACAGTTGGAATTGTGAACCCATTCAAGTGTGGGAGCGGGCTTGCTCGCGAAAGCGATCTAACAGCCACCCTATTACCCAAGGTAATCGAGAACCCCATGCCCCAACCGCGTCCCTACAAAGTTGCACTCAACGGCTACGGCCGCATTGGTCGTTGCGTCTTGCGTGCTCTGTTCGAGCGAGGGGCGGCTGCCGGGTTTGAAATTGTTGCGATCAACGATTTGGCCGACATGGCCAGCATCGAATACCTGACACGCTTTGACTCCACCCACGGCCGGTTCCCCGGCGAAGTGCGGGTCGAGGACGATTGTCTGCATATTAATGGCAACTGCGTGAAGGTTCTGCGCAGTGCCACCCCCGAAGGCATCGACTGGGCGGCGCTGGGCGTCGACCTGGTGTTGGAATGCTCCGGTGCCTATAACACCCGTGCCGATGGTCAGCGTTTTCTCGACGCCGGCGCACCGCGTGTGCTGTTTTCCCAGCCGATGGCCAGCGAGGCGGATGTCGACGCCACCATCGTCTACGGCATCAACCAGGGTTGCCTGACCGGCAATGAACTGCTGGTGTCCAACGCCTCCTGCACCACCAACTGCAGCGTGCCGTTGTTGCGCCTGCTGGATCAGGCGATCGGTCTGGACTATGTGTCGATCACCACGATTCACTCAGCGATGAACGACCAGCCAGTGATTGACGCCTACCACCATGAAGACCTGCGTCGCACACGTTCGGCCTTTCAGTCAGTGATTCCGGTGTCTACCGGCCTGGCCCGCGGCATCGAACGACTGCTGCCGGAACTTGCCGGGCGAATCCAGGCCAAAGCCGTACGGGTGCCGACGGTGAACGTGTCCTGCCTGGACATCACCATGCAAACCGTCAGCGACACCGATGCGACTGAGGTCAACCGGATACTGCGCGACGCCGCCACCAGCGGCCCGCTCAAAGGCTTGCTGGCCTACACCGAGTTGCCGCACGCCAGTTGTGATTTCAACCATGACCCGCATTCGGCGATTGTCGATGCCAGCCAGACCCGCGTCTCCGGCCCGAGGCTGGTGAACATCCTGGCCTGGTTCGACAACGAATGGGGGTTTGCCAACCGAATGCTGGATGTTGCGGAACATTATCTGCACATCGCCTCTAAACAACCTCAACAGTAACTCAGGAACTGCGACCCATGACCGTGTTGAAGATGACCGACCTCGATCTGCAAGGTAAGCGCGTACTGATTCGCGAAGACCTCAACGTCCCAGTCAAGGACGGTGTGGTCACCAGCGATGCGCGAATCCTGGCCTCGCTGCCGACCATCAAGCTGGCCCTGGAAAAAGGTGCGGCCGTGATGGTCTGCTCCCACTTGGGTCGCCCGACCGAAGGTGAGTTTTCCGCCGAAAACAGCCTTAAGCCTGTTGCCGACTACCTGAGCAAGGCCCTGGGCCGCGATGTGCCGCTGGTGGCTGACTACTTGGGCGGCGTCGACGTCAAGCCTGGCGACATCGTATTGTTCGAAAACGTGCGCTTCAACAAAGGCGAGAAAAACAACAGCGACGAACTGGCCCAGCAATACGCGGCCCTGTGCGACGTGTTCGTGATGGACGCGTTTGGCACCGCTCACCGCGCCGAAGGTTCGACCCACGGCGTGGCCAAGTTCGCCAAAGTCGCCGCTGCTGGCCCACTGCTGGCCGCTGAACTGGATGCACTGGGCAAAGCCCTGGGCGCTCCGGCCCAGCCCATGGCCGCCATCGTTGCCGGTTCCAAAGTCTCCACCAAGCTCGATGTGCTTAATAGCCTCAGCCAGATCTGCAACCAGCTGATCGTCGGCGGCGGCATTGCCAACACCTTCCTGGCGGCTGCCGGCCACCCGGTGGGCAAGTCGCTGTACGAACCGGACCTGCTCGACACCGCCCGCGCCATCGCCGCAAAAGTGAGCGTGCCGCTGCCGGTGGACGTGGTTGTCGCCAAGGAATTTGCCGAGAGCGCTGAGGCCACCGTCAAGCTTATCGCTGACGTGGCAGCCGACGACATGATCCTGGACATCGGCCCGCAAACAGCAGCCAATTTCGCTGAACTGCTGAAGTCGTCCAAGACCATTTTGTGGAACGGCCCGGTTGGCGTGTTCGAGTTTGATCAATTCGGTAACGGCACTAAAGTTCTGGCCCAC
Source organism: Pseudomonas antarctica (assembly GCF_900624995.1). GTDB lineage: Bacteria > Pseudomonadota > Gammaproteobacteria > Pseudomonadales > Pseudomonadaceae > Aquipseudomonas > Aquipseudomonas antarctica. The sequence goes on from NZ_UYXQ01000005.1 coordinate 149,992, forward strand.
GCCATCGCTGAAAGCTCGGCGTTCTCCATCGCCGGGGGTGGCGACACCCTGGCGGCCATCGATAAATATGGCGTTGCTGACCAAATCTCCTACATTTCTACCGGTGGCGGCGCTTTCCTCGAGTTCGTCGAAGGCAAAGTCCTGCCGGCCGTTGAAGTGCTGGAAACCCGAGCCAAAGGCTGAGGCTGGTGATCCGGAAAAGGAGTATTCCCATGATCAAGTCGTTGGCACTGGTGATCGCAGCGGGCCTGTTGGCCGGCTGCGGCAGCACGCCAAGCGCTAAACCGGCTGGCGCTGAGCCTGCGCCGGGGCAGAAAAAGAGCTGCTACCAGGCTGACTGGCAAGCCGAAACCATGCCGGTGATCAACAAGCGTATCGGCAACGAACGGCTGGAGAAATACGACGTCGCGCCCAACGGTCAGGAACAGGGTTGCCCCTGACGGGTCTGATCAACTAACCGACAGCAGTGGCGGCCCTGGGGCCGTCGTTCGAGGATTGGCAATGAAAGGCGTTTTCGCCCTGGCAGCCCTGGCCTTATTGGCCGGTTGCAGCAGCATGAACATGTTCAACAAGGCAGAGCCTGCCGACACGTGGACCACCTGGACCTGCGACAGCAAGGCCGAGGTCAACTGGCGCTTTGCCAACCAGGCCCGTTCTGAGGTGGATGTACGCCTCGGCGGCTCGGACCAGGTCTACCGTCTTAAACAAGACGTTGCCGCTTCGGGCGTGCTGTACAGCAACGACCAGTTGGCGTTTCACACAAAAGGTGAGGAAGGCCTGATTTACTGGGTCGCCACCGACGATTTGATTGGGCGTGGCTGCAAGGCTCAGTGAGAACACGATCTCAAATTTAACGAGATCCAAATGTGGGAGCGGGCTTGCTCGCGAATGCGGTGGTCCAGCTGACGAATTCGGTGAGTATTAAACCGCCTTCGCGAGCAAGCCCGCTCCCACAGTAGATCCGGTTCCAAAGTGACATGAATTTTGAATCGGACACTGCAATAACGATTCAGCACGCCAGGCATGCAAACCCTGACCTGCAATAACTTGAATAGCAGCCGCCGCTACGGCAGGCTTGCACGATTAACGACCCTCGACCGGGAGAGACAACACAATGGCACTTATCAGCATGCGTCAAATGCTGGACCACGCAGCCGAGTTCGGCTACGGCGTCCCAGCCTTTAACGTCAACAACCTTGAGCAGATGCGCGCCATCATGGAAGCCGCTGACAAGACCGACTCCCCCGTGATCGTCCAGGCTTCGGCCGGTGCGCGCAAATACGCCGGCGCGCCTTTCCTGCGTCACCTGATCCTCGCCGCGATCGAAGAATTCCCACACATCCCGGTGTGCATGCACCAGGACCACGGCACCAGCCCTGACGTGTGCCAGCGCTCCATCCAACTGGGCTTCAGCTCGGTGATGATGGACGGCTCCCTCGGCGAAGACGGCAAGACCCCAACCGACTACGAGTACAACGTACGCGTCACCCAACAAACCGTGGCCATGGCTCACGCCTGCGGTGTATCGGTTGAAGGCGAGCTGGGCTGCCTGGGTTCGTTGGAAACCGGTATGGCCGGTGAAGAAGACGGCATCGGCGCCGAAGGCGTGCTGGATCACAGCCAGATGCTGACCGACCCGGAAGAAGCTGCTGACTTCGTGAAGAAGACCCAAGTGGACGCCCTGGCCATCGCCATCGGCACCAGCCACGGCGCTTACAAATTCACCAAGCCACCTACCGGCGACGTATTGGCCATCGACCGCATCAAGGAAATCCACAAACGCATCCCTAACACCCACCTGGTGATGCACGGCTCCTCCTCGGTACCGCAAGAGTGGCTGGCGATCATCAACCAGTACGGCGGCGACATCAAAGAAACCTACGGCGTGCCGGTTGAAGAAATCGTCGAAGGCATCAAATACGGCGTGCGCAAGGTCAACATCGACACCGACCTGCGCCTGGCGTCCACCGGCGCAATGCGTCGCCTGATGGCCACCAACCCGAGCGAATTTGACCCACGTAAATTCTTCGGTGCCACCGTGACCGCCATGCGTGATGTGTGTATCGCACGTTATGAAGCGTTCGGTACGGCCGGTAATGCGTCGAAGATCAAGCCGATCTCGTTGGAAGCGATGTACCAGCGTTACCTGAAAGGTGAGTTGAACGCTAAGGTGAACTGAGCCTTAGGCGTTTAAAAAGAAGCCCGCAGCGATGCGGGCTTTTTTGTGGGTGGGATTTGACTAGGTAAGCTTGAGTGACACGAGGTTCGCCAAGTGATCGTTTGATTCTGCACTAACTGACAGGTGTGTGCGCTTGTTTTCTATTCCAATATAAATAGACCGCAATTGACACTGATGCAGTTAAAAATGCCATGCCTGCAGCCACGACAAAAGGCGCTGGGCGACCGCCTGCGATGATGAGCACTGTTCCTAAAGAAGGTCCTGTTATAACGCAGAGTATTTGGATGCTCCTGAAAGACATGGAGACTCTTCCAATGTTGTCAGAAGGGCATAATTGTTGAAGGATTATATTTGAAGATATTATCAGCATCTCATAGCCGAAGCCGTTCACAAACCAAACCAACGGATAGAGATAGGCTCTTCCCGGTACTTGGAAAAGTACTAAGATTACGGTCAGGATTAATGCGGCAGAGAAAATAACTAATGCATGTGACCGAAGTAGAATCTCATCAATATTGCCCAGCTTGAACTTCACCAGCAGTGCTGCACATATTGCGCCTCCGGCTGTTGCCGAGACAATTACTGAAAAATTAACTGGAGGTAAACCTTCATAGGCTAGAAAGGACGCCAAATGCGGGTCGTAAATTCCTAACGCCAGCGATGTAAACAGGGAGTACAAAAAGCCTATGCGTAGTTGAAAGGGCAAGGCATTGAATATAGAAAGTCCTCTTGTTATGTCGCGATAGAGTGGAAGGCTCTTCGTCGATAAATCATTCATTTGCGGTTGAAATGCCAGGCAAATAGACCTTAGGAACGGGAAGGTTAATAAAACGGCGGCAGCCGACAAAAAGAATAAACCCTTAGGCGATAATACTGCCGTTGACACGCCTGCAAGTAACGGCGCAAAAATTTTAGAGAATTGATCAAATACACTGACGTGGCTGAAAAAAGATTTGCGCTCTTCAGCACGTATCAGTTGCCGAACCATAATGGTTATCGAAGGGAAGTAAAATAGGGTTGACACGCCTTTGACGATAACAAAAAACAGAAAACTCTGAAGATCTGGAGACACGGCTAGCGCTACGGTAGATAGCGTGCGGAGTAAGGCGCCAAATACGAGTGTTTTCCTTACGTCATGTCGATCTATCAGCGTTCCAACGATAGGACCAAGAAACAACATTGGAGCACCCAGGCAAAAAGCCAGGAACGCTATCGATGTAGGAGAGGCATGCCATAGATAAACCGGAACCGTGAAGATCAAAAAAATATCAAGCCACAGTGAGAGGCTGGATAGCGCTTGCACGTAAATAAGCTTACTTGATATTTTCATCATGCCGATCTGAACTGAGAAAAAGTCTGTCTTCAAATACGAAGCCGTCGAGTTTATGTGCACTGGTGAATCGATACAGGTCGCTCACTCTAGGTTCTATAATTGCACGTTTCATAGTTATTGCCTTAGCAGAGTAGCGATGTGCTTAAACCGTATGAGGGCTTATTGTGAATGTCAATTTCAGTTTCTTGAGTAGTACTGTTTTTCAATTGGGCCTTCGTGTTTTTTCAGGAGTTTATCGGATCGTTCTGATTGGCATTTCCTACATTTCGCTCCACCGTTGATTTATAAAAATACTGACTCATATACAAGGCTGCAATATCCTGTTGCATATAAGCCGAGGGTTACGTTGTCGGTGTGGTACACATATTTTTCTTCGCGGGCGCTCAACGCTAGAGGCGTTTAGTCGAGGACACCCAACGCGGCGTATGGAATGCCTACGTTGATATTGACCTGTATCTGGCGTTTACCCTCGCCACCGTGACCGCCATGCGTGATGTGTGTATCGCGCGTTATGAAGCGTTCGGTACGGCCGGTAATGCGTCGAAGATCAAGCCGATCTCGTTGGAAGCGATGTACCAGCGTTACCTGAAGGGTGAGTTGAACGCTAAGGTGAACTGAGCCTTAGGCGTTTAAAAAGAAGCCCGCAGCGATGCGGGCTTTTTTGTGGCTGATTTGATCAGGCCGCGTCAGGTTTATCGAAACCACGGTGTTCAATGACCCGGAACACGTCGCTCACGTCCTGCACCAGAATGCGCGCGGTGTTGGCCGCGTTGTTCAGGTCGCGCTCGGCGAAGTCCGGCAGGCTGGAGCAGGCGATCAGGTTGAGGTGTTCTAGCGCTGCGTTGAGACGTTCGCGCAGGCAGGCGTGGAGGTCCAGCAGTGGAGCGTCGCTGTCGATTAGCAGCACGGGGTAATCGGTGGCGGTTTCGGTGCAAGGCGTGAAACGGCGGGGTGGCAGTTGTGGCGTCATGGCAAATATTCCTCGTGTCTAAAAAGGACTACCGCCGTTCGCTGCGAAACGAATGGGTGGTAGCTGTGTGCGGGTTCGCAGACCGAGGATACGAGGAACCCGGCAGACCCGAAGGTCTCCCACACACAGCCACCATAAAATAAACGTCGGGCGCCGAGGCGTCGTCGTTGCATTCATGATGCTTGGTTACACACGTATCGTTAGGGCTGCGAAACCCTATCACCGGCCAATGCCAGCGACGGGGCGAACTATAAGCGCCGATCTGGCTGGCCGCAACGGTCGTGTAGGACGAGCACTTAACCCTCAACCAATGCGGAGCAACTGTGGGAGCCGGGCTTGCCCGCGATGGCGGTGGGTCAGCCGCCGCAAAGAGTGGCTGATCCACCGCCATCGCGGGCAAGCCCGGCTCCCACAGGGACTGGCGGTGTGTTTAAGGGGTTGGACTACTCCATGAATTGTCCTTAGGTTTGTCAGATATTACCTACGAACCGAAACGCTCCTGAGTTGTTTGCAGTCGGAACTGTCCTGAATACTAATAAGTTGATGTTCCGGCGGCGCTACAGCCTTTTTGTTTTATTGGTAGGTCATTGAAAGTGCGCTTTTATCGGCCTTGGATCATTTAAGGTTGAGCCTTGATGATGTTCAATGACGGAGAATTGATGATGGGTTTTATTAAAGCCGCTGGCGCTGTTCTGGCGTTGGCCGCGACAGGCTCGATTGCTTATGCGGATAGCCGGATATTGACCGCCTCTATTGACGATAAGGGGCAGGTCACGGCGCAGTCGCCCACCTGGGTGAAAGAGGTAAAGCTGACCGCGCAGCCCGATTACTTTTCAGAGTACAAGGTCCGATTCGTCCCAGGCGTGTTTAAAAAAATGCCACGTTTCTGTACGGTCTCGGTCACGGATGTCAGTTCCAATGAACACATTTTCTATGGGCATGCCAAGTTGGGCAGTGTTCCGGCGATCAATTACGTTAACGTCTTGACGCTCAAGGTCGGTGATGACAAACCTGCAGGTGATTCGTCGATGGGTTTCATGTTGATGTGTGTTGAATAAAATAATGTAACTAAGAAGCCCCGTTATTAGCGGGGCGTCTTTGAAGTTTCACTCGTGATCAATATCCAACTTTGCAAACGTCACCCGTGCGCCTTCTTTACTGTCCCCACTGTTGTCTTGCACATACGCCCCCGCCTTGAAGTACAACGGCTTGGCGCCCCATGCCGCCCCAATTCGCTCATTCCATTGCCCATCAGCCGCCTCGACACTCAACAACCCGGCTTTATTGAGGTTGATCACATAGGTAAAGCGCTTCTCCAGCGGCACATTGGAGGCCACGGTAATCACGCGGCCTTCATCTTCATCCGGGCGCATGCGCACTTTGGCGACGATGTTGCCGGTCTGGGTCTTTTCCTTGAATTGATACTCGAGCTTGATCAGCGGTTTTTGGCTGTCATAGGCGTGAATTTGGCCAATGACCACTTTGCCGCTGGAGGGCACTTGGTTGACGGCCAGCGTGGCACGCAGAAAGTTGTCGGCGTCGGTATACGTCCAGTTGCGCAAACGCCCATCAGCGTAGGTTTCACGCAATTCGCTGCGCGGGTAAACGGCGTTTTCGGTGCGAGTGCCGGTGACCGGTGTCCAGAATTGCACGTCGCTGCCTTCGGCCTGGAAATATTGGTCCTTGAAGCCGCTCAGCAGTTTCGGCGTGTCGATGGTCGCGGGCGGCGAGCCGACCGGAATGCTCAGGTTCCAGGTGGAAAGGTCGATCATGGTGTTGGCCTTTTACAGAGGGTGACGGCTTTGGCCCGGGGGCCTTGCAGGTTCTTTATAGGCGGTGATCGTCTGGTTGTTAAACAATTGCTGGCAATTTATTGGCGTCAGATGAATGCCAAAAAGCCATGTTTCCCATGAGGCGTGGCCTGTAGGGCTTGACCGTTAGTCGGCTTCCTGGGCTTTGGCGCAATGATGGCACCCACGTCACTTCTGCTTTTTTAGAACCGGGGCTAGAGTGAGACCTCAGTGTTTGTCCGGTTTTTATATCAGAAGTGACCGGTGCAGCTCCTCAAGGAAGAGACGTAGAATGGATTGCGCTCCACACTCAGGCGATGGCAGTTCGGTACTCTTGGTGGTCGATGACTACCCGGAGAACCTCGTCAGCATGCGTGCGCTTTTGCAGCGTGAAGACTGGCACGTGATGACCGCCGCGTCTGGGCTGGAAGCCTTGGAGTTGCTGCTCACGCACGAAGTCGACTTGGTGTTGCTGGATGTGCGCATGCCTGGCATGGATGGCTTTGAAGTTGCGCGTCTGATGCGTGGCAGCCAGCGTACGCGCATGACACCGATCATCTTTCTGACCGCCCACGCCCAGTCACCAGCCTCTGTTCTGGAAGGCTATGCCAGCGGCGCCATCGATTATCTGTTCAAGCCGTTTGACCCGCATATTCTCAAGCCCAAGGTGCAGGCCTTGCTGGAGCACCAGCGCAAACGCCGGGCGTTGCAGCGCCTGAGTCATGACTTGGAGTCCGCGCGCGCCTTTAATGCCTCGGTACTCGACAACGCCGCCGAAGGCATCCTGGTGGTGGGCGAGGGCAGTGTGATCCAGTACGCCAATCCGGCCATTTCGAGGCTGCTGAATGCCACGATGGCCGAGTTGCAGGGCGAGAGCTTCTTGAGCTTTCTGCAAAAACCCCACGTGCCCGCCTGGCTGGGCTTTGCGATGTACGAGGCGTATCGCAAAGGCGAGACGTGGCGCCAGCACGACGCCATTTTGCGCACGGGTCGCGGGCAGCAGGTGCCAGTGGCCTTGTCCTGCGCGCCGTTGCCCGCCGAGCAGAAGGCCATGGTGGTGACGGTGCTGGACATGTCCGAGGTGCGCCATCTGCATCAGCAATTGGAGTTTCAGGCTGTTACCGACCCGTTGACCGGGTTGCTGAACCGGCGAGGTTTTTACCAGGCGGTGGAAAACACGTTGCTGCGCAGCGAACGTAACGAGCTGTCGCTGGTGTTGCTGTACTTGGACCTCGACGGCTTCAAACGCGTCAACGACTCGTTGGGCCACGATGCGGGGGACCGGGTGCTGCGCTGGGTTTCACAGCAGATGCAGGCGTGTTTGCGGCCTTATGACATTCTCGCTCGCATGGGAGGGGACGAGTTCACCGCGTTGCTGGAACTGGAACTCCCGGAGCAGGCGGCAAAGATTTCGGAAAAGTTGATCGAGCGTGTGTCCGTGTGCCAACAGGTCGATGGTTTGGATGTGATGCTCGGCGTCAGCATTGGCATTGCGACGTTCCCGGACTGTGGCTCGGACTTGAACGGCCTGCTGCGCGCGGCGGATATCGCGATGTACGAAGCCAAGCGCTCGGGGCGTCAGCAATATCGCTATTACGATCAGGAAATGAACGGTCGGGCACGCTCGCGCCTGATGCTCGAAGACAGCGTGCGAACGGCCATCCAGAACAAAGACTTCACCTTGGTGTACCAGCCCCAGGTGTCGCTGGAAGACGGTCGTTTGCGCGGCGTCGAGGCGCTGTTGCGCTGGCAGCACCCAAGCGTCGGTGACGTGCCGCCGGGTCTGTTTTTACCGTTGCTGGAAGAAGCGCGGCTGATCAGCCAGTTGAGCGCCTGGATCTACCAGCAAGTCGCCGCCCAGCGCCAGGCCTGGCAGACCAGCTTCGATGAAGCGTTGGTGCTGAGCGTGAGCTTGAGCAGCAGCCAGTTCAATATGCCCAATCTGGCCAGCCAACTGCAGCAGATACTTGAGCGACATGGGTTGCAGGGGCGGCAGTTGGAGGTGGAAATCAGTGAAGACAGCCTGATGAGTAACCTTGAAGAAACCAACAAGCAGCTAAAGTTATTGCGTCAGATCGGGGTGCGTATCGCCTTGGATGACTTCGGGTTGGGTCAGTGTTCGCTGGCCCACTTGCGTGATCTGGAGTTCGATACGCTCAAGCTGGACCCGCAATTGGTGGCGCGCCTGCCGGGCTCGGTGCGTGATGCAGCGATGGCCCGCAGCATCATTCAGTTGTGCGGGCATTTTGATGTGTTGGTGATCGCCGAGGGCGTGGAAACCTTTGAACAGTCCCAGTGGCTCAAGGCCAACGGTTGTTCGTTGATTCAGGGGCCCTGGGCCGCGCAGCCGCTGAGGCCCGAGGAAATGGCTGACTGGTCCCACGCGCGTCTGCTTTGAATTCGCTACACTGGCGCCCATTCGTTCCCTGTTGCAGACCCCATGATCGCGCTGAAGTACCTCCAGGCCTACCCCGCAGCTCTCCAGGAGCAAGTGCGCCAACTGATCGCCAAGGACCAGTTGGGTGCCTACCTGGAGCAGCGTTACCCCGAGCGCCATGCGGTGCAGAGTGACAAGGCGCTGTACAGCTACGCCTTGGCCTTGAAGCAGGAACACCTGCGTAACGCGCCGGCCATCGACAAAGTGCTGTTCGACAACCGCCTCGACCTGACCCACCGCGCGTTGGGCCTGCACACCACGATTTCACGGGTGCAGGGTGGCAACCTCAAATCCAAGAAAGAGATTCGCATTGCCTCGCTGTTCAAAGAGGCCGCGCCGCAATTTCTGCGCATGATCGTGGTGCACGAGCTGGCGCACTTCAAAGAGTCAGACCACAACAAGGCGTTCTACAAACTCTGCGACTACATGATGCCCGGCTATCATCAGGTGGAATTCGACCTGCGGGTGTACCTCACGTATCGCGACTTACAGGGCAAGCCCTAACCTCACCAGGCGACCCACCATGGACGTGAGCAAGACCAAAAGCAGTTTCTACCGCCGCCTGTATGTGGCGTACCTGATCGACAGCGGGCAGGCCAGCAGCGTCCCGGCGTTGACCGACGCCACCGGCATGCCGCGGCGCACAGCGCAGGACACGATTGCAGCGCTGGCCGACCTGGATATCGTGTGCGAGTTCGAGCAGGCAGACGGCGCGCGCAATCATGCCGGGCACTATCGGATTCGTAGCTGGGGGGCGATTGATCGCGGGTGGATCGAGGCGAACCTGGCGGGGATCAAGCAGGTGTTGGGTTATCCCTGAGTGAGGCGGTGATTGGGCTGACGCTTTCGCGAGCAAGCCCGCTCCCACATTCGACCGCGTTTCAAAGGGTGTACACGGTTAAATGTGGGAGCGGGCTTGCTCGCGAAGAGGGCATCAAGCGCGCCGCATACCAATATGTGGAATATCATCTTCCAAATATTCCTCACCCTCCACCACAAACCCATACCGCGCGTAATACCCCTGCAAATGCGCCTGGGCTGACAGAAAGATCGGCGTCTCAGGCCAGATATCTTCAATGCGCTTGAGGGCCTCTTCCATCATCTGATGGCCCAGCCCGGTGCCGCGTGCCACTGGCGCGACGATCACCCGGCCGATCACCACATCACCGCCCTGGGTCTCCGGGTCCAGCAGGCGCAGGTAAGCCACCAACGCGTCATCTTTCCAGGCCATCAGGTGGTGGGTATCACCCGCAAGATCCTGCCCGTCGAGGTCCGGATAAACGCACTGCTGTTCGACGACAAAGACCTCGCTGCGCAGACGCAAAATGGCGTACAGCTGCTCCTTGCCCAAGTCATCGTGGTGTTTGCAAACCCAATCAACCGTCATGGTGTGCTCTCTTAATTAATGGCTGTGGCCGATAGTAAGCGCGACGTGCACTGCTGTCTAAATTCGGCATTTTTGTGAATGGCGTCAATTTGCCATCATTCAGTGCGATCGCCGCTGAGTTCTTTGTGTAATCTGCAATACAGGCTTATTGATGAGCTACTGTTATCAGGCTACTGCCTGCCCGCCAAGGACTTTAAGCATGCCGCGATTTGCTCGTGCCGTTGCTTTGATAGGAGTGTTGCTGCTGGCCCAGCCTGCGGCCGCACAACGTCTGCGCCTGGTAGCGGATGCCTGGCCGCCTTTTACGGACGCCACCTTGATCAACGGCGGGTTGGCTACCGATATCGTCAGCACCGCCTTGGCTCGCGCCGGCTACGCGAGTGATTTTGAACAAGTGCCTTGGGCGCGGGCATTGATGGGCGTAGGCGATGGCCGCTATGACGTGCTGATCAATGCCTGGTACGATGATGCGCGGACGCAACTGGGGCAGTTTTCCGCTGAATACTTGTTGAACCGTGTGCGCTTTATCAAGCGCCGCGACGACCCCGTTGATTATCAGAGCCTGGAACAACTGCACGATCAGCCTATCGCTGTAGTGCGCGGTTATGCCTATTCGGCGGCCTTCGATCAGGATGCGCAGCTGCACAAAGTGCCTGTGCATAACTTCGCCATGGCCGTGCGCATGCTCGCTGCTCAGCGCGTAAACCTGACGCTGGAAGATGAATATGTTGCGCGCTATTACTTGGCGCGTGAATCGCCCCGGGTGCGCAATGCGGTGGAGTTTTTACCCAAGCCGCTGAGTGAAAACAGCCTGCATATCCTGGTCAGCCTGAAGAACCCTGAGCATGAGCAGATCGTCGCCAGTTTTGACCGGGAGATTGCCAAGATGAAGGTTGATGGCAGTTATGCTCGGTTGATGAAGGCGCATGGGATGTAGGGTGCTTGAGGGCTCCATCGCGGGCAAGCCCGGCGCCCACAGGTAACCGCATTCCAATGTGGGCTTGCCTGCGATAGCGATTTAGGCCGCGCGAGTGTCTTTGATCAGGTGCGCCGCCAACGTCCGCAACGGCCCCAGCTGCCGGCAGATCAACGCCAACTGCGTCTGCACCAACCGCTGCCCTTCATCGATCTCCTCCGGCATCTGCTCCAGCTCTGCTGCCAACGCTTCTTCGGCATCGCTCTGAATCGCAACCGGCTGCTTGTTGGCCAGCCCCGTGGCGATTTCGTCGATGCTCGCCGCCAGGCTTTTACCAGCGCCGTCGATCAAGTGCTCACGCACTTCGGCCGGTAGTTGCGTCTCGCGATGGGCACCCAGCCCTGAGAGGTAGCTGAGCAAGGTGTGCGACAGCACCAGGAAGCGGAAGCCTACGTCAGCCTCTTTGCGAAAGTGCCCCGGCTCCATCAGCATGTTCGCCAGCGTGGTCGACAGCGCCGCATCGGCGTTGTGCGCGTTGCGCCGGGCCAGTCGGTAGGCCAGGTCGTCGCTTTTGCCTGCGGCGTATTGCTGCATGATCTGGCGCAGGTAGATGCTGTTGCAGGTCAGGGTGTTGGCCAGCACCTTGTTCAGGCGCCGGCCTTGCCAGTCCGGCAGGAACAGGAAGACGGCCAGGCCCGCGATCAGGCTGCCAATCAGCGTATCGAACAGCCGTGGCAGGAACAGCCCGTAACCATCGCCGACTTGGTTGAAGCAGAACAACACCATCAGCGTGATCGCCGCCGTGGCCAGGGTGTAGCGCGTGGTGCGGTTGATAAAGAACACCAGGCCTGCAGCAATGGCGAACAGCGATTGCACCAGCGGGCTGGGGAACAGGTCGAACAGCGCCCAGGCCACGGTCAGGCCAATGGCGGTGCCGATAATCCGCTGGCCGAGCTTGCGCCGGGTAGCGCCGTAGTTGGGCTGGCAGACGAACAGGGTGGTGAGGATGATCCAGTAGCCCTGGGAGGCGTGAATCGCATGCAGAGTGCCGTAGCCAATGGTCAATGCCAGGGCGAGGCGCAAGGCATGGCGAAACAGCAACGACGTCGGCGTCAGTTGCGTGCGCAGGCGCGTCCACATCTCTTTCAGGTTGCGCGGGGCACGGTCCAGCAGGTTGCTGTCGGTGGCATCCGCGAGGGAGTCGGGGTTGCTGGCGTCGCCCAACAGGCGGTCGAGCGTGGACAAGTTGGCCGCCAAGGCCCGCAACGAGCGCAACAGGCCACGCCATGCGGGGTTGCTCTGGATGCGCAGGTGCTCCAGCGAGGCATTCAAGTCACCCAGCGCTTCGGCGAAACTGTCGTCATAAATGAAGGGCTGACGCAGTTGGATCGACTCGCCCAGTGTCTGGCAGGCTTTGCCTTGCTGGCGCAGCAGGCGCTGACAGCGAAACAGCACGTCGCTGTGGAAGAAGGCGTCGGCCAGGGCGTTATACGGGTAGTGGGAGGAGCTTGCGCGCTCGTGGATGTCTTGGGCCAGGAAGTAGAGCTTCAAGTAGCGGCTGACTTTCGAACCCGGCCGACCATTGCCTACGCGGTGCAGGATTATTTCCTTCGCGGCATTGAGCGCCGCAACGACGCGCCCGTTTTGCTGGGCCAGTTCCAGGCGGCGCGCTTCTACGTCCAGTTGACGGATCGGTTCGAACAGCGATGATTTGAGCTTGAGGTAACGCCCCAGCTCGCGAAACAGCCGCGCCAGGCTTTGCTGCACCGGCTGGTTGGAAAACAGCGCCTGCCACAGTACCGACAGCACGCCATACCACGCGGCACCGGCCACCAGCAGCAGCGGTTCGTGCCAGAAGTCAGAGACGGCACCGCCGCGCTGGTCCACGCCAATCATGGTGTAGACCGACAAAATTAGCGTCGCCGAAGCAATCGCGCCATAGCGTTCGCCCAGCGCCCCGAGCATCGTCAGGCAGAAACTGGCCAGGGCCAGGGCGATGGCGAAGATCCACGGATAGGGAAACAGCAGCTCCACCGACAGTGCGGCGATGCTGAAACACACCAGCGTTACAGCCAAGGCATTGAGCCGGCCTTGCCAACTGTCGTCGGTCTCGGCCAGGGCGCTGGCGATAATCCCCAGGAACAGCGGGATCAGCAGCGCCATTTCATCCTGATACCAGCACAGCGCCATGCTGCCGGTGAGGGCAATGAATACCCGTACGCTGTAACTGAATTTATCCAGCGCCCACAGGCGCCGCATGGACTGCTTGAACGAGGTCGATGACATGAAGTCTGGTGTCTTCCGGGACGATGCCGCTAAATTGAGCTATCAAGGACGCCACGGCAAGCGTGGCGATCACATCAATTGCGCAAAATAACTTCCAGGCACACCACAAAACCAATGTGGGAGTACATGTCGTCAGGCGTATTGCGCTGCCGCATAACCCGAAGCCCACGCCCACTGAAAATTGAACCCGCCCAAGTGACCGGTCACATCCAGCACTTCGCCGATAAAGTACAAGCCCGGGCTTTTCAGCGATTCCATGGTCTTGGAGGACACTTCACGCGTATCCACGCCACCCAACGTCACTTCGGCTGTGCGATAGCCTTCTGTGCCCGCCGGTACCAGTTGCCAGCTGCCGAGCTTTTGCGCGATATCGGCGATTTCGGCGTGGGTGTACTGCTTCATCGGCTTTGACACAAACCAGGTTTCAGCCAGCAGGTTGGCCATCTTCTTGGTGAAGATCTCACCCAGCAGGGTTTTCAACTCGCTGTTGGGGCGCTCGACCTGTTGCTGTTGCAGCCAGGTCTGCGCGTCGTGGTCGGGCAGCAGGTTGATTTCTACGGTGTCGCCGGTTTCCCAGTACGAGGAGATCTGCAAAATCGCCGGCCCGCTCAGGCCACGGTGGGTAAACAGAATGTTCTCGCGAAAACTCTGGTCATTGCAGCTGACCAGGCAGTCCACTGAGGTGCCGGACAGTTCGCCACACAGGTCCTTGAGCTGGTCGGTGATGGTGAACGGCACCAATCCTGCGCGGGTCGGTAGCAATTCATGACCGAACTGCTTGGCCACTTGATAACCAAACCCGGTAGCGCCCAAGGTCGGAATCGACAGGCCGCCCGTGGCGATTACCAGGGATTCGCAGTGCAGCTCACCCAGCGTGGTTTGCAACTGATAACCGGTTTCCAGCTTGGCAATCTCCTGGACCGATGTTTCCAAGTGCATGCTCACGCCGACTTGAATGCATTCATCCAGCAGCATGCCGAGGATGTCGCTGGACTTGTTATCGCAGAACAGCTGGCCGAGCTTCTTCTCGTGGTACGGCACGCCGTGCTTGGCCACCAGCCCGATGAAGTCCCACTGGGTGTAGCGCGCCAAGGCGGACTTGCAGAAGTGCGCGTTGTGCGAGAGGAAGTTGGCAGGCTCGGTGTACATATTGGTGAAATTGCAGCGGCCACCGCCGGACATCAGGATCTTTTTGCCGGCCTTGTTCGCGTGGTCGATCAACATCACCTTGCGCCCACGCCCGGCGGCGGTCAGCGCGCACATCAAACCTGCGGCGCCGGCGCCAATGATCACAACTTCGGTCGAGCGCAAAACGGTGTCCTCATACAAATTCTGAATTGGAATACAGTTAAATGTGGGAGCGGGCTTGCTCGCGAATGCGGTCTGTCAGCCACCGAATAGGCTGACTGATCCACCGCATTCGCGAGCAAGCCCGCTCCCACATTTAGATCTCTGTATAGCTTGAGATCTTTACAGGATCCGCACGCGCAACGAACGGCCTTTGATCTTGCCGTCATTCAAACGCTGCAGCGCTTGCTTGGCGATCCCGCGCTCCACGGCCACGAAGGCCTGGAAGTCAAAGATCGCGATCTTGCCGACCTGGGCACCGGGGATGCCAGCGTCACCGGTCAACGCGCCGAGGATGTCGCCCGGGCGAACCTTGTCTTTACGGCCGGCCGCAATGCACAGGGTGCTCATCACCGGCAGCAACGGGCCGCCGCTCTGAGGCTTGAGGTTGTCCAGCTGGTCCCAGTTCAACGGCGATTTCTGCAGCTGCTCGATGGCCTGGGCGCGGTGCGCTTCGGACGGCGCCACCAAGCTGATGGCGAGGCCGGTCTCACCGGCGCGGCCAGTACGGCCTACACGGTGAATGTGGATTTCCGAGTCACGGGCCAGTTCGACGTTGATCACCATGTCCAGTGAGTCAATGTCCAAGCCACGGGCGGCCACGTCGGTGGCAACCAGCACCGAGGTACTGCGGTTGGCGAACATCGCCAGTACCTGGTCGCGGTCGCGCTGTTCCAGGTCGCCATGCAGGCCGACGGCGCAAATGCCCTTGGACGTCAGGTGATCCACAGTTTCCTGCACTTGCTGCTTGGTGAAGCAGAACGCCACGCAAGAGGCCGGGCGGAAATGCGCCAGTACCTTGGTCACGGCGTCCATGCGTTCTTCCGGAGAAATCTCGTAGAAGCGCTGCTCGATCTGGTCGTCGGAGTGGAACGCTTCGGCCTTCACTTGCTGTGGCGCGCGCATGAATTTGGAGGCCAGCTGCTTGATGCTCACCGGGTAGGTGGCCGAGAACAGCAGGGTCTGGCGGCGCGCCGGGGTCTTGCTGATGATGTCTTCGATGGCGTCGTAGAAGCCCATGTCGAGCATGCGGTCGGCTTCGTCGAGGATCAGCGTGTTCAAACCGTCCAGCACCAGCGAACCTTTGCGCAGGTGTTGCTGGATGCGGCCCGGGGTGCCGACGATGACGTGGGCGCCGTGTTCCAGCGAGGCGATCTGCGGGCCGAGGGACACGCCGCCACACAGGGTCAGCACCTTGATGTTGTCTTCGGCACGCGCCAGGCGACGGATTTCCTTGGCGACCTGGTCGGCCAACTCGCGCGTCGGGCACATTACCAGGGCTTGGCAGCCGAAGTAGCGCGGGTTGATCGGGTTCAACAGGCCGATACCGAAGGCGGCGGTCTTGCCGCTGCCGGTCTTGGCCTGGGCAATCAGGTCCAGCCCCTTGAGGATCACCGGCAAGCTTTGCGCCTGGATCTGCGTCATCTCGGCATAACCCAGCGAGTCGAGGTTAGCCAGCATGGCGGCGGAGAGCGGCAAAGTATTAAAAGCGGTGGCGATGGTAGTCACGGGACTGGCTCTGCAAAACAAAATGTCGCGCAGTGTACCAGTCCCGTGGGAATTTCCCTGCAAGTTCTAGACGAGAAGCCTGTTAATGCTCGATGTCGTGCTCGCGGCTGACCACGCGTTTGCCGTCGGTAGGCGACAGTTGCAAGAAGATCGCCGCCGCCAGCATGGCCATAATGCCCACGGTGAGGAAGGTCAGCTGGAACGCGCCGAGCACGCTTTCCACGCCATCGTTACCCGTTTCGGCGGTAAAGCCGCCGAGCAACGCACCGGCGCAGGCTACGCCAAGGCTCAGGGACAATTGCGCCACCACCGAGAGCAAACTGTTGCCGCTGCTGGCCTGGGCGTCGTCGAGGTCGATCAGGGTGACGGTGTTCATCGCGGTGAACTGCAAGGAGTTGATCGCCCCCAGTACTGCCAGCATCCCCAGTAGAAGGGGATAAGGCGTCTGTTCGCTGACCAGGCCCATGCTTGCCAGCATCATGCCCAGCGCCAACGTGTTGCCGGTCAGCACGATGCGGTATCCCAAACGCTCGATCAACGGCCGGGCGATGGACTTGGCAAACATCGCTGCCGCCGCCAGCGGTAGCATGCTCATCCCGGCTTCCGACGGCGAGTAACCCAATGCCACTTGCAACAGCAGCGGTACCAGGAACGGCAGGGCGCCGCTGCCCAGTCGCGCAAACAGGTTGCCGAGGATGCCCACGGCAAAGGTGCGGGTCTTGAACAGCACTGGCGAGAACAGCGGGTTATCGATATTCCCGGCGCGCAGCCAATACGCCGCCAGGCACGCCAGCCCGCCGAACAGCAGCAACATCACGCGCAAATGCGGCAGGTGCAGTTCGCCCAGGCCTTCCATGGCGATGGTGATCAGCACCATCGCTGCGCCGAACAGTAGAAAACCCAGGCTGTCGAAACGCGTGCGCTCGCTGCCGCGCAGGTCGGGAATCAGTTTCCACACGGCGTAGCAACCAACCATGCCCACCGGCAGGTTGATCAGGAAGATCCAGTGCCAAGTCAGGTATTGCACCATCCAGCCGCCCAGGGTGGGGCCGAGCAACGGGCCAAGCAGGCCGGGGATGGTAATGAAGCCCATGATCCGCACCAGTTCGGAGCGCGGGTAGGCGCGTAGCACGACGAGCCGCCCGACCGGCAGCATCAGCGCGCCGCCCAAGCCCTGGATCACCCGCGCGCCCACCAGCATGGTCAAGCTGCTCGACAGTGCGCACAGCAGCGAACCAATGCTGAACAGCATGATTGCGCCGAAGAAGATTTTTTTGGTGCCGAAGCGGTCGGCGATCCAGCCCGAGGCCGGGATCAGCAAGGCGACGGTGAGCATGTAGGCAATCACCACCCCTTGCATGCGCAGCGGGTTTTCCGCGAGGTCCCGGGCCATGGCCGGCAGTGCTGTGTTGAGAATCGTCCCATCCAGCGACTGCATGAAAAAGGCAATCGCCACCACCCAAGGGAGCCAGCGAGCGGTCTTGGCATCGAGAGGGGCGCGGTTGGGCATGAGCTACCTTTTTGTTAGCAGGCTATGTGTCGGCAATTATGCGCCATCCATTGCTCCTTTTCCCACTGGCTGTTCGTCTAAATCTGACAATGCCGCGTGCTCTCCGACGAGGAAATCCAACAGCGCTCGGTGCACCGCCAACGCCGCCTCGCGGGACTCAAGGTCAAGCAAGTGGCCGGTGTGTTCAGCGACGGCGAAGCTGCTACGGCCTACGTATTTTTTGAACAGTTGGGCCTCGCCTGCCGGGGTGTACTCATCCAACGCGCCGTTGAGGAAATGCACTGGTGTTTCAATCTGCGTGAGCGCCGGCAGGTAGTTGCCATCGCCCAGGCCCAGCACTTGGTGGATATGAAAGCGTGCCTGGCGGTACTCGGTGGTGGCCATGCTCGACAGGTGCCGGTGGTTATTGCGCTTGAGGCGGGGCGAGAGGTATTTGCCAACCGTCTCGTTGAGCAAATGGCCAACCGCGGACTTGTCATCGGCCTCGATCAGCACGCGTACGCGCTCCACGTATTCGAGCATGGCTTGGTTGAGGTTGGGCGCCAGGGCCATCACCACCGAGCTTTCGATGGAGGGCGGGTTGTGGGCCAAGGTCAGCAGTGTGGAGATGCCGCCCCAGGAGGCCGACACCAAATGGTTGACTTCGAAGCGCTCCACCAGGGCGCGCAGGATTTGCACCTCATCGTCTTTGGTGACCAGGTCAAGGTCGGTGTTGTGCGCACGCGAATAGCCAGAGAAGGGCAGGTCGAACAGCAGCACATTGAAGTGTTCCGCCAGGCATTTGCTGGTGCGGGCGAAGGAGCGGGTGGTGGACAGCGCGCCGTTGACCATCAGCACTGTTTTTTTTTCCGGATGCTCTTGTGAATGCTTACCTAGCTGCTCTACGTGCACGTTGTAGTGCTTGTAAAGCTTTTCAATGACAAAACTTCCATGGTCCATGTCAACGCTCCAGCTTGCCCAATCCAGGCAAGGTCATGCATCACGTGCGAGCACGTGGGGTTGGTGGCGGGATGCCACTAACCGTTATAACGAGGTTTTTTGCGGGCGACAACCGGCCGTACGGGGAGAAGTGTGAGATGAGATTTTGCGGTAGGAAGGGGTGAAGAGGGGGGTCAGAAACGAACATAGAACAGTGTGGGAGCTGGCTGCCCGCGATGGCATCACTGCGGTCCTACTGACACACCGAGGTGTCTGCATCGCAGGCAAGCCAGCTCCCACATAAGCCAGTTGCCACATTGGGTTTTGTGTTTACAGGGTGAGGGTCAGGCGTTTTACCAACGCGCCCGGCAACAGATTGGACGCGGTATTGCGCTGGCTGTACGTACTCGCCGACAACAACAGCTCCCGCTCAGCGGTCAGCGCTTCAAGCTGCGAACCGAGCAGGCTATAGACGCTGTCATCAAAACGCATGGTGCTCACCGGCGCCTTTATCTCACCGTCTTCGACCCAGAACGTGGCGAAGCGCGTCATGCCGGTCAGGCGTGCTGCGGGCAAGTCCGAGTAGTTCAAATACCACAGGTTGCTGATGTACAGCCCAGTGCCCAATTGTTTGAGGATATCAGCCTGGGCCAGGCTGCCTGCCGCCATCTGCAAGGCGCTGGGCGACTCGTCGCTGCTGGCGCCGTTGGTGCTCAGGCCGTATTCGGCGGCGCTGCGCGAGTTGATCAACTGGCCGCAGGCCTTGCCCGCGCTGATCAGCGTGACATCACCGCGCGGGTAGCCTTCGGTGGAAAACGCCTGGCTCAGCGAGCCGCTGATCTGCTCATCGACTTTTACCAATGGGCTCAACGATTGCTCACCGGCATACAGCTTTTGTAGCGAGCTGCCTTTGCTGGCGATGGCCTGGGCGGAAAACCCGCCCCAGGTAATGATGCCGATGATTTCTTCCAACGCCGCCGGGGCGAGGTAGGCGCGGTATTGGCCGGGGGCCAGGTTGTGCAAAGGGCGACCCAGAAATTCCAACTGTTCGCGCACTTGCTGCAAGCGTGCGGCAAACTCGGCGCTGCTCCAGGTGTGCCCGGCGTAGCTGGCTTTGACCGCTTCGCCATTGGCGTGGAACAGGCTGAAATCGAAGTTGAAGCTGTTGGCCTGATGCCAGCCAAACGCACCGTCGGAACTGGCGAAACCACGGCTGATCGGGCCTGCGGCATAGAAGCCGACCAAGTCCACGCCTACAGCTGCCTGGCTGATGTCTTCCAGCACTTGGGCCAGTTCCGGCAAGGGCCGAAGCTGTTCGTTGTGGCTTTGCCAGGCGTTGTGATTAAGCAGCAAATACGGATCTGGCGGCAGCAAAGGCAAGGTTTCACGCAATTGTTGCAGGCCATCGGCGAGGCGTTCGCGATCAAGCTCAGGCTCACCTGCGAGGGTAATGCTGAGATCGGCGTGGCGGCCGTCGTTGATCAGCTTGAGGTTCAGGCTGGCCTGTTTTACGTGCCCCGCCTGGCGCACTTGCGCGTGATTGAAGCGCACGAACTCGGAGGATTCGTCCGCATAACCCAAGTGAAATTGTTCCTTGTCGGTGACGGCCTGCTTGAGCCATTGCACCAGTGCCTTAAAGTTGTTCATCAGGCATCTCCCCCAAATACGTCGACATCACTGAATACACACGCAGGTGACGCGTGACCCACGCGGATCACTTGGTTAGGTTCGCCTTTGCCGCAGTTCGGCGTGCCCAAGACCTTAAAGGTGCTGGCATCGCCGACGGCGCTGAGCTTGCGCCAGAATTGCGCGGAAATGGCGCGGTAGTTGGGGTTTTTGACCACGCCTTTGAGCTCGCCGTTTTCGATCAGTTGGCCCCACTCGCAGCCGAACTGGAATTTATTGCGCGCGTCATCAATGGACCAAGAGCGGTTGGTGTTCATCAGGATGCCGTGCTCGATGCCGCTGATCAGCTCGGCCTGGGTTTTGTCGCCGGCCTCGATGTTCAGGTTGGCCATGCGGTCAATCGGTGCACGGTTCCAGCTGCACGCGCGGCTGTTGGCGACGCCGCTCAGCCCCGAGCGAAATTGCGACAGCGCACCGCCCAACGGTTTGAGCAGCAGGCCATCGCGGATCAGGAACTGCTTGGTGGCGCGGGTGCCGTCGTCGTCATGGCTGTAGCTGGCGAGCTGCTCAGGAATGTCGGGGTCGAATGTCACGTTGAGCAAGGGCGAGCCGTATTGCAGGTGGCCGAAGTCGCTGGCCTTCACAAAGCTGGTGCCCGCGTAATTGCGCTCATCACCGAGGATGCGGTCCAGTTCCAGCGGGTGGCCGATGGACTCGTGGATCTGCAGAATCATCTGCTCGGGCATCAGCAGCAGATCACGCGGGCCGTTTGGCGTGTTTGGCGCGAGCAGCAGTTGCAGGGCTTCGTCGGCGACTTGGCAGGCGGCGCCGGCCAGGCCGAAGCGGTGAATCACGTTCGCACTGCCTTGCTGGCCGAAGTTGGTGCCGCCCAGTGTACGGGTCTGGCTGTCGTTGCCGTCGAACGCGGTGACGCTCAAGCCTGGGTAGACAAAGCGCTGGGCCTGGCGCAATTCGGCGCCAGCACTGTTGAGGTAGGTCTGTTCAACCCGTGTGGTGCCCAGGCTAACTTCCCAACTGGCCAGGCGTTCGTCCTTGGGCACGCTGGCGGATTCATCGCCCAGCAGTTGGTAGCAGTCGCTTAAGGACGGGAAGGGCTGGTCGAGGTCGGGTGAGAGGTAGTCGGCGACGTCGCTGGAGACCTGCTGCGTGTGCAGGTCGAGCAGGGCGTGGGGCAATATTCGGCGGGCTTGCTGTTCGGCACGCTCAAGGGCGGCTTGCAGGCCAGCAAGGGAAATGTCGTGGGTGGCGGCGTAGGCTTCCACGCCATTGAGACGCACGGTGAGCATGGCGCCCTCGTCGTGGTTCAGGTAGGGCGGCTCGGCGACGTTCTTGCGTACCGACAGGTATTGGCCGGATTCGCGGACGTAACGCAGCGAGAAAAATTCAGCAGTGGTGCGCAGGGCACTGAAGTGCTTTTTGAGTGTGGCGTGGTGGTCGAACATGGGGCCTTCCTTGTGGGCGGCTCATCGCGGGCAGGCAACAGAGTAGGCCTGGGGCGGGGAGCTGATCAAGGAAAGTGTAGGCGGGGGATTTACAGCGCTTGTTCGGGCCTCTTCGGGAGCAAGCCCGCTCCCACACTTGATCGGGTTAACACGGTCAAAATGTGGGAGCGGGCTTGCTCGCGAATGGGGCTCCGCGGTGTATCAGTTACTGCGCGGTAGGGCCTACTTCACGCATCGGCTTGCCACGCACCGGCGCATCGCCTGCTACGTAGTAGTCGGCGGTGCTGCGCGGCAGCGGCTGGCGGCCACGGATCTTGTCGGCGATTTTCTCGGCGATCATGATCGTCGGCGCGTTGAGGTTGCCGGTGGTGATGATCGGCATGATCGACGCATCAACCACACGCAGACCCTGCATGCCATGCACACGGCCTTCGCCATCCACTACCGCCATTTCGTCGGTGCCCATCTTGCACGAGCAGGACGGGTGGAACGCGGTTTCGGCGTGCTCGCGGATGAACGTGTCGAGTTGCTCATCGGTTTGCACTTCAATACCCGGGCTGATCTCGCGGCCACGGTATTGGTCCAGTGCCGGCTGCTGCATGATTTCGCGGGTCAGGCGGATGCCGTCGCGAAACTCCTGCCAGTCTTGCTCGGTGGCCATGTAGTTGAAGAGGATGCTCGGGTAGTCCCGTGGGTTCTTCGACTTCAATTGCACGCGGCCACGGCTTGGCGAACGCATGGAACCCATGTGCGCCTGGAAACCGTGCTCTTTCACACCGTTGCTGCCGTTGTAGTTAATTGCCACCGGCAGGAAGTGGTACTGAATGTTCGGCCAATCGAATTCTTCACGGGTACGGATAAAACCGCCCGCTTCGAACTGGTTGCTGGCGCCGATGCCGGTGCCGTTGAACAGCCATTCGGCACCAATCGCCGGTTGGTTGTACCAGAGCAGCGACGGGTACAGCGACACTGGCTGGGTGCAGGCGTATTGCAGGTACAACTCAAGGTGGTCCTGCAGGTTCTCGCCGACGCCCGGCAGGTCGTGGACCACCGGGATATCGAGGCTTTCCAGCAGTTTGGCCGGGCCCACACCGGAGCGTTGCAGCAGTTGCGGCGAGGCGATTGCGCCGCTGCACACCAGCACTTCTTTACGCGCACGGGCTTCAACGCGCTCTTCGGCGGCGCCGATCAGGTAGCGCACGCCAACGGCACGCTTGCCTTCGAACAGCACTTTGTCGGTCAGGGCGTGGGTGACGATGGTCAGGGTCGAACGCTTTTTAGCCGTGTCCAGGTAACCGCGAGCGGTGCTGGCGCGACGGCCTTTAGGCGTGACGGTACGGTCCATCGGGCCGAAGCCTTCTTGCTGGTAGCCGTTCAAGTCGTCGGTGCGCGGGTAACCGGCTTGTACGCCAGCTTCAACCATCGCGTGGAACAGCGGGTTGTTGCCGGCTTTAGGCGTGGTCACGCTGACCGGGCCGTCGCCACCGTGGTAGTCGTTGGGGCCGATGTCGCGGGTTTCGGCCTTACGGAAATACGGCAGGCAGTCGAGGTAGGACCAGTTTTCCAGGCCTGGCAGTTTCGACCAGTTGTCGTAGTCCATCGCGTTGCCACGGATGTAGCACATGCCGTTGATCAGCGAGGAACCGCCGAGGCCCTTGCCGCGACCGCATTCCATCCGGCGGCCGTCCATATGTGGCTCTGGATCGGTTTCGTAGGCCCAGTTGTAGCGGCGGCCTTGCAGCGGGAACGCCAGCGCGGCCGGCATTTGGGTACGGAAGTCGAAGCGGTAGTCTGGGCCACCGGCTTCCAGCAGCAAAACGGTGACGCCTTCGTCTTCGGTCAGACGGGTCGCCAGGGTGTTACCGGCGGAGCCGGCACCCACAATGATGTAATCGTATTCTTGGGACATAATGCGCCCTCTTTGGAGATGGTCAGGTCAGGCGAGTGCTTCGCACTCATCGCAGGCAAGCCAGCTCCCACATTTGATCGGGTTCACACGGTCAAAACGTGGGAGCCGGGCTTGTCGAATCGTCGCACCGCCGCGATGGCGGCCTCGCAGGCAATACAACGCTCGGGGTTAGAACACCGAGGCGTAGTCGCCCAGCTCTACCTGTACCGATTTGATGCGGGTGAAGTTGTTCAGCGAGCTGATGCCGTTCTCACGGCCCACACCGGATTGCTTGTAGCCACCGACCGGCATTTTGGCGTCGGATTCGCCCCAGGCGTTGATCCAGCAGATACCCGCTTCCAGCTGATGAATCACGCGGTGAGCGCGGTTCAGGTCTTTGGTCACAAGGCCAGCGGCCAGGCCGAAGTCTGTATCGTTGGCGCGGCGGATCACTTCTTCTTCGGTTTCGTAAGTGAGGATGCTCATCACTGGGCCGAAGATTTCTTCACGGACGATGGTCATCTCGTCGGTGCAATCGGTGAACACGGTCGGGGCCACGTAGGCGCCTTTGGCGAATGCACCGTCGGTCAGACGGTCGCCGCCGCACAGGATGCGAGCGCCTTCTTCTTTACCTTTAGCGATGTAGCCGAGCACGCTTTCCATGTGGGCGAAGCTGACCAGCGGGCCGAAGTTAGTGTTCTCGTCTTGCGGGTCGCCAACGCGGATGCGCGCAACACGCTCAACGATCTTGGCTTCGAAAGCCGCCTGCAGGTGCTTAGGCACGAATACGCGAGTGCCGTTGGTGCAAACCTGACCGGAGCTGTAGAAGTTGGCCATCATCGCGATGTCGGCCGCACGATCCAGGTCTGCGTCTTCGAACACGATCAGCGGCGACTTGCCGCCCAGTTCCATGGTCACTTCTTTGAGCGAAGAGCTCGAAGCGCTGGCCATGACTTTCTTGCCGGTGTCGGTGCCGCCGGTGAACGAGACTTTCTCGATGCGCGGGTGCTCGGTCAGCCAAGTGCCGACTTCACGGCCGCTGCCGGTCAATACGTTGAACACACCATCCGGAACGCCGGCTGCGGTGTAGATTTCAGCCAGTTTCAGGGTGGTCAGCGAGGTGACTTCGCTCGGCTTGAAGATCATCGCGTTACCGGCAGCCAGGGCCGGTGCGGATTTCCACAGGGCGATCTGGATTGGGTAGTTCCACGCGCCGATACCGGCAACCACGCCCAGCGGCTCGCGGCGGGTGTAGACGAACGAAGTGTCGCGCAGTGGGATCTGCTCGCCTTCGATGGCCGGCACCAGGCCTGCGTAGTATTCCAGCACGTCGGCACCGGTGACGATGTCGACGTATTGGGTTTCGGAGAAGGCTTTACCGGTGTCCAGGGTCTCCAGCGCGGCCAGCTCGTCGTTGCGCTCGCGCAGGATGTCGACGGCACGGCGCAGGATGCGCGAACGCTCCATGGCGGTCATCGCAGCCCAGATTTTCTGGCCTTTTTCAGCGCTGACTACGGCACGTTCAACGTCTTCCTTCGTGGCGCGTTGCACTTGGGCGAGAACTTCACCGTTAGCCGGGTTGATGGCTTCGAAGGTGGCATCGCTGCCAGCGTCGCTGTAGCCGCCGTCAATGTAGAGTTTTTGCAGTTCGAAACGGGCCATAAAGTCCTCGCAAGTGCATAAGTGGTTGGCGTTACCCGCCGCCAGTGGGCCATGGTGTTCTGGCAACACTGAGCGGCAGACGTTCAGGGGTTGAGCGTTTATGTGTGCTCTAACTCACCTGCTTGGCCAATTGGAAGTCCATGTATTCGTAAGCGATCCGTTGCGCCTGCTCCGTGTCGAAAGCATCTCCCGACAGGGCGCCGCGCAACCACAAACCGTCGATCAGGGCCGCCAGGCCTCTGGCTGCTTTGCGTGCGTGCGGCAGCGGTAGCACTCGGCGGAACTGGCAGCACAGGTTGGAATACAGACGTTGATCGTTGATCCGCTGCAACCTGTGCAATGACGGGTGATGCATGCTGGTGGCCCAGAAGGCCAGCCAGGTTTTCATTGCCGGTCCGTTGACCTGGCTGGCGTCGAAGTTGCCCTCGATGATCACCCGAAGGTGCGCCCGTGGGCTGTCGTCCTTCAGCGCAAGCCTGCGTTCGTGGACGTTCTCGATCAGCACATTCATCAAGTACCGCATCGTTGCGGCGATCAGGCCGTTCTTGTCCTGAAAGTAGTGACTGATGATGCCGTTCGAGACACCGGCCAAACGGGCGATCAGCGCAATGCTGGCATCTCCCATCCCAACCTGATCGATGGCCGTCAAGGTGGCTTCGATCAACTGCTGGCGGCGTATGGGTTGCATACCGACCTTGGGCATGTAGCACCTCTCCTTAGGCCTGCCGAGGGGCGATAAACGTCCGTCGGCTTGAAGGCCAGTCTATTTTGTTTTGATTGAACGTTCAATCAACAAAGAATAAGATCTGCGACAAATGGTCGCTCCCTACAGATATTTCCTACCTGTGAGCAGCAGCCTCTGACACCTGCATAAATCCTTGAAACCGGCCATATCAGGGCCTGCCACCGCGTCGGCGGGGCTCAAGGATTTTCGGGGTGTCTTTATAACACCCGTCCGTCGACTGCCGAAAAATCGATGTCCCGGGATAACCGTTGCCTTGTGTTTCTCTCTCGCACTGCCCGGAGCATCTGCGCCATGAGTTCTGCCTCTCTTATAAAGACCCCACCGGAAAAGGTACGGGTCAACGGTTGGGTGTTTTACACCTCCACCGCGCTCATTCTGTTGTTGACCGTCATTCTGATCATCGCCCCGCAGGAGGCCGGGCGCATGCTCGGCGTAGCACAGGCCTGGCTGTCGAAAAGCTTCGGCTGGTACTACATGGTGGTCATCGCCGCTTACCTGGTGTTTGTGGTCGGCCTGGCGTTTTCGTCCTACGGCAAGTTGAAACTGGGCAACAAGGACGACACCCCGGACTTCAGCTACGGCGCCTGGGCCGGCATGTTGTTCTCGTCGGGCATCGGCATCTCGCTGCTGTACTTCGGTGCTTCCGAGCCGTTGGACCACTACTTCAACCCGCCCGAAGGCGCGGCTGCCAGCAATGGTGCGGCACGCCAGGCGTTGCAGCTGACCTTCCTGCACTGGGGCCTGCACGGCTGGGCGATCTATGCCTTGGTTGGCTTGGCTGTGGCGTATTTCGCCTACCGTCATAACCAACCGCTGGCCTTGCGTTCGGCGCTGTACCCGCTGGTAGGCGAGCGTTGGGTGAAAGGCGCGGCCGGCCACGCGGTGGACGGTTTCGGCATGTTCGTGACCTTGCTGGGCCTGGTGACGAACCTGGGGATTGGTGCGATGCAAGTGTCGTCCGGGTTGGAAAACCTGTTCGGCATGGAGCACAACAACACCAACCTGCTGATCGTGATCATCGTGATGAGCACCGTGGCGACCATTGCCGCCGTGTCGGGTGTGGAAAACGGCATTCGCCGCCTGTCTAACCTCAACATCGTGTTGTTCAGCGGCTTGCTGATTTTCGTGCTGCTGTTCGGCCCGACCCTGCACCTGCTCAATGGCTTGGTGCAGAACACGGGTGATTATCTCAACGGCATCGTGCTGAAGACTTTCGACCTGTACGTGTACGAAGGCGACGCCGACAAGACCGAGCGCTGGATGGGCCTGTGGACCCTGTTCTACTGGGCCTGGTGGATTTCCTGGGCGCCATTCGTAGGCATGTTCATCGCGCGTATTTCCCGTGGCCGCACCGTGCGTGAACTGGTGGCTGGCGTGCTGCTGATCCCGCTGGGCTTTACCTTGGCGTGGCTGTCGATCTTCGGTAACTCGGCGCTGGACCTGGTGCTCAACCACGGTGCCGTCGAGTTGGGCAAGACGGCGCTGGAACAACCGTCGATGGCCATCTACCAATTGCTGGAGCATTACCCGGCGTCGAAAATCGTCATCGGCGTGTCGATCTTCGTGGGCTTTGTGTTGTTCCTGACCCCGGCGGATTCCGGCGCGGTGATGATGGCCAACCTGTCGTGCAAAGGCGGCAACGTGGACGAAGATGCGCCGCATTGGCTGCGAATCTTCTGGTCGGTCGTGATCACCCTGGTGACCATCGGCCTGCTGTTTGCCGGCAACTTTGAAGCCATGCAAACCATGGTGGTGTTGGCGGGGCTGCCGTTCTCGGTGGTGCTGATTCTGTTCATGTTCGGTTTGCACAAGGCGATGCGCCAGGACGTGGCCGTCGAACAGGAGCAGGCGCAATTGGCCGAGCGTGGCCGCCGTGGATTCAGCGAGCGTTTGACCGCGCTGGACCTGCAACCAAGCCAGGGCACTGTGCAACGCTTTATGGACAAGCACGTCACGCCGGCGCTGGAAGAAGCGGCGGTTGCGTTGCGTGATCAAGGGCTGGAAGTGCAGACCTTGTTGGGCAAATCCAAGCGTTGCATTGGTGTGCGCATCGAGATGGAAGAGGGCAACCCGTTTGTCTATGAAGTGAGCCTGGATGCTTATTCGGCGGCACCGAGCGAGGTGCCCGAAGAAGAGCGCAGGCGTTACTACCGGGCCGAGGTCTACCTGCACAACGGACCTCAGGAATACGACCTGATGGGCTTTGCCCAGGAACAGATTACCCGGGACGTGCTCGATCAGTTTGAAAGCCATCGGCAGCTCCTTGGCCGTGTCTATAGCTGATGCTTGAGCCGAGCGGTGCCCTCACGGGTGCCGCTTTTTTTATGTGTAAACAGAGCAAAATGTGGGAGCGGGCTTGCTCGCGAATGCGGTGTATCAGTGACAGATGTGCTGACTGACACACCGCATTCGCGAGCAAGCCCGCTCCCACATTTGTTTTGCGGTGCCGACTAGCCCAGGTTCTTGCCCAGCAAGGCATGGTAAAGCTCACTGTCCCCCAAGATCCCCACCACCTGGTGATTGCTGTCATGCAACACCAACTTATTCCCGGTGTGATAACGAATCTGCAGCGCATCGCGCATGCCGATATTGGAGTCCACCAACGTCGGCACACGGCCCAAACCTTCTACCGGTTGCCCTGGTGCCCAGTTCTGCAGGTTCATCACCGCGCCATTCTGGCGGGCACCCTTGATGGTGTTGCCTTCAGCCAGGTCCAGCCACGAATCGTCGCCCGGGTCCAAACACACAGAACCGTTGATGCGTTTGCAGTCGTCCAGGGTGCGCATCAGGCTGCGACCGCACAGTACGTTCAGCGGGTTGGTGTGGGCGACGAAGGTGCGCACATAGTCGTCCGCCGGGTTCAGCACGATCTCTTCCGGCACGCTGTACTGGACGATCTTGCCGTCCTTCATGATCGCGATGCGGCTGCCTAATTTGAGCGCTTCATCCAGGTCGTGGCTCACAAACACAATGGTCTTGCTCAGCTTGCGTTGCAGCTCCAGCAGTTCATCTTGCAGGCCTTGGCGGATCAGCGGGTCGAGGGCGGAGAACGGTTCATCCATCAGCAGGATATCGGCGTCCATCGCCAGCGCGCGGGCCAGGCCGACGCGCTGCTGCATGCCGCCCGACAGCTCATCGGGCTTCTTGTTGCGCCACTGGGCCAAGCCCACCAGTTCGAGTTTTTCATCCACCAGCGCGCGCCGTTCTTTTTCCGGGCGGCCCTGCATTTCAAGACCAAAGCTGATGTTCTCGCGTACCGTCAGCCAGGGCATCAGGGCGAACTTCTGGAACACCATGGCGATGCGCTTGGTGCGCATCATTTTCAGCTCCGCAGGGGTGCAGGACGCGATGTCGATCTGGCGTCCTTCATGCTCCACAAACAGCTGGCCACGGCTCACGGTGTTAAGGCCGTTGATGCAGCGCAGCAAGCTCGACTTGCCGGAGCCCGACAGGCCCATCAGTACGCAGATCTCGCCTTTCTCAACGTCCAGGCTGGCTTTTTCAACGCCGACAATCTGCCCGGTCTTTTTCAGGATCTCATTGCGGTGCATGCCTTGATCGAGCAGCTTGAGTGCTTCGCGCGGGTCTTTGGAGAAGATCACGTCGACATTGTCGAATCGGATAATGCTCATGCATCACCCCCTACTTTAGCGTCGGGTTGTTTGCAGATGCGGTCGAGCATGATCGCCAGCAATACGATTGCCAGGCCAGCTTCAAAGCCCAGGGCGATGTCGGCGGTGTTGAGTGCGTTGACCACCGGTTTGCCGAGGCCGTCGGCGCCCACCAAGGCCGCAATCACCACCATCGACAACGACAGCATGATGCATTGGGTAATGCCGGCGGCAATGCTCGGCATGGCGTGGGGCAGTTCAATGCGTGAGAGCAACTGGCGACGCGAGCAACCAAAGGCCTTGCCGGCGTCCATCAACTCTTGCGGCACATCACGGATACCCAGGTAGGTCAGACGGATAGGCGCAGCGATCGCGAACACCACCGTGGAGATCAGACCAGGCACAACACCCAGCCCGAAGAGGGTCAGGGTAGGGATGAGGTAGACGAAGGTCGGTACGGTCTGCATCAGATCGAGTACCGGTCGCATCAGGGTGTAGAACATGGGTTTGTGCGCGGCAACAATGCCCAGCGGCACACCAATAACCACGCAGACCAGGGTGGCGAACAACACCTGTGCGAGGGTTTCCATGGTTTCCTGCCAGTACCCCAGGTTCAGGATCAGCAGGAAGGAGGCAATGACAAACACCGTCAGGCCCCATTTGCGTTGAATAAAGTGAGCGAGTAGCGCAACCAGACCGATCAATGCCAGTGGATTGAACCAGGTTAGCGCAAACGTCACGCCGTGGATCATCGTTTCCAGGGTCGATGCGATTGCGTCGAAGTAGTTGGCACCGTGTTGGGTCAACCAATCGACGAAGGCAGCGATGTACTGGCCTAGTGGGATTTTATGTTCAGTCAGCATGGTAGTGAATGTCCACATGCGAAGGGGAAAACATCCCGGGGCAGCGCACCGCCCCGGGGTCAGCACTTACTTGGCGAGGTATTCCTTGACGGCCTCCAGGCCTGGTTTGCCATCAACCGTGGTCACACCGGCGAGCCAGGTGTCGAGCACTTGCGGGTTCTTCTTCAGCCAGGCTTTGGCCGCGGCGTCAGGCTTCATCTTGTCGTCCAGCACGTTACCCATCAGGGTGCTTTCCATGTTCAAGGTGAACGACAGGTTCTTCAGCAATTGGCCAACGTTGCTGCATTCCTGGGTGTAGCCCTTGCGCACGTTGGTATAGATGGTGGCCTGGCCGTAGTTGGGGCCGAACGAATCGTCACCGCCAGTCAGGTACTTCATCTTGAAGCGGGTGTTCATCGGGTGCGGTTCCCAGCCAAGGAACACGATGGCCTGGTCCCGCCTGGTGGCGCGTTCCACTTGCGAGAGCATTCCGGCTTCACTGGACTCAACCACTTTGAAACCCGCGGTTTTCAGGCCGAAGGCGTCTTTGTCGATGAGCGTCTGGATGGTGCGGTTGCCATCGTTACCTGGCTCAATACCGTAGATCTTGCCGCCCAGTTCATCCTTGAATTTGACGATGTCGGCGAAGTCTTTAAGGCCCTTGTTGTACAGCGCTTCGGGGACCGCCAGGGTGTACTTGGCGTTTTCCAGGTTGGCGCGCACGGTTTCCACGGTGCCGGCATCACGGTACTGCTTGATGTCGTTTTCCATGGTCGGCATCCAGTTGCCGAGGAAGATGTCCATGTTCTTGCCATCGGCCAGCGACTTGTAAGTCACCGGTACCGAAATCATCGTGGTGCGCGGCTTGTAGCCCAGGCCCTTGAGGATTTCGCTGGTGGTCGCGGTGGTGACGGTAATGTCGGTCCAGCCGACATCGGAGAAGTTAACGGTCTTGCACTGTTCCGGTTCTGCAGCGTTCGCCAAGACTGGCAGACTCAGCATGGCGGCCAACAACAACGAGGGTGAACCTTTCATCGGGGTAGACTCCTGTGTCTTTTTTCTGGCGGCATTTGCCGCGCTTTATAAGTGTTGCGGTTGGGGCGTGCGATGAAGCGCAGGCACGGTGCCTTGCAAACGAGTCGAGACTGATCATGTACCAGCGAAAATCTGACGCCTACAGGGGGCGTCGTATCCAGTACAGGGATGGTCGCATCCAGTGTCGGTAACGTCGCTTACAGATTTTTCCAGTGGCAAAACCGCAGTTTTTACCGATCTGCACCGCTAAAAACGGCCAAAACGCCTGATCGCACGAGGGCGGCGTTGGTGAGCATGGTTACGTCGGTGTGAGACGCCGTGAGGGCGGATAAAAGCTTGATGATGCCGCCATCTGGGCGATCTGAGCGTAGCAGCTTGTTCATGCCTAGCCTGCTCACCGAGGAGTTTCACGGCAATGGCTATCAGCGTTTTCGACCTGTTCAAGATCGGCATCGGGCCTTCGAGTTCTCACACCGTCGGCCCCATGCGCGCCGCGGCGTTGTTCGTCCAAGCATTGCGTGAACGTGAACTGTTGGAACAAGTCAGGCACGTCGAAGTTCAGCTGTATGGTTCATTGTCGGCCACCGGCATCGGCCACGGCAGCGACACCGCCACCATCATGGGCCTGATGGGCGAGTGGCCGGACGCGATCGACCCGGCGCAAATTGGCCAGCGTATTCATACCCTGCGCGAGACCGACACGCTGTTGCTCGACGGGTATTTGCCGGTGCCTTTCATATGGGCGCGCGACATGCGCCTGCTCGACGAAAACCTACCGTTCCACCCCAACGGCATGACGCTGGTGGTGTTCGGTGAAGACGGCGAGCTGCACCGCGATACTTACTATTCAGTCGGTGGCGGTTTTGTGGTGGATCAAGCCCAGGCGCAAAGCGGTGTGGCCGATATGGACCGCACCGAACTGCCGTATGACTTTTCCAGCGCGGTGGAGCTGTTGCAGCTGTGCAAAACCCACAACCTGCGCGTGGCCGAGTTGATGCTGGCTAACGAAAAGGTCTGGCGCTCCGAAGAAGAAATCCGCACTGGGCTGATGAAACTTTGGCGGGCCATGCAGGATTGCGTGGAGCAGGGTCTCAAGCATGAGGGCATCCTGCCCGGCGGTTTGAACGTGCGTCGCCGCGCTGCCAAGTTGCACCGCAGCTTGCAGGAGCTGGGCAAGCCGAATGTGATCGGCTCGACCTTGAGCGCGATGGAGTGGGTCAACCTGTTCGCCCTGGCGGTGAATGAGGAAAACGCCGCTGGCGGGCGCATGGTCACCGCACCGACTAATGGCGCGGCGGGGATCATCCCGGCGGTGTTGCACTACTTTATGAAGTTCAGCGAAGAGGTCACTGAAGCCAACGTCGTTGATTACCTGCTCGGCGCGGCGGCAGTGGGGATTCTGTGTAAAAAGAACGCCTCGATCTCCGGCGCCGAAGTTGGCTGCCAGGGCGAGGTGGGTTCGGCGTGCGCCATGGCCGCTGCCGGGCTGGCCGAGATCCTCGGCGCCACGCCGGAGCAAGTGTGCAACGCCGCCGAAATTGGCCTGGAGCATAACCTCGGCCTGACCTGCGACCCGGTGGGTGGGCTGGTGCAAGTGCCGTGTATCGAGCGCAATGCGATTGCGGCGGTGAAAGCGATCAACGCGGCGCAAATGGCGCTGCGTGGCGATGGCCAGCACTTTATCTCGTTGGACCGTGTGATCCGCACCATGCGCGATACCGGCGCGGACATGCATGACAAATACAAGGAAACCTCGCGCGGTGGGTTGGCGGTGAGTGCGGTGGAGTGTTGACCGCTTTCTTCTGGTGAGCGGCGTGTTGTGGCAAGCCCGCTCGCCACAATTGATTGGCAACTCTGCTCAAAAAGTGAACACCCGGATTCAAAAGCGCCACCTTTTAGCGCGTCGCAAACAGATAAGTAGCTCCAGAACGATTTTCCGCTCGACCACCTGTCACCCGTGCGTGCGGTGACAGACTTTTCCCACGCCCTCAAAGCGCCTTCCCACAAGTGCTACCGATCTGCTCACACCCCGTGAGCAGGCTTACTTCAACGTCCTTTTCGGGTCATATCCCGCACTCCTTACGCGGGCTTATATAGACGCATCATCAGGTCGTTTTCAGGAGTTATTGAATGCCCATTCAATTTTAGGCATGGCATTTGCTCTATCAATTCAAAGCCTCTCTCTGCACAAGAGCAGGGCGCAATAACAAGAGCCTCGCCTGAGGCCATCACCCGCTTTGTGTGAGGAGATACCGCGATGACGTCGTTCAACTCAGGGGCTCAACCCCAGAACCGTGCGCCTCAATCCATCGGCTTTTTGCTGCTGGACAATTTCACGCTGATTTCCCTGGCGTCCGCAGTGGAGCCCCTGCGCATGGCCAACCAGCTGTCCGGTCGCGAGCTGTATCGCTGGACAACCCTGAGTGTCGACGGCAACCAAGTGTGGGCCAGCGATGGTCTGCAAATCACCCCCGATGCTTCCATGCACAAAGCCCCGGCCCTGGACACTGTGATTGTGTGCGGCGGCGTGGGTATCCAGCGCACCGTTACCCGTGAACACGTGTCGTGGCTGCAAAGCCAGGCGCGCCAGTCGCGTCGCCTTGGCGCCGTGTGCACTGGCAGTTGGGCCCTGGCCTGCGCCGGTTTGCTCGACGGCTTTGATTGCAGCGTGCACTGGGAATGCCTGGCGTCGATGCAGGAAGCGTTCCCGCGCGTGGCCATGAGCACACGCCTGTTCACCCTCGACCGCAACCGCTTCACCAGTTCGGGCGGCACTGCGCCGCTGGACATGATGCTGCACCTGATCAGCCGCGACCACGGCCGTGAGTTGTCAGCCGCCATCTCCGAAATGTTTGTCTACGAACGCATCCGCAACGAACAGGATCACCAGCGCGTGCCGCTCAAGCACATGCTCGGCACCAACCAGCCGAAGCTGCAGGAAATCGTCGCGCTAATGGAAGCCAACCTCGAAGAGCCCATCGACCTGGACGAGCTGGCGGTGTACGTCGCCGTGTCGCGTCGCCAGTTGGAGCGGCTGTTCCAGAAATACCTGCACTGCTCGCCATCGCGTTATTACCTGAAGCTGCGTCTGATTCGTGCGCGGCAATTGCTCAAGCAAACGCCGATGTCGATCATCGAAGTGGCCTCGGTGTGCGGGTTTGTGTCCACGCCGCACTTCTCTAAGTGCTATCGCGAGTACTTCGGCATTCCGCCGCGCGATGAGCGTGTAGGCTCCAACACCACCCAGCAAGTGGCGATGATGCCGATTCCGCAGGCGCTGGTGTTGTCACCGCTGGCGGGGCCAATGTCGGCGTTGAGTCAGGCGCGGAACGAGTCGACTTTCGCGAGTGTAAGGCTCTAGACCGAAGGTACTTCATCGCAGGCAAGCCAGCTCTCACATTTTGATCTGTGAATACATTCAAATGTGGAAGCTGGCTTGCCTGCGATAGCGATCTATCAGACGCCAGAGTTCTGCTTGAACTGCCCCAACGCCGGCAACAACTGCTTGTCGATCGCCTGGCGTACAGCCGGCAGGATCGTCGCACTGCCGGTGTACATCTGTTCCACCATGCCCTTGAGCGCCTTGGCCCGCGCGGCGCTCAAACCGCGTACCGCACACTCGCAAGCCTGCTCGGCGGTAGCACCGCTGGACACTTCAAAACCCAGTGAGCGCAGTTGCCCCAGCAGGTCATCCTGGTCAATCAAATCCGCGTGCATCATGACGTTCATCCTGGTGTAGGGAGCGGGGACTGACTTGGATTCTGGTAGGCCCCCGGCCGGTCGGCAAGGGCAGAATTGAAGAATGGCTCAGATGGCTATGAACAGGTCGTTTTCGGGTCATTTACCGACACAAGTAATAGGCACACTGAACGCCAGGCACGCACCTTGAAGGTTTGGTCACCCTCGGGATGTCACGCTCACACCAAGCACTGCGCCCCGATCCAGTCACGGCTGGATCGGGGCTTTTTTTACCTGGAATGTGTGGTGAGTTCACAGGCCCCCTCGCAGGCAAGCCAGCGCCCACATTTTGACTTGTGAACGCGGTCAAATATGCGAGCTGGCTTGCCTGCGAGGGGCGCGCTGCGGTCTGCCGCTGCAACACCAGAATCCGTGAGAGCAACTCATCCCGGTCGATGTAACAACCCTGAAAGTGCCGCGCTCCGGAAACCGGGTCAAACGCATTGCGCGCATGCAACGTACGGCGGTTATCAAAGCACCACAACTCGCCCGGATTCAAACGCTTGACCAACCGAAACCGCTCCTCCCGCGTCATCGCAATAAAGCGCCGATACGCGCGATACAACAACGGCATCTGCGCCACCGGCGCCTCGAACGGCCCGCGCAAAAAGTTGGCCATGCGAATCTCCGCCACGTCACCCCAAGCATCCAGCGCAATGATCGGCGCGAGGCGGCGATAGTCGCTGTGACGGTCCTTGTTGCGAAACTCCACGGGGATTTCACACAGCGCCTGAAATGCCTCGGGGTCTTCGCTGCGCAGCGCATGGGCGATGGCAAACCCATCGACAAAAATGCTCTCGCCGCCGGTGGCATCGTTCACCAGGCAATGCAGAAATTGCAGCCCTGGCTGCAGCTCTCGCGTCGGCAAATCGCTGTGCAACGGCAGGTTGAAAGCGGTGTAGGCATTACTGTCGGCATCGGCCTTGGACTGCACGTTGAACAGCACGCCGAAGTTGCTCTCGCGGATAAACGAAATGCGCTTGGCGATCAGCGCCAGGGAGCCAGGTTCAGTGGGTACGCCACGGATTTGCGTGAGGCCGCCGTCACGCAAGGCCAGCAACCATTGCAGCAGAATATTCGGCTCTTGCATCACGGCTGCGTAGTCGAATACGGGCAGCTCGAAGTCGCTGTTCCATAGCCGCGATTTTGGCTTGGCTGCACGGCGTTCGGCGCGTGACTCATCGTCGTAGGCATGGGCCCGCAACCAGCCCGGGTCGTACTGGCTGTGATGGCCGCCGCGCCATTCCACGCTCAGAAAACCCTGATCAATACCTGCGCTGACGGCGGTGAGATTATCGTCCACATCGACAATCTCCAACACCTGCTCGCGGGTCACGCTGTATACGCACTGCGCGCAGGGGCAGTTGTCCCGCAGCCACTGATGATGAAACGGGCTCACCCGCCCATCAGCCCACTGCACGCTGAGTTGATCGCTGTGCACCTGCACATTGGCAAGGTCGCTGATCAGTGGGTAGGTACGGAAGTCGGCAACAGCAGCGGCGGTTTGCATGGCGATTCCCTATTTTTGGGGTGGCAGTCCAATCACGCGGCCGAGCAGGGCGGGCTTCGGCAGGTCGGTTTGTTCGGCGCTGATGCGTGCAAGCTTGCCCAGCACGGCCTCGGTGAACGGCGCCGAATGCGGGCCGGCGAGGTCGACGTGGAGCAACATTTGCTCGTTGCCGGCCAGCTCCTTTTCGTCGCCCACCAGGTGCAGGCTGTGATAGAGGTGCAGGCGCTTGCGGTCGTGGGCGATGAGTTGGGTGTGCACTTCGACGTCGGCGCCCAGCTTCACTTCGTGCAGGTAGTTGAGGTGCAGTTCCAGGGTGAACAGTGAAGTGCCGCTGGCTTCGCGGTTGTCGCTGTCCAGGCCCAGCGTGTCCATCAGCGCGTCGGTGGCGTAACTGAAGATCAGCAGGTAGAACGCATCGCGCAGGTGGCCGTTGTAATCCACCCAGTCGGGGAGGATTTTTGTGCTGTAAGTCGTCAGTGCAGGCATGTCTGGGGTTCCGGGTCATTACTCGGTCAACTGTGGGAGCAGGCAAGCCAGCTCCCACAGAGATCAACAGCGGCTATTCGGCGAAGCTCATACCGTGTTTGGCTTTGGTGGTTTTCACCGCCTCCAGCACCGCCAACAGGCAATCATCACGATAGCGCTCCAGCGCCGAAATGCTGTGCTTGCCCAACTGCTCGCTGGTGCCATCGACCACATCATCAATCAACTTGTCAGTCAATTCCGGCGCCGGCAGGTACGTCCACGGCAACTGCAGCGCCGGGCCGAACTGCGCCATGAAATGCCGCATTCCGGCATCACCGCCGGCCAGGGTGTAAGTCAGGAAGGTGCCCATGAACGACCAGCGCAAGCCGGCGCCAAAACGGATGGCGTCGTCGATCTCGCCGGTGGTCGCCACGCCGTCGTTAACCAAGTGCAGCGCCTCACGCCACAGCGCTTCAAGCAGGCGGTCTGCGATAAACCCCGGCACTTCCTTACGCACATGCAACGGGCGCATGCCGAGTGATTCATACACCTTGATCGCCGCCTGAACAGCCTCCGGCGCGGTATTTTTGCCGCCCACCACTTCCACCAGCGGCAACAGGTAAACCGGGTTAAACGGGTGGCCGACCACGCAGCGTTCCGGGTGGATGGAACCCTCGTAGAACTCGCTTGGCAACAGGCCCGAGGTACTCGAACCAATCAGCGCATTCGGCTTGGCCGCCGCGCTGATCTTGCTGTGCAACTCCAGTTTCAGCTCCAGGCGTTCCGGGGCGCTTTCCTGGATGAAGTCGGCGTCTTTCACGCACGCTTCGATCGTGGCGACAAAGCGCAGGCGGTCCTGGGAGGCTCCCGGTGCCAAGCCTTGTTTTTCCAACGCGCCCCAGGCATTGGCGACGCGTTTGCGCAGGGCCGCTTCGGCGCCGGGCGCCGGGTCCCAGGCGACTACATCCAGGCCGTGGGCCAGGGCGCGGGATACCCAGCCGCTGCCGATGACGCCGCTGCCGAGGGCGGCGAAGGTTTTGATTTCGGTGATAAAGCGCATGGCAAATTCCTAAAGTATTCGCAAATTCTGTGTTGGCAACCGGTGCAAAATGTGGGAGCGGGCTTGCTCGCGAATGCGGTATGTCAGTTGATGCATTCGGTGACTGATTCATCGCATTCGCGAGCAAGCCCGCTCCCACATTTTTAATTCGGTTTCGGCAGGGCGTTAGCCGCGCTTGGTCAGGCCCATCTTGATTCGACCTTCCGCCGGGGTCATGACCCGCGCGCCCAGGCGGCTGAGGATTTCACTCGCTCGCTCCACCAGTTGACCGTTGGTGGCGAGCACACCTTTGTCCAGCCACAGGTTGTCTTCCAGGCCGACCCGCACGTTGCCGCCCAGCAGCACCGCTTGGGCGGCCATCGGCATTTGCATGCGACCAATACCGAAGCCGGCCCACACCGCATCGGCGGGCAGGTTGTCGACCATGGCTTTCATGGTGGTGGTGTCAGCCGGTGCGCCCCATGGGATGCCCAGGCACAGTTGGAACAACGGGTTGTCGAGCAGGCCCTCCTTGATCATCTGCTTGGCGAACCACAGGTGGCCGGTGTCGAAAATTTCCAGCTCGGCCTTAACGCCCAACTCTTGAATGCGCTTGGCGCCAGCGCGCAGTTGGGCTGGGGTGGACACGTAAATGGTGTCGCCATCGCCGAAGTTCAGGGTGCCGCAGTCCAGTGTGCAGATTTCCGGCAGCAGCGCTTCCACGTGGGCCAGGCGGGTCAGCGGGCCGACCAGGTCGGTGTTGGGGCCGAACTCCATCGGGTTCTCCCCAGCGCCGATTTCCAGGTCGCCACCCATGCCAGCGGTGAGGTTGACGATGATGTCGATGTCGGCCTCGCGGATGCGCTCCATCACTTCGCGGTACAACGCAACGTCGCGGCTGAACTTGCCGGTTTCGGGGTCACGCACGTGGCAGTGCACCACGGTTGCGCCAGCCTTGGCGGCTTCCACGGCGGCAGCGGCGATTTGTTTGGGAGTGACCGGCACGTGTGGGCTTCTGCCGGTCGTGTCGCCAGCACCGGTGAGTGCGCAGGTGATGATGACGTCGTGGTTCATGAGTCGGTTCCTTACAGGCGGGCGTAGTGATGCCGCGCGCAGCCAAAAACGGCTGCGACACGGTGATTCGGATCGGTTATTTGCTGGTCAATTGCAGGTTGGCCGCGGCCGGTTTGCC
Organism: Pseudomonas antarctica; assembly: GCF_900624995.1. Lineage (GTDB taxonomy): Bacteria > Pseudomonadota > Gammaproteobacteria > Pseudomonadales > Pseudomonadaceae > Aquipseudomonas > Aquipseudomonas antarctica. The sequence goes on from NZ_UYXQ01000005.1 coordinate 189,390, forward strand.
GTCGAAGGTGGTCACGCCTTCAAGCCAGCGCTGCTGGTCTTGCGGGTGGTCCTTGAGCCACTGCTTGGCGGACTCGAGCGCGTCTTTGTGATCCAGCAACGGCTGCATCATTCGGCTCTCGTCGGCGGCGGTGAAGGTCAGGTTGGTCAGCAGCTTGTGCACGTTCGGGCATTGTTCGGCGTAGGTCGGCGAGGTGACGCTCCACACCGTGGCCATGCCTTCGTTCGGGCCCAGGGCATCGTCGCTGCCGGTGAGGTAAGTCATCGCGACGTTGACGTTCATCGGGTGCGGCGCCCAGCCGAAGAACACCACGGCTTCCTTGCGGCGCACGGCGCGGTCCACGGCGGCGAGCATGCCGGCTTCACTGGACTCCACCAGCTGGAACTTGCCCAGGCCGAACTGGTTCTTGGCAATCATCGCCTTGATCTGGGTGTTGGCACCCGAGCCCGGCTCGATGCCGTAGATCTTGCCGCCCAGTTCTTTCTCGAACTTGGCGATGTCGGCGAAGGTTTTCAGGCCCTTGTCCGCCAGGTAAGTCGGCACGGCGAGGGTCGCGCGCGCGTCTTCCAGGCTCGGTTTCTCAAGGACCTTCAGCTGTTTGGCGTTAACAAAGGGGGTGATGGTCTGGGTCATCAGCGGGTTCCAGTAACCCAGGAACAGGTCCAGGCGCTGGTCACGGATGCCAGCGAAGATGATTTGCTGGGAGGCGCTGGTTTGTTTGGTCTTGTAGCCGAGGCCGTCGAGCAACACTTGGGTCATGGCGCTGGTGGCGATCACGTCGGTCCAGTTCACCACGCCCATGCGCACGTTTTGGCAAGACGCCGCATCGGCTGCCATCACGTGGGTGCTCAAAATGGCGCTGGCGCTGAGTGCAAGCACACAGCGGCTGATCAGTCGGTTCATGGTGGATCCCTCGGCAGGTCGTTATTGTGGGGGCCGGCGTCTTTGTGCGCCGTGGGATCAAGGTACGCAGCTTGACCGGCGGCAAAGCGCACGGCGGCGACCCGCTCTTGCACTACAGCGACCTGTGCTCTTGAATGGCCGGTTGAACTGGCGTATCACAGTGACCACGCTGCCCGTCCTACGAGAGCGCCACCATGTCCCAGGATTTCTACTTTCTGCTGATGCCGGGTTTCTCGGCCATCGGCTTTATCTCCGCGCTGGAACCGCTGCGCGTGGCCAATCGCTTTCGCGGCGAGCTGTACCGCTGGCATGTACTTAGCACCGATGGCGGTGCGGTGCTGGCGAGCAACGGCATGTCGGTCAACGCCGACGCCGCATTGGAGCCGCTGAAAAAAGGCGCGACGCTGATGGTGGTCGCCGGTTTCGAACCCTTGCAGTTCGCCACGCCTGCGCTGGAACACTGGTTGCGCCGTCTCGATCATGACGGCGTGACGTTGGGCGCCATCGACACCGGCGCCTGCGTGCTCGCCGAAGCAGGCCTGCTCGACGGCCACCGCCTGACGTTGCACTGGGAAGCCATCGACGCGTTTAAGGAGTCTTATCCACAGCTCACCGTGACCCAAGAGCTGTTCGAGATCGACCGCCGGCGCATCACCTGCGCCGGCGGCACGGCTTGCATCGACCTGATGCTCGACCTGATCGCCCAGGCCCACGGCCCGGACTTGGCGATCCAGGTTTCCGAGCAATTCGTACTCGGGCGCATCCGCCCGCGCAAAGACCACCAGCGCATGCAGATCGCCACGCGCTACGGCATCAACAACAAGAAGTTGGTGCAGGTGATCGGTGAAATGGAGCAACACACCGAGCCGCCGCTGAGCACCTTGGCATTGGCCGATGCAATCAAAGTCACCCGGCGCCAGCTGGAACGGCTGTTTCGCCTGCACTTGAACGACACACCGAGCAACTTCTACCTCGGCCTGCGCCTGGAAAAAGCCCGGCAGTTATTGCGCCAGAGCGACATGAGCGTGCTGGAAGTCAGTATTGCGTGCGGGTTTGAGTCGCCGTCGTATTTCACACGCAGCTATCGGGTGCGGTTTGCGAAATGTCCGAGGGAGGATCGGCGACGAGAGGTGGTGTGACGGGCAATTATAGTCAATTATACTCGTCACTATAATTTATAGTCCTTTCAATAATTGAGTATAAAAGCATGTCGAAGAACAGCGGCTTCGTATTCCGCCGCCCCGCCCTGGCAAGCAGCATTGCTGACGGTTTGGTGGGGGCTGGTATTCAGGATTTTACCTCTGGCCTGTTTCTCGCGGCGCCGCGTCGTACCGGCAAAAGCACCTTTTTGCGCGAAGACCTTATCCCGGAGTGTCAGCTGCGGGGGTGGCTGGCGGTGTACGTGGATCTTTGGGCCGACAAAGAGAAAGATCCGGCTGAGTTGATCGCCAGCGCTATTGCCGCGGCGCTGGTGCCTTATGAAAAGGGCATTCGCAAACTGGCCAAGAATATTGGAATCGAGAAACTCAGCTTTCTGCGTACCCTCTCCTGGGACTTTACCAAGCCACAATTGCCCGTCGGCGCCACGCTGACCCAAGCCTTGGAATTGCTCCACAGCGCGGCGGAAAAAACCGTCGTGCTGGTGATTGACGAAGCGCAGCACGCCTTAACCACCGAGCCAGGTGTCAACGCGATGTTTGCGTTAAAGGCCGCCCGGGATCAGCTCAACCAAGGTCGTGACGAGGAGGGCAGTGGCTTGCACCTGGTGTTCACCGGTTCCAACCGCGACAAGCTCGCGCATTTGGTGTTGGGCAAAAGTCAGCCGTTTTTCGGCTCCAGCATCACGCCGTTCCCCTTGCTCGGCAAAGCGTTCACCCAGGCTTATACCGCACACCTCAACGCGCACCTGGCCGAAACCAATCAATTCAGCGCTGCCGACATTGACGAGGCGTTTGAGTTGGCAGGTCATCGTCCCGAGATGCTGCGCACCATCATCGGTGAAGTGGCGCTGGAACTGGGCGAGGCCAGCAATTTGGGCCAACTGCTGCACAGTCGTGCCGAACTATTGCGTGCGGGTATATGGACTGAGTTCGAAAGCGCCTGGAACAATCTCACCATTCCCCAACGCGCCGTGCTGGAAGTGATGGTGGAGCGATCGCGCGCCAACGAGCCCTTCGCGCCGTTCACGGACAGCACCCTCACGGCCGTCAGCAAAGCGCTGGAGGACATGGGCAGCGACGTGGTGCCGGGCACCCAAACGATTCAGGCCTGTATCGATGCCCTGCGCGACAAAGAGCTGGTGTGGAAGTCGAGCCGGGGTGGCTATGCCTTGGAAGACAAGTCCTTCGGGGATTGGCTGCTGCACAAAAGCCGTACAAGGATTTAAAGGCAACAAGGTTCAAAGGTGGGAGCTGGCTTGCCTGCGATGCGGGCACCTCGGTGTATCAGTGACACACAGTTGATGCCATCGCAGGCAAGCCAGCTCCCACATTGATCTTCGGTGTGGCTTATTTCTTTACCAAGGCCGAACACGCCGCCTTGTAGGCCTCATGCTGATACTTGTTCAGCGAGGCCGGCAAATCAAAGTTGTGTTTCTTGCTCTGCGCATTAATGGTCTGCGGCGACAACAACGTCACCTCAACCCCCTCCAGCAACTGAAACACCCCTTCAATCTTGAACGTGGTCGGGCCACCGGCGAACTCGCCTTTCTTGCTGCGCTTTTTGATCGCGATACGGGTGATGGCGTTTGCCTGTACGAAAGCCTTTACCTGGGCGGCGAAGGCTTTGACGTTGGCCGCCTCATCGTCGTCTTCCAAGGCGATTTTCTTGGTGGCCAGGGCGACGTGGGCCAGCGCCTGGCTGTCCAGCGAGGCGACAGCGATGATGGCTTCGCTGCCTTTGATTTCGATGCCGCAGATAGTCATGCAATGGCCTATTAAATAAAGTGGAGGCTGAGTGGCGAGTATCAGTAATGCCGGTCTTCTTCTTGATGTTGATAGATCTGATGTGCCGTCCAGAACATCAGTATCGCGAGCACCATCATCAAGCCGACGCTTACGCTCATGATGTAGAAGTTAGGCGAACTCGATTTAAGGTTCGCCTTGATGTTATGCACCGTTGGAAACCATTTTGAGTACACCACGGGGACCGGGCTGCCCACTTCGTAGCCAGGGTCGTCGATGTAGCTGCTGTTGTTCACCATGCCTTCGATGCGTTGGCCTTCATGGTCGAAGGCGTAATACACGTTGGTGCTTGAGGCCCAGGCGCTGAGGCTTTCCAGTTGGGTGATGTGCCCGGTGGTTTCGATGGGCGCCGCCTTTATCAGTGCAAAAGGAGCACCCCGGCTCACTGACAAGCTCAGCATCAGCGACAGTATCAGCATGGCCAAAAACAGCAGGGCGGCGCGCGTGTAGAGGAAATCCCTCTGCGCTTCGCGTGGGTAATACATGTGAATTCCTTTTCAATAATCCTGGAAGCTTTGAATCTGGCTTATTCCTGCCCGATCGACTCCAAAAACTCCGACCGCTCATCACTCATCCGCGCCAGGCAGTCATTCTGTTGAATCGCATAGCCCTTGCTGCCGTTCACCGCCGGGAAGGTGTCCACTGCGCAATCGGCGTCGCGCAATTTTTCCCACTTCTGCTGGGCATCCTTCAGACGAGCGGTAATGTCGGCCAGTTGCGACTTGTTGCTGGCATAGGTCGAACCCATGCGTTCCAGCAGGCTTTGGTAGTTATCCTTGAGCAATTGCTCGGCGGTGGTTTTGTTGTAAGTGGCGCATTCCAGGGTTTGCTTGTCGTTCTCGATGCCATCGCATGGGGTGTTATCAGTGTCTTCGGCCGCGTGGACGCCGGTTGCGATGAGTGCCAAAGCCAGGAAAATCGATTTCATTGCGCCGTCTCATATCAGGTGATGTGGAATTCTGGCTCAAGCGTAAGACAAAGAACAGTCGTCAGTCAGACGTGTCCTGTAGGCCTTTGTCGCGGATTGACGCTTTCGGCAATTCCCCTGTCGTTTTTGCACCCGGTTCGTTCAGCCCCTGGGCATATGCTGGCCCCAAAGCGCCGGCAGACGATTCGGCGCATGAATCGCCAATAAGGGGGGCGCCTGATGAGCCCAGCGCAATTGCACGCCGACAGCATCGTTATCGACGGGCTGATCATTGCCAAGTGGAACCGCGAGCTGTTCGAGGACATGCGCAAAGGCGGCCTCACCGCTGCCAACTGCACTGTGTCGGTGTGGGAAGGGTTCCAGGCCACGATCAATAACATCGTGGCCAGCCAGACCCTGATCCGTGAGAACAGCGACCTGGTGATCCCGGTGAAAACCACCGCCGACATCCGCAAAGCCAAGGAGCAGGGCAAGACCGGCATTATCTTCGGCTTCCAGAACGCCCATGCGTTTGAAGACCAGCTGGGCTACGTCGAGATCTTCAAGCAGCTCGGCGTGGGCGTGGTGCAGATGTGCTACAACACCCAGAACCTGGTCGGCACCGGTTGCTACGAGCGTGACGGCGGCCTGTCGGGCTTTGGCCGTGAAGTCGTCGGTGAGATGAACCGCGTCGGCATCATGTGCGACCTGTCCCACGTCGGCTCCAAGACCAGCGAAGAAGTCATCCTCGAATCGAAAAAGCCGGTGTGCTACTCCCACTGCCTGCCTTCAGGCCTTAAAGAGCATCCGCGCAACAAGTCCGATGAAGAACTGAAGTTCATTGCCGACCACGGCGGTTTTGTCGGCGTGACCATGTTCGCGCCGTTCCTGGCCAAGGGCATTGATTCGACCATCGACGACTACGCCGAAGCCATTGAATACACCATGAACATCGTTGGCGAAGACGCCATCGGCATCGGCACCGACTTCACCCAGGGCCATGGCCAGGATTTCTTCGAAATGCTGACCCACGACAAGGGTTATGCCCGCCGCCTGACCAGCTTCGGCAAGATCATCAACCCGCTGGGCATCCGCACCGTGGGCGAGTTCCCCAACCTCACCGAGACCCTGCTCAAGCGCGGCCACAGCGAGCGCGTGGTGCGCAAAATCATGGGTGAAAACTGGGTCAATGTCCTGAAAGACGTCTGGGGCGAATAAGCCAACCTCTCTTTTCCTCCGGCCATCCGTGCCGGGGGCATCAACACGAATTTTCTGGAGTTAAGTTTCCATGGCCAAGATCGCCCCGCAATTGCCAATCGAAGTCGACAGCGAAACCGGTGTCTGGACCTCCGACGCCCTGCCGATGCTGTACGTGCCGCGCCATTTCTTCGTCAACAACCACATGGGGATTGAAGAAGTATTGGGCGCCGAGGCCTACGCCGAAATCCTCTACAAGGCTGGCTATAAATCCGCCTGGCACTGGTGTGAAAAAGAAGCTGAATGCCACGGCCTGGAAGGCGTTGCGGTGTTCGAGCACTACATGAAGCGCCTGTCGCAGCGCGGCTGGGGCCTGTTCAAGATCCAGGACATCGACCTCGACAAAGGCACCGCCAGCGTCAAGCTCGAACACTCGGCGTTTGTCTACGTGTACGGCAAGGTCGGGCGCAAGGTCGACTACATGTTCACCGGCTGGTTTGCCGGCGCCATGGACCAGATTCTGCAGGCGCGTGGCAGCAAGATCCGCACGGTGGCCGAGCAAGTCTACGGCGGCTCCGAAGAAGGCCACGACGATGGCCTGTTCACCGTCAAGCCGTTGTAAGTCGAGGACCCTGCCATGGCTTTCGAAGCAATGTTTGCGCCGATCCAGATCGGCAAACTGACCATCCGCAACCGCGTGCTCAGTACCGCCCACGCCGAGGTGTATGCCACCGACGGCGGCATGACCACCGACCGCTATGTGAAGTACTACGAAGAGAAAGCCAAGGGCGGGATCGGCCTGGCGATCTGCGGCGGGTCTTCCAGTGTGGCCATCGACAGCCCGCAAGGCTGGTGGAAATCGGTGAACCTGGCCGACGACCGGATCATCCCGCACTTCCAGAACCTGGCCGATGCCATGCACAAGCATGGCGCCAAGATCATGATCCAGATTACCCACATGGGCCGTCGCTCGCGCTGGGACGGCGAGCATTGGCCGACCCTGCTGTCGCCGTCGGGCATCCGTGAGCCGGTGCACCGTGCGACCTGCAAAACCATCGAGCCGGAAGAAATCTGGCGCGTGATCGGCAACTACGCCAGCGCCGCCGCGCGGGCCAAAGCCGGTGGCCTGGATGGCGTGGAACTGTCGGCGGTGCACCAGCACATGATCGACCAGTTCTGGAGCCCACGCGTCAATAAACGCACCGACGAATGGGGCGGCAGCTTTGAAAACCGCATGCGTTTCGGCCTGGAAGTGTTAAAGGCTGTGCGCAAGGAAGTCGGCCCGGATTTCTGCGTCGGCATCCGCCTGTGCGGCGATGAATTTCACCCGGACGGTTTGTCCCACGAGGACATGAAACAGATCGCCAAATATTACGACGACACCGGCATGTTGGACTTTATCGGCGTGGTGGGCTCGGGTTGCGACACCCACAACACCCTGGCCAACGTGATCCCGAACATGAGTTACCCACCGGAGCCGTTCCTGCACTTGGCCGCCGGTATCAAGGAAGTGGTCAAGGCGCCGGTGCTGCACGCGCAGAACATCAAGGACCCGAACCAGGCCACGCGCATTCTGGAAGGCGGCTACGTGGACATGGTCGGCATGACCCGTGCGCACATTGCCGACCCGCACCTGATCGCCAAGATCAAGATGGGCCAGATCGACCAGATCAAGCAGTGCGTGGGTGCCAACTACTGCATCGACCGCCAATACCAAGGGCTGGACGTGTTGTGCATCCAGAACGCCGCGACCTCGCGTGAATACATGGGCGTGCCGCACATCATCGAAAAGTCCACCGGGCCCAAACGCAAAGTCGTGGTGGTCGGTGCAGGCCCCGCCGGGATGGAAGCGGCGCGCGTCGCCGCCGAGCGTGGCCATGACGTGACACTGTTCGAGAAGAAAGACTTTATCGGTGGGCAAATCACCACCGCGTCCAAAGCCCCGCAGCGTGACCAGATCGCCGGCATCACGCGCTGGTTCCAGCTGGAACTGGCGCGCTTGAACGTCGACTTGCGCCTGGGCGTGGCGGCGAATGCCGAAGCGATCCTCGACTTGCGCCCGGATGTCGTGGTGCTGGCCGTCGGCGGGCATCCATTCCTGGAGCAGAACGAACACTGGGGCGCGGCCGAAGGCCTGGTGGTCAGCAGTTGGGACGTGCTCGACGGCAAAGTCGCGCCGGGCAAGAACGTGCTGGTGTACGACACCATCTGCGAATTCACCGGCATGTCGGTGGCGGATTTCCTTGCGGACAAGGGCAGCCAGGTTGAAATCGTCACCGACGATATCAAGCCGGGTGTGGCCGTCGGCGGTACGTCGTTCCCGACCTACTACCGCAGCATGTACCCCAAGGAAGTGATCATGACCGGCGACATGATGCTGGAAAAGGTCTACCGCGAAGGCGACAAGCTGGTGGCGGTGCTGGAGAACGAATACACCGGCGCCAAAGAGGAGCGGGTGGTGGACCAGGTGGTGGTGGAAAACGGTGTGCGTCCGGACGAAGAGATCTACTACGCCCTCAAGCCTGGTTCGCGTAACAAGGGCCAGATGGACATCGAAGCCCTGTTCGCAATCAAGCCACAGCCGTGCCTGAGCGAGCCGGGTGAGGGGTACTTGCTGTTCCGCATTGGTGACTGTGTGGCGCAACGTAATACCCACGCCGCCATCTATGACGCCCTGCGCCTGTGCAAGGATTTCTGACCCAACAGGAACGCGATCAATGTGGGAGCCAGCTTTTCTGTGGGAGCCGGGCTTGCCCGCGATGCAGGCAACTCGGTCTATAGGAAGACCGCGTTGATGCCATCGCAGGCAAGCCAGCTCCCACACAAGCCAGCTCTCACATTGAACCGATTCCCATGCAAGACCTGTGTGGTCTTCGGGAGCTTCACCATGTTGAACACCTTGCTGCCTATTCTCTTGTTTGCCGCCCTGGGCCTTGCCGTCCTCGGCGCCCTGCGCCGGGTGAACATGTGGCGCCGTGGCCGCGCTTCCAACGTCGACCTGCTTGGCGGCCTGCTGGCCATGCCCAAGCGCTACATGGTCGATTTGCACCACGTGGTCGCCCGCGACAAATACATCGCCAACACCCACGTCGCCACCGCGCTGGGTTTTGTGCTGTCGGCCGTGCTGGCGATTCTAGTGCACGGTTTCGGCCTGCAGAACCGCGTCCTCGGCTATGCCTTGCTGCTGGCCTCGGTGCTGATGTTTGTCGGCGCCACGTTCGTTTACCTGCGGCGGCGTAACCCGCCGTCACGTCTGTCGAAAGGCCCGTGGATGCGCCTGCCGAAAAGCCTGATGGCGTTCTCGGTGAGTTTCTTGCTGGTGACCTTGCCGGTGGCCGGAGTTCTGCCAGCCGACTTCGGCGGCTGGCTGCTGGCCGCCTTGTTGAGCCTGGGCGTGCTGTGGGGCGTGTCGGAAATGTTCTTCGGCATGACCTGGGGCGGCCCGATGAAACACGCCTTCGCCGGTGCCCTGCACCTGGCGTGGCACCGCCGCGCCGAACGCTTTGGTGGCGGCCGTTCCACCGGGTTGAAGCCGCTGGACTTGAGCGATAAAAACGCGCCGCTGGGCGTGGAAAAACCCAAGGATTTCACCTGGAACCAACTGCTCGGCTTTGACGCCTGCGTGCAGTGTGGCAAGTGCGAAGCCGCGTGCCCGGCGTTCGCCGCCGGCCAGCCGCTGAACCCGAAAAAGCTGATCCAGGACATGGTGGTCGGCCTGGCTGGCGGCACCGATGCCAACTTTGCCGGCAGCCCGTATCCAGGCAAGCCGATTGGCGAACACAGCGGCAACCCGCACCAACCCATCGTCAACGGCCTGGTGGACGCCGACACCCTGTGGTCGTGCACCACCTGCCGCGCCTGCGTGGAAGAGTGCCCGATGATGATTGAGCACGTTGACGCCATCGTCGACATGCGCCGCTACCTCACCCTGGAAAAAGGCGCGACCCCGAACAAGGGCGCCGAAGTCCTGGAAAACCTGATCGCCACCGACAACCCTGGCGGCTTCGCACCGGGCGGTCGCCTGAACTGGGCGGCGGATTTGAACCTGCCGTTGTTGAGTGAAAAAAGCAGCGCCGATGTGCTGTTCTGGGTCGGCGACGGCGCCTTCGACATGCGCAACCAGCGCACCCTGCGCGCCTTCGTCAAAGTGCTGAAGGCTGCCAAGGTCGACTTTGCCGTACTTGGCCTGGAAGAGCGCGACAGCGGCGACGTCGCACGCCGATTGGGCGATGAAGCCACGTTCCAACTGCTGGCCACGCGCAATATCCAGACGTTGGCCAAGTACAGCTTCAAGCGCATCGTCACCTGCGACCCGCACAGCTTCCACGTACTGAAAAACGAGTACAGCGCCTTCAACGGCAACTACCTGGTGCAGCACCACAGCACCTTTATGGCCGAGCTGATCGGCGATGGCGCGCTGAACCTGGGCCAGCACAAAGGCAATAGCGTGACCTATCACGACCCTTGTTACCTCGGCCGCTACAACGGCGAGTACGAGGCCCCGCGCCAAGTGCTGCGCGCGCTGGGCATCGAGGTCAAGGAGATGCAACGCTCGGGCTTCCGTTCTCGCTGCTGCGGTGGCGGTGGCGGTGCGCCGATCACTGACATGCCCGGCAAGCAACGTATTCCCGATATGCGCATGGAAGACATCCGCGAAACCGGCGCCGAGCTGGTGGCTGTGGGTTGTCCACAGTGCACAGCGATGCTTGAGGGTGTGGTTGAACCGCGCCCATTGATCAAAGACATCGCCGAACTGGTGGCTGACGCTTTGCTTGAAGACGCCACGCCCGTGAAAGCTCCAGTCACGCGTGAACCTGCGGAGGTGCAGTAATGAGCGACATTATTCGCCGCGACCCACGGGCCGAATGGATCGCCCGTAACCGCCTGCACCCGCTGCATGCGGCGATGCAACCGGCGCTCCACAGCTGGATGGGACCGAACGGCATCATTCGCAAAAACGTGCATGGCGTCGGTTTTATCGGCCCCAACGGCATCAAGCGTATCGACCGCAGCGGCGCCCAGCAGGGCGGCGCGGCCAAACGCACAGCGGCGGTGCACGTGCAGTTGCCGCTGCATCAGGTGCCTGCGCCGGCGTTCTACATCAACGTGGTGCCGGACATGGTCGGCGGCCGCCTGAGCAGCCACGACCGCGACTTGCTCGGTTTGGCGCGGCAACTCGCCGGCAGCGACGGCGCGGTGTTGGCGGTGGTGTTTGGCGAACACAAAGAAATTACGTTTGCCACGGCGGGCGTTGATCGCCTGCTGGTGTTGGAAGGCCATGAATTCGACGGTTATTCACCGGAGCAACGCGTGCAAGGCCTGCGGGCTGTGGATAACCAGTTCAACCCGCGCCATTGGCTGCTGCCCGACAGCCGCAGCGGTGGTGGCGAGTTGGGTCGGCGTTTTGCCGCGAGCCTCAAGGAGCGCCCGGCCACGCGGGTCTGGCAGATCAAGGGTGAAGCGTGCATCGGCCGTGCCGGTGCGGGCCAGGAAGACTTGGCCCGGCCATTACCGCGCCTGATCCTGGCGGCAGTGGAATGCGCCGAACCGGTCAGCGAAACACGCCATGAAGTATTGCCCGTGGAGTTATCCACAGCGTTGGCGCGCAGCTTGCCGCGTATCGAAGACCTCGGCGCGGTGGCCGTGGACCCAGGCGCCATTCCGATGGCCGAGGCGGAGTTTATTTTCTCCGGCGGCAACGGCGTGAAGGACTGGGCCCTGTTCCATCAGACCGCCGCGGCCCTGGGCGCCACCGAAGGCGCCTCGCGGGTGGCGGTGGATGATGGCTTTATGGCGCGTGATCGCCAGGTTGGCGCCAGCGGCACCTGGGTCACGGCGCGGGTTTACATGGCCGTGGGGATTTCCGGGGCGATCCAGCACCTGCAAGGCATCGGTGCCTGCGACAAAGTGGTGGCAATCAACCTCGACCCGGGCTGCGACATGATCAAACGTGCCGACCTGTCGGTGATCGGCGACAGCGCCGCGATACTGCAAGCCTTGATCGCTGCGGTCGAGGCCCACCGCAACGGCGCCAAGCGCGATGCGGCTTAAGGACATGACCATGACGACACATGTAATCAGCTTGGTGTCCATCGGCGCCCACCCGACTTCAGGCCGCCCACGCCGCGCCGAGCAAGATGCTCGCGCTGTCGAGTTGGGCCTGCAAATGGCTGGGGATAAGTTGCAGGTGCTGCATGCCGGCAACATTCACGAGCCTACGCTACGCAGCTACCTGGGCATGGGCTTGACGCAGTTGCACGTGCTGGAGCAGCCGGCAGGTTCTGACGCCTTGCCGGTGCTCAGTGAATACCTGCGGGACGCTGGCGCCCAGGTGGTGCTCACCGGTAGCCAGGCGGAAACCGGCGAGGGCTCGGGCATGTTGCCGTTCCTGCTGGCCGAGCAACTGGGCTGGCCGCTGGTTGTCGGGCTGGCGCAGGTGGAGTCTATCGAAGGCGGTGTGGCCCACGTGCTGCAAGCCTTGCCACGCGGGCAGCGGCGGCGCTTGAAGGTGCGCTTGCCGTTTCTGGCTACGGTGGATAACGCCGCGCCCAAGCCACGTCAAAGCGCCTACGGCCCTGCGCAACGAGGCGAGCTGGCCGCCCATGAGGTCGAGATTGAGCAAGACGAGTTATTCACAGGTGCGCTGCTGCAACCCGCCAAGCCACGGCCCAAGCGTCTCAAGGTAATCAAGGCCAAGAGCGGTGCCGACCGCATGAAGGCCGCCACGGCCAAGGCCAGCGGCGGCGGTGGGCAAGTGCTCAAGGGCCTCAGCCCCGAGGCGGGCGCCGAAGCAATCCTTAAGCTGCTCATCGAAGAAGGTGTGGTGCGCTAACCCAAGGTGGGAGGAGGCCAGCTCCCACAGGAAAGCCCGCAGCCAGACTGTTTTTGCGGCGCGCGTGTAGGCTTACCCACAATCCCTGTTGACCCGTCTGTGGATAACCTGTTCGCGGTTGTCCACAACCCCGGTAAATCAAGCCCTGCAGCCCTCTGTACGAAAAACAACCAGGCTAACTGACGGTTTTTGCTTGGGTTTTTCCACATCCCAAGCCATCTCCGCGTTCAGACTTGCCCCCAAAGTCTGTTGGCGCTTCTGTGGATAAGATGTTCGCTATCGTCTGCAGCTCCTATAAATAAAGGCTTTCACTGGTTTGATCAAAATATGATCAATTCGTCTTGTTTGCCGAAGAAAAACCCTGAATGCCCCGATTTATGAAGCGTTGACGCGGTTTTCCACAGCGTTGGCAAAGTTGCCCCCAAAGTCTGTTGGTGCTTCTGTGGATAAGGTGTTTGTGTACTGCTACAGGACACGTGAATAGAGGCTTTCAGAGACTTGGTTAATAAATGAACAGTCGCAGTAAAAGCCGTAAGCTTTGAATAAGTCACGGATTTTCTTCATTTAATTTCGGCAGGAAGGTGTACTTGCCCACAATTACTGTGGGTGGCTTTGTGGATAAGTTGTTGGGCGAAGGCTGGAGGCCAGGTTGTTAGGGGGCTGTAAAAGGTTTGATCAAAATTTGAACAATGGTGATAGACCATGTGGGAACTGGCTCATTCCCACATTTTGATGGGGGTGGGGGTTACTCGTGTACGGCCACACCCTTGAGATACGGCGCTGGCGCCGCGCCCAAATTGCTCAGCATCCGTTCGCTGTACCAATCCACAAAATTCACCACACCAAACTCATACGTCTTGGAGTACGGCCCTGGCTGGTAAGCGGTGGAGTTGATCCCTCGCTGGTTTTCTTCGGCCAGGCGACGGTCCTGGTCGTTGGTGGCATCCCACACTTTGCGCATGCGCTCCACGTCATAGTCCACGCCTTCGACGGCATCCTTGTGCACGATCCACTTGGTGGTGACCATGGTCTCCTGGGCGCTGATCGGCCACACGGTGAACACGATGATGTGATCGCCCATGCAGTGGTTCCAGGAGTGCGGCAGGTGCAGGATGCGCATCGAGCCCAGGTCCGGATTCTTGATACGGCCCATCAGCTTGTTGCAGCCTTGCTTGCCGTCGAGGGTCATCGACACGGTGCCCTTGAGCAGCGGCATGCGCACGATACGGTTACGCAGGCCGAAGCTGGCGTGGGCGTAAGGGATTTTTTCCGCGTCCCAGGCGGCGGCCGACGCCGCGACGTGGTCCTTGAAGGCCTGGTCGGCGCGCGGGTCGGTGACGTCGTCCCATTCCAGCAGGGTTTTCAACAGTTCCGGGTGCGACGCATTGCAGTGGTAGCACTCGCGGTTGTTTTCCAGCACCAGTTTCCAGTTGGCTTTTTCAAACAAGGTGGTCTGGATCGCCACCTTGGTGTTTTCCATGTCGTAGGGTTCCATGTAGTGGGTCAGTGTCGACAGGAAGTCATCGATGGCTGGCGGGTTCTCGGCCAGGCTGATGAAGATGTAGCCGCCGGCGGTCTTCACGTTCACGGGTTTGAGGCCGTACTGCTTCATGTCGAAGTCAGCGCCCATCTCGGTGCCGGCGAACAGCAGACGTCCGTCCAGCTCGTAGGTCCATTGGTGGTAATGGCACACGAGTTTGGCGACCTTGCCCTTGTCGCTGGTGCACAAGCGCGAACCCCGGTGGCGGCACACGTTATGGAACGCATGCACCACGCCCTCGGCGCCGCGGATCACGATGATCGGGTTTTTGCCCACTTGCAGGGTCAGGTAGTTGCCCTTGGCGGGGATCTCGCAGGTCATGCCGGCGATCAACCACTCTTTCTGGAAGATCTCCTGCATGTCGATGTCAAACAGCCGCTCGTCAGAGTAAAACGGCTGCGGCAGCGAAAAGGTGCGCTCGCGCTCTTGCAGCATGTGCGCGGTGGCCTTGCGTGCGGGTTCCAGCGGATCGCCCAAGCTTAAAGTTGCGGTGACGTCCATCGTGTGTGTCCTCAGGGCCATTCTGTGTGGCCGGCGAATAGTGGCTACGGTTGGTACTTTGCAAGGCGTAAAGAAAGCGTCTTTGTTGGAAGCGAGTGTGGGCCCGGCAAAGGCCAGAACCTTGTCCATTAGCGACATGGCCCACTCTGATCCCGACGCGCAACCCCCGTGGTATGGGGGCTGGTCGCGATAAGTATGTGAATGTCGCAGATAGGTAAATGGGAGGTTCTCGCGTTACGCAGAATCGCCATCATCAGGCCGACATACGGCTACGGAGAACAGCATGTCCAACAGCTTCCTGAATCCGGTCACTACCCAGACCTGGGCCAATGGTCGTCACATCGTCCGTTGCGTCAAAGTCATCCAGGAAACCTGGGACGTGCGCACCTTCTGCTTTATGGCCGACCAGCCGATTCTGTTCTTTTTCAAGCCGGGGCAATTCGTCACCCTGGAGCTGGAAATCGACGGCCAGCCGATCATGCGCTCCTACACCATTTCCAGCTCACCGTCGGTGCCGTACAGCTTTTCGGTGACGATCAAGCGTGTGCCGGGCGGCAAGGTCTCCAACTGGCTGCACGACACGCTGCATGAAGGGCAGGAGTTGGCCGTGCACGGGCCGGTGGGGCTGTTTAATGCGATCGACTTCAGCAATACCAAAGTGCTTTACCTCAGTGGCGGTGTCGGCATCACGCCCGTCATGTCCATGGCGCGTTGGTATTACGACACTAACGCCAATGTCGACATGACGTTTATCCACAGCGCCCGCTCGCCCAAAGACATCATTTATCACCGCGAGCTGGAACACATGGCGTCGCGGATCGATAACTTCAGCCTGCACTTGATCTGCGAAAAACACGGCTTGGGCGAGCCGTGGGCCGGTTATCGCGGTTACCTGAACCACAAGATGCTCGAATTGATGGTGCCGGACTTTCTGGAGCGCGAAGTGTTCTGCTGCGGCCCTACGCCGTACATGAACGCGGTGAAGCGCCTGCTGGAAGCGGCGGGCTTCGACATGGCGCGGTATCACGAGGAATCCTTCGGCGCCACGCCTCCCGAAGCGCGTGCAGACGCGGTGGAGCAAGCCGAGCAAGCCGCCGACGCACCTGAAATCGACCTGGCGGACCTGCACCAAGTGGAATTCATTGCCTCGGGCAAAAGCATCCGTGTGGCCCCGGGCGAAACCGTCCACGCCGCTGCGGCCAAGCTTGGCCTGCTGATCCCCAAGGCCTGCGGCATGGGCATCTGCGGGACGTGTAAGGTGATGAAACTGGGTGGCGAGGTGGAGATGGAGCACAACGGCGGGATTACGGAAGAAGACGAGGCCGAAGGCTACATCCTGTCGTGCTGCAGCGTGCCGAAGGGCGACGTGCGCATCGAATTCTGAAAGATCGTTGAAAGATCGTTCCCACGCGGAGCGTGGGAACGATCACTTGGGGTCGTCGTTAGCGGGTGTAGATCTGGATGGAGAATTGATCGCCGGAAGCTGTCAATTCGAAGGCTTTTTCATAGATGGTCAGGGTTCTCGATGGCTCCCTGATGGTGTCACCGACTTTCGCCAGTTTCCTGAACTCGTCCCAACTTACGAACGTGTCGCTCAGGCTGCCGTCTTGTCGTGCGTTCATGGCGTAGCATTGATTTTCCATGGTCTAACCCTCTGCTGGATTTCCGTTTCCGGCCGATTATTCGGCAGGCAGTTGTGCCCGAAAGGTGGCCGCTGCAGCGGCCTTTTCCTTCCGGGTTCCAAGAGGCTAGTCAATGAAAGCGCAGAACGTTACTGTCAGAAATATCAAATGACAGTCTCGGCAATCCGCCAGTATTCGTCTCGCCTAGACGCCCATCACTGTCCGAATATCCGCGGCTAGTTCTCTTACACGCTCTTCCTCTGTATCCCACGCGCACATGAACCGCGCGCCACCCTTGCCGATGAAGGTGTAGAAGCGCCAGCCCTTGGCCGTCAGTGCCTCGATGGCCGCTTCCGAGAGCTGCAGGAACACGCCGTTGGCCTGTACCGGGAACATTAATTCCACGCCGGGAATATCCGCCACCAGGCTGCTGAGCAGTTGTGCGCAATGGTTGGCGTGGCGGGCGTGTTTGAGCCAGGCGTCGTTTTCCAGCAAGCCCACCCACGGCGCCGAGAGAAAGCGCATTTTCGACGCCAGCTGGCCGGCCTGTTTACAGCGGTAGTCGAAGTCTTCGGCCAGTTTGTGG
Organism: Pseudomonas antarctica; assembly: GCF_900624995.1. Classification (GTDB taxonomy): domain Bacteria; phylum Pseudomonadota; class Gammaproteobacteria; order Pseudomonadales; family Pseudomonadaceae; genus Aquipseudomonas; species Aquipseudomonas antarctica. The sequence continues at coordinate 206,441 of NZ_UYXQ01000005.1, forward strand.
TTGAAGAACAGGATCGCTTCACCCACCGCCATGCCGTTTTTGGTGCCGCCGAAGCACAGCACGTCCACGCCGGCTTTCCAGGTCAGGTCGGCTGGGGAGCAGCCGAGGAACGCGCAGGCGTTGGAGAAGCGCGCGCCGTCCATGTGCAGGTTCAGCCCCAGTTCCTTGCAGGTGACGCTGATCGCGCGGATTTCTTCTGGGGTGTACACGCTGCCGACTTCGGTGGCTTGGGTCAGGGTGACCACGCGTGGTTTGGGGTAGTGAATGTCTTGGCGCTTGAGGGCGATCTCGCGGATCGACTCCGGGGTCAACTTGCCGTTTTCGGTGCGCGCGGTGAGCAGCTTGGAACCGTTGGAGAAAAACTCCGGTGCGCCACATTCGTCGGTTTCGACGTGGGCGGTTTCCGAGCAAATCACGCTATGGTAGCTCTGGCACAGCGAGGACAATGCCAAGGAGTTGGCGGCGGTGCCGTTGAAGGCGAAGAACACTTCGCAGTCGGTTTCGAACAGGTTACGGAAACCGTCGGCGGCGCGGTGGGTCCATTCATCATCGCCGTAGGCGCGTTGATGGCCTTGGTTGGCGAGTTCCATGGCGGCCCAGGCTTCCGGGCAGATGCCGGAATAATTGTCGCTGGCGAATTGTTGGCTCTTGTCGGTCATGGCCCATTCCTGTGGTCGATGTTGGTGCGCACTGTACCCAAGATTGTCTGAGGTGCGCACGCACTGTAAATGCAAAGTCACTGGGGCATTATGCACGGTACACAAACGTTGCCTGTCGGACGCGTCCGCGATGGCGCCCTGGATTTGCTCAAGTGGCTGGCGCTGTTGAGCATGGTGCTCGACCATTTGCGTTATGTCGGTTTGAGCCTTGATGGCCTGTACGTACCCGGCCGCCTGGCGTTTCCCTGGTTTTGCCTGGCGATTGCGGCCAATTTGCACCGAGTCAGGCATGCGCCCGTAACCGGCGAATGGCGATACCTGGGCTGGTTGCTGCTGTTCAGTGTGATCAGTGAAGTGCCGTACCGGATGTTCATCGACGATGCCGATACGTTGAACGTGTTACCGACCTTGGCGCTGGGCTTGCTGGTTGCCCGAGGATGGCAGCATAAAGCGCTTGTTGATCGAGGATCGGCGCTGATCGCCCTCATTGTCGCGGGGGTTTTTTCCACGCACCTGATGTTCGGTTTTTTCGGCGTCTTGCTGCCGCTGGCCATGCTGCTGGTGTTCAGCCGCCGATGGTATTTCAGCGTGTTGCCGGGTTTGGTCTGTGTGGCTGCCAACCAATGGCAGATTCTGCTCAATAGCGGCACGCTGGTCGCGATACTTGGGCTGGCGGCTTGCCTGATTGCGCCATTGGCGGGATTGCTGCTTTTGCGACACGCCAAACACGCCTCTGCACCCGCCATGCACCGCTGGGCCTATGCGCTGTACCCGCTGCATTTTTTACTGCTGTTGTGGGTGCGCAAAGCCATTGGCTGAGCACGCGTGAAGCCAGCGAGGAGGAAACGGGTGAGCCGCGTAAAACGCGCGCATTTTTTGTACGTCGCGTTCGAACCATTCCCGTAGCCATTGGCAATATTGCAGTGAGATAGCCTGCCTATGCGCTGGGGTGGCATGTTCATCGACAATGCAGCGCGCGGCCATCATTCCCGACATCAAGGCCTTGAGTACCCCGTGAGAAGCCCCCGGGTCCAGCACGGCAGCCGCGTCGCCTATGATGAAGTACCCATTACCGGCCGCGTGTGCGCAGATTCTCCAGGTGACATCGGCACCCTGGATTGCGCCCTCGCATGTCAGGTGTTCGAAGCAAGCGGGAATCGCCGAGGCCTTGGCGCCTTTCTCTTGGTCAAAGCGCAGCCGCGTCCAGTGATAAAGCCCCTGACCTATGTGAGCCGTCCAGTACCAGCCCGGCTCTTCTGCAAAGATCCCCAGGGCACTTTCGTCGACCGTTCCGCGCTTATAGCCGTACGCAGCCGTCAGTGGCGGCGAGTAGCGATGCGTCATCAGCCCCAGTTGGCGTGCCAGCCAAGCATGAGCACCACTGGCATCAACCAGGTGGTGGCAAAACAACGACCCTGTCTGGGTTCGAATGCCAACGACGCGATCCTTTTCTACCAGCACCTCTTTTGCCTGGCAGGGTTGCAGGGCATGGACGCCCAGCGCGATCGCTCTATCCAGCAGAAACCCATCAAGCGTTGCCCGTGGAATCTGAAACCCACGCCAAGGCCCATTGGTATCTTTCCCGAAGGGCACAAAGTGTCGGTCTTTATCCCACTTCACCCACGTTCCGGTGGGGCGGATGAAGGCATCGCCGCGCACTTTTTCAGCCACGCCCAGTTGCTGGAGCAGTGGTTCTATACCTGGGTGCAATGTTTCACCTGGGCGCTGGCGTGGAAACAACAGGCGCTCGACAAGGGCCACTTTCAGGCCCTGTTGAGCGCAAGCAATCGCGGCCGCGCAACCCGCCGGGCCGGCGCCTAGGATGATGACGTCATACTTATTCATTGAGTCTGGCCTTGATCTCCCTAAACGCGTTGCCAAGGTTTAATACCGTGCTGGCGCAAGATAACGTTCGGCCAGACCAAGTGGGTAAAAGTCTCGGTCAGTTTGATACGTATTTGGTCGAGATAGGGGCAAGCGTCGCAACCTTTTGCTGTTTTGTGCCCCAGGGCCGCGTTTTTGGTTTCCCGCTGCCCGTGTGACGCGAGCAATCTCAGTGCTTTATTTGCCGGAGCGTCAGGCCATGTCGTAAACGCACCTTTGCGTGGCGTCCGTAGGCATTTGACCTGTCTGCGCCAGCCCTACCATCGCATCAAAGGGCCCTGCACGGGCCTTAACAATACGAAAGGCTGGGAGAGACGCGATGTTCAGCAAAAAAGACCAGATCCAGGGATATGACGACGCCTTGCTGGCGGCGATGAATGCCGAGGAGCAGCGTCAAGAAGATCATATCGAGCTGATCGCGTCAGAGAACTACACCAGCAAACGCGTGATGGAAGCCCAAGGCAGTGGCCTGACCAACAAATACGCCGAAGGCTACCCGGGCAAGCGCTACTACGGTGGCTGCGAGCACGTGGACAAGGTTGAAGCCCTGGCCATCGAACGCGCCAAGCAGCTGTTCGGTGCCGATTACGCCAACGTGCAGCCACACTCCGGTTCGTCCGCCAACAGCGCGGTGTACCTGGCGCTGATCAATGCCGGCGACACCATCCTCGGCATGAGCCTGGCCCACGGTGGCCACCTGACCCACGGCGCCAAAGTGTCGTCCTCGGGCAAGCTGTACAACGCGGTGCAATACGGCATCAACACCGACACCGGCCTGATCGACTACGACGAAGTCGAGCGCCTGGCGGTGGAGCACAAGCCAAAGATGGTCGTGGCCGGTTTCTCCGCTTACTCCAAAACCCTGGACTTTCCAAGGTTTCGCGCAATTGCCGACAAGGTCGGCGCGCTGCTGTTCGTCGACATGGCCCACGTCGCCGGCCTGGTGGCTGCTGGTTTGTACCCGAACCCGCTGCCTTACGCTGATGTGGTCACCACCACCACCCACAAGACCCTGCGCGGTCCACGTGGCGGTTTGATCCTGGCCAAGGCCAACGAAGAAATTGAAAAGAAACTCAACTCTGCGGTATTCCCCGGTGCTCAGGGCGGCCCGCTGATGCACGTGATCGCCGGCAAGGCCGTGTGCTTCAAGGAAGCGGCGGAGCCAGGTTTCAAGGTCTACCAGCAACAAGTGATCGACAACGCCCAGGCCATGGCCAGCGTGTTTATCAAGCGCGGCTACGATGTAGTGTCCGGCGGCACCGATAACCACCTGTTCCTGGTCAGCCTGATTCGCCAAGGACTCACCGGCAAAGAGGCGGACGCCGCCCTCGGTCGCGCCCACATCACCGTCAACAAGAATGCCGTGCCGAATGACCCGCAGTCGCCGTTCGTGACCTCGGGCCTGCGCATCGGCACCCCGGCGGTGACCACGCGTGGCTTCAAAGTACCGCAGTGCATTGAGCTGGCGGGCTGGATCTGCGACATCCTCGACAACCTCGGCGACGCCGATGTCGAGGCCAACGTGGCCAAGCACGTGTCTGCCCTGTGCGCTGATTTCCCGGTTTATCGCTGAGCGCGGTTTTGGAGTAATGACTATGCAACGCTACTCGGGCTTCGGCCTCTTCAAGCACTCACTCAGCCACCACGAAAACTGGCAGAAGATGTGGCGCACGCCGACCCCGAAAAAGGTCTACGACGTGGTCATCGTCGGCGGCGGCGGGCATGGTCTGGCGACCGCCTATTACCTGGCCAAAGAGCACGGCATCACCAACGTGGCCGTGGTCGAGAAAGGCTGGCTGGGCGGCGGTAACACCGCGCGCAACACCACCATCGTGCGCTCCAACTACCTGTGGGACGAGTCGGCGCACCTGTATGAACACGCGATGAAACTGTGGGAAGGCCTGTCCCAGGACCTGAACTACAACGTGATGTTCTCTCAGCGTGGCGTCTACAACCTGTGCCACACCCTGCAAGACATCCGTGACTCCGAGCGCCGCGTCAGCGCCAACCGCCTCAACGGCGTGGACGGTGAACTGCTCAACGCCAAACAAGTGGCCGACGAGATCCCGTACCTCGACTGCTCGAAAAACACCCGTTACCCGGTGCTCGGCGCCACCGTGCAACGGCGCGGCGGCGTGGCCCGTCACGATGCCGTGGCCTGGGGCTTTGCCCGCGCGGCTGACGCACTCGGTGTGGACTTGATCCAGCAGACCGAAGTGATCGGCTTTCGCAAAGAAAACGGCGTGTGCATCGGCGTCGAAACCAACAAAGGCTTTATCGGCGCCAAGCGCGTCGGTGTGGTGACGGCGGGTAACTCCGGCCACATGGCTTCGCTGGCCGGTTTCCGCCTGCCGATTGAATCCCACCCGCTGCAAGCGTTGGTGTCGGAGCCGATCAAGCCAATCATCGACAGCGTGATCATGTCCAACGCCGTGCACGGCTACATCAGCCAGTCCGACAAGGGCGACCTGGTGATCGGTGCCGGTATCGACGGTTACAACGGCTACGGCCAGCGCGGCTCGTACCCGGTAATCGAGCACACCATTCAGGCCATCGTCGAGATGTTCCCGGTGCTGTCGCGCGTGCGCATGAACCGCCAGTGGGGCGGCATCGTCGACACCACGCCGGACGCCTGCCCGATCATCTCCAAAACCCCGGTGCCGAACATGTTCTTCAACTGCGGCTGGGGGACCGGTGGCTTCAAGGCCACGCCAGGCTCAGGCAACGTGTTTGCCGCCAGCCTCGCCAAGGGTGAAATGCACCCGTTGGCTGCACCTTTCTCCATCGACCGTTTCCACAACGGTGCGCTGATCGACGAACACGGCGCTGCGGCCGTCGCCCACTAACAGGAGAAACACCTCATGTTGCATATCTTCTGTCCTCACTGTGGCGAACTGCGCTCCGAAGAGGAATTCCACGCGTCCGGCCAAGCGCATATCCCGCGCCCGTTGGACCCAAACGCCTGCACCGACGAACAGTGGGGCGACTATATGTTCTTTCGCGATAACCCACGCGGCCTGCACCACGAGCTGTGGATTCACGCCGCCGGTTGCCGTCAGTACTTCAATGCGACCCGCGACACACTGACCTACGAAATTCTTGAAACCTACAAGATAGGCACCAAGCCGCAATTCACCGCCAAGGCTTCTGGAGAGAAGGTATGAGCCAGATCAATCGCCTGTCCAACGGTGGCCGCATCGACCGTAATAAAGCCCTGACGTTTACCTTCAACGGCCAGAGCTACAAAGGCTTTGAGGGCGACACGCTTGCCGCTGCCTTGCTGGCCAACGGCGTCGACATCATCGGCCGTAGCTTCAAGTATTCGCGCCCACGCGGCATCTTTGCCGCCGGTGCCGAAGAGCCGAACGCGGTGCTGCAGATCGGCGCCACCGAAGCCACCCAGATTCCCAACGTGCGCGCCACGCAACAGGCGCTATACCAAGGCTTGGTCGCCACCAGCACCAACGGCTGGCCGAGCGTGAACAACGACATGATGGGCATTCTCGGCAAGGTCGGCGGCAAGCTGATGCCGCCGGGTTTCTACTACAAAACCTTCATGTACCCGCAATCGTTCTGGATGACCTACGAGAAGTACATCCGTAAGGCCGCAGGCCTTGGCCGCTCGCCGACCGAGAACGACCCGGACACCTACGACAACTTCAACCGTCACTGCGACGTGCTGATCGTCGGCGCCGGCCCTGCCGGGCTGTCGGCGGCCTTGGCCGCTGCGCGTAGCGGCGCGCGGGTGATCATCGCGGACGAGCAGGAAGAATTCGGCGGCTCTTTGCTGGATTCCCGCGAAAGCCTCGACGGCAAACCGGCCACCGAATGGGTCGCCAGTGTGATCGCTGAACTCAACGCCCTGCCGGACGTGGTGCTGCTGCCCCGCGCCACCGTCAACGGTTACCACGACCATAACTTCCTGACCATTCACGAGCGCCTCACCGATCACCTCGGTGACCGTGCGCCGATTGGCGTGGTGCGTCAGCGTATTCACCGTGTACGCGCCAAGCGTGTGGTGCTGGCGACCGGTGCGTGCGAGCGCCCGCTGGTGTACGGCAACAACGACGTGCCGGGCAATATGCTGGCCGGTGCAGTTTCCACTTACGTGCGCCGCTACGGCGTGGCGCCGGGCAAAAAGCTGGTGCTGTCGACCAACAACGACCACGCCTACCGCGTGGCGCTGGACTGGTTCGACGCTGGCCTCAGCGTGGTCGCTGTGGCCGATGCGCGCCACAACCCACGTGGCGCGCTGGTGGAAGAAGCGCGCGCCAAAGGCATTCGTATCCTCACCGGCAGCGCCGTGATCGAAGCCCGTGGCAGCAAGCACGTGACCGGCGCCCGCGTGGCGGCCATCGACGTCAACGCGCATAAAGTCACCAGCCCCGGCGAGTGGCTGGAGTGCGACTTGGTCGCCAGCTCCGGCGGCTACAGCCCGGTGGTTCACTTGGCTTCGCACTTGGGCGGCAAGCCGACCTGGCGTGAAGACATCCTCGGTTTCGTACCGGGCGAAGCACCGCAGAAACGCGTGTGCGTCGGTGGTATCAACGGCGTCTACGGCCTTGGCGATTCCCTGGCGGATGGTTTTGAAGGCGGCGTGCGCGCGGCCAGCGAAGCTGGTTTCACGCCGGTGGAAGGTACGCTGCCCAAAGCCTTGAGCCGTCTGGAAGAGCCGACGTTGGCGCTGTTCCAAGTGCCTCACGAGAAAGCGACCGCACGGGCGCCGAAGCAATTTGTCGACCTGCAAAACGACGTGACCGCCGCCGCCATCGAACTGGCGACCCGCGAAGGTTTCGAGTCGGTCGAACACGTCAAACGTTACACCGCGTTGGGCTTCGGCACCGACCAGGGCAAGCTCGGTAACGTCAACGGCCTGGCCATCGCGGCCCGCTCGCTGAACGTGACCATCCCGCAGATGGGCACCACCATGTTCCGCCCCAACTACACGCCGGTGACCTTCGGCGCGGTAGCGGGCCGGCACTGTGGGCACATCTTCGAGCCGGTGCGCTACACCGCGCTGCAAGCCTGGCACGTGAAAAACGGCGCCGAGTTTGAAGACGTCGGCCAGTGGAAACGCCCGTGGTACTTCCCGCGCAACGGTGAAGACCTGCACGCCGCGGTGAAACGCGAATGCCTGGCCGTGCGCGACAGCGTCGGCCTGCTGGATGCGTCCACCCTTGGCAAGATCGACATTCAAGGCCCGGATGCCCGTGAGTTCCTCAACCGCATCTACAGCAACGCCTGGACCAAGCTCGACGTGGGCAAGGCGCGCTACGGCCTGATGTGCAAGGAAGACGGCATGGTCTTCGACGACGGCGTTACCGCCTGCCTCGCCGACAACCACTTCCTGATGACCACCACCACCGGCGGCGCGGCGCGTGTACTCCAGTGGCTGGAAATCTACCAACAGACCGAATGGCCGGACCTCAAGGTGTACTTCACCTCGGTCACCGACCACTGGGCGACCATGACCTTGTCCGGCCCCAACAGCCGCAAGCTGTTGGCCGAAGTTACTGACATCGACCTGGACAAGGACGGCTTCCCGTTCATGACCTGGAAAGAAGGCTTGGTCGGCGGCGTACCGGCGCGGGTGTTCCGTATCTCGTTTACCGGTGAGCTGTCGTACGAAGTCAACGTGCAGGCCGACTACGCCATGGGCGTTCTGGAACAGATTGTCGAGGCCGGCAAGAAGTACAACCTGACCCCGTACGGCACCGAAACCATGCACGTACTGCGGGCCGAGAAGGGCTTCATCATCGTCGGCCAAGACACCGACGGCTCGATGACCCCGGACGACTTGAACATGGGTTGGTGTGTAGGGCGCACCAAACCGTTCTCGTGGATCGGCTGGCGCGGCATGAACCGTGAAGACTGCGTGCGCGAAGAGCGTAAGCAGCTTGTCGGGCTCAAGCCGATTGATCCGAACGTATGGCTGCCGGAAGGCGCGCAGTTGGTGTTCGATCCGAAGCAGACGATCCCGATGAAGATGGTCGGCCATGTCACTTCCAGCTATGCCCACAACTCCCTCGGCTATTCGTTTGCGATGGCGGTGGTCAAGGGCGGCTTGAAGCGCATCGGCGAGCGCGTGTTCTCGCCCCAGGCGGATGGCAGCGTGATCGAGGCGCAGATTGTGTCTTCGGTGTTCTTTGATCCGAAAGGTGAGCGGCAGAACATCTGACACCTGATCGTTCCCATGCTCCGTGTGGGAATGCATCCCGGGACGCTCTGCGTCCCAAGAGCGGACGCAGAGCGTCCATGGCGGCATTCCCACGCAGAGCGTGGGAACGATCAAATTAGGAAAGGTGCTTTATGACAGCAGCCAACGTATACCAACAACGCCCCACCACCGGCGCCAAGGCCGAGTCGTCGCTGCACCACGCCGACCTCGCCAGCCTGGTCGGCAAGGGCCGCAAAAACGCCGGCGTGACCGTGCGCGAAAAGAAACTCCTCGGCCACCTGACGATTCGTGGCGATGGCCATGACGCGGCCTTCGCTGCCGGCGTGCACAAAGCCCTGGGCATCGAACTGCCTGGCGCCCTGCAAGTCATCGTCAACGGCGAAACCAGCCTGCAATGGCTCGGCCCGGACGAGTGGCTATTGATCGTGCCAAGCGGTGAAGAATTCGCCGCCGAACAAAACCTGCGTGCCGCCCTGGGCGACCTGCATATCCAGATCGTCAACGTCAGCGGCGGCCAGCAGATCCTTGAACTCAGCGGCCCGAACGTACGTGATGTGCTGATGAAGTCCACCAGCTACGACGTGCACCCCAATAACTTCCCGGTGGGCAAGGCGGTGGGCACGGTGTTCGCCAAGTCGCAACTGGTGATCCGCCATACCGCTGAAGACACCTGGGAACTGGTGATCCGTCGCAGCTTTTCGGATTACTGGTGGTTGTGGTTGCAGGACGCCTCGGCCGAGTTCGGCCTGAATGTCGTCGCATAACGATCGTTCCCACGCAGAGCGTGGGAACGATCAACGAAGGCCTGAGGATTCACTATGAGCCGCGCACCTGATACATGGATTTTGACCGCCGACTGCCCCAGCGTGCTCGGCACAGTGGACGCGGTCACCCGCTACCTGTTCGAGCAGGGCTGCTACGTCACCGAACACCACTCGTTCGATGATCGCCTCTCGGGCCGCTTTTTTATCCGCGTGGAATTCCGTCAGCCCGATGGTTTCGACGAGCAGGCGTTTCGCGATGGCCTGGCCACGCGCGGCGAAGCCTTCGGCATGATCTTCGAGCTGACGGCGCCGAACTACCGGCCAAAAGTGGTGATCATGGTTTCCAAGGCCGATCACTGCCTCAACGACCTGCTGTACCGCCAGCGCATTGGTCAGCTGTCGATGGACGTGGTTGCGGTGGTGTCCAACCACCCGGATCTCAAGCCGTTGGCCGACTGGCACCAGATTCCCTACTACCATTTCCCCCTTGACCCCAACGACAAACCGTCCCAGGAGCGTCAGGTGTGGCAAGTGATTGAAAACACCGGCGCCGAACTGGTGATTCTTGCGCGCTACATGCAAGTGCTGTCGCCGGAGCTGTGCCGCAAGCTCGATGGCAAGGCCATCAATATCCACCACTCGTTGCTGCCGGGGTTCAAGGGCGCCAAGCCCTACCACCAGGCGTACAACAAGGGTGTGAAGTTGGTCGGCGCCACCGCGCATTACATCAACAACGACCTGGACGAAGGCCCGATCATCGCCCAGGGCGTGGAGGTGGTCGATCACAGCCACTATCCCGAGGATTTGATTGCCAAGGGCCGGGATATCGAAGGGCTGACATTGGCCCGGGCGGTGGGGTATCACATTGAGCGGCGGGTGTTTTTGAACGCCAATCGCACGGTCGTTCTTTAGATCGCTATCGCAGGCAAGCTAGCTCCCACATTTGAATGTGTTCACAAATCAAAAGGTGGGAGTGGGCTTGCCCGCGATGAGGCCATCAGCAACAACGCACAAACAGCATCTGTACCCGAGCATTTTACGCGCGGCCTGCCTGGGCAACGCGGTTCCATAAAAACAACAGCGAGGTGAAAGCATGTCTGGTAATCGTGGTGTCGTGTATCTCGGCAACGGCAAGGTCGAAGTACAGAAAATCGACTATCCCAAAATGCAGGACCCCCGTGGCAGGAAGATTGAACACGGCGTCATCCTGCGCGTGGTCTCCACCAACATCTGCGGCTCCGATCAACACATGGTGCGCGGCCGCACCACTGCCCAGACCGGCCTGGTGCTCGGTCACGAAATCACCGGCGAAGTGATCGAGAAGGGCAGCGACGTAGAGAACCTGAAAATCGGCGACTTGGTCTCGGTGCCGTTCAACGTCGCGTGCGGCCGCTGCCGCTCCTGCAAAGAACAACACACCGGCGTGTGCCTGACCGTTAACCCGGCGCGTGCCGGTGGTGCTTATGGCTATGTCGACATGGGCGACTGGACCGGTGGCCAGGCCGAATACGTACTGGTGCCGTACGCCGACTTCAACCTGCTGAAACTGCCGGACCGCGACAAGGCTATGGAGAAAATCCGCGACCTGACCTGCCTCTCCGACATCCTGCCCACCGGCTACCACGGCGCCGTCACCGCTGGCGTTGGCCCAGGCAGCACGGTTTACATTGCCGGTGCTGGCCCGGTCGGCCTGGCCGCTGCCGCGTCCGCACGCCTGCTCGGTGCGGCGGTGGTGATCATCGGCGACGTCAATTCTATCCGCCTGGCCCACGCCAAGGCGCAAGGGTTTGAAGTGGTTGACCTGTCCACCGACACCCCGCTGCACGAACAGATCGCCGCGTTGCTGGGCGAGCCAGAAGTGGACTGCGCCGTTGACTGCGTGGGCTTCGAAGCGCGTGGCCACGGGCATGACGGCGCCAAGGCCGAAGCCCCGGCCACCGTGCTTAACTCGCTGATGGGCGTGGTGCGTGTGGCAGGCAAAATCGGTATTCCTGGCCTGTACGTCACCGAAGACCCAGGCGCGGTCGATGCCGCCGCGAAAATGGGCAGCCTGAGCATTCGTTTTGGTCTGGGCTGGGCTAAATCCCACAGCTTCCACACCGGGCAGACGCCGGTGATGAAGTACAACCGCCAGCTGATGCAGGCGATCATGTGGGACCGCATTCATATTGCCGATATCGTCGGCGTCGAAGTCATCAGCCTGGATGACGCGCCGCGTGGGTACGGCGAGTTTGATGCGGGCGTGCCGAAGAAGTTTGTGATTGATCCGCATAAGTTGTTCAGTGCGGCGTAAGGCTGAGAGTAAGCATAAGGGCGCCCATGGGCGCCCTTATATTGGGACTGTCATAAATTTTGTGTTCGGGCATAACATGTTGAAGAGGTGCATGTATGCCAACCACAAAGAAACCGGCCCGCAGGGCCCAGCGTGACCTTCCAGCCATTCCAAAAGAGCTGATCGACCAGTTCGTCAGCGGCCCGATGAGTGCCGAAGCCATTCAGGATGCGTCGATGGCGTTCAAAAAGGCCTTGATCGAGCGAGCCCTTGGTGCCGAGCTGGGCCACCAC